>JABABS010000034.1 GCA_014238125.1 Phycisphaerales bacterium
GAAGTGCTGCCAAGACCGCGACCGTGACCCTCATCGTGTGGGAAGAAGACCTCCTGCCAACCCGCGCGGAGGCGAAAGCGGCGATTGCCTGGTCTGAACTTGACCCTGTCCTTATGATGCACGCAATCGATCAATCGAGTTTGTCGTCCAATTCAGGTCTCGACACCAAGTCCATTCGCGTATGGAAAGCAACGGGTGCTGATGGTACCTACCTAGGCACCTTGGTACGGTCACGCTGGAAACTCGATGAACACAGGGCAGAGCTCTGGTGGCAAATGGATCGGGGTGGTCGCATCGTCGATGTCGATATCTTGAACGGCGCCGACCCGAGCATCTCGAATGCCTTTAGAGAGGTGATCGGACTGGAAGTATCGAATATTGACCAATGCGCAACTGCTGCGGGTGTTGCTGCGGGCGAGGTGCTTCGGGCAATCAGTACTCGGTTGGTAGAGGCTCCGCGTTGATCAGTCTTCTGTAGGTTACCGGCAATTCTCTGGGTTCAGCCAATTGGCTTAGGATCGAAATTGCAATCAGTCAATAGCTATCAGGATAATGAGGGGCAGCCTGTATGTGCTTCTGCCCCCGGCTTCGCCATTGGGCGAGGTGCTTCAACACGAGATTGCGAAGGGTGATTTGTTCATCGAGCGGACGGTTTTTTATCTCGCGATCAAGCATAGCCAGTACAAGTTCACTATCGCCATCGGTCTTCTCCATCCATCCCTCAACGATGGGAGTAAGTTGCATTGATCGTTGGCTGGCTTCGCGGCGATCTTGGGCGATGATGCCGCGAGAGCGAATATCCCAGAGACGAATGGTGGAGTCGCCACTAGCAGAGGCAAGACAGGTGCCATCCGAGCTGAAAGATACAGAGTTAACCCACGCATCGTGCCCGAACAATGTGATCAACTCTTCACCTGTAGTAATGTCCCAGAGACGGATAGTAGTGTCATTACTTCCCGAGACTAGGCGTGTGCCGTCCGGACTGAAGGCGACCGAAATGACATAGCCCTCGTGACCTGCAAAGTCGTGCACCTCTTCGCCTGTGGCAATGTTCCAGAGGCGGATGGTGGTGTCGTACCCACCAGAAGCCAGATGGGTACCGTCTGGACTAAAGGCGACCGAACGAACAACGCCATCATGTCCCCGCAGTGTTTTCAAGGCTTCACCTGTGGCAGTGTCCCATATGCGAATGGTGGTGTCGTCACTTCCCGAGACCAATCGTGTACCGTCTGGACTAAAGGCAACCGAGGAGACCCAGCCATCATGCCCGCGCAGAGTGCTCACCACTTTACCGGTGGCGATGTTCCAAATGCGGATGGTGTTGTCTCCACTGGCAGAAGCAAGTCGGGTGCCGTCTGGACTGAAGGTGACCGAGGAGATAAAGCCCTCGTGCCCAACTAGTGTGCTCAACGCTTCACCACTAGCGGAATCCCAGAGGCGGATGGTGGTGTCGTCACTTCCCGAGACCAATCGTGTACCGTCTGGACTAAAGGCAACCGAGGAGACCCAGCCATCGTGCCCGCGCAGTGTGCTCAACGCTTCGCCGGTAGCGGTGTCCCAGATGCGGATCGTTGTGTCAAAACCAGTCGTTGCTAAGCGGCTGTCGTTAGGGCTAAAGGCAAGCGAGGAAACCCAGCCCTCGTGCCCGTGCAATGTGGTCAACGCTTCACCGGTAGCGGCATCCCATACGCGGATGGTGGCGTCGTCACCGCTCGAAGCAAGATGGTTGCCGTCCGGACTGAAGGTGACAGAAGATACTAGGCCCATGTGTCCGCGCAGAATACTCAACGCTTCGCCGGAGAGTATATCCCAAAGGCGTATGGTTCGGTCGCCGCTGGCAGAAGCAAGTCGGGTGCCATCGAAGTTGAAGGTGATCGAGAAGATCCAACCCTCGTGCCCCCGCAGAGTACTCAACATTTCACCGGTGGTGGTATCCCAGAGACGGATGGTGTTGTCTCCACCAGCAGAAGCTAGCAGGGTGCCATCTGGACTGAAAGTAACCGAAGATACCAAGCCCTCATGCCCGTGCAGCGTGTTCAATGCTTCACCAGTGCCGGAGTCCCAGAGACGGATGGTGGTGTCGCCGCTGCCAGTAGCCAACAGGTTGCTGATTGGACTAAAGGCGACAGAGGAAACGAACGCATCATGACCGCGTAGAGTGTTCACTTCCTCTCCACTGATCGTGTCCCAGATGCGTATGGTCCGGTCGCCACCTCCTGAAGCCAGAAGGTCACCGTCGGAACTGTAGGCAAGCGAGAATACGTAAGCTTCATTTCCGCGTATTGCACCCAACTCTTCGCCGGTGATTGTGTCCCAGAGTCGCATAGTATTTTTCTGAGTTCCTGAGGTCAGGCGTTTGCCATCTGCACTGTGGGTGACCGACCAAAGTGCGTGCTCGTGCCCGCGCAGGGTGTGTATCGTTTCGCCTGTGATTGTGTCCCAGAGACGAATTGTCGTGTCGTAGCCAGCTGAAGCTAGTTGCGTACCGTCGGGGCTGAAAGCAATCGAAGAAATGTAGGACTCATGCCCTTGCAGGGTGATCAACTCTTCGCCTGTGAACGTGTCCCAGATGCGGATGGTGGTGTCGTCACTGCAAGAAGCTAGGTGAGTACCGTCGGGGCTATAAATGACTGAGTTGACCCTGCTCTTGTGCCCTCGCAGGATATCAAACGAATCGTCGGATTTTGCCTTTAGGTAACGCCATTCGAAGGGAAGGTGATCCAAAGACGATGTTTCCATTGTCTCGCGGGCGTCTGCCAGTCGCCGAAGAGTAGAAGCCATGATCCCCTCAGAGACGGAGGCATCTGCTGCGTGGATGTTGCCGAAGTAGGCCTGCTGAAGCGCTTCTCCCTTAGCCAACTCAGCCTTCTCCTTAGCCTGCTCTGCTGCGTGAGCTTGTTTTTGGGCGTTAACATTCGCCTCGTCAGCAATTCGCCTTTGCGACGCCTCGCTAATCGCGAAAACGAGGATCGCAACTACCGCCACCGCTAAAATGCCGAATGTCACCACGATCGCCGCAGCCGCGGCGCTGTTCCGTTTGGCGAAACTTTTCAAGTAATACCAAGTCGAGGGACGCCGAGCGGCAATTGGATCGCCTGCGAGATATCGCAAGATGTCCTCTTCAAGAGCAGTTGCCGACTGGTATCGGCGGTCGCGATCCTTCTCCAGTGCCATCAGCGTGATGGTCTGAATGTCCCCACGTAGGCGTCGGTCGATCGTTGAGAGTTTCGTCGGCTCGTGTTCCTGCACAACCCGTACCGCTTCGTGTATAGCCACTCCCACCATTTTGTATGGCGGCATACCGGTGAGCAATTCGTACAAAATCACGCCCAATGAGTACAAGTCGCTGCGCGTGTCGATATCGCTAGGGTCACTCTCGCACTGCTCCGGACTCATGTACTGCAGCGTACCGATGAGCTGCCCCACTTGTGTCCCCAATGTCGTCACAGCTATGTCGCTGTCGATGCTTCGTGCTACACCGAAATCGATGATCCGAGGCTGACCCAAGGTGTCCACCAGAATGTTGCCCGGCTTGAGATCCCGATGCACGATACCCTTGAGGTGCCCGTGCTGTACAGCGTTACAAACCAAGGCGAATAGAGCTAACCGTTCACGAATGTCGAGTTGCTTTTCCAAAGCGTATTCCGTGATGGTCTTGGCGTTGGGAATGTACTCCATGACGAAGTAGGGCACACCGCCACCGCCAGTGCCGTCGTCATGTGTTCCTGCTTCGTAAACCTGTGCAACGCCTGGGTGCCGGAGCCTTCCAAGCAATTGGATTTCAAACTTGAAACGCCGCAGTGCGGAAGGCGAGGCAATGCCCCGCTTCATCATCTTGAGGGCCACGCGTCGGCGGGGTTGATCCTGTATGGCTTCGTAGACGGTACCCATGCCACCAGAACCGATGACGCGCTTGATCGTGCAGTCGCCGATCTTCAGACCAATCAATGAGGGCGAGAGTAATTGCACCGGATCGATCTCAAGTAGGTCTTCGCTTGTGGCGGTCTCCGCCTCCTCGGAGTTAGGGGGATTTGGTGGCGGGGGATCGGGATGTTCGGATCGGTCTTCCATTACTTCTCAGGGTACCGCACACACTTAATGTTGGTTCGTGGCTTGGGAAGTATTGTAGGGAAAACCTAGCCAAACATGGTTCTAGACCCCAATAACTGAGTCAAGTTTTGACAAAAAACCCTCAATACACAACCGAGCTTACAAAGCTGCTCGCAGTTCGTAGGTTTTAACGAAGCCAAACAGTCGCTTCTATATACAAATATGGTTCTTTAGTAGAATCTACATCATGTTGCTTCAACTGCTATGCGTACTGGTTTCAGTGCAATCAATGCCGCGGGATATTGTTGGAAAAGAATCTCCATCGCTGCGGGGTGTTGCGTGGATTCAAAAAATAAATGATGTCACGCCAACCATCGCAAAAGGGAAAGTGAACTACTTGTTTTTCTTTCAATCGTGGTGCCCGGGTTGTCACAGCCACGGGTTCCCAACACTTGCGAACTTGAAAAAGAAATTTCCAGATGTGAATTTCATCGCAGTGCAAACTGTCTTTGAAGGGTTTAATACAAATACAAAAGAACGAGCACTTGCAGATGTAAAAACATTTGGCTTAGATATTCCAGTTGGACATGATGGAACCCTCGGAACACCATCCCCACTCATGCGCCGCTATCGTTCAGGAGGAACGCCGTGGACTGTCATCATTGACAAACAGGGCATTGTGCGGTTTAATGAGTTTCGATTGCAGGTGAAGCAAGGAGAAGAGTTACTCAACATGCTTATCAACGAACCTATGTATGAACTCCTTCCAAAAGAACGTGGTGGACAAGAACTTGTTGGAACCAAATTAAAGGAACCTATCTTTGGTAAATTTTCCTCACCCCTGACGTTGTATCGATGGTGGACAGACACCTGCCCCTTCTGCGAATCTAGTTTACCCGCACTTGATTCGCTTCGAGAAAAATATGAAGAACGTGGCCTTACAGTCATTGGTGTGTATCACCCAAAACCACCCTCAAAAAACGTATCAGAAATAGAAGTACTTGATGGAGCAAGGGCACGAGAGTTCAAAGGTGACGTTGTGATCGACGATGATTGGTCACAACTGAAAAAGTGGTGGTTAGAAACAGAGAAACGATCAGCAACCTCGGTTTCATTTCTTGTTGACAGTGAGGGAATCGTACGATTTGTTCACCCAGGGCCTGTGCTCTTTCCAAGTGATGAAAAGCAGTTTGCACAAGAAAACAATGACTTCCAGCTGCTTGATCGAGCTATTGACGCACTCCTATCTCCACCAGTACGTAAAGTTAAGACAAATGAATAAATTATCTGCATTTTTCACTTCTATTGTTACTTTGCTGACGTCATGTGATTCTAGAATTATTGAAGTACCAGTTCAAAAGGAAAATACAATGAATATTTACGACAACTCGTTCAACGATTTGCACGGAAACCATATCGAAAAAGATGCCTTCAAAGGGCAAGTGACACTCGTCGTCAACCTGGCAAGTAAGTGTGGTCTTACGCCACAGTATGAAGATCTCCAAGCATTACATGACCGATATGCCACGAGAGGCTTTTCAGTTGTTGGTTTCCCATGCAATGACTTTGGGGGACAAGAGCCCGGAGATGCAGAAGCGATTACTGCGTGCGCTTCTGGGTATGGTGCAACATTTCCAATGATGGAAAAGGTACATGTGCTAGATGGTGATTCCCAGTGCAAAATCTACAGTGATCTTTCGCAAGCCACTGGCGCATTGCCTGAATGGAACTTTGGTAAATACCTTGTTGATCAACACGGTACACCCATTGCATTCTTCGGTTCAAGAATCGATCCACTCTCAACAGAAATCACCGATCGCATTGACACCATGCTTGCAAATTGATAAATTCGGATGTGATTTTATTACTTTCCTTGATCGTGTACTTGATAACAATCTAGCACTGTAAATTTTCCTGAAGCAATATCCTGCACGCCAGAGGTAACAGTGAGATCGCCGGATTCGATCGAATCTAAAATCAGCGGGGAGCGATCCAAAATTGTTTTTAGACTCTCTTTGGTGTTATAGATAATCGCTTCTTGAAGATTTGGATCCGGTGGCAGTGCAATCTGGCTAAACAAACCACTGGGATATTCACTTAAAAGGGCTTCTGTTACGGCGCCGCAAGAAGAGTGCCCCATCACAACCAATAGCGGAACATTTAAAAATGAAACTGCATATTCAAGACTTTCAATCATTTCAGTTGTAGGAATATTTCCAGCGACACTGCATGTAAAGAGCGAACCAAGAGGTTGATCAAAAACAATTTCAGGAACAACACGCGCGTCAGAACAGCAAAGAATTGCTGCCAATGGTGCGTGCGCTTCTGAGAGTTCATGGCGATGCCCAGGTTTGTTTGAGGAAGTTGTTTTTCCTTCAACATACCTCTTGTTACCTGCAAGTAACTGATCAATGGGTGAGGGTATTTCAGTCATTTGTTTTTACTCAAGCCCCTGTTTTGTAGCATCGCATCAACGCTCGGTTTTGGAAGTGTGTCAAGTGTTTCATCAAATCGAGTTTCGGCAACTTCGAGCAACAAATCATATACATTGGTCGCATTTGAATCGGTAAGTGGTAATACAATTTTGTTTTTTTCAAATCCTCTTTGAATACAAATCGAATATTTTCCGACACCTTCTTGAATAAATCCATGCGAAATATCCAACGTTGAAATGTATTTGTCAAACAGAGCTCTTTGCTTTGAGTTCATAGATCCATCCCACGTGGTTTTGTTTTCGATTGCATTCAAGCCTCCGCCATACGAAACCTCGTTGTTACGAACAACAAATAATACGACCTGTTGTTGCGCATTCATTTCAAGGCGAAAGTGTGTACCCTGCACCGATGGTTGTTGACAACCAAGCATCAACACAACACAAACAATTAAAGGGTATTTCATTCTGTTGCATTGCCTCGATAACGTTCGTAGGGATCGGGACCAAGGTCATAGCGGTTTGGTTCTTCGTACACTTCAACGCCTGGTAAATCGGTTGCCCACGCGTACCCTGCCAACAACCGAATGATATATTCAAACGCTGGATCAGCAGGATCTTGTTGGCCAATGTAACGAATGTAATTCCAGTACTTTCCTTTTGCCGTCACAGCAATCATGTACAGAGAACCATCTTCTGGTTTTTCTAGCAATTGAAAATTCACCGTTTCATCGGCACGAGATGTAGTTGCCATTCCCATTTGATCAAGTCGATTCCACACCATCGCAATTTGTTCACGTGTGAGGTGCCGAGTTTTTGAAGGTAAAGTATTAGGGCCCCAACCGTCCACATCACCGTGATGCAAAGAACCGTCTGGAAAAACGACGTACCTTGAAGACCGCATGTGGGCAAGGGTGTGCGGTTCACTTGTCACAACCGTCACATCGAGGGAAAAATCGTTCGGAGCAATCGCCAAGGGATCGGTCACAGGGGGCGGGGCTTTGCACGCAGCCAAAAGAACGAGAACAATCATTGAAAAAATCCATCTCATTCTTGGCAGAATAGCTATTCTGCACACATGTTGGTAACACAGAATTGGATCAATGACTATCTCTCTGACAATATCACTGCTCATGAGCAAGCAAAATTACTCACCGCAGCTGGTTTTCCCCTTGAAGGCACCGAAGAACTTGATTCTGGTGACGTGAGACAAGATTTTGAGATGACTTCAAATCGAGGGGATTGCACTTGTCATATTGGATTAGCGAGAGAAATTTCAGCAAGAACTGGCAACAAAATGACACTCCCTGCCTACGACCTTCCAAATGAGAAGGGATCTCCAATCTCGGAAATTACAAGCGTGCAAAATGAAGAGCCAGACTTGTGCCCTCTTTATACGGCTCGAATCATTCAAAATGCAACCGTATCCGATTCGCCAAGTTGGCTCAAAACTAGAATAGAAAATCGCGGTGATGTCCCTCGCAACGCAGTTGTTGATGCGACAAATTTTGTGCTCTTTGAACTTGGTCAACCAACCCATGTATTTGACCTAGACAAAATTTCGGGCGGAAAAATTATTGTTCGTTTAGCAAAAGAAGGAGAACTCTTCTTACCTCTTGGTGAAGATGCGAAAGAAATCAAACTTACATCCAACGATTTGGTCATTGCTGACGCTGAAAAACCAATCGCTCTTGCAGGTGTAAAGGGTGGCGCAAAATCTGCAGTCACTCCAGAAACAAAAAACTTGCTCATCGAGAGCGCAACGTTTGATCCTGTTACCGTTCGAGAAACAAGCCGTCGACATAACATCGCAAGCGATTCTAGTTTTCGTTTTGAACGAGGTGTCAGCCCTTTGCAAATTGAAACTGCATCAAATAGACTCGCAAATATATTACTCGATGTGAGTGGCGGCACGTTGTGCAAAGGAATATTGTCGGATGGAAAAGAACTTCCCACCCCAATAACTGTTTCGATGCGAATTGACTATTGTTCACAAAAACTCGGCGTTGAGGTTTCTAAAGATGAAATGGTTTCGGGTTTAGAGCGACTTGGGTTTAATGCTACATGCAAAAACGGTGTTCTATCTTGCACTGTGCCGTATTTTCGTGGTGATATTACCCGTGAAATAGACCTTGTAGAAGAAGTTGGGCGAGTCCATGGATATGAAAATATTACGATTGCAGATTCTGTGGAAGTTCGCGTTCCAAGCACTGGTGGTGAAGCAGACGGTAGACAAGCTGTACTAAATGCACTTGCCGGCATGGGGTTTGTTGAATGCGTAACCCACTCTCTTATTAGCGCTGATGGAGCAACACCTTTTTTAGTTGAGGGCGAAGCACCGCTTTTATTACAAGACAGCCGCGCTGCTGCTGAACCTGTTTTGCGACCTTCTATCGTTCCAAGCTTGCTTCGCGTACGAAAGCACAACGATGACAACGGCGTGAAACAACTTCGTCTCGCGGAGTTAGGTTCTGTATTCAAACTTGTTGGAGACAATCACGAAGAACATGTTGAACTAGCACTACTTATTGATGCAAAAGAAACTGGTGGTATTGGAGAAATGCGTGCAATTCTTGATCGGATTTGCCAAGTCCTCACCGCTACGATTACCGTAGAAGTGACTCCAGATGAAACTGCGACGTGGCTTGAACCTTCGGGAACTGTTTCCTTCAATGGCAATGTTGTTGGAAAAATTGGCCGGTTAGCAGCATCAATCCAAAAACAATGGGATGTGCCAAACACAATACATCTTGCGCAGTTAGATCTAAATGCACTCTTTACTGCATACCCACCCGATGTTATTTCAACACCATTACCTTCACAACCTGCAATTGAACGAGATGTTTCTGCAATTTTGGGCGAAGATGTTTCTTGGCAACATGTACAAAATGCTATTTCTTCTTTGGATCTTCCTTGGCTCGAAGTTGTTGAATTTGTGACTGTCTTTAGAGGCAAAGGTATCGAAAACGGCAAAAAATCACTTACTCTTCGTCTTCGTTTCCGTGAAGAAACCCGTACCCTTACACATGAAGAAGTTGATGAACCATCTTCTAAAGCAATCGAAGCACTTTGCACGTTATTTGGTGCGGAGATTCGCTCGTGAATATTGGGGACCAAAAAATCAATGATTTCCTAGACGTTCTAGCATCTAAAGAACCAGTTCCAGGAGGAGGTTCAACATCTGGGTTACTGACAGCACTTGCATCTGCACTTGGCAATATGGTCGTCGCTTATACCCACGGCAAAAAGAAATATGCAATCCACCAATCACTCCATGAAGATTGCGAAAAGTTTTTGCAGACCGCACGAGCCGAATCAATTGAACTTGCTTCGGCTGATGCCGAATCCTATGCAACTCTCAACACACTGTGGAAACTCGATAAAAATAATCCAGAACGCATCAAACATTGGGGTGACGCCGTTGAACAAGCGACCAATGTACCAATTCGTGCAATGGAACTTTGTAATCGTCTGCTCACTACACTTGAAACAATGATTGGAAAGACAAACAAAATGCTTGAGAGTGACCTTATCACTGCTTCAATACTTGCTCGAAGTTCTTCAGAAATTGCTGCAGTCACTGCACGAATCAATATCCCGCTACTTGATAACATAGCAACAAAAACTGCGATTGAAGAAAAAGTTTGCACGCTTGAAGGCAGATGCAGTGTACTAGCAAGAAGCATCAAAGAATCCTGTAGGGCTGTATAATCTCGCGATGCAAATTGTTTCCAACCCACACGCGAATATTTTTGATCCTGCCGTTCTGCAGGATGTTGCTGATGGTAATTTGCGAATGACGCCAGAGCAAGCTGAACGTTTATATCACGAGATGCCACTCCCTGAACTTGGGCGCTGGGCTGATGCACGTTGCCGAACACTGCACGGCGATCACCTTCGAACATACATCGTTGATCGAAATATAAATTACACAAACATTTGCACAGCAAAATGTACTTTTTGTGCGTTTCGACGTGACGGCCATGAAGATGATGCGTACACGCTTTCGTACGACGAACTCAAACAGAAGGTGAGGGAGATCGTCGAACTTGGTGGCACTCAAATTCTCATGCAAGGCGGAATGAATCCTGAACTCCCACTATCATGGTATGTTGAACTGTTGGAACAACTGCGAAGTGAGTTTCCAATGGTGCATCTTCATGCTTTTAGCCCACCAGAAATAATCGAATTTATCAATTTCTTTGACACGCCCGGAAAGAACACGGAAGAAAAAATTCGCTACGTACTTAAAGAACTCCAAAACGCGGGACTTCAATCGATTCCCGGAGGTGGTGGAGAAATTTTTGCTTCAGCAGTACGTGAAAAAATAGGGCTAGGAAAATGCACGGGTGATGTTTGGTTATTAGTGATGCGAGTTGCGCATGAACTTGGGATGAACACAAGCGCAACAATGATGTTTGGGCATATCGAAGGAATTGCAGATCGCATTCACCACCTTGACCAAGTCCGTTCATGGCAAGACCGAAGTATTCAAGATTTTGGTTTAAATGGTGGTGGTCGATATGTTTCTTTTATCTCCTGGCCCTTTCAGCCAGACAACACACCACTTGGACGACTACCAGAAATGACTGACGGATCTGCTTTTCCGGGAGATGAAGTTGCTAAGTTAGATGGTAGCGGCCACAAATCCATGCATAAAGATTTTGGTCGGCGACTTCGTCTTGCTGGTTCAAGTTCCTATCTACGCACCCAAGCCATAAGCAGGCTATACCTTGACAATATCTATTCAATTGGATCTAGTTGGGTCACGATGGGACCAGCAATTGGACAAACAGCGCTAATGTATGGCGCAAACGATTTGGGTTCTGTCATGCTTGAAGAGAACGTTGTCAGTGCTGCTGGAACGACTTGGTGTCTTGATGAACCCAAACTTTGCCGTATGATTCGTGAAGCTGGTTTCACACCAGCAAAACGCGATAACGCCTACAACATTCTTGCCATACACAATGACGAGAAAGCTCCAGATCGTCAAGTAAAAGATTGGTCACTTCTGAACAAAGATCGGTTAGTTTCACATAATGATAGTTGCGAAGCCGTAACATTAACAGTCTCAAGCTAGCGATTACTACAGTGATCCTGATGTTAAAATACCAAATCCACCACAAATACAAAACGTAAGTAGAACTGGTGCAAACAGAACTGCAAAACTTGCCCTTCCACCGCCTACTCGCTGCCCCTTAGAAATCATGTTGATAGCAGAAACGTTCCACCACACTGTACCTGCAATTCCTCCAATGCAAGGAACAATACTAACAATTGATGCGCCACCAGAATATAAAATTGCTTGCAGTGTTCTTCTAAAGGTGAAGGAACATCCACCGGTCATTAATAATAGTACGTGTGTGATTATTGCCCATGAAATGATATAAAACTGCATGAAAATAAAAAGAAAAATTGCTTGTATGACAACAGTCAACAAAAGTTCTGCTACACCTAACCCACCTTGTAGGGTACCTAGCCTTGATAGTGGGATTACAAATAAAAATAGCAATGGGATTATTGCACAAGTTAGTATCAACATAAAATTTGTCAACAAAAAAAACCAAGCTTTTCCAAGAGATTCGTGAATAGGAATACGACCCATTGTCCTACCGGGTTTTGTCATCACGAGCCAAACTGTACTGAAATATCTACCGAACCAATTCCCCTCATTCGTGTGTATTGGGAGTTGCGCACCAACGGATTCAGAATTTCCTAATGGTCTGACAATATAATAATCAAGACCAATGGCTAATCCACACACATCGCACTGTTCAATATTCAAATCTGGCCAACCATGTACTCCTTGCCCTTCAACGCCACGGTTGCAGTGAGGACAATGAAACAAAACAGTATCTAATTCAAATTCAAAATCTTTAAGTGAAAAAACATCACCACATTCTGGACAAACACGACCTGTGCAGTGCCAAAGTTCATAGTCACATGCTTGGCATCGCATTTTTTATTTTTTAATCTTCGGGCGCGTCGTTAGTAACTCGACTTCGAAACTCTTGCTCGAGTGTTTTAGATATTGGACCCACTTTTCCAGAGCCAATAACATCATGCCCAACGTGGCTCACGCCGATCACTTCTGCTGCTGTACCTGTGAGAAATACTTCGTCAGCGTTTTTAACTTCATCTAATGAAATTGATCGCTCTTCAACTGTGTAACCAATTGCTGGAGCAATTTCATCGATCACAAACCTCCGTGTAATCCCATTGAGAATACCCGCGTTGGTGTGTGGCGTAGAAATTTTTCCGTCTTTGATAATAAAAATATTATCCCCAGTACATTCCGCAACCTCACCGTCAATATTTAACATTAATGCTTCAAGAACACCAGCGTCGATTGCTTCTATTTTTGCGAGAATATTATTGAGATAATTCAAACTTTTGACTTGTGGATCAAGGCACGCGATTGGAACTCGCGGTCGTTTTGAAACAATAATGGACATCCCATCCTCGTACATCTCATCTGGGTATAGTTTAATTTTTTCAGCAATAATAAAAACCGTTGCCTTTGGGCAAAGGAATGGATTCAACCCAAGTGTTCCTTTTCCACGTGTAAAGACAAGCCGAATGTATCCGTCTTGGCGATCATTTATTGCGACTGTCTCTCGAATCGCCTCTTCGATTTCTTCTATGCAATACCCTGCTTGCAAACGAATTGCCGCTGCTGATTCAAACATTCTTTCAACATGCGAGCGAAGCTTAAGGATGCGACCGTTGTACACACGAATTCCTTCGAAACAACCATCTCCGTAGAGAAGACCATGATCAAATACGCTTATTGATGCTTTACCTGCATCAACAAACTCGCCATCCATCCAAATCTTAGTTTTTGCTGCAACTTGTGGCATTTCCGTATTATAGCATCAACGATAAGAACGAAAAGCGACCTCAACAACATCGATTGTTGTGATCTGCCATGTTTCGTCAGCATTGGGTGTCACAATAAAATGCCAACGATGTGGAACACTACCTATACGAGTGATTCGGCTCATCATTGAAACTTCTACTATTGCATCATGTTCACGCTCAAATACTTCGAATCGTAAAATTGTGTTACTTGTCGGTGGAAATTGTTCGTGTAAATATGCAACACCATTAATTACTCCAGAAATATTTCCTTGCAATTTGCCTTCAAGGTCATCGACAACAATGACATTCGGTGAGACAAGTTTTCGAATTTTAAAAATATTATTGTCTACGACTGCGTCTATAAAAGCGTGTACAACATTTGATGCGTTTTCTCGAGTTGTAGAAAAAACAATTCCAATAACCATTGCAGAAATTGCAAGAATAAATATCACGACTCCAAACTTGATACGAATCAACTTTTCATCACGAAGACCTGTCCAGATGAGTGCAAAGGAGATTGAACTCAAAATGCATGCAGAAGCCAGGGGGTGTTCAATTACAAAACGCACAAATCAATTCCACGACATGCCTTTTTCCCATTGATTTTGCGACTGATAATTGCTTATAGATAAAAGATGATCAATGTGTCGGAGTTCTGAAAGAATTCGCAGGGTACGCCGTTCACAAGATGGTTCTGCGAGAAGTTGATATCTAAACTCTGCATCGTCAAGAAGTGATCCACCGATCAACTCAAAGAGTGCTGCAGTTGAGATTTCTTTTTGATTTAACCAGTATTCGAGTGTTTCTAGACGTTCTAATCGTTGAAGGTTAGGACGTTGCAGTATTTGTTGTAGTTCGCCTCTTTGTATTTCAAGATTCGGTTCTTTTGAAGATTCGGTAGAGTTCAATGAAACACTCGAGTACGCATGGTCTTTTGTTGGATCTTTTTGTTGCCTTATTGTTGCCCTACAAAGTCCATAGACCAATATGTTGTAACCATATGGCTTTGTGTCATGTTGTACAACCTGCCCCAAGCAAACCGCTGGTCTGACTTTTGGGATTTGACTCAATGGTGCTGCATCATCAATTTCGTCAAGCGTTGCAATCGCAATTTGACCGCTTCCATCGAGTGCGTGATCAACCAATTGTCGAAATCTCGGTTCACTCACCGATAGGGGAACAATTGTATGTGGCAACAGTGCTGTTTCCGGAAGTGGAAACAATGGAAACATTTTTTTGAAATTGACTGATACTGCATCTCTCATATTTTGATGATACGCCACAGATCTCTACCTTTCCCAAATAATCGCCTTTTTTCTACAACCTATCTGCTTATACCAAGACCAGTGAGAGGGTCCGAGTCCGAGGCCAGGCACAATGTCGTGTGAAAAAATCGTAAAAACCCCAAAAATGGAATTTAGGTCAACATGACACAATTCATCCACCCGCGGCTCTATTCATTTTTATTACCCTTGGCGAAGTGCGTTATTTCGTAGGTTCGCAGTCACTTTTTGCAAACTACGACCTGGGCAAGCAGTTGCAGCCCACTCTTGGTGAGTCAAAACGCGACGGACTGGGACGTGAAAACGACTCATCAGCGCTTGCAACGTACTCAACACAGCTTCTTGCTGCGTCGGGTTCACGGCTTGCCGCTCATAATTACCAAGCACAACCACACCAACATTGCCTTCGTTTCTCGCCCTCACATGTGCACCTTGCCAAGCAAGTGGTCGAGCTTCCCACAATCGACCCGACGGATCAATTGCAAAGTGATACCCAATATCACCCCACCGACCACCATCTCGGCGAAGATGCGATCGGCGAATTGTCTCAAGCCTAGAGGCAGCAGACGATTTTGAGGTGTTGGTAAAAGGTGACATCCCATCATGATGCACCGTGATGTACTTCACTGGCAACATCTTGTTCATATTCCGAGGAATCGGATTACCTTTCGCCCAACTTGAACGCGAAATCGCTCCAATTGACAACGTTTTTTGAGGTAAAACAACAGGCACCATTTCAGAGTTTTCCAAAATTGGAGCTTGATCCCAAATTGGGCTCGGCAATAATGAAGTTACTTTTTTAGAGCCACACCCCGCAAGCAACAAAGAGCTTGCCATCAAAAAACCGCGTCGATTCAATTGGGGAAGATATTTTTTAGATTGAGTTTGAGGCATGTCTACGTACGGTAAGAGTCTATCGTCCTGGGTTGATATTTGGCTGCAAAAGTGAACAAAAACAACACGAATAAAAGGCTAAAACAAGGCAGATTAACTGCCTTAAAGGTATAATTAGGCTCCCCAACTGGCAAAGATAATTCTGGGTACGAACACGCATTAACGAGGCTCCATGGCAAAGACACAAGATACATACACCTCCGAACAGATTCAGGTTCTAGAAGGTTTAGAAGCAATCCGAAAAAGACCCGGAATGTACGTTGGCGGTACAGGACTCAACGCTCTCCACCATCTGGTATATGAATGCGTCGATAACGCAATTGACGAGGTTATGGCTAACTTTGCAACTTCTATCACCGTCAGAATCGGTGTTGATGGCTCATGTACTGTCATCGATGATGGTCGCGGTATGCCCGTCGATGCGATGAAGAGCGATAATCCAACCATTGATGGTCGACCTGCAGTTGAAGTCATCATGACCCAACTACACGCTGGTGGTAAATTCGATGATAACGCGTACAAAGTTTCGGGAGGTCTCCACGGGGTTGGCGTGAAATGCGTGAACGCTTTATCGGCTTGGACAGTTGTTGAAGTTATCAAAGAAAACAAGACCTGGATGATCAGTTTTTCTCGCGGGGAACTCAATAAAGAATTACATATTGTTGAAGAGTACAAAGGCGAACCTCGAAGAACTGGAACAATAATTTCATTTTTACCCGACTCCGAAATTTTTCCCGACACTGTCTTTCGGTATGACCTTCTTCAAAACAGGTTGCGTGAACTTTCTTTTCTTAATCCAGGCGTCATGATTCATCTTATTGACGAAAGAGTTGACAGTGACGGAGAAATTCGCAAAGACACATTCCACAGTAAACATGGTCTTGCTGATTATGTTTCATTCATCAATCGTGGAAAAACAGAATTTAGTCCACCAATAGCCCTCTCCATGGAGGACAAAGAATCACAGATTATCTGTGACATAGCAATGCAATACACTGACGCAACAAGTGAAGTATTACTTGCGTTTGGCAATAACATTGTCAATCCAGATGGTGGCACACACGTTTCCGGTTTCAAAACTTCCCTCACAAGAACAGTTAACGCCTACGCAAAACGAAACAACTTGATTAAAGGTCTCACTCCTTCAGGCGATGATCTTCGTGAAGGTTTAACGACGATCATTTCCATCAAACTAGCTGACCCGCAATTCAACAACCAAACAAAAGAAAAACTGTTGAATCCAGAAGTTGAAAGTTTCATTTCCGCACTAGTTAGCAAAATGCTCGGCTCATGGCTTGAAGAACACCCGTCTGAATCAAGAAAAATCTGTACAAAAGCAATTCTCGCAGCCGAAGCCCGAGAAGCTGCACGAAAAGCACGTGAACTCATCAAACGTAAAGGCGCGCTTGAATCTGGCGGCATGCCGCAAAAACTAGCAGACTGTGTTACAAACGATGTCGATCGCTCTGAACTTTTTATCGTTGAAGGTGAATCTGCAGGCGGTTCCGCAAAAGGTGGTCGCGACCACGACACACAAGCAATTTTGCCACTCAAAGGTAAAATTCTCAACGTCGAACGTGCGAGAATTGACAAAGTTCTTGGCTTTGAAGAGATTCGTATTTTGATTCAAGCTTTGCAATGTGGAATTGGTGAAGATTTCGACATTTCAAAGCTACGGTACGGTCGCGTCATCATTATGACTGACGCAGACGTTGATGGTTCACACATCCGAACGCTCTTGCTCACATTCTTCTTCCGTCAAATGAATGAGCTTGTACGGCAAGGCAAAATTTTCATCGCCCAGCCACCGCTTTATCAAGTCACTCGAAACAAAAAGAGTTCCTACGTTCTCAATGAAACAGAGATGACCGAATTGCTCACAAACATGGTGGTTGACTCCGCATCATTCATCGCTCGAGATGAAGATGGAAAAGAAACTCAACGATCATCTGGGGAAGAGGTGCTTCGAATAACCAAGCAACTCACACGGCTAATTGAACTTGTAGATATTTCACAAAGAAGAGGTACCCCGTTCCCAACACTTCTTGGGATGAGAGAAAATGATCCAGAAGGCAATAATCGTCTCCCTCGATACAGAGTTGTGTGGACAGGTCACGAGGAAGTTTGCTGGACCGAAGACGCCGCACGCAAAGTAATTTAAGACAATAATTTACTGCTTGAAGACCTCAACACTGAAGTTGAAAATGGAGATGCAACTCGCATCGCTGCACTTCGCGAACTGCACGAAAATCGTGAGATCGATGTCCTTATCGCATCACTCGCCGAATCAGATATCCAAGTTGAAGATTACACCCTCGTTCAAGAAGAATCTGTGAGTGGTGAGAAACTTGCAACGAAATACGCGTGGGTCGTTGATGCAGGTACTGACAAAGAAGAAGTCGTGGAAGTTCCAAACATCCCAGACATTCTTGAATCTCTCCGAGCAATCGGCCGGCGTGGTATTGACATTAAACGATTTAAGGGTCTTGGCGAAATGAACCCCGAAGAACTTTGGGAAACCACGATGGATCCGGAACAACGAACGCTTTTGCAAGTGACGTGGGATGCAGCTTCAGATGCAGACCAATTATTTACGACATTGATGGGCGAACAAGTTGAGTGTCGTCGAAAATACATCGAAGATCACGCGCTCGAAGTTAAGAATCTCGACATCTGATAGAGTTGTTCCGAATTATCATTTTGAATCTCAACAACTCTTTGCGATTCGTATCAGAAATTTTGTATTCTCGTTTTATACAACTTATTCAATTTCAGCAAACGCCGCATCTCTAATTCGACATGCATCGCATTGCTTACACGGCATTCCATTTTGTGGATCGTAACAACTCTGCGTCATGGAATAATCAACACCAAGTCCAAGTCCAGATTTTATAATTTCAATTTTTGTCATGTCAATTAATGGCGTATGAATTCTAATTCTCGAGCCTTCAACACCAACTTTCGTTGCAAGGTTTGCTGTTTTTTCAAACGACTCAATAAACTCTCTTCGACAATCAGGATAACCCGAATAATCAACAGCGTTCACGCCAATAAAAATATTCAAGGCACCAATCGCTTCAGCGTACCCTAAGGCGTGACTCAGAAAAATAGTATTTCTTGCAGGCACGTATGTCACGGGAATGCCGTCGCTGCAACCATCTTTTGGAACGTCAATGTCAGCAGTGAGCGCCGAGCCACCCCATGCACTTAAATCAATTGTTGTGACAACGTGTGACGCAGCACCGAGATGTTTCGCAACTTTTTGCGCGCAGACAATTTCACCATCGTGTCGCTGTCCATAATGAAAAGAAAGTGCGTGGCACGTATATTTCTGATGGTTCGCAATCGCTAACACCGTCGCCGAATCAAGACCGCCTGATAACAGCACAACTGCACGTTTCGACATTACGCTTCTTCTCTTGGATTTGGAATTTTTTTGCCAAGTTCTTCAAGCAACTCTTTTGATTCTTCATCAAGTTCTGTTGGCCCAACGATATGAATCACTGCGTAGAAATCTCCCACTTTTTTTTCCGATACTTTTGCCCCCTTGCCTTTCACGCGTAACCGTTGACTACTAGATACTCCGGCTGGAATTTTCATGTCAATGGTGCCGCCAAGCGGGAGTGGCAACGAAAGTTTTGTTCCAAGTGCAGCCTCAACAATACTCAAATCAACATCCATCTCAACATCAAGACCACGCCGCTGGTACAACGGGTGACCGCCAACAGTAACTGTAATCATCAAGTCGCCGTTTGATCCCCCGCCCATTCCCTGATGTCCCTTCCCCTTGAGTCGTAATTTTTTCCCAGATTCCATACCTGCAGGAATACGAACACTCGCCGTGCCATCAGCCGTTTGCACTTCTTCACTTCCGCCTTTGAGCGCAGTCATAAAAGTCACTGTGATGGTTGTTTCAATATTCTGTCCTTTTTGAGTTGTTGCAGGTCTTGACTGATCACCGCGACCTCCCATTGCCTGATTGAAGAAATCAGAAAAATCTGCACTCTCGCCTCCACTGAACCCTCCGCCACCAAATCCACTTGCTTGTTGCCAACGAGGGTTGCCACGAAAACCACCTTGTTGTCCCGCTGATCCAAACTGGTCATACATTTTTCGTTTTTCAGCATCAGAAAGCGTGTCGTACGCTTCTTGAACTTCCGAAAATTTCGTCGCAGCATCATCATCTTTATTCACATCAGGATGGTACTTTCGAGCTAGTTTTCGGTACGCCTTTCGAATCTCGTCTGCCGTCGCAGATCGATCCACTCCAAGTAATTGGTAATAGTCGTTCGATGCCATGGGAGGGAAGTATACCCGCCTCAAGGCTACGGTATCCTGTACATATTCTCATGGATCGTGAACCACAAAAAGATGCTGCCATTATGTCCATTGGCGATCATATTGAAGATCTCCGCAAACGGATTATTTGGTCAATCATTCCACCGCTCCCCTTGGCAGTGTTGTTCTTTCTGTTCGCTGATCCAATTGTGCGTTGGTTCCTTGTTCCGCTCTACAACGTTCTTGACAAGTACGGGCTTCCGGCGCACGTGCAAGTGCTCAGCCCGCCAGAATTTCTCATGGTAGAAATGAAAATTGCTATCGGCGCTGCCATTCTTGTTGCAGGTCCATGGATTCTCTACCAACTTTGGAAGTTTGTTTCGCCCGGATTGCACAATCACGAACGACGGTTTGTATATTTTTTAATCCCCGGCAGCGTGATACTTTGTGTCGCGGGCTTATCGTTGATGTACTACATCATGCTACCACTCATATTGGAATTTATGGTAACGATCGCGGGCGGCGTAACTGTACAAACTGAACTCATTACAATTGGTGATTCTATTTCTACATTGACTATTCCAGTTTTAGAAGAATTTCCAAGTGTTGCATCTGCCGGTGATGTTTGGGTAAAAATGCCTGAGGGTGTGTTAGAAATCGCAATCCCAGCAAGTGAGGAGGGAATGCTAGAAACATTGCAACTCCCGATGAATCGCGGTTCACTGATCTCACAACAATTTCAACTTAGCAGTTACTTGGGCTTTGTTCTACTCTTAATGTTTGCAATTGGGATTGCATTCCAACTACCAATGGTAATGTTACTCCTCGGCTGGTTACATATAGTAACACCTGCTTGGTTAAGGAAAAACAGAAAATACGCCCTGCTCGTTCTTGGCATTATTTCCGCAATGATTACGCCCCAAGATGTCGTGTCGATGCTAATGATGCTTATTCCACTGTACTTATTATACGAACTTGGCATTGCACTCATTGTCTGGGTTCCTGTTTCAAGTGTAGCAGGCAAACGCGATGATGAGTGACGAAGCAATGATGCGCAACGCACTTGCGCTCGCAGATCAAGCGGCGGCAATCGACGAAGTTCCGATTGGAGCTGCCGTTTTCCTAAACGATGAAATTGTTGGTGAGGGGTTCAATCATAAAGAGTCAACAAACAATCCAACAGCCCACGCTGAAATAATTGCGATCAATAACGCTGCAGAAAAACTTGGAAGATGGCGATTGCACGATTGTACGCTCGTTGTTACGCTTGAACCATGTCCGATGTGTGCTGGAGCAGCAGTAAATTCCCGAATGAAACGTATTGTGTTTGGTGCACATGACCAAAAAGCCGGCGCATGTCGAACGTTATACAACATCGCGGATGATGTACGATTGAACCACCGTTGCGAAATTACAGAAGGCATACTTGCTGAAGAATGTGTTGAAAAACTGCGTGTTTTTTTCAAGGCGAAACGGTAAGCAGTTTGTCAATCAACACTGTTGCGTAACTTCCTGCTGGCAACTCAAATTGCACTCGTACAAATCCACCGTGCTCATCAACACCGCTTCCAATAGCCGTATTTTTCACGGGAACGCGAAGGGGTCGTCTTGTGCCAGCTGCTAACCGTTTGTCGTTTTGGTGTAATTCTTCTTGCACGCCACATGCGTTAAGGTCTTCAAGTTCAGCTTTCAATACATCGCCGCTAGGCATACGCATCTTCGATCCCCAGAGTGGACCTGTAGGTGATAGTTCAATTCGATCAGATCTGTCTTGCAGATCATCTTCACTTGAAACCTCGAAGGTTCGACCACCACCATCGTGTTGCCATGCAAGATCTCCCACTAACAATGTATTCCATGTTCCATCTTCTTGCCGCCGAATAAGTGTTTGATTAAAAATAAAAGATTGAAGCGCGTTGATCCATAACTTTTGCATAGTTTTTGAAATTCGCTTACACGCGCCCGAAAAATCCTTTCCAGATATTAAGCCTTCAAGAACATGTTGCTGCACAGGATTACCAAATGGCCAAGCGTCGAGCGCTTTCTTATATGCACCCTCTGTTGCAAATTGATTGTGTCGTTCATTACCGGCGAGAATAAGAGAAACCAGTTCTTCGTATTTGTCTGCAATCAGCGCCGCGCCAAATAAGTGGTTATTTGCATCATTTCCAAAACGTTGCACCCCGAATGCGTTTGGCATTCCAAATGTAGAAATTAGATTAAGTTTTTTTTGCAACGTTATCACTTTGATTGGGTCCATGTCGCGAATGCGAATATCAAAACGATTTCCAAGAAGGTGCCCAAACCGTAATTTGTTTGTGTGTCGATCTTGCCACATCAAATCAAGACCCTCGTGTGAAAAAGAAACAGCACGGCTTGCAACCCCTGGCAAATGAATCGATACTAATTGTGTTGTTACCGCGTTGCGATCTTTTCTTCCCGCAGTTCCGATTGCCCTTGGCTTTACGCCTAACTCTTTTGCAATCAACCGAACCATCAAGTCGTGTGTGATCCCAGTTTTACGAATGCACAAATATAGGTGTTCACCCTCTCCACAAGGTTCATACAGTGGTATTTCATCTACAACAAAATCATCGGGTCGACTCTTGATTGTCCCAGAAATTTTTTGCTCGTGCTCACTCTCGATCATCGTTAATCCCAGTCGAACTGATCTTCATTTGGATTGGATTCATCTATATCGAACGGGTTACGTTCAATCTCATCAAGCACTGACTCTTCAACAAACACAGGAACATGGTTGGCAATTGCTAATGCAATGGCGTCACTTGGTCTACAATCAATCGAATAATCATCTCCACCTTGAAGCATGATGAGTTTTGCAAAAAACGTACCATCTTTTAAATCACTAATTGCGACTTGGTGTAACAACCCTCCGAGATGTTCAATAACTGAAGAGAGTAAATCATGAGTCTGGGGTCTTGTCGGTTTAACTCCTTTGAGGCTTCGTTCAATCGCGTACGCCTCTGGCATGCCAACAACAATTGGGAAAGTTCTCTTGCCATCAACCTCTTTTAACTCGATAATTTGCGCATCGGTAAGTTCGCGAATTAGAATCCTTGAAATTTCCATTTGAACAGACATACGCTGCACATCATACGCTTGAAACGCTCGTGTTTTTCTCCTGTTCCTGCTATGATTCGCAATTACTCCTGAAAGGTGCAAAATCATGAATGAAAAACCATATCAATTCACTTCAGAATCCGTGTCTATGGGTCACCCGGACAAGGTTGCAGATCAAATTTCCGACGCAATTCTCGATGCAATGCTCGCAGTAGATCCAAATAGCAGGGTTGCTGCCGAAACCATGGTGACAACAGGATTGGTGATCGTCGCAGGTGAAGTCACGTGTGATGGATATGTCGATATTCCTAAAGTCGTTCGAGAGACCATCCGCCGTATTGGTTACACAGATGCAACCCTTGGCTTTGACGCAGATAGTTGCGCGGTCATGGTCACGCTCGATCGTCAATCTCCTGATATTGCACAAGGAGTCAACACTGGTGAGGGTGCACACGCAGAACAAGGTGCAGGCGATCAGGGATTGATGTTCGGTTACGCATGCCGCGAAACGGACTCACTCATGCCCCTTCCAATTGATTTGTCTCACCAACTTGTCGCAAAACATGCAGCAATTCGCGAAGACAAAACTATTCCACACCTCCGCCCTGACGCGAAAAGTCAAGTCACTATTGAATACGATGGCAACACACCTATAAAAGTAAAAACCGTTGTTATCTCTACTCAGCACGGTCCAGAGTGGTCGAAAAATCAAACTGCACTCAAGGATGCAGTCATTGAGCACATCATCAAACCCGTTCTTGGTTCTTGGTGGAACGAAAACATTGAAATACATGTCAACCCAACTGGAATCTTTGAACTTGGTGGACCAAAAGGTGACTGCGGGTTAACTGGTCGAAAAATTATTGTTGACACCTATGGTGGACGCGGTCGTCACGGCGGCGGCGCTTTCAGCGGCAAAGATCCAAGTAAAGTGGATCGTTCTGCAGCCTACATGGCACGGTACATTGCGAAAAATGTAGTTGCTGCTGATCTTGCAGACGTTTGTGAAATCCAACTCAGTTACGCAATTGGAGTCGCTGAGCCAACTTCAGTACACGTCGATTGCATGGGGACTGCAAAAATAGATGAAGCAGATATTTCTTTGTTAATTCAAAAACACTTTGACCTAACTCCAAAGGGTATCATTGACTCCCTTGGTTTACTTGCACCAATCTACACATCCACTGCGTATCATGGACACTTTGGAAGAACACCAGGCGAAAGTGGCGAAGGAACATTCTCTTGGGAATGCACCGACAAAGCCGATGTGATGCGCTGCAATTGTGATTGCAAAGCGACAGCTGAGTAACAGATGCAAGATGCACGAAGCATTGCTTGCGCAAGTATTGCAAAAGCATTCAAGCGGTTTCCAGACCTCGACCCGCCGTCTCTTGCTTGCGACGATTTAGACCAACGTGATGCTTCGCTTGCTAGAGCAATCGACCACGCTGTCCGTCGAAGGTGGCTTACGCTTGCAGCAATCATAGAACATGCATCGAATCGCCCCTTTGCCACACTTGAACCACCTGTGGCTGCAGCACTGCTAGTTGGAACAGCGCAACTTTTATTATTCGACCGCTTGCCAGATCACGCTGTGATTGATTGCACAGTCGAGTGGATAAGGCACGGAGGGAAACGACCAAGAGCAACTGGTTTTATAAATGCCGTGCTTCGTAAAATTGTAAAACTACGTGGTACTCTTGAACAAACTGGTGAGATTGGAAACGAGCACCACCTGCCTCGATCTGATGGTTCGTGGTGGTACTTAAATGCACCTGTTTTTAATAGCATTGCGCCGCAATTTGGATTTAGTAAAAAAATATGGGCACGCATCGAAAAACAACTCGGCAAAGAACAAGCGACCTTATTTGCAAAAAACGTAATAGCAGAGCCTCCGATCATTGTGACTAGCGAGACACTTCCACAATGCGTGATCCCACACGAACAACATCATTTTGGCGTTGTTCCTCAAGAAGTAAACATTTCTGATTTGATAAACGATTCAGACAATCTCCGCGTGCAAGACCCAACATCAGGAACTTCCCTTTCGCTACTTCGGTGGATGGAACAAACACCACATCGTATTTTAGATCTGTGCGCGGGTCGCGGAACAAAAACAAAACAACTTCGCGTTCTTTTCCCAAACGCAATGATTGGCGCAACGGAACCAAATGATGTAAGAAGATCGTTGCTGCAAGAAATTGCAGATGATTTTGATATCACTGTGTATGTTCCAGACGGCGAGGGACCAACAGAACCCTTTGATCTCGTAGTTGCTGATGTACCTTGTTCCAATAGTGGCGTTTTTGCCAGAAGACCCGAAGCAAAGTATCGTTACGATGAAAAGCACATTGCTTCTCTTGTAGAATTGCAACAAACAATCATTCGAGATGGCGTGGCAGTTCTCAACAGAAGCGGGTATTTCTTATATGCCACTTGCAGCATCGACCGCGAGGAAAATGGTAGTCAAGTTGCATGGATGAAGCGGAAGCGACAACTTTCTCTGATCGAACAATCCACCGCTATGCCATCTGGTAGCCCTCAATCCGACCCTGCCTCATGGCACGATGGTGGATTTGCCGCTCTTCTGCAGCGCCAACCCTAGCCAATCAAACGCAGGTTGGCTACAATCCCGCGATTCACTTCTGACCAATGAACTTACTTAACCATCTCCAACTTAACACCATGCGAGTGTACCTCGAATCAACCGATCGCCAAGGCGCGATAGGTGAACTTGTTGATGCACTTGCGAGTAGTGGATGTATTTCGAATGCAGACACGATTAAACAACTTGTTTGGGAACGAGAACTTCAACGATCAACTGGTATTGGTGAAGGTCTTGCAATCCCACACGGTCGCTGTGACAAACTTACTGATCTTGTAATGGCAATGGGTCGACCTGCAACACCAATTGATTTTTCAAGTCCTGACAAACGACCAGTTGAGCTTGTGATATTACTTGTTTCGCCATCTGAAAATACTGCAGATCACATTCAAGCACTCGGTCGTATAAGTCGTCTTATGGTTGATCGAACTTTCCGAGAAACAGCATATGCTACCGAAACACCACAAACACTCTTCGACCATTTCCATTATGCATTAAGTGAATAAACAACTCTGCGGGTTGTTTATTTGTGGAGCAATTGCCACTGAAGTTGAAGACGAACCGCCTCCGGATTCATCGTGTTCGCTGCAAAGGAAGCATCAACTGCTTCTTCGTGGCGACCGGCTCGACGAAGCCAAGCGACATAATCTTCCCAAACAAGTGTCCAGTGATTATGGACCTCGAGCGTATCAAGGTAAAACTGGTGTACATATTGCGAATCACGGTGCAATTGTAAATTTTGCCCAAGTAACATCATCCCCATTTGATCCTCGCCGACAAAATTATTCAGCCGCCTTAGTAATCGTTCCGATTCTTCAAAATCACCTTGCACATCATGTATTTTTGACATTGCACGATCAATATTTGGGTTGCTCGCAAATCCAATTCCACCATCAGTCATAGGACCGCTGAGTTTGTAGCAAAACAACGCGCGTTGCAAATCTCCATTCTTCGACGAAGAATTACCCGCTGCTCCAAGCAACTGCACCGCTGCACTTTGTATGACAAATAACATTGTAAGCATAAAAAAAAGAATTGCGAGTTTGCCAATTGGTTTCAGTACCCCATGATATTTCAGTTGGTTGCGGTGCAAGCTTACATTTTGCACTTTGAGAAGTTGTACGCCTTTCCAAATAATCCACGTGCACACTAGAGACATGCCTACAGCCATCAACATAGGCACAGATGCATATAACCCACGAAAAGAGAAAAAACCAACGATAAAGATTGTAGCTATCCCAAATTCCCCCGCTATGGATACGTCATACTTTTGCGTTTTGCGTGCGATCTGTTTTCCAAGCGCAATACCAGAAAAACCAACTGACAGTGCGTCATTTGGGCATGCATCGATACAGTCCATTGTTTTCATACAACCTGAATCAACAACCATTTTGTGTAAATGCACTTCTTCGTGTACTCGAACGTTAGAAGTACATGCAGCTGTGCATTTACCGCACTGTTGGCAATTATCGTTGACTTGAATGTGCATTGGTGAAATTCGATCTAAGGGTGAAAAGAAACCTCCGTATGGGCATCCGTACGTACAAAATCCCTTTGCGCCTAAGACATAGACGGTCGCAAATCCACATATGAACAGAAACGGAATTGCAAGCAAAGGAGATACAAATGATTCCCAAAATTCACTTGTAGTTAAGTCCGTTGTTATAGATGGCCAGCGCAGGTTTGGTTGTAGCCACGGCGCTATTGCAATGCGATAAAAAAGCGGCCAGACAAACATATACATACCAAGGAAAAGTGGAACCCAACCAAGCAATCGAACACGAAATGGTTTCGGGCGAACACCGAATTTTCGAAGCAATGCGTAACACCAATCTTGTAAAAAAACAATGTGACATCCCCATCCACAAAACCACCGACCAAATATCCAAGTTGAAATCAAAGCGAGCGCAAAGAAAATGGCGCCAGCATTGATCACCCCATTTTTAACAAACTCCATCCCTTCAGATGGCTCTATGGGTGTGATGGTTTCGCCACCAAAGATGAACCATAAACCAACGTGCAATAAAATAAGAACCTGCACAAGAATTAATATCGTCCACCGTAGCCTCCCACGCTTTTTCTTAGGGATCACCTTCAATGA
The DNA here is from genome assembly GCA_014238125.1 of Phycisphaerales bacterium. GTDB lineage: Bacteria > Planctomycetota > Phycisphaerae > Phycisphaerales > SM1A02. Next base: position 27,585 of record JABABS010000034.1, read on the forward strand.
TATATTAGAAGTTCCGCTCACACTGCACACTGTACGGTGAATGAGCGGAACAAAGGAGAGAATTTGGTAGAAAGTTATCTATTCAGTGACCAGATCGGTAGGTAAATACCGCTCAACAACATCGCGTATTTTAGCAAGAGCGCGGAGTTGAATTTGTCGAACGCGTTCCTTAGAAATGCCAAGCTCCTTGCCAACTTGTTGAAGGGTAAGAAGTGGTGGGTTTTGCGGGCAATGCAATCCAAACCGAAAGCGCATCACTTCGTGTTCGGTATCCGTAAGCGCGACATCACCGGAACGAAGCGCGAGTCGAATCGCACGAATTCGATCGTCATCGGTTTTGTCCACTTCGATATCTGAACATTGCATTTCTCGTTCTTCGTCGAATTCAAATGGAGCGGAATTTTTATGTTTGAGTTGTTTCTTCCCGTACCTGTTAAATGCAGCGGTAAGCGCTCTACAAGCATAAGTAGAAAATTTCCAACCAAGTTCGCAATCAAAACGATCAACGCAACGAACCAGCGCAACATTCCCTTCAGCAACTAAATCACCATATTCACCAGCTGCGTATGTTCTTTTTGCCATTGCAAGAACCAGTGGAAGGTTACATTCAACAATGTGTTCTCGGCGGGAAGTTGCTATGTCGAACCAGCGAAGCAATTCGTCAATGTCTTTATCCGTTTTTGGTTTTGCCTTCTCAAAACGCTCTTGCATTTTTGTTACACGCCAACGAGCGTAATTGTATTGGCGAAATAGCGTTACTTCTTCTTCTCGTGTAAGAGGGCGACCACCAGGATTTTTTGTTTTCGATTCAAGGTTTTGGCCGGGCGAATACCAAGCAACAGACATTCTAGGAACAGAATCTGGTTCATCGAAAATTGCTTTTTCCGCATTGCGTTTCTTTATGAGTGGCGATTCAACAACAGTAATCGATTTTTCTAGAGCAAGATCGAGGCGGCTAAGCTCATCGGGACTTCTTTTTCTGCGAGTTGCAACGACAACGACGCGTGGTTTTTCACCATAGATTGTTTGCCTTGGTTTTCTTGGCATTTGGATGTAACCCCTTGTAAAGACATGACCGCCCGTACTGCGAATTCAGGACGCACGGCATCACCATCTACGCGGTGAGTCGTCGATCGTGAACCGAATTTTTTATAATTTTCGCTTTTTTTTTGAAAAGATTCTAAATTCGCGATTTATTGACAAAAAACGAAGGTTTTTATTCCGGTTCGTCACCAGAAAGATCGTAAATCCAACCTTCATTCATTCGTGTCCAGTCGAGAATTTCACCATCATTGAAGAACAAACCAAGTTCTCGCTCTGCTGCTTCAGGACTATCCGAGCCGTGAATAAGGTTAAAACTGTTGGAAACACCAAAATCACCGCGGATTGTGCCAGAATCTGCTTGAGATCCAAAAGTCGCACCCATCATTTTTCTACACATAGCGATTGCACCAACCCCTTCAAGAGCGAGGACCATTACAGGCGAACAAGTCATAAAACTCACTAAACCTTTATAAAAAGGTCGCTCTTTGTGTGCTTCGTAGTGCACAGCTGCAAGTTCTGGGGAAATTTGCATGAACTTCGCACCTATGATTTTCAGACCCTTGTCTTCAAATTTGGTCATGATTCGACCCATTAGGCCACGCTGAACTGCGTCTGGTTTGAAAATAATGAGGGTTTTTTCCATTGACATGCTTAGGCTCCAATTTCTATTAAGGTACTTTGGTGAGAATCTTGGAAGTTTACCAAAAACGTACATTGCGATGTGGACCTAACCCCCAACTGACCCCCGTATCTCAAAGACCACGGATTACTGCATATGAACACATTGCTTCGAAATAATGCACCCCCAGCACCTAATCAGATATTTTGGACCTGACCCCTGGGGTCAGGCCCAAGTTGCTGTTTGGCACAATATGCTGAGTTTCGGTATTCTGTGTGCAAGACAGGTACGGATGCCTGTTTACATCGCGTTTTTCACGCGCCATGGAAGGCAACAGATGACCCCAACAATTAGTACACCCGATATGCCAAAGGCCAAACAGCCCAAAAAATCGACTCGCTCCAAAAAAACTCGCACCACTGCAACTGCAGAAACGATGGCCTCGGGTCAACGAGACATCTCCGTCAGTGAGTTCTTCGCAAAAAACCGCCACCTTCTTGGTTTTGATAATCCTCGCAAAGCAATGCTTACCGCCATCAAGGAAGCGGTTGACAACGCACTCGATGCCGCAGAAGAAGGCGGAATCTTGCCGAGCATCTATGTCCACGTAATGCAACTGAGCGAAACTCGTTTCCGTTTAACAATTCGCGATAATGGGCCAGGGATTGTTCGAGCACAAATTGAAAATATTTTCGGCAAGTTGTTATATGGTTCAAAGTTTCACCGCTTAAAAATGTCACGCGGTCAACAAGGGATCGGTATTTCTGCCGCTGGTATGTACGGGCTCATGACAACAGGAAAACCCGTCGTCATCATTTCCAAAACAAAAAAAAATAAACCCGCGCACGAAGTTGTCCTCAAAATGGACACTTCCAAGAACAGGCCAATGGTCATCAGCGACACTGAGCATCCTGAAGACAATAAACTCTTTGAAGATGGACATGGCACGCAAGTTTCTATCGAACTTGAAGGCAAATACCAAAAAGGTCGTCAGTCCATCGACGAATATCTAGAACAAACTGCAATTGCAAATCCACATGCAAAAATCACGTACGTAACACCAACAAATGAAACTATTGAGTTTCCACGCGCAATTGAAGAATTGCCTGATGAACCAAAAGAAATTAAACCACACCCAAAAGGAATCGAACTTGGCACATTGATACAAATGCTCGAACGAACTGAAGCTCGGCAACTTGGAGGTTTCTTACAAAAAGATTTTTGCCGAGTTGGAGCAACTAAAGCCCGTGAAATTTGCAAAGGCGCAGGAATGACTGGGCAAACGTGGATTAAAACGGTTGGCCACGATGAAGCGGAAAAACTCTACGAATCTATTCAAAAGACACGAATCATTGCACCAAATACAGATTGCCTTGTGCCAATGGGTTCAAAAGCACTTCTTGCGGGCTTGCTTAAGGAAGTTAAAGCAGAGTTTTTTGCCGCAGCAACAAGACCCCCAAGTGTCTACCGAGGCAATCCATTCCAAATTGAAGTTGCCATCGCCTATGGCGGCGGTTTAGGCAGGGAAGACTCAGCGAAAGTTTTGCGTTTTGCAAACAGAGTACCGTTGTTATATTCGCAATCTAGTTGTTGTTCCTTTAAAGCGGTAGCTGAAACATCATGGAAAAATTATGGGCTTACACAACCAAGAAATTCCATCCCCTCAGGACCACTTGTTGTGCTTGTGCACATGGTAAGTGTCTGGGTTCCTTTTACAAGTGAATCAAAAGAAGCGATTGCTGACTATGATGAAATTCGCAAAGAAATGAAACTTGCACTACAAGATTGCGGGCGTAAACTCGGCACGTACTTGCGACGGCGAAAACGCATGGCCCGCGAATCCGAACGCCGCAGTGTGTTTGAACGATACATCGGTGAAATTTCACGCTGCTGTAATGCGCTCACTGGAACAGACACTGACAAGTTATATAAAGCCCTTATGAAACAGGCGAAGCGACGTACTGATGATGCTGATTCGCAACTTGATGATGAAGGAAACTTTATTGACCTTGGAGGCGGACTCGGAAACGATACAGATGTTGTCATCATTGATGACCTCCAAGATCAACTAGATGGCGATGACACACTTTTTGGTAAATCAAAACCTAAAAAGAAAACAAAACGTAAAACCAAGAAAAAAACGACTCGAAAGCGTAAGTAATGGCGAAGAAAAAAACACAGAACAAGATCGTTGTCAACAAGTCTAAAAAAACAAAGACACGGGTGGTCGACAAGAAACGCGACGCAGAAACAATCAAAAAGATTGAAAAACTTGCTGGAAATGTTGTGAAATCCAGTTTAGCGCAAAGGGAACCCAATTTTTCAATCCCGACGCGATCTGTATCCAACATGAAATACAACAAGAAAAAACGAATTCTTGAAATGGGTGACGCAACCCAGACGAGAAGTTTGTTTAACTTAGGTCAATCAAGAAAATTCATGCAATCACTTTTGCTTTCAAAGGGATGCAAAGAACTAATTGAATCTGAAAAAACGTTGAGCCTTCGTGGTATGTACTATATGGGATTGCACACAATTCCCGGAACCAAAGAAAAAACATTTAACGATCAGGGTGAATCCGACACAATTTTGGAAGATTTAGAAGTCACACTCGATGGACTGCGAGAAGAACTTCATATTTTTGCAAAAAAACGTGGAACGATGGTTGGTAACATTACCGTTGTTGATAACGGTGACGAAATCAACTGCCGAAAAATGGGGACGGGTGGATATGCCATTCCAAGTATTTGTGAACCGAACATCATGCAGTTCAAAGAATGCACAGCTGATTTTATATTGCATGTCGAGAAAGATACTGTATGGAGTCGATTCAACGAAGATCGTTTTTGGGAAACGCACAATTGCATTTTGACTGAGGGTTCTGGTCAACCACCTCGCGGTGTCCGACGCATGTTGCACCGAATGCACAAGGAACTCAAACTTCCTGTTTATTGCTTGCTAGATTGTGATCCATGGGGACACTATATTTACAGTGTCATAAAACAAGGCTCGATCAACCTAGCATTTGAATCTGAACGAATGGCAATTCCAGATGCGAAATTTATGGGCATTCGTTCGAAAGATTACGAACGTCTTGACTTAAGTGATGATGTAAAAATTGAATTGAACGATCGTGACATCAACCGTGCAAAACAAATCGCTGCGTATCCTTGGTTTGAAGGTAAACGCGAATGGCAACGGGAAATCAAAACAATGCTAAACAACGGTTTCAAGATGGAAGTTGAATCGTTGATCACAAAAGATATTTCATACGTCACCGAAGAGTATGTGCCAACCCGCCTCAAAGAAGGTGATTTTTTGGATTAACAACTCGATTTTATTAAAAATTTAGTTTTCACTGTACAATATGTCCTTTCAAGCAACTGGCGGATCCGACCACGTGTGTCTCCCCGCAGCAAGAATAAAAGGATAGTCTAAGAATGACACCTCCCCCAGAAAACTTAACTCCTGCATCTGAACTCGAATTACCCGAACATCCAAGACGAATTCTTGTCGCTGACGATGAACTGCTCGTTGTGCAAGGCGTTATCGGCTCACTCAAGTCTTTAGAACTCGAAGTTGTTGGACCCTGTAAAAATGGCGAAGAAGCAGTGCTAACCTGCAGAGAAGAACGACCAGACATTGCACTTATTGATATACAGATGCCAAAAATGGATGGGATGCAAGCAGCACAAATTATTTTTACCGAACTTGATATTCCAGTTGTCATGCTCACTGCATATTCAGATGACACTTACCTTCGTAACTGTACCGCGGCGGGAGTATTTGGCTTTTTATTGAAACCAGCATCAACAGAACAGTTACATGCTGGACTCACCGTTGCATGGAAGCGATATCTTGATCACATCGATCAGCGAAGTCAGATTGTTGATCTAAAACAAAAACTCGACGATCGTAAACTCATCGAGCAAGCAAAGTGGATTATCGTTAAACGGAAATCTGTTTCTGAGCCCGAAGCGATGAAGTTGTTGCAAAAACAATCAAGATCTTCGCGTAAGTCAATTGCTGCTGTTGCTCGCGCAGTGATCGACAGTGATGGATTGTTGTAAAAAAACAACCACTCGGACCGTTTTCACAATTGATAGTTGTACGCCAAGGTGCCATTCATCTACGCCGAAGCTTTGCTGAGGCGATATGTTTGGCACAGAAAAGAAACTACCTATGAGGTAATTATTGTCAGCGATTTTGGGTGAATGGCAACATTGAGAAAAGTTGTTTGATTCTCTGATGGTGAATCACCGTCGAGTTGCCAATACGCAGGCGATGAAGTATTGATTTGGATGTTTCTACCGCGCAGTTCAACTACGTTTTTGTGCAATAAGTGGACACCTCGTTTGACGCGCAAAATCCAAGTGATCAGCGAACATCGTGATTGAATTGGTAAAAACACAACATCAAGTAAACCATCAGTAAGAGATGCATTTCGTGCTGGATTTAGCCCTTTCGCATACGCAAAAGAATTTGCAACAACAACCCAGCCGCGTCGTTTCTCTACAACTTCTACGCCATCGACAGTCACCGAAACTTCCGGAGGATAAAATTTCAAAAACTTTCGAATACACGGCGTGAGGTAAGACATGTGTGTAATTGATTTTCCGCGATTCTTCGCAAGATCTGCTACGACCTCTGCATCGAAACCAACAGAAGCCATGAGTAATAAAAATTCGCCATTTGCAGTGGCGGTGTCGATTAACTTAACTTCGCCATTCAAAACTACTTCAGCTACTTTTCGAGAGTCGTTTGACATCCGCATAGATTTAGCAAAAAGGTTTTCAGTTCCTGACGCTGCGTGATACACTGGAATGTTCGTATCAACAAGGCAAGAAGCGATTGAGCGGAGTGTTCCGTCGCCGCCAACTGCAACGACGCGATCCATTTGTTTTAATCTAGGTGATAACCAGTTCTTAGGGTCACCCGCTTCAGTTGGCAGCAATTCCACGTCGCAACCAGACTGCAACAGCGCCGCAGAAATATCCCGGCCCAACTTATTCGCTACTCCTCTTCCAGAAACTGGGTTATATGCAATAAGCACTCGCATTATGCAAGTAATGGTATATGCAGAGTAAAATCGCTGCCGTTTCCAATTGATGAATCAACGGTAATGTGACCACTATGCTCTTGGGCAATTCGCAAGGTTGTCGGCAGCCCAAGACCAGTACCTCCCCGCTTGTTGGAAACATATGGATGAAAAATTTCGTCAATTCGTTCTTGTTCGATGCCCGGACCAGTATCAATCACATGAATCAACGCTTCGTTCTCCTTTACTTCCAAGCGAATAATTAATTCTTTGTTCTCGCCCCCCTGCATTGCTTGGGTTGAATTAATAAGCAAATTAAGCACCGCTTGTTTAAGCAACGGTTGATCAACATCTGCAAAAATCGCCTCACTTGGCAACTCCATTCGCATGACTACATTTTCAATGTCGCATTGAGGGTGATAAAAATCTTCGAGTTCACTAAGTACTCCGCACAAATTTGTGCGTTCTTTGTGTAACTTCATTCGTCCAGCAAACTGCAAAAAATCATCAAGAATTCCACGGAGCCGTTCAACTTCGCGAGAAAGAGAATCCAAGCGTTTTGTCAGCCTGCCCTTCTCAACATCTTCGATGGCAAGATGTTCAATATCTTCCGAAAGTAACTGCGCATTTAAACCAACAGTAGAAAGCGGGTTCTTGATTTCATGCGCAAGACCAGAAGTCATTTGTCCAATTTCAGCCATGCGTTCAGACGCTTGCGCACGGGCGGTTGCATCTGCTGTTCGCTTTGCGTCTCGCTTATGACGCCACACCATAAATGGCAAAACAGACACCGCCCCAAGGCCGGTGCCTGCAATTAGCCAAGTCCAAGAAAACATTAATTAGTTTTCCACGGTCTCTTTTTCAGCTTTCTTCTCTGCATCTTTAAGCAAAGCTTTCACTGAAAGTTTAATTCGTCCTGTGTCATCAACATTGATGACCTTTACTTTAATATTGTCACCAACTTTACAGATGTTTTCGACTTTATCGACGAAACCATCAGCAAGTTCAGAGATGTGACACATGCCATCAGTTCCGGGTGCGATTTCAATGAATGCACCGAAGTCACGCGTTGAAACCACTTTGCCTTCGAAGACGCTGCCAACTTTAATTTCAGCTGCGATCGCTTCAACAGCTGCTTTTGCTGCTTCAGCTTCTGCCATGTTGACTGAACTGATATGGACGGTGCCGTCGTCGTTAATGTCAATTTGGGCCCCAGTTTGTTCAGTGATTAAACGGATCGTTTTACCACCGGGTCCGATTAACTTGCCAATTTTCTCTGGGTCAATCGCAACGCTGAGCATGCGTGGTGCGTGCACAGACATTTCCTCGCGTGGTCCAGAAAGAACGCCTTCCATTTGATCAATGATGTCCAAACGACCTTTCAATGCTTCATTGAAAATGACTTCCAGTTCTTCGAACCAAAGTCCGCGAGCCTTGAGGTCAAGTTGGACGCCGGTAATGCCTTCGCGAGTACCACAAACTTTGAAGTCCATGTCTCCGAAGAAATCTTCTTCACCGATGATGTCCATGACGCGAACAATTTTGCCTTCGCCGTTACTAAAACGACCAACGCTAATGCCCGCACATGTGTTTTGAATAGGGACACCCGCATCCATAAGTGCAAGGCAACCGCCGCACACGCTTGCCATTGAAGACGAACCGTTTGATTCAGTGATATCACTTACCAAACGAATGGTGTATGGGAAGTCATCAACTTCTGGCAAAATGCCAAGGAGTGATCGCTCAGCGAGTGCACCGTGACCGATTTCGCGGCGACCGGGACCCATGATTCGACCAGCTTCGCCAACACAGAATGGTGGGAAGTTGTAATGAAGGTAGAACTTCTTCGCATATTCTGGCATCAAACCGTCAACGATTTGTTCGTCCCTTTTGGTACCAAGTGTGCAGGTCACAAGTGATTGTGTTTCGCCGCGTTGGAAGAATGCAGAACCGTGTGTTCGTGCAAATATCGATGTGTCCATGCCCAAATCACGAATTTGATCAAGTGCACGACCGTCTGCACGAATTGATTCATCTACGATGAGTTTCCGAGTGCATTGCTTTTCAAGTTTACGGAACGCTTCTTTTGCTTCGCGTTGCGTTTTATCTGCAGCCATGTGCTCGCTGTACGAAACACCTTCGGGAACCGCAAAATTTTCTTCGATCATCAACTTACGCAATGCATTCACTGCATCGCTTCGTTCAGCTTTACTTGGAATGCGACGAGCTTCAAGCATTTTTGCTTCAACAAGATCTTTGACTTTCGCCATCACTTCATCAGAAGGAAGTGAAAGATCGCCTTGTCGTTTTTCTGATCGACCAGCTTTTTCCATTAGTTCAAGTTGCATTTCGAGAATTGGCTTGATGCCTTCTTCGTAACCAAACTTGATTGCACCCATTACGCTAGCTTCATCAACTTGAGCAGCGCCAATTTCAATCATGTTCACGCCATCGGAGTGACCAGAAAGAACAAGATCAAGGTCTGAGTATTGCATTTGTGTTTGCGTAGGATTGAGCACATACGTCTCACCGCCGTCTGTCATAATGCGACCAACACGAACTGTCCCGACAGGTCCTTCGAATGGTGAATCTGTTAAGCATAGTGCGGCGGATGCTGCAGTACATGCAATAACATCCGCATCATTTTCGCCGTCGTGGCTCATTACCCATGCTTGAATTTGGCATTCGTCAATGTATCCATCAGGAAACAAAGGACGAATTGGGCGATCCATCAAACGCATCGTCAAAATTTCTTTTTCGTTCGGTGCGCCTTCTCGCTTGCGGAAGCCACCGGGGAATTTACCCGCAGCACTTGTTCGTTCGCGATAGTCGCATTGCAAAGGAAAGAAATCAAGTCCAGGACGTGGATCGGATCGCATCGCCGTGCACATGATTGTCGTTTCGCCGTAGGTCGCAATGATTGCGCCGCTTGCTTGCTTGGCCACTTGGCCGGTTTCGAATCGCAAGGTGCGATTCCCAATTTCCCGTTCAACAATAATTTTTGTATCCATCTGTGAATACTCCTCTTGTGATGCAGGCCCTGAAAATAAGTTTGCTGCTAGGGAGACAGAAGACGAGACGCGGGCGTATACACGACCACAGCTTGTCCACTGCCACCACCTCATACAAACTGCTCGGGGCGGCTGCGGTTTGGGGCTATTTTACTTTCGTAGCCCGAGTTTCTTAATAGTTGCTTGATAAGCTTCGCGATTTGTGCGCGAGATGTATTTAAGCAAGCGGTTTCGCTTACCAACGAGCATGATCAAACCTCTTCGAGAGTGGTGATCGTGCTTGTGTATTTTGAGGTGATCGGTTAATTCCAAAATTCTTGCAGTCAATGTTGCAATCTGAACTTCTGGAGACCCACAATCGGACTCATGTCGTCTAAAATCATCTTTGTTAATCGTATCTGCTGTCACTGTCGTCATAATTATTCAACCTTTTCTTGAATCGACTATTCTACCAAACCCCACGCCTTTTTGCCACTCGTATATAGAAGTCTTATATCCCACATGAAACTCATTAAAATCCTAATTGCCGATAAACTTGCTCCAGAAGGGGCAGCGTTTTTAGAGTCCCAAGATCAAGTGGAAGTCCTTTCCCAAACAGGACTTAGCGAAGACGAACTCGTTTCAACGTTGGTGGAAGTCGACGGCGTCATCGTGCGTTCGTCAGTAAAACTGCCTGAAGAGATCCTAAAGCGGGTTTTTAGCAACCAAAACGCTCGCCTAAGAGGAATTGCAAGAGCTGGGGTAGGCGTGGATAACATTCACCTCCCCACGGCTACGAATTTAGGGGTCGCAGTGATGAATTCCGCTTCAGCATCGACGATTACGACCGCTGAGCACGCTTTTGCGTTGATGATTTCACTTGCGAGAAATGTCGCTAGTTCAAATGCCATTTTCCGAAGTGGCGGATGGGATCGCGGCAGTTTCGTTGGCGTGCAACTTGCCGGAAGAACCCTAGGCATTGTCGGCATGGGCCGAATTGGACAAGCGATGGCCAGAAGAGCACTTGTTTTTGGCATGGAAGTGATCGGGTTTGATCCTTTTATGAAGGAACCAACTGCAATGGATGGGCAAGTGCAAATGATGCAATCATTTGATGACCTCATTGAAAAGGTTGATATTGTTTCGTTCCATGTTCCTCGCACTGAGCAAACGACGGGCATGTTAAATACAAAACAATTTGCGAAATGTAAAAATGATTTGCTTGTGATTAATGCGGCTCGCGGTGGTATTGTTGATGAAGAAGCACTGATTACAGCACTTGATGCAGGGGAGTGCGCGGGTGCAGCTATTGATGTGTATCTAAGTGAGCCACCGGATGAAGATCATCCGTTTCGAACACATCCAAAAGTCTTATGTACGCCACACCTTGGCGCATCAACAATTGAAGCGCAAGAAGCGGTTGCGGTAAACGCTTGCGCTTCGCTACTGCAATATCTTCGCGGCGAAGGATTAGAAAGTGCAGTGAACGCTGGCGGTTTAGATCTTGAACTGAATAACAGACAAAAACGATTTGTTGAACTCTCTTCCCGAATGATCACCCTCCTTGGCACAGTTACAAACCTTGCAAAGACAAATGAAGTAATAGTTGAACTTCGAGGGCCAGCAACTGTTGGCAAGACGGACACAATTGCGAGGTACACACTTGTTTCGTTGTTACAACATTGCACTGACGAACCGGTTTCGATTATAAATGTAACGGCGATGGCGCGAGAGCTTGGCGTGACTACTTCAACGGTTGTTGGTGCACCTGATGCTGTTGATAAACTTACAATTAGAATCGGCGGCGAACAGTCACATGTGATTGAAGGGACGGTACACGCCGATGGCAGACCGCGAATTACATGCATTGATGGTCGCGGCTTTGATATGGTTCCAAGTGGTCACATGATTGCACTTTTCAATGACGATACTCCCGGGATGGTTGGAGAAGTTGGCACAGCACTTGGCAAATCAAAGGTAAACATAGACGAAATGGTGATTGGGCACGGCGATAAGGACGGGTTGGCGATGATGGTGATTAAACTCGGCTCGCCAGCTACTGGCGATCTCCTCGCAAGCCTAGGCGCGATCGACGGTGTCTCCAAAGTGGCCTCCGCCGAAATTTAACCCTAGAATTTAATTAAACCCCATGATGATCTTGGTACTGAATTTCTAAAAACAGGATGGAGTAACAACTCACTCCTGTTGCGCATTGTTTGAACCAACTTTCCACAAAACAGGTTTTCCAGTTTCCTTCAATATTGAAGGCTGAGCGTTTCTCTCTGTCGCCCAATCATTGAGCAATAGTTGCATCTTCATTAAAACCTTAGGATTAATTTCTGAAAGATCATCGGTTTCACCTATGTCATTTTCTAAATTGTAGAGCTCAAATCGTCTCCCGGCGTGAAAGAAAATGAGTTTCCACTTACCCTGCCGAATTGCAGTAAATGGCTCGATCCCTGGCCCCGATGCACCCCATTGATGTGGTTGATGCCAACCAATGACACGAGTTGAGTTTGATTCGCCAAGTGCCATACCATCAACAATGTGCTCATCTGGAGAACTTGCCCCTGCATATTGTAAAATTGTTGGAAATAAATCATGGGTAATCACATTTGATGTATCCACAGAATGTTTTTGATCCAACCCCTGTACGATCAGTGGCACCCGAATGCCGCCTTCATACGCTGAACCTTTTCCACTTCGCAGCGGTGCATTATGTGTATGCTTTTTACCGCCACGTGCCGTTGCCGAAAGCCCACCGTTGTCAGATGTAAAAATAATGATAGTGTTGTCTGAAATCCCAAGAGCAACAAGTTTGTCCAGTACGCTTCCAAGTGCAGCATCTGCACTTTCAATCATGGTCGCATAGGCTGCTTCACGTTTGTCTATGTTTGCATACTTGTCAATGTATTTCTGATTTGACATCAGTGGTATGTGCACTGCATAGGGAGCAAAGTGTAAAAAGAAAGGTTTGCCAGTTGCAACTGCTTTTTCAATTTCGCTGCATGCTTCTTGAGCAAGTGCCTCAGACAAAAATATGTCTTGGTCGTGATATTTTTCTAAACCTGGCACATCCCAGATTTGATGGTTGTCAAAATCCATTTTTTCACGAGTTGCCATAAAACGGTGCGTACCATAAAAACTACCCGGACCACCTGCGCCATGACCAGCAACATTCACATCGAAACCAAGTTGTTCTGGATCTCCTCCTTGCGAATCAACTGCCCCAAGGTGTGCCTTGCCAACATGAATTGTGTAATACCCTGCATCTTGCAAGAGAAAAGGTAACGTCACCTCCCCGGGCTGCAGTGCATCTAAATCCCATTTTGGGGGAATCAGCCTTGGGTGACTGCTTGAATTATCGCGATCTTTATAAAGCGTCCAATATGTAATGTGTGATCGAGCGGGTGATTGTCCTGTTAACAAACTAGTTCGGGATGGTGTGCACACTGGTCCTGCTGCGTAGGCGTTTGTGTACTTCGTGCCATGTGCAGCGAGTTGCTCCCAGTTTGGAGTGTTGTACCGCTGGTTAAATGCAGTAACTTCTACATGAAAAGGTACAGATGTATCTTGCCAACCAAGATCATCAACGAGGAAGATCACAAGGTTTGGTTGCTCTGACAAAATAAGAGATACGCACGCAATGCAAAGTTGGAATAGCATGCCTGCAGTGTACTCTTAAAAACATGCATCTCGATTAATTCGTGGGTGAAGATCTAAAAATAACTTCCACTGAATTTTAAACAAGAGAGCACAATCAAGTGAATGCGTAAATTTATGTAGCGAACTCGCAGAGCCAGTCGTGGATTTTGGTTACGCCGGTTTGAATTTGGTCTTCGCTGCAGGCAAAAGAGAGTCGAATGTGGTCGGGACCACATCCACCGAAGTCGGTACCCGGCACAACCGCAACACCTGTTTCATCAAGTAGTGCTGCGACAAATTCGACAGAGTCATGAATTGTTGTTCCCGCAGGCGTTGTCTTGCCAAAATAATGTGAAATTTTTGGGAACGCGTAAAACGCGCCAGTTGGTTCTGCGCATTCTGTATTTGGCCACAGTTGAATGAGTTTATACATCAGCGCTGCTCTACTTGCAAACACTTTACGCATTTCTTCAACTTCATCTTTCATCTCTAGAGCAACTGGAATCGTCGCGTAACAAAAACTCGTAATCGACGTGTTGATTTGACTTTGCAGCGTGTTCATCGCTTTAGCTACATTTTCGGGTGCACATGCATACCCAACTCGCCAGCCTGTCATTGCATACGCTTTTGACAAACCGTTAATTGTTATAACTTGATGCGCTATTTCTGGAATGGAGCCAAGTGAAAAATGTTCGATGTCACTGTAAATCAATCTGTCATAAATTTCATCACTGAGAATATAAACATCTGGATGCCGTTCCAACATTTTCGCAATCGATTTTAATTCATCGGAAGTGTACATCGTCCCGCAAGGATTACTTGGTGTATTAATCATGATCGCTCTTGTGTTTGGAGTGATCGCTGATTCAATTTCTTCAGGTGTGCATTTAAAATCTGTGTCCACCGTAGTTGGAACTTCAATCATCGTGCCACCGGCAAGTTCAACCATTGGTTTGTAACTCACCCACGCAGGAGTTGGTACTACAACTTCTTGATTTTTTCCATGATCAAGTATTGACATCAACGCTAAGTTGATTGACATTTTTGCACCAGCGTTAATTGAAATGTTCGCCCCTGTGCACTCAATGTTATTTTCGGTTCGCAATTTGTTTGCAATTGCTTCTCGCGCTTCTGGTGTTCCAGAAGATGGCATGTAATGCGTCAGCCCAGACTCGAGTGCTTCGATTGCTGCATCTGTGATTTTTTTTGGGGTGTCAAAATCTGGTTCGCCAGCGCCAAAAGCAATGACATCTTTTCCTTCGGCTTTGAGTTCCTTAACTTTCGCACTGATGGCAAGTGTGACGGATGGGGGTATTGATTTTGCTCTCTGGGATAGTTCCATAGTGGGAAGAATAGTGGATGTTTGCATGTTCAGTAGAGTACAAACTTTCCCACTCTGATACTATGCCACACATGCATTTTGACAGCCACCAATCAGTAATCGACGATCTTGAGGCACGGATTTTAACGATCCGTGACTCTCTTTGACTTTGATGCAAAAGTAGAAAAACGCGAATCTTTACAGGGCAACATGGGTAATTCTGGGTTTTGGGATGACCAAACTGCCGCCCAAAAAACGATTGATCAGTACAAATTGCTCAAAGCTCAAACTGAAGATTTAGAAGCAGTTGTTGGTGATTTTGAAGATGCTCAGGTTGGATACGAACTTGCCAAAGAAGGTGATGACAGCGAATTGCTCACCGAAGTTGATGGGCAACTCTACAAATTACAAAAACGAATGGATCGAGTAGAGATTCAATCACTTCTAAACGGGAAACACGATCACCGAAACTGCTTTGTTTCGATTCAATCTCGCGATGGTGGCACTGAAGCGGACGACTGGGCTTCGATGCTCGATCGTATGTTTAAAAATTACTGGGAAAATATGCATTTCAAAGTAGAGGAAGTTAGCACAACTCACGGCACAGAAGTTGGTATCAGCGAAGTGACGTATCTCATTAAAGGACCAATGGCGTATGGATACATGAGTTGTGAGCGTGGTACGCACCGGCTTGCTCGAGTGAGTCCTTTTAACGCGCAAGGTAAACGGCAAACAAGTTTCGCGACTGTTGATGTAATCCCTGAATTTGAAGATCAAGATGTTGAAATTGATGAAAAAGTAGTAGACTTCACATTCTTTGCACGGTCTTCTGGTCCGGGGGGGCAAAATGTGAACAAGGTGGCTTCGGCAGTACGCATTGTGCACAAACCAACTGGCATTATGGTTGTAAGTTCAACACACAAGGCTGCTCTGCAAAACCGCAAGCAAGCATTGCGTATTTTGCAATCAAAGTTAGAACAACTTGAAGAAGAACGAAGACAAGCAGAACTTGACAATGCAACTGGTGGAAAAGTTGAACAAGGGTGGGGTTCACAAATTCGAAGTTATGTCATTTATGACAACCGCGTCAAAGATCATCGTACTGGGCACGAAGTTGGTAACCCGCAAACTGTACTTGATGGTGCACTTGAAGGGTTTGTTGATGCTGAGTTGAAGAGAAGGCGATCGGCTAAGGGTTAAATAGTTTTCATTTTGACATGCGGCATGCCGTTCATCACGAATTCATCTCCGTAAATTTCAAAACCGTTTTGTAAATAAAAATTTTGCACATTTTTGCGAGCTGTGCACCACACACCATCGTTTGTTTTTTCAATAAGAGCAACGAGTAATCGTTGACCAATACCCTGACCGCGTAATTTGTGTTTGACCGCCATTCCTCGCAAACGCCAAGGATGATTAGGTAGATCTTCGTTTTTCTCAGGCAACAGTGAAACAATCGCAACTACTTCGTTGTCGTTTTTCATTGCAAGGTGTATTGTTCTTGGGTCATCGTCTGTGGCGAACGTCCAATTTTCTTTGGGTTGCCCTGGCCGCAAAATAGATTCTCGAAGGAAGTAACAGTCATTCGCTTTTACTTGTTCGATCAACATTGTCGTAATCGTACAACACGGCACGAAGGCAAGTTTCGCCACACTGTTTCTTGCGAGCCAGAATGTTGCGCAAAACGAGTGTTGTTATCGCGTGCACGCTGTTTGGTTTCCAATCGAATCCTCGAAAATCCAAAGATGCGTCTCAATTGAAGCATCCAAAGATATTCAAAGTATGCAAGTTCGCCTTTTTGCTTGAGTAAGCCGAACATCACAGTAAAAAGTTGCTCAACGAGTTCAAGCGGGAAATTGTTAAACGGAAGACCACAAATAATTGCGTCGAATGTGCCTTCAAGGTCGGTCTCTTCGATGGAGGCATTATGTAAGACCACTTCGATCTTTGGATTTTTTTCACGAAACGGTTGTAGTAATTTCGTTTCAACAGATTTGGAAAAATCGCTGCTCAATTCAACGATATAAAACACATCACCATCTTGCAGTTTTGCCAGTATCTCTTTTGTAAACGCGCCAGTTCCACAACCAACTTCTAGCACCCGCTTGGGAGAAGTGTGTGGGATCGACTGCACAATATTTCTCGCTAAAAAACGAGATGATGGGGCTATCGCTCCGGTTGTGCGATAGTTTCGAATTGCTTCGATGAGGAAACGAATTACTTGCTCGCTTGAGCGGTCGTATGTTCTTCAGCAACTTTGGCCAAGGCATCAAATGCTTTTGGATCTTCAATTGCCATTTGACTCAGCATTTTGCGATTGAGCAAGATGCCTGCTTGTGAAAGACCATTCATGAAACGACTGTATCGAGTACCACGCATTCTGCATGCAGCAGTGATTCGAGTAATCCAAATTCGGCGGAAGTCACGACGGCGAGCGCGGCGATCGCGGTAAGCAAATTGACCAGCGCGGGTAAGAGCTACCTTAGCTTGTTGTTTATGTCGTGATTTGGTTCCCCAGTATCCGCGAGCTTCGCGGAGAATTCTTTTTCGTGCCTTGTTTCTAGCGGCACCTTTTCGTACGCGTGGCATATGTTGCCTCCTTTTTTCAGCTTGATCGGGGGTTGCGACACCTTGTCACAATCACTTCAACCCGTCAAACATGACGTGAGTCTAATCTGTTGTTTCTACTTTTTTGTCTCCACGAGTCAAACGAGTGCAAAGCATTGCACCGATCCGTTTAAGATCAGCACCGCCAACGAGCTTACGTTTGCGGTATGAGCGAATCATTTTGCCATTTTTATGGCTGCGAAGGTGACCGCCAAATGCACGGCTGACCTTCACCTTACCTTTTGAGGTAAGACGGACGCGTTTTAAGAGACCTTTGTTTGGTTTTAACTTAGACATTTCTTAGCTCCAATTCGAGCCACGTAGTGTAGCAGAAATTGACATTATGAAAACACCAATTAATGCGTCAGAAAAATGTCAATTCCGTGGTTTCCGCCATCTAATACCCAAATTCTGTCTCCGCCAAGAATTGGTGGGCCAGTGAGGGAAATAGTTGAACCATCATCAAGGAGTTGATTTTGACCGTGTCCCTCATGGTTTCTTGACGTTGTCATTGGATTATGTGACTTGCCAGAAAGGACAGCATCAAGAATTGGATTTGTATCGCTCAACACAACAAACACTCGGCGGTGGCGTTTAAGTGCATCCCAAATCTCTTTTTGTTGTGTTTGATAACTAAATCCACTTGCACCCTCGCTCGAATGTCCAGGGCAATTGAGGTGATGGTTTTCACAATACTCTCCAAGAAGCGGAGTTGGATCGAGGCGTTCTGGAGTTGCGCCACCGAATAAACCACTGAGTCCTGCAACCGCAGTTGTGGGCATTGCTCCATTATGATCATTAGCATAATTTGCAAGACCCATGCCAACTGCTGCCATGTTGTTCGCACATTGCATCGATAAAGATTGCACGCGTGTTGTTCGCCCAAGCCAAATCACAACTGATGCGGCGATCAAGATCATACACGCGATGCTAATCAAATCAGGCATTCTGAATGCAAAACCTGAACTGGTTGCTTGCACATCCGCTGTTTGAATATGCATCCTTGCGCGTTGTTTGTCTTCATACTGATCAATTCTTGCAAGCGTGACGTCTATCAGTGCATCGCTTGCATTTTCAACGGGGTAATGTTCGAGCAAACCAACAGTTTTTAAAATACTTGTTGCCCTTTGCTGCTCTTCTTCAGTAAGACCTTGAAGTTGATCAATTTCAAAACCAACAGTGACGAGGCGATCGAGCATATCAGCATCGGCTTTACAAAGGTTGAGATGTTCACCGTGGTCAGTCATTCTTGCTCCTGAGGCTGGGCTGATTTCCATGCATTGCTAAATGCCGCCACTGCGGAATGCAGGCGGCTTTTGACCGTTCCTAGTGGTATTTGAAGTGATTCAGAAATTTGTACGTAACTCATTTGTTGGAAGTAACTCAATAATAGGATCTCACGAAGGTGGCTTGGAAGTGCGTCGACTGCTTCTCGCACTTGGTTTGCTTGTTCTGTTTCAAGTAAATTTGCCTCAGGCATCTCTTGATCGCCTTCTAAAAGGTCTACGAATCGAGCTCCATCGCCCTCTCCACCCACATCTTGGGACAATGACATCATCGTCCGCTTAGAATGCTTACGATGCCAGTCCCTACCTTTGTTCGCAGCAATTGTAAAAAGCCATGGTTTAAATCGCCTTGATAGGTCAAATGTTTCTGCTGAAATGTGAACTTGGAGAAAGGCTTCCTGAAAAACGTCCTCTGCGGCCGCTCTTTTGCCTACAAAACGGATAAGAAAATGGAGAAGATCGTTTTTATAGCGCTCCATCAATTCCGGAAAAGCTTTCCTGTCATCATCAATATGGGCTGCTAGGAGTTCTTCGTCGGTTCGTTTTTGTGCCTCTTCAGACATAGGAGAAGCAGCGTATGCTATATAAGATCTATTGGCAAACCCCAAAATGCACCTTATTACTAATATTTATGACAATATCAGCCTGTACATCTAAGCAAACTATCAATTTCTTAGGATTTGAGGGCTGCCCAAACACGCCAATTCTATTGGAGCGTCTACGTGCTGCTTCACCAAAAAGTGAAATTATTGAGGTTGACTTAATGCGTTTACAAACCGGCGACCCACTCCTTGGTTGGGGGGCACCGACAATTATCTTTGATGGAGAAGATTTGTTTGGTCTTGAGCCTTCACCAGATCGCGCAGTGAGTTGTAGAAATTGGAGTATGGGCTTACCAGAGGTTGAAGTGATTCGAAAAGCGTTGAAAGAAAAAGCACAGTGAGTGGCGGTTGGTGGGTACACGAGTTATGGAATGCAGGACGTGCAACCGAATTGGTTGCATGGGTTTTTTGGGTACTTGCGTCAATTAGTTTGCACGAACTTGCACATGGTTGGGCAGCAATCTGGCAAGGTGATGATACACCACAAAAAACCGGGCATATGACCGCAAACCCTGTTGTGCACATGGGCGTTCCATCTATTGTTGTGTTTTTAATAATTGGTATCGCGTGGGGAATGATGCCAGTAAATCCCTACAGATTCCGTCATGGAAAATGGGGGCGTATTTTTGTTTCAGCTGCTGGGCCATTGATGAATTTAGTATTGGCGTTTTTAACTTTGACGGCACTTGGTATTGTTGTATCACAAGGAAGTGAAAGTGAAAATGTTCGCCACTTGATAGTTTTTTTATTCACGGGTGGTTTTTTGAACTTTGTATTGTTTGCTTTTAACCTCCTCCCCATTCCCCCTCTAGATGGCTCGACGATTCTTGCAAATCTATTTCCTGAAATCGGTAAACTATATTCCAAGCCTCAAGCACCAATGATCGGGCTGTTTCTGATGCTGATGCTTGTCATGTCTAATGCTGGCAGCGCTGTCTTCCTTTGGGCGAACAATATTGCCCTTGCGTATTCTGGATTTGTCGCCACGCTATTAAATTGACCACAGTTCAACCTGACCGCGGGTCAACTTGACCGCGGGTTGGATTTTGGGGAAATAAGCGGGAAAGCAACCCGCGGGGTTGTTTTTGGTACACTATGTGGCTCGAATGATCGCTTCGCGAAGTGGTTCGCACGGCTTAAGGTTAGACGGTCTAACACCAAGCTCAACGATTCACAGTTCAGTAGAACGAACGAAGCCCAAGTAAGGAGACAATCCCCCTATGGTGGTATTGCGACTTAAACGTATGGGACGACGGCATCGTCCCTTTTACCGACTCAATGCTATGGATAAACGCGCACCTCGTGACGGTCGAGTGATCGAAGCACTAGGTTGGTTTGATCCTATCGCACCAGAAGACAAACAACTTAGTTTTAAAGCTGATCGAATTGATTACTGGCTTAGCGTCGGTGCACAACCTTCCCGAACAGTTGTAAGTTTGCTTAAACGAGCTGATATCGATCCGACTCCCGGAAAGAAACTCAGCTAATTCTCTAGGGTCCAACCATGCGGATCGACATTCTTACACTCTTTCCAGAAATGCTTGAAGCAACACTTGCCACAAGCATTATCAAAAGGGCACAAGATGGCGGCCAAGTCGAGATACATGTACACGACATTCGCAACTGGTCCGACAACAAACACCGAAAGGTTGATCATCGCCCATTTGGCGGTGGACCTGGAATGGTGATGATGTGCCAACCATTGCACGATGCAGTGCAAGAGGTTGAGCGACAATCGAATACCCCAGAATGTTTACCCGTTCGAATTCACTTTACACCACAAGGTGAAGTAATGAAACAAGAACGAGTCGAACAACTTTCCCGCGAAAAGCATTTGCTTCTCATCGCGGGACACTACGAAGGGATCGACGAACGCGTCATCGAGACGCTCGATCCACTCGAACTGAGCACCGGGGATTATGTGCTCAGTGGTGGAGAAATTCCTGCCCTGCTTCTTGTTGATGCAGTTGTCAGACTTCTCCCAGGCGTCCTTGGTCACGCAGATTCTGCTGATCAAGACTCCTTTTCAAAACGGGGCAGCGATGGCAAACGCCTACTCGACTGCCCCCACTACACACGTCCCCGTGTGTGGAACGAAAAGGAAGTGCCAAACGTCTTACTGAGCGGCGACCACAAAGCCGTGGATCAGTGGCGGCAAGAGCAGATGGAATCGCGTACCAAAACGCGAAGGCCCGATCTGCTTGACAATGAGGAAGTTGACCCCTGAGCAGGACTCAAGTCACCAACCCCGAAAGCAGTCATACTGCTGCAACGGGATGATTAAGAAAGGAACCCAATTATGGGCAGCCAAAAATTAGTTGAATCAATTACAGAAAACCAATTGCGCGACGAAGATTTCTTTCCAGATTTCCACGTCGGTGACACCATCAATGTCCACTACACCATTGTAGAAGGTGAAAAAGAACGTATTCAAGTCTTCCAAGGCGTTCTCATCGGGCAAAAAAGCCGTGGTGTAAACGCAACTATTACCGTTCGACGAATCGTCGCAAACGAAGGTGTTGAGAGAATTTTTCCACTGCATTCACCACGAATTGCGAAGATCGAAGTTGTCCGCCAAGGCGATGCACGCCGGGCGAAGTTGTACTTCCTCCGTGACCGTATTGGCAAATCACGTCGCTTGCGCGATCGCCGTCGTGGTTTGAAGAACTAATATTTGTAGAAAAACATAAAAAAAAGCGGTGTTCCAAAATGGAACGCCGCTTTTTTTGATGGATGTAATTGAAGTGTTACCCTGCTTTGCGATACTCGCCTCGGTCTCTGAAAAATGAACCAGTCGCGGTTTGTGCTTGCGCTTTCGCTTTACCGTTTTCTGCAAATGGATTACCAATTGTAAAGTTTGCACAGACCGAGGTCGTCCCCTCCGACGACCCAGACCCAGTACAAATAGTTTTTGTGGTAGAACGCTTTGCCCTAGCAGCTTCAATGGATCTAGCCATCGCTGCAAGCATTGGTCTAATGTGTTCTGATGCGTTTGTTCTGTTATTCATTGTATTACTCCGTTTTAGGGCTTGAACTATTGAACTATCGGCCTAAGAATTGGACGACTTTCGTACCAATTCAAAAAGTTTTACGTCCAATAACAATTCCGTAATGTGGTTGTTACAGATAGAGAAGCCTCGAGTGTGAAATTTCTTTCAAGGAGTTGTTAGTCGTTTTTTCGATGTTCAAATGCATTTCGCGAAACATCGTCATAGATTGTTTCAAGCAAACCAGCAAATGGGAATTTGCCCTGCATAGTTGACGAGCCTAGACGACGCAACAACGCGTGTGGCAAATGATGTGGCATTGGACATACGTCCGCATCTTGTGTTGAATGTGGACACCGCCAAAAATCTTCTAAGCAATTCTCAATTGCAGGGATAACTGGTAAATCATCGCTGCGAACACCTGCATGTGCTACTGCCTGCCCCTTCGCATCAAGTGTTCTTGCTTGACGTAATTTCCCAAGTAATTCTTCGGGCGTTGTTCCTCGTAATTCAAAGAACAACATTGGCATCGTTAGTAACCTCTCAGCAGCAAGAAATAACGCAGCAGCTGCGTGTTTGCATGGTCGTTTGTCATTGCATCCACAAACCGGTTTTAAACCATTTGCAATTGGTTCCAAACCGCAATCACGGAACATTCCGGCAAGCGAAGATGGGACTCTTCCCGCAGAAAGTCTCGCAGCAATTCTCGCTTCAACTGCCATTCTACGGGCAACTTTGACCCAATCGTCAGAAGATAAAATTGGAATATCAATTTGTAACTTATATGGTTTCTCTTCTGTACATTGCACCGAAGCAGTGATCACACCTTCTCGGATTTTAAGAACTCGCACCTGCCCGTCCATTGCATAAGTCATCCCCGCAACAACATTCGCTGGCGAAAAAACAGTGTCTATCGATTCAATCAACCATGACGCTGGAGGATGTGAACGTAAATCTTCCATCGCACTTTTTAACCGCATTGACAATTTTTTTGGTCGTGGCCTTGTTGGTCTTCTCATTGATCGGTCTCCAAAGCAGAATCGCGAAGTACAAGCATTTCTCGTAATTGTCCTGCTGTAAGTTCTGTAATCCACTTCTCCCCAGATCCAACAATGTTGTCGGCTAGTTCCATTTTTTGCTCAATCATCTGGTCAATTCGTTCCTCAAGTGTTCCCGTGCACACAAATTTATGTACATGTACGGTTTTTAACTGACCAATTCGGAATGCGCGATCTGTTGCTTGGTTTTCAACAGCCGGATTCCACCAACGGTCGTAATGAAACACGTGATTTGCGGCAGTCAAGTTCAAGCCCACGCCGCCAGCCTTGAGTGAAAGAATAAAGATTGGCACGCCACCATTTGGATCTTGAAACCTATCAATAAATTGTTGGCGCTTGCGTGGGGGCGTACCACCGTGCAAGAACATTGTCTCGCAATCCAAATCATGTTGAATCATCGCTGTGAGAAGACGTCCCATCTCTCTAAACTGAGTAAATACAAGCGCTTTTTCGCCTGTAGCAATAACTTCTTCAAGTAAGGACATCATCCTGCTTGCTTTACCGGACCGTTGCGTTTGTAAACCGGGCGCAAAAACTTCCGAATCGGGTGCTCCATCACGGTGTCCCGCTTGTGCGTAATGACCTGGATGGTTGCAAATCTGTTTCAGTTTTACAAGTGTTGAAAGAACAAGACCTCTTTGTTGAATACCGTCAGATCGTTCTACTTCTCCAATCATCTTACCAACAACATGTTCGTACAAGCCTGCTTGTTCACGAGTCAAGTTTGCAAACTCTTTGGTTTGTACGCAATCTGGCAAGTCGTCAATTACTGTTGCATCTGTCTTGAGACGGCGCAACACAAACGGTTGAATCATTAGCCGCAAGCGTTCCGCTTTGCGGGGATCGCGGCGCTGCTCGATTGGACGTGCAACGCTGCGGCGGAACTTTGCTGCAGGACCCAAGTACCCCGGGTTTAGAAATTCCATAATCGACCAGAGTTCGATCAATCTATTTTCAACTGGTGTGCCTGTCAGTGCTACGCGGTGCCATGCTTTCATTGCACGAATTGATTGTGCCTGTTTTGTTGGCGGGTTTTTAATGTATTGCGCTTCATCAAGACAAACACGATGCCACGTAATTGGACCAAGGGTTTCTCGATCGCGATGCACTAATCCATAAGTTGTAATAACAACATCACACTCAGCAATCGCCTCGTTGAACGCATCGCCAAGGGGGCGTTCTGGTCCATGGTGAATATGTACTTTTAATTCTGGTGAAAACTTATCAATTTCTCGTTCCCAGTTTGCAACAACTGAAGTTGGAACTACCAACAGGGTTTGTCCTACTGCACCGGGGTTTTCTGCTCGTTCATGTTGCAACAATGCGATCAATTGTATTGTTTTACCAAGACCCATATCATCTGCAAGACAAGCGCCAATGCCAAACCGTGAAAGGAATGAAAGCCAGCGCAAGCCTGTTAATTGGTATGGTCGAAGTTGTCCTTCAAACAGTGCCGGTTGAGGAATTTCTGGCAGAGTTGCGTCGCTGGTTGTTGAATCTAAGAGCTCTTTCACCCATCCCGTTGCACTCATGCCACTTATTTCCAGCGTGCGAGATGCATCGTCATCATCTTGAATTAGACGAAGCGCTTCAACCAACGGCATTTTTGTAGTTGCACCGTCTGCGAATAATCTTCTTGCTTCTGCAATAGCACCTTCTTGTAAATGAACCCAACGACCATTGATTTGAATAAGAGATTGATCTTGCGATAAAAGTTGCTCGAACTCTTCTTGCGAAAGTACTTGTCCGCCGATTGCAACTTTCCAACTGCACTCAACAATTGCGTGCAAACCAAGCATAGAACTATCTGTTGATGGACCGTCAAGCCTTGCTGCCATTACCTCATCCATTGACTTTGATTCAATATGCAAACTTGCTGAAAGCCGGCTTTGTTCGTTACCCCACCAATTGGGCACTGCAACAAGAAATCCGGATTCTTCCAACAGTGGCATATATTCAACAAGAAACTGATGCGCTTCTTTTGTGTTGAGAATCATTTCTGTTGGTGTTGATTCTTTTAAACACTTTTCAAGTTTAGAATACATGAGAGACGCGCGGTCAAGTTCTCCAAGAAGTAGTTCCGGAAGCCGATCATCGTTTCCGTGTTCTCCGCCAGCTTCTGCCCAAATTTCTTCGGCAGAAACTTCGCGAGATGCATCTTCTGCAGAACGTAAACCAAAACGAAGAATCCAATGGTCTCGGTGTTCATGTGGTTCAGACAAATCAAAAAGCAAATGCCATGATAAATTTTCACCGACATCACACAGGCGGCCTAGCCACCTCCGAGCATCTGTAAAAATAGTGAGAAGTCGGTCTGGATCACCCTCTACAGCTGTATTTCTGTGTAGCAATGCCTCAAGCCACGAAACGTGCGAGTCATCGGCGGAATTCCAGCCATCTACTGCGTCAATAAAATCATCATCAACCAACGTTTCTCGAATCAAACCGTCGGTCATATCTTCAAGTGCGTTTTCAAGAAGTGATTGTCCATCTATGCTTGTAGATCTCGCAGCGGGTGGCATTGCATCAAGAAGTTTGCCAAAACGCTCAACAATCTCTTCGTCATGTAACCACGGCGTCCACTTTCCGGAAAGATGTTTTCGGTCCACCTGTTGTAACGTTGGAACGAATCTTTGGTCAACAAGAAGATCTAGTGAAAAATGTGCAACACTCGTCCAAAAACGAACAGAGTGTTCCACTTCAATTGTGTGCTTCTTTGCTTCCCTTGTTAGCATCGCAAGAAGATGTACAGCAGTTGCTGGAGGAATTGCAATTGTTTCTACTCTGCACTCTGCAAGGAGTGGTTCACCGTCATATTCGTAATCACCAATAATGCTAACGAGTCGATCGCTTGGCCAAGGCCCAAGTAGATCGTGGGGAAGATGAAGCAAAAGCGATTCTTCTTTATATGTCCCGAGATCTAAACCAAGTTCTTGCAATGCTGCAACAAGTGTTGTTGATGTTTCGCAAAATGGATGATCAAGTGTTGCAATTGCAATACCACCGTCTTCTGCGGTGTTTAATTGCTGCATTGCAATTGCGCTGCATCGATTCGGCATCAGATTGAATCGCTCAAGGGATTCAGCCCAAAGATGAAGATGGCCTGCCATCCAGTTGGCATGAATTACGAACATGGAACCTCCGTGCATGAATGACCGCGTTGGGATTCGAACCCAAGACCGCCTGATTAAAAGTCAGGTGCTCTACCAGCTGAGCTACGCGATCGACAAACGACACATTCTACCCAAACAAAAGCCCTTTTGAGGGCAATTCAACAGAATAAATCGAACTGTTAACAGTTGTTTTTCTTGAAAGAAACTCGAGTGTGACTGATTCTCTTCTTGACTCTCTCTCGTTCAAGCGTTCACTCGCAGTCGTCCGATAAGAGGGTTGGTCGAATGATCCCCAAAATGGAACTTTGGGCAAACCTACCAACCCCAATTTTCGTTCTACTCAGATGGAAAGAGTGAGCGAGGCTGAGTACGCGGCGAATCGTCGCATACCTGATTTACTATGACTTTTTACTTCAATAATCATGATCAACGACCGATATTCAACAAAAAAACTCCAATTTTGCTCAATTTGGCAAGATGTATGACCGAGAACCTTCATATGCCTGAAAAAACAAATGATACCTCCCACAGCGTTGTTCTTATGAAAGGCGATATCAAATGGCGATTTGCTTGGAAAGATGGTGAAGAAACTCTAGCCGTCAAGGCAATTACCGATATCGCGAAATCAACTGAAAACGACTTTGACTGGTTTGACGCCGCGATGGTGTGCCACGAAATGACCAAAATTACGGCCAAGGCCGCCTAAGAACTGGAACTTAAAAATGAAAAAAAAGAATGTTGAACATACCGTACCAATCGTCGCCGCTTTTCTTGCCTATCTCTTAGAAGAGCGCCATTTCAGTGAATACACAGCAAAATGCTACGGTGTAGATCTTCGCCAGTACATTGTCTGGATTACTGAAGAACAAAATATTTCGATCAATTCACCAACAGAAGAATCTGCCTGGCAACGATATTCCTCCGGAGAAAAAGAAATTGCTGGGCATGTTGGACCCGAAACAGTTACTGAACACATTGTGAAATCAGATACCGAGTACCTTAGAAGTTTTCTTGCTTATCTTTCAGAGTCAAACTACTCCCCTGCCACAATGGCAAGGAAAATTGCAACGCTTCGAAGTTTCTGCCGTTGGTTAGAGCGCAATGGCGTAATTGATTCAAATCCAATGACGCTCATTCGCACACCACGACAAAAGAAAAAATTGCCAAAGGCAATCAACGTTGAACAAGTTGAGCAACTACTTTCAGCACCAAATGACAAGACACTACTTGGCGCACGAGATCGTGCAATTCTTGAGACGCTGTACTCCACTGGCATACGCGTCAGCGAGCTTGTTGGCATTAACTTTGGTGACGTTGACGAAACTGGTCAAGCAATTATTATTCGTGGTAAGGGTCGCAAGGAACGCATCGTTCCTCTCGGTTCCCACGCAATGTCAGCCATCGGACATTACCTTCAAATAATGGAATCACACAACGTGACAAATGCAACGGGTGAACCTGTGTTTATAAATAAGCACAACACTAGACTTTCAACAAGATCCGTGCGACGAAATGTCAGCAAATATCTTGATCAAGTTGGCCTTGATCCAGAAATCAGCCCACACACTCTACGACATAGTTTTGCTACGCATCTTCTTGATAATGGCGCGGATCTTCG
The DNA here is from genome assembly GCA_014238125.1 of Phycisphaerales bacterium. Taxonomy (GTDB): domain Bacteria; phylum Planctomycetota; class Phycisphaerae; order Phycisphaerales; family SM1A02. The sequence continues at coordinate 55,513 of JABABS010000034.1, forward strand.
CAGCGTACAAGAATTACTTGGACACCAATCACTTTCAACAACTCAAATTTATACGCACTTGACGACCAAGCGTATGAAAGAGTCATACGACCAAGCACATCCTCGTGCTGAAGCTGGATAGTTCGGTAGATCCAGCCAATTAAGTTCTCAATCAACGCATCTATTAATTCTTGATTGATGACATGAAATCTACCAAGTGACTGATTTTGATTATAAAGTTCAATCCATTCTCAACCCAAACCGTAACATGTGAATCCAAAGAAGATTTAAACCCTCTCACGACACAAACATCATGAACCGGCAAGTTGGATTGTAAATTTGTGGTTGGTTTATTTGTACCATGATGCACTACTTACTGACATTGTTATCGAACATGACTGAGAGGTGGTTCCAACATTTCTTCAACTGCTCTGAAGTATCGTTCGGATTCGTTAACACCGCGTGCTGGAATCATTTGCGAACCTAGGCTTACAAACTTTAGAGTTGGCAATTCCCCAGGCAGTAAATACACTGTAAACAAAATATTTCTACGATCGTTTTGAACTTCTTGCAATGGAAGTTGTAAGGAACGGGCAAGAATTCTCCGCACTTCTATTATTCCAAGGCTGGCATTAGCATTAACGTTATTTTCTACAACAATCCAACGCTTAAGAACATTCTCTGCTTGATATTCCGGAGATTCTGCAACAGCAACCATCGCTGTCCAAAGTAAACTGCGGCTTGTTTTTGGATACGTCCGCTGCAAGTTTGTCGTACACCCGAATAACATCGTGAAAATGAAAATTACAATGACGAATCGGTTCATTCTTCCATAGCCTCGTCAGGAATGTCTGCATTTGTGTAGACATTTTGCACGTCATCATGTTCTTCAAACGAATCAATCAACGCAAGAATTTTTCCACCGAGGTTTACATCGCAATCCACAGTTGATGAAGGGACCATTGTAATTTCTGCAGATACTGTATCAATTTCAACAGATTCCAATGCTTGGCGCAAAGTTAACAATTGCGTTGGCTCACATGTCACTTCCCACACACCTTCAGTTTGTTCAATATCATCTGCGCCTGCGTCAAGTGCAACGTCCATGAGTTGTTCTTCGGTTGCTTGCTCTGCTTCAATCAAAATAACACCCTTGCTTGTAAAACTAAATGCTACAGAGCCGGGTTTGGCAAGGTTTCCATTTCCTTTTTCAAACAATTTTCGCATCTCAGGAGCAGTTCGCTTTACGTTATCCGTCAAAACATCGACAATAACTGCAACACCACTTGGACCATATCCTTCGTAGCGAACTTCTTCATACCGGACGCCTTCACTACCTTCACCGCTCGCCTTCTTGATTGCTTTTTCAATCGTGTCCTTTGCCATGTTCACAGCTTTGGCATCCACGATCGCATACCGCAGGGTCAAGTTTGTTTCCGGATCTGGTCCAGCATTTTTTACAGCAACCATTATTGCACGGCTGCACTTTGACCATGCCTTTCCCTTCACAGCATCTTGTCTTGCTTTACGGTGTTTGATATTTGCCCATTTACTATGACCAGCCATGATTAGCGATCTCCATTTATCTTGCGTTCAAAAGGGTCTCTTCCTTCTTGAACTGCCGTAAGTTTCTGTTGCAACCTTCTAATAACACTGCCTATTTCTAAATCATACAACGCCTCGGGCGTAGCAATTGAAATACCCCAAACAGAATAGATCATCCCTTGGAATCCTTCAACAATCATTTTGTAATATTCTGGTGAACGAAGAGTGGAATACGCTTTTTGCCATGCTGAAATAGCATCTCTTCTTTGGTGCGCTTTCCAGTATGCATCTGCAAGATGATCAAGAATTTGTGGATCACCTCCCGATTCTTCAAGAGCGCTGGAGAACAAATCTATCGCTTCGTTCGGGCTTCCTTGCAATAGTTTGGCGTAACCAATTGTATCTTGTACAAATCCCGCCTCGGGGTCTAGATCAAATGCTTCTTGTGCAATAGCAATGGCATGATCAGTTGCACCATCTCGAAGCAACAAGTTCCAAGCTAAGTTATTCACTGCAATCACATCTGTATTGTCTAATGCAATTGATGCATTGTACAATTTTATTGCAGAATCAATTCCGCCAACTGACGACATCGATTGCGCGGCGGTCGAAAGTGCATAGGCAAGCGTTGTTGGTTCAAACCAGCGAGGCCGAAGTGGCACTAGTTCATCTTTTCCAATTTTGGTATATGCAGCAATCGTCACCGATCCATCACCACCTGCAGCAATTTCGATCACGGGAATAGCACTCAACACTGAAGCTTGGCGTTTCCTGTCAAGTCTTGGTACAGCCATTGTTGCAAGTTGCAACGCGGCGTTCGGATCACCAAGATCAATAAGTTGCTGCATGATAGACAGCCAAACCGAATCATTTCCGTGCATCAGTTGCGCAAACGAAGCGTTGATTAAACCAATTTGGTTAGATCGAAACAACGCACTTGTTTTTTCGTCACCAATTTTTTGAAGCGAAGTAGCGAGCGCCACATCCTGTAACAACATATCTGTTGGAGTGCTAATGTTATTTTGTAACCGTAGGCGTGAAAGAAATTGCACTGCTTTTAAATATTCGCCACCCATCGCAGAATCTAAACCAATAACAAAAAGCGCTCGTTCGTTCTCAGGATCACGACGGAGCGTCTCGCCCCACGCGTTGAATGCTGCATCATTCCTCCCAATTACTTCGAGGGAATGTGCCATTGCTGCCCACGGAGTTGGTGATACGAGATCCAATTCCACTGATTGTAAATAATAAGAAATCGCTTCGCGATGATGGTTCGATGCGGCCAAATCTCGTCCTGTGACATACGCTCTTACCGCTGATCTTGTTGGTTGAAATTCGTAAATTGTCTCAGTTGTAGAAACAGCAGAATACTGCAAAAGTTGATCGCTGAGAATATCCGACTGAGCACAAGAAACGAGATAAACAACAAGTAATAAAGAAGAAATCACTTCTTAGCGGTTTTCTTTTTTGTCGTTTTTTTCTTAGCTGTTTTTTTCTTCGTTACTTTTTTCTGTGCAACTTTCTTTGGTGCTTTTTTTACAGTCTTTTTACCACTTTTCTTTTTCACTGTTTTCTTCTTCACTACAGGTTTTGATTCAACCCATGCGTGCAAGCCACCGTGCACTTTACTTACGTCCTTCGCCTTCACTTGCCGACCGAGCCATGATGCTGCCTCGTCGAGATCGGTTTCTACATGCAATACGCCTTCTTGCATCAACGCTTGAAAAGTGCGGTCGTCAATTGGAAAGACCGATACACCAAAGCAGAGTGCAAGGATTCTTCCAGAAACAAAGTGAGTCATTCCCTCTAGTGACTGAATATATTCTTTTGCTTCAGTTTTTCCTGCTTCTGAGATGCTTTCAAGTTTCACGTCATGTTCGCGAAGATAAATACCTCGCAGCATTGCCCGGAGTCGTCGAGAACGATCTTCAGCTTGTGGATACGAAACACCGATAACATCAATCGTTTCATGGGGCATATTCATACGCAAATCATTCATATCAATGAACGCATTCTTCAGTTTTTTGTAAGCTGCGTCTGCTTGCCTTGTTGTTGCATTCCAAAGCAATTGGGAATAAATCAATTCGGCAACAGGACCGTCTTCATGCGCCTGAACTTCCGCCGAAGGAAGCTTCTTGCATAATGTCTTGAATTTTTTCGCATATTCTGTTGAGTTTTTCACTAAATTACCCTTCTGTTTTGTACTTTTTTGCTCGTGTTTCATCTTCAATACGAGCTTGTTCGATACTAGCCATAACATCTTGCTCACGGCGAAGTTTTTTATCAATTCTAAAATGCAACTTTGGCATTCTTCGAATGCGAATCTTATCTGCTGCTTTTCTTCGTACCCACCTAGATGCTGACTGCAGTCCATGCATCGTTATTTCTTCGTGCTCAGTCGGCAAAACTGAACAAAACACAGTCGCATCTGCCAAATCTGGAGAAACTTCAATCTTTGTAATTGTTATCAAACCCTTAATGCGTGGATCAGAAATCCCACGGACAATCACGTCTTGGATTGTTCTCTTCAAAGTCGCTGCGACTTGTTCGGTTCGTTGAGTCATGCCTATTTTGCGTTAAAGCGTCCGTTCAACTTCAAATGTTTTGTAGCATTCAATAACATCACCGACTTTAATGTCGTCGTAACCACTAATCTTCATGCCGCACTCTTGCCCTGATTTAACTTCTTTTGCATCATCTTTGAACCGTTTCAACTGTTCCAAGCGACGATCAGACTCAATAACGATACCATCACGTGTTACACGAATTTGTTGATTCCGCTCAACGTTCCCGTCAGTTACATAGCAACCAGCAATCATACCGATCTTTGAAATCTTAAAGACATCGCGGACTTCAGCATGACCAAGAACTTCGAGTTTGATTTCTGGATCAAGCAAGCCTTGCAACGCCTTAGTTAAATCGTCAGTTAGATCATATATCACGTCGTAATATCGTATTTCAACACCTTTGTCTTCAGCAAGACGCCGTGATTTAGAAGTACTTGTTGCATTAAAACCAACGACAATACCACCGCATGTTTCTGCAAGATTTATATCAGATTCATTGATACCGCCAACTGCAGAGTGCTTGATAGAAATTCTTGCTTCGTCATTTCCGATCTTGGCAATCGTACTTCGAAGTGTTTCAATCGAGCCCTGCACGTCACCTTTGATGATGACTGGAAGTTCGCGAATGTCCGCACTTTTCATTTGTTCAAAAATATTATCTAGTGTGATTTTATCGCAAGACAAATCTTTTTGACGCTCGATTTCTGCTCGTTCTTTTGCGGCAGATTCTGCTTCTTTTTGTGACTTTACAATATAAAATTTGTCGCCTGCATCGGGTACTTCACTGAGTCCAGAAATTGACATTGGCATCGAAGGTTCTGCACTGTCTACTTGTGTGCCATGATCATTGGTTAATGATCGAAGTCGTCCGTACCCACGACCAGCAACGATGTAATCGCCTTTCTTTAGTGAACCCTGTTGCACTAAAATACTTGCCACTGCCCCTTGCCCCGCGGCGAGATGTGCTTCAATGACTGTACCTTCTGCTGGACCACCGAAATCTGCTTTAAGGTCAAGAAGTTCTGCTTGGTAATCCAAAATATCAAGAAGATCTTGAATTCCTTCGTTTTTAATTGCGCTTGTGCGAATCACTTCAATATCGCCACCCCAGTCAACAGGATTGAGCTCGTGCTCAGCAAGTTGTCCTAGAATTCTCTGGATATTGTCATCCGTAGCTTCTGGTTTATCAATTTTATTAAGTGCAACAACAATAGGAACACCTGCTGCCTTTGCATGTGCTATGGATTCGATAGTTTGCGGCATCACACCGTCGTCTGCAGCAATCACAAGAACAACTATGTCTGTGACTTTTGCGCCGCGTGCACGCATTTCTGTAAATGCTTCGTGACCAGGCGTATCAATAAATGTCACCATGCGTTTCCCATCGCCCGCTGTTACAGGCACTCTAAACGCACTTGTTGCTTGTGTAATTCCCCCCGCTTCACCATCGGCAACATTCGCTTTACGAATTTTGTCGAGCAATGAGGTTTTACCGTGGTCAACATGGCCAAGAATTGTGACTACTGGTGCGCATGATTGTTCGTCAACTATATTCCGAGTAGTAAAAGATTCTGCAATTTTATCGACTTCAGTTTTTGTTTCAACAACCTCTAACTCGATACCCCACTCTATCATCATTTCAACTGCTTTATCAGTTTCTAGGTAGTCATTGACTGTTAGCATTGTTCCATCAAGCATCAATTTCTTAAGAATTTGGTTGGCTTTAATACCCGTGGTAGCGGAGAGACTTTTGATCGAAATTGGTTCGGAAATCGTAACCTTGCCGCCAGTTTGCGCGAGAGTCTTTGCCTGAATAACAGGTTTACCTGTGCGTTTTTGGTTGTCTCGCCTTGCTTGTCGAAAAAATCCACCACTTCGTCGCAAGCGGTTTTCTCGTTCAAGCAAATCTTGTTGACGCCAATTAGAATCATTACGATTTTGTGTAGGCTGGTTTCGATTTGTACGTTCACCTTGGTGGGTTGCACCACGGCGTTTGTTTCGACGAGAATCCTGCCGATCTTGTCCCGGAGGAGGTTCCGCGGGAGCGCCTCGAGGCGCACGCACGCCGCCGCCACCTTGCGATGCTTGCTGCATTGGTGGTTTTCGTTTTGGTCGTGGAGTTGGTTCTGGTTCAGGTTCTTCAACACGAATCACGCGAGGGCCAGCCATCTTCGCCTTCACAGGAGTATCCATTTTTCGACCAACGGGTTTCACTTCTCCGGGCTTATTCGGTGCAATCTTGGTCTGCGGGCTGCTTGTGCCAGTAGTGCCCACTGCACTCTTTGTTGTCTTTTTGCGTGTTTTTTTCTTCGCTTTCGCACGCACTTTTTTTACGTCAACTTTCGTAGCCGTTTCAACAGCAGAACTTGATGCCTCAGCAGCTTCGCTAAACCATTCTGCAATCGTTGCTGCAAGTCCAGCAGACACTGCGGACTGATGGTTCACGATATCTGAAACACCTTCATCGGCGCACTTCTTTACAATGTCCTTGGAATTAACACCAAGTTGCCTTGCAAGTTGATGGACTCTTGTGACTGCCTTTTTTGCCAAAACTTAATCTCCGTACAAGCTACATATTATGCAGGTGTATCTGTTTGTTCCGATTGTTCACTTTCGATCACTAGGGACGTTCCGTCTTCGTTTTCACTACTTACATCTTCAGAATTTACTTCAACCGTTCGCATTTCTTCGCTTACTGGATCACCCAAGCCAAGAATAGAATCTGCAGCTGCCTCTGCCTCATCATCAATTGCACCATCAAGAACTGCAGCGGCGGCGGCTTCTTCTTCAAGTGCACGTGCCGCTTCCGCTTCTTTTTCTACTTCACGTTGCGTGGTCACTTCTTTGGCCATCACAATTGAAGCTTCTACACATCGATCGGCAATTTGTTCATCTATTTCAAGATCAGTCACCATGACATTTCGCCCTATCTCTTCAACATCAAAGACACTGATCATGCCTATTGCTGCCATTCGATCGAGCATCTCTTCGGTTACGCCATCAATTTCCTTCAACGCTTCCCAAAGTGTTTCTAGCCCCTTGGTGTATTCATCTGGAGTGAGAATATCTATGTCCCAGCCGGTGAGTCTCGCTGCAAGACGAACATTTTGTCCTCTGCGGCCGATTGCGAGCGAAAGTTGATCTTCACGAACAACAATTGTTGCACGTCCTAATTCAAAACAAAGACTCACGTCTTCTACTTCTGCTGGTTTTAGTGCGTTTGAAATTAACACTTGACTTGACTCGTTCCAACGAACGATGTCAATTTTTTCGCCACCAAGTTCTTCCACAATGTTGCGAATGCGAGAACCCCTAACGCCAACGCATGCGCCGACTGGATCAATTTTAGAATCATTAGATGTAACAGCAATTTTTGTGCGGAAGCCGGGTTCGCGAGACATGGCACGAATTTCAATCACATGTTCGTGCACTTCTGGTACTTCTGACTCAAAAAGTTTTCGAATAAAATCAGCGTGGCTTCGTGACAGCACAATTTTGACTTGGCTACCTGTATCACGAACATCAATGACAAAACATCGAATGCGATCGCCTACATTAAATTGCTCGCCAGGAATTTGCTCACTTCTGGGCATGAATCCCTCAACTCGTCCACCCTTGTCGAGTTGCACGATAAGTGATCCACCCTCGTATCTACTGCATGAACCTGTTAAAAGTTCGCCGACTTTGTCAGCGTATTCGTCGAAAATACCCGAACGTTCATCTTCCCTAAATCGTTGAATCATGACTTGCTTTGCAGTTTGCGCAGGAATGCGACCAAGGTCGGCAAGTGGAATTTCAACTGCACCTTCAGGAAGGTGTCGCCAAATAGTAATTTCGCCTGTCAGTTGATCCATATTGCAAGAGAACTCCTCGGTATCAAGCGAATTAAAATGTCGCCTTGCAGCACTTATCATTGCTTGTTCGAGATCGGTAATTATTACCGATACTTCGATCTTCCGCTGTACTGCGATTGTTTTGATGAGTTCTAGTGTTTCGTTGTTCATGATTCTTAAACCTTATGTCGTTGTTGAATTATTGAGTTGTCGGCAAATGCCATAAAAAATGCCACGGTTCGCGAAGCGGAACCAGTGGCCTAAAACCGTGAGGTCGAGGGAGTGAAAATCACTACCGTACTTGAGTTGGAGTAAAACTCAATGCACGACCAAATTCCTTTTGCAGGAAAAACCACCTGCTAGGGGAAGGCTCGAGGCCACAAGATGACTGCAATTAGCAGCCATAGCGGGAAAAAAGATGTAAGGATCCACCTTGGATCATTACCAAACTCCTTAGAAAGTTACCAACCCACAACCAATGTGAGTCGAAGCGGTATAGGGTACGCCCACAAGCCCCTAAAAGCAACCTGTTATGCAGCAAACCCTGCTCTAAGTCGTTACATTAGGTGATACCCATGAAGAACCAAATAACCCAGTTTTTAGGTCTTTTAGCCCTGCTTTTCAACTCAACCGCCCTTGCACAGCCTGGCGGATTCCATGATTCGAGAGATCGAGTTTCTGTAGAAGTTGTCGTTGAACCTGAGCAAGTCGTTGCAGGAAGCGATTTCATCATCGCAATAGTACTCAATCACGATAAACATTGGCACACACATACCAATGATCCGCAAGTGCCTGAAGCCCTTGGTGACCCAGAGGATTACATTGCAACCAAAATATTGATTGAAACGCAGGACAATTCGCCATTAATCATTCATGATGACTTTACGCAGTGGCCAGAATCTGTGCTCGTAGAAGTTGGGTTCATTGGCGAGCCTGTAGATTATGGGGTTTTTGAAGAAAAAGTAGTTGTGTACATTCCTGTGTCCGTTTCAAATACTGCCGAAATTGGAATCACATCATTTAGGGTACGCGCAATTTTTCAAGCTTGCGACGAGACAACATGTATTGCACCCACACCACAAGAGGGACAAGGATCGCGCTGGGAAGAATATGGAATTGAAACATCTGTAGAAATCGTTTCCACAACACAAGGTGGAGAGTCGGTAAAAAATTCTGATCTTTTTAAAAACTTTAAACGTTCGGTTTTTGGTGAAATTCACGCTGGCGCAACTCCACCAAGTAGAGTGATTGAGTTTGATTTGTTCGGCATGCAATTTAGCCTTGATCCCAGCGGAGCATTTGGTATGTTATTGCTCATACTTGTAGCTATGGGTGGTGGTTTTTTGCTCAACCTCACCCCGTGCGTGTTGCCCGTGATCCCACTCAAAATTATGGGATTAAGTAAAAGTGCAGGAAATCGAAAATCAACACTGATTCTTGGTATGTGGATGATGCTTGGGGTAATGGCGCTATGGTTAGCACTTGGCGCATCTATTGCTGTATTTAGTGGGTTTACTGCTATCAACCAATTGTTTCAGTATCCTGCCTTTACGATTGGCTTAGGGATTTTCATTGGGGTAATGGCAATTGGCATGGGTGGATTGTTTTCAATACGTCTGCCAAATTTTGTCTACACGTTCAATCCAAAACATGACTCATGGCTTGGATCGTTTTTGTTTGGTGTTATGACAGCTGTATTGTCAACGCCATGCACTGCCCCGTTTATGGGCGCTGCTGCTGCATGGGCAACAACACAATCTGCTGTGTGGACGCTCACAGTATTTGGTGCAATTGGATTTGGTATGGCAATTCCATATCTTGTACTTGCTGCATTTCCACACCTTGTTGACAAGATGCCAAAAGCTGGACCATCAAGTGACGTCATCAAACAAGTTATGGGTTTACTCATGCTTGCTGCTGCAGCATATTTCTTAGGCGTAGGTTTAAGCGGTGTCTTCCAACAAGAGGGTGCACCACCAACCAGATTCTACTTATGGGCCGTTGCACTTTGTGTTGCTGCAGCAGGAATTTGGCTCAGTTGGCGAACCTTGCGCATTACGAAACAATTGGGTAAGCGAATCATTTTTGTCAGTTTTGGAATCACCATGTTTGTCGCTTCAATCATTGTGGGCAACCGCCTGACAGAAGATGGACCAATCGATTGGGAATACTACACACCGGAAGTGCTACAAAAATCACTCAACGAAGGTGATACGGTTGTGCTGGAATTTACTGCAGAGTGGTGTTTGAATTGTAAATTACTTGAGTCCACAGTCTTGCATTCACCTCGCGTAGTAGAGGCCTTTGAAAGTGAATCTGTTTCAGCAATAAAAATTGACTTGACTGGCAATAATGTTGCCGGCAATGCCTTTCTTGATGAAGTTGGTGGTTTGCGAATACCCCTATTGATTGTTCTTAGCCCTGATGGTGAAGAAATATTTAGAGGAGATTTCTACACAGTAGATCAAGTTCTTAATGCTATCGCCTCTACTTCGTCAAACAACGTTGATTAACCCGTTCCAAATCTGTTTTTGATAACGCTCGTGTAGAATCTAATTGATAAATTTTGTTGAGGTCTACAACGCGATCGTATCCTAGGGGATAATCAACGTGTTTCGAATTCCACAAACAATCAGCAAGAAGGAGTGCTGTTTGTAAACCATTTGGATCTATTTTTCTAAGCATTTGAGAAGCAAACAACGCTTCTTCTGGTGTCGGGGCTGCTTTGCAACGTAAAAACCAAACACTTGCAGTAGGTTCAACATCTTCAAGTATTTTGATGACAACTTCATTTTCGCCCGCAGATAGAAAGAGTTTTGCTGCAATCAATGTTGATTGCCTAGTTACACTACTTTTTGTAAGGGTAGTTGCAGCGTCGGTTACACTTTCACCACCAATTAACGATATTGCAGTGTTTTTCTGTAAATATTCATCATGTGCAAGGGGCGCAAATCCAAAATACAAAATAACGCACGCAATTGCAAATGGAACCATTGCAGTACACGCGTCGGTTATTTTAGTTCTAGTTTGTTCGTTTGACAGTGTTCCACCGATACCAAGCACACAGAAAGCAAACAACGTAGAACCAAGGTCAAACATCAGCAAGTCGACCTGCGCATTGATGACGACGATTATTGCAGCGAGCCCAAGACCTGCAGCAAAAACTTGTCGGTGATTAGATCGGTCACAAATCCACAACTTTTTCCCTGCATTCCAGAGGAGTTTGACAAGAATTGCAACCCAAAAAAACGCGAAGATAGAATAAGAAGCAAGCCAATCAAACATAATATTGTGTGTAGAGGTAATTGCTTCAGTCGCAGATTCGGGTCGAACAGACAGCCAAGAATCTTGAATTTGATCAGGACCAACACCAAACAAATGAGTTCCTGCGATTTCTAAACCGCCAACAAAGTATTGACTGCGAACAAGAAGAGATCTATCTCCAAGAAATGATTCTGCTAAAAATCCTCGGAAAAACACAACTAACACAGTTGCTACAACAACTGAAATAGCAATCCAACCACCCCGCTTTTTTAGCACGTTTTTTGTGGGTGACATGTACATGCCCACAGAAAAAACAATTGCTAACACAACCAAAACTAACGCTGTTTTTGAAAGTGTTGCAAGGGCAGCTAAGAAGCAAAGAAATGCAAATACACTTGCACAAAAGAAAAATAGCTTACTCCTTTTATACATCGTTGCAGCAATAAATGTCCAAATCACTGCAAGGCAAACTAAAACACCGCCAAATACATTCGGTGAAGTAAACCACCCCATCGGCCCAAACGATCGCAGCCGTTCTTCAAACACTGCAGACATTGGCGTACCATGCTGCAGCCCATTCATATCGAGCACTTCTCGTTTGTGCGATTCGAAGTACCGAACAAGTTGTATGTGATCACCATACGCAGACGCCGCGCTTGCAAGAAGTGGGATGGTCAAAGCTAGCAATACAACTGAAGTAACAAGTGAAACCCGCTGCCCCCTGCAGAGATGCGCTAATGTAACGCTAGCCATGATCGCTGCCATCCACGCAGAACCGTGCACGTATTGCATGGCGTCTACATGGCCATGAAACCAAATTGCAACAATTGGAAATGCTGCCAAACATACAAACTGCCAGTGGATTTTTCGACCACGTAGCGTTTCACCAAGGAGTGCTATTGAACACAGGGCTAGAACAAAAACATCGAGCAACACGCTTTGGCTTGGACCAAGAACACCGCTTGGAAGTTCCTTGGTAAGCATAGGATTGAGATCGAAATATGGGTTTGAAGAATGTAAAATCAAACACCGTGTGACTGCTATGAAACAGATCATAAAAGACGCACCAACTCGCATTGCTGCACTACACATGTTTTCGACCTGTGTAATCAAAAAAGGCTACTACTAAAAGTGCAAGGCAAACCACTAACGTCAATAGAATCGCTCCACTTGCATCCGATCGTCCAAGAAGGAGACCTGCTACACCTGTGACTCCGCTGATTGCGAAAAGTACTACGAGCGTTCCCGTATTTCCAAATCCACGCGCCGCAAGCCGATGAGAAAAATGTTGCTGGTCGCCTTTGAAGGGGCTTTTTCCTTGCAGAATCCGTAATGATGTCACTGTAAAAAAATCATAGAGTGGAAGTGCAAGTACAAAGAGTGGCATGAGCACACCGTACCACGCAGTGCCAATGCCAGAGGTTGCTTCTGGGTCATACCAAGTGACTCTTGTGACTAAAACAGCGAGTGCAAAACCGATCACAAGTGAACCACCATCACCCATAAATATTTTTGCTTTCGGTTTATTCCACCAGAAAAAACCTGTATTACCGCCTACGAGCAATGCCAACATCGAGGCAACAAACCACTGGCTGCCCATGAGTGCAGCGATCATGAATAGTCCGCCTGAAACGATTGTGACCCCAGCAGTCACGCCATCCATGTTGTCGAGATAATTCATCGCGTTCGTAAGCACCATGATCCAAATGACTGTGCATGTGATACTAATGATCGTACCTGTTCCAAGCCAAGTATCGAGTACTGCAAGAAGACGGATGTCAAACCAAATCACCAACACGATCGCACAACTAAGTTGAACTAGTGTTTTAGGTAAAACACCAAGTGGTTTCCTGTCATCAATGAGACCGACAACATGCAAGAATGTAAGACAAAATAGAAATGCTGTTGCAAGTGAAGTACTCTGTGCAATTTGCGATTTCCATGGTGCTAATGTAGGAATGATGGATGTAATAGTGTCAGGCGCAAGTTGCATTACAATTAAACCTGCAGCGAGTGGAAGAACAAGCGTTGCCCAAATTGCAATGCCCCCGATGTTTGGCACAAAGCGAAGTTTTTTAACGTGCCCTCCTACACCAGCTGTATCAAGTGCTCCTGATTTTCTGCCAATTCGAACGAGCATACCCGTGAGAATGAAGGATACAACGGCTGAAGTAGCCATAAGAATCAGAACCATGGTCGTCATTACCACTTATGGTAACTCATGAGGACAGAGGAGGGCTTGGCAGCGTAAAATACTCCCATGAAATCACTCGCCGTTTATTGTGCCTCATCTACGCAACTTGAACCAGAATTTCACAAGGCTGCGGATCTAGTTGGATCAGGATTGGCCGCTCGTGGACTTTCGCTTGTATATGGAGGCGGTTGCATTGGGCTAATGGGTGAAGTCGCGATCGCTGCAGCAAAAGGTGGCGCAACAGTCACTGGCGTAATCACACAAAAACTTGTCGAGCATGAACAAGCAAATAACGACTGCGACGAACTGATTGTTGTGAAGACAATGCAGGAGCGCCGCACGATCATGATGGAACGCTCGGACGGCTACCTTGTGCTTCCCGGTGGCATTGGAACATACGAAGAATTTTTTGAAGTACTTGTTGGTCGCCAACTTGGCGATCACACAAAACCAATTGGCATCGTCAACGTCAATGGGTACTTCGACCCACTACAAGACATGCTAGAACATGGAATAGAACACCACTTCATTCGACCCGCGCTCCGCGGTCTTGTCTTTATCGACCCTTGCCCCGATGCTGTACTCAACCATATCATAGAACACGAAGGCGTAAAACTTGCTCCAAGTGACATTCTCCCCATGCACAGCGGGAATGATGGATAATGTACTCGTGCTAACCACCGAACAATCTTTAGGCATCATTGCTGGCAATGGCATCTTGCCGTCACTTATTGCACGCTCTGCAAAAGACGCTGGGTATCGAGTTTGCTGCGTTGGTTTAAAGCATCAATTCGATCCGAACCTTCCAAGTGTTTGTGATGAATTTTCAGAAGTGGGTATGGCAAAAATTGGTCGATGGATCCGTTTGATGAAAAAATGGAACATAGACGAGGCTGTCATGGTTGGTGGTGTTAATAAAACCGTAATGCACGATCCATTTAGGCTCTTGCGTATGATGCCCGATGTGCGAGGGCTCCGTCTGTGGTATCGTCGTCTTCGTCATGACCGCCGCGACGCTACAGTGCTCGGGGCAATTGCAGACGAGTTACGTGGAGCAGGAGTCACACTTATCGATTCAACAACACACATCAAGGAACACCTCGCAACAACTGGAACCGTTGGGAGTATCGAACCTAGTTCACAACAAACAAATGACATTACATTTGGTTGGCCACTGTTACGTGAAACAGTTGAATTGCACATCGGTCAAGCGATTGCCGTGCGCGAGGGTGATATTCTTGCTGTTGAAGCCATTGAAGGTACAGCAGCGTTAATCAAACGTGCAGGCGAATTGTGTAAACGCAAAGGTTGGACTCTGCTCAAAACTGCTGCTTCTAACCACGACATGCGTGCTGACGTACCATCTATTGGAACAGAAACAATTGCGCAGTGCGTAGATGCGGGTTGCGGTTGCATTGCACTGGGAACAGGGAGCGTAATTCTCCTCGATAAAGCATCAGTTGTCCAAGCCGCGAACAACGCAGGAATCGCCATCATTGGCGTCTGAGCAACTCTACGTATCACGCGCTGGATTAAAACTTGAGCATGCGCTTGAGGCATTTCAATTTGATGTAACTAATTTTACTTGTGTTGATTTAGGCTGCAACGTTGGAGGATTTACTGACTGTCTTTTGCAACGTGGCGCAGCAAAAGTGTACGCTATTGACACTGGGTATGGAACGCTCGCATGGAAACTCCGAAGCGATGACCGAGTCGTCACTATGGAACGCACAAATGCTCTTCATGTTGAGCCGAAAGAAATTGTTGATGTGGCGGTTGTTGATCTCGGATGGACAAAACAAAAACTCGCGATTCCAGCTGCTAGAAAGTGGACAAAAAGTGGACAAATCATCACACTTGTCAAGCCTCATTACGAACTCACAAAAGAAGAAAAAATGCAGGAATCCGTGAGTTCTGGGCTATCCCAAGAGATGGTAGAACGTATTCTTTCAAGAGTACGCGCTGAAATTGAAGCAATGGAACTTTGCGTTATTGCAGAGACAAAGTCGCCAATCCGAGGCAAAAAATCATCTAAAAAAGGGCGCGGAAATACAGAACATTTAATGCTCCTAGACCACAAAAAGTAAGCCAAAAAACACGCACTCTAGAAGGCGTCAAACTGCGCGATCTTACCTTAATTGAGGTACAATAAACAGTTCGCAGATGCAATGAGTGAGACACCAAAACAACCCGAAAACATCGGCGATGAAGGCTCTAAAAAAGAACCTTCAAACCTTGGTCACGTTATCGAGCAACTCATTGAACGCGAGCTACATGACAGTTATCTCACATACGCAATGTCAACGATTATGGATCGTGCACTGCCAGATGTTCGTGATGGTCTGAAACCATCTCAACGGCGCATTTTGGTTGCAATGAATGATCTCAATCTTTCGCCCGGTCGAAAACATCGTAAGTGCGCAAAAATCGCTGGTGATACTTCGGGTAACTATCACCCACACGGTGAGTCGGTGATTTATCCAACATTGGTCAACATGGGCCAAAACTGGAAGATGCGGACAATGCTTGTCGACAAGCAGGGCAACTTCGGTTCGATCGATGGTGATCCTCCTGCTGCAATGCGGTACACCGAAGCTCGCATGACTGCTGCTGCAGTTGAAATGCTTGCTGACATTAAACTCGGCACTGTTGATTTCAAACCAAACTACGATGAAACAAGGTTAGAACCCACTGTTCTCCCAGGGAGATTTCCAAACTTACTCGTCAATGGCTCCAACGGCATTGCTGTTGGCATGGCATGCTCAATGCCGCCGCACAACGTTGGTGAAATTTGCGATGCAATTATTGCAACGATTGATAATCCAGAATTAACACTTCAAGAACTGCTTGAAATTGTTCCTGGTCCTGACTTTCCTACCGGCGGACTCGTGGTTGGTAAGCGCGGCATTCTTGAAGCGTACTCAACTGGTCGAAGTCGATTTAAGGTTAGGGGTCGTGTCCACCACGAAGAAATTGGTAAACGCCAAGCAATTGTCATTGACGAAATACCTTATCAAGTTGTCCAAAACAATTTGATTGAAAAAATGGTTGAGTGTGCAAAGACTGGTCGCATCAATGATATTTCAGACATCAAAAACTTCTCGGGTAAAAGTTGGCGAACACGGATTGTCGTCTATCTCAAACGAGGAGCAGATCCTTCTGTAGTTGAACGGCAGTTGTATCAATATACACCGCTGCAATCAACCGTTTCGGTCATCAACATCGCACTTGTCAGTGGGCGACCACAAACACTTCCACTGCGCGCGATCATGGATTGCTGGGTCGGTCATCGCCAAGAAGTTATTCGGAGGCGAACCGAGCATTTGCTCCGCGAAGCGCGCAAATCGGCACACAAACTTGAAGGTTTGATTTACGCTGTGTGCGAAATCGATGAAGTGATTGCACTGATTCGTGGCAGCCGTACTCGCGATGAAGCAATTGAAAAACTGATCGCCCGTTCGTTTACCATTTCTGAATCCCACGAGTACGCTAAGTTTATTGCAAACCGTCTCATTGAAACTGCTAAAGATGGCGTGTCGCTTTCTAGGGTTCAAGCTGAATCAATAGGTGCTTTGCGATTGATACAACTTGTTGGACTTGAAATCGAAAAACTCACAAGCGATTATGCTGAGTTACTAGAAAAAATTGATTATTACACAAGCATCCTTGCGAGTGAACAAAAAGTGTTTGACATGATCCGCGAAGATTGCCTTGAAATGAAAGAGCGCTTCGCTACGCCAAGACTTACCGGTTTTATTGAAGCGGAAGAAGAAGAATTCGACCATGGCGCTTTGATTACTGAACATGATGTCTGCGTCACGATTTCACATCAAGGATATGTCAAACGTCTCCCAATCGACACGTTCAGAGAACAGGGTCGAGGCGGCCGAGGCATCAAAGGCGGTGAAACACGAGACGGTGACTTTATTGAACACATCTTTGTTGCCTCAACACATGACGACTTGCTGTGTTTTACCGACTCTGGTCGTGTATTTAACCTAAAGGTATACCGCATTCCAGAAGCAACTCGAACAAGCAAAGGTCGAGCGCTGGTCAACCTGTTAAATTTCAAAGACAACGAGCAAGTTGTAACTGTTCGTGCTATTAAAGATTTTGAAAACAATCAAGAGAATCTTGTATTTGCAACCGCAAACGGCAAAGTGAAACGAACTGCTGTTGCTGATTACCACAACATCAACAAGGGTGGTATTCGTGCAGTTAAACTAAACGATGGCGATGCCTTGATTGATGTCATTAAAACGGACGGAACTGGGCACATTCTTCTGGCAACCAGGCAGGGTATGTCTATTCGATTTGATGAAAATGACGCTCGATTGATGGGGCGTACTACTTCGGGTGTCAAAGGCATCACGTTAGCTCCTGGTGACCTTGTTGTCGGCGCTGTACTTGCAACCGATGGTGCTGATCTCATGACCATGACCGAAAATGGGTATGGCAAACGTACGGCGATGGAAGAATATCTCGTTCGAAGCAGTGAAGATGGTTCCACACGTCCCCAAGGGAGAGGCGGCAAGGGGCGGCGTGATATCAAAACTGGCGGTCGCAATGGACTTGTTGCAGATATTCGTGCCGTTCGAGATAGCGACAGCCTCATGTTTATTACTGCAAATGGCATGCTCGTACGAATTGCAGCGAGTGACATCCGTTCAATTGGCCGAAATACCAAGGGTGTCAAAGTAGTGAATCTCAAAGATGACGACCGATTGATTGCAGCTGCAAAAATCGAAGGATCTGATGAGCCAGCCGAAGTTGACGCTTCAGCAGAATAAACAACCCGCGAGGTTGTTTATTCACAATGACCTCCAAGATAGTTTCGTGTATCCTCTATACCATGACACTGAATCAATGGTCTGAAGACGTACTTATTCTTGAACTCCAAAATGAACCAGATTTTTCTGAAGATACGGATGCGTTGCTTTCAAAAATAAAGAACAGCGACATTCTTGCTCCTGATGTCATTGTTGATTTGCAACAAGTTACAACGCTTAACTCATCAAACCTTGGTGCTCTGATTGAATGTAAAAAAATGCTTGCTTCAAAAGATCGCCGGATGATTATTTGCAATATTAACGACGGTATTTGGTCAACGATGCTTGCAACTGGTTTGGATCAAGTCTTTACCTTTATTGAAGACACAACCACTGCTCTAACGAGTCTGATGGTCGGAGAATAATCACATGCGGCCATTGCGGCGCACTGAACATGACACTCGGGTTGAGATCATGCCATTGATCGATGTTGTGTTTTTATTACTCACATTTTTCATTTATGCGATGGTCCTTATGGTTCGTGCAGAAATACTGCCGGTTCCATTTGAATCTTATATGTCTGGGGAAACGGCGACTCCCAAACCAGCTGTATCCATTACGATCGCTGTTGATGGCAACGTGTATGTTGGCACAACTGTTGTCACATTGAATGAGTTGATTAAAAGTGTGCGTACCAAACTTATGGAAAAACCAGAAAGCGTACTATACTTAGTCATGGAAGATGGACACTCTGTGGTTGACAGAGGTCCCCTGCTCACTGGTGCGTGGGATCGCTTACACGCAGAAAATTTAGAAGTGTTCTTGGTAGGTGCGCCGAGTAAGGATATTTCTGATGATACACCGTGAAACAGCTCCATTGTACATCGCCTTCCTTGCGTCACTAGCAATTCACTTTGTTGTGATTCCAGTATTCACAAACAAACAGTTTGTTTCTCCATTTGCTCCTCCACCCAACGCATCTCATCTCGAAACACCACCACATGAAAAACCAGAAGTTGTTCTTGGAATTGACCAAGCTGATGCATCAACTTTGACGTGGATTGGCTATGAACACTATCAAAAACACGTGGCACGGTTAGCGGATGTAGAACAGGCTGCAATGCAACTTGAAAAACCTTCCATACAACCAACGTTGCAAGAAGTAATTCTTGATCGGACTCAAAAAAATGCAAAAAAAATGCTTGATGATCTAAGTGAGACAATCGCGCCTCTAACTGATACCGCAACAAAACTCATTGACGCATTGCGTGGTCTTCAATTTTCATTTTCTTCTCCAAGTCCTCCACCAACCGTTCGTCCAGCTTCTTCCAAGGAACAAGTTGTGGAATCAGAAACCGAAACTATTGCCCAACTCTCGGATCTTGAATCCGACCCCACTTCAATCGTTGAAGTCCCAAGAGAAAACTGGAAGACTGGACGACCAATCGCAGCAGAGGGAATCACTCTCAGACCGAGAAGACCATCGTTCACTGCGCACCAATCTGTTACAAATGCACCGAACGGCCTCACAGCTATGTTAGTGATTGACCATCGGGGCAGACCGATCGACGTAGAAATAATCAGCTCAACAGGTTCCTCTTCTATCGACCGATCACTCGTTGCAAGTTTATATCGTTGGCGAGCTGCAGGAGAAAAAATCGACGCTGTTGTTAAAGGTGAAACGATTAATATCACCATCCATATTTCGTTTTCACGATAAATAAACGTAACTAAAGTGAGTTTATTTGGGCGTAAATTTATTTCAGGCGATCACTCCAGAGCGACATTCGTTTCGTATCCGTCAATACGTAATTAAGTGGTGTTACAGTCGCGTACCCTGCTTTGAGAGCTTCAACATCACTGCCCTGTGAGGTATGCGCAAATGCCATGCCATCTCCAGCGGCCCAATAATAAGTTCGCCCATATGGACATTCTCGCTTGTCGTAATGACCAAGATCACCAGCAGCATTCATATCAACAACTTTGATTTTAGGCATTGGCATGTCTGGTGTTTCACACGTTGGAACATTGATATTCACAACTTCGTGTGGTTCAAGTTTGTTTTCTAAAACACGGTCAATCACAATCCTTGCAATAGCAGCGGCTCTGTCATAACAAATTGAATCGCGGTTATCTAAGTGTAAACTTACTGCAATTGAAGGGATTCCTAGAAAAGCCGATTCAATCGCTGCGGCCACTGTACCTGAATAAATAATATTGATTCCAACATTTGAACCACTGTTCATTCCACTAATTGTTAAATCAGGCTGCTCACCTTTCCCAAAACGTTCTTCCCACAACGTTCGCAATGCGAGCTTGACGCAATCGGCAGGACGACCATCAACAGCCGTTCCCGACATCTGCTCAGTAACATCAACATGTTGGGTCATGAGGGGTTTGGTATAGGTAATGCCGTGACTTGTTGCTGATTGCACGGTTTCCGGTGCAATGACTATTAGTTCACCTAGGTCCTCCAATGCTTTATGTAACGCAACAATTCCCTGCGCGCGTATCCCATCATCATTCGTTAGTAAAATTCTCATTATGATCTTGGCTCCAGAATATATTCCTTGCCACCCCAACAAATTGGTTTTCTGTTTTGTAACATTGATGCCGCGCCGAATAGAATCCACGCAACAACAATCGCACCAATGGGAGAAAGTAACACAAAAACAAGTGGTGCTCCATTTATTTTATACAGCCACGCGATCACGAAGATGAACATCGTTACTGCTAGAATCGAAGTCCAAAATAAAGATGGTGATCCAGACATTCCGATAAATATTCCGACAACAGAAACCAAAGGCATAATCACTCCAACCAAAAGCGCTGTCAATGCAGAACCGCGAAGTTTTTTCACGTCTCGGCTATGTGATTCGATATAAATTCGTTTCCAGCCTGAGTTAAAAGCAGCGAATGTTGGATACATGGAACACTTCAACAGACCATCTGCGAATAAAAGCTGCACACGTCCATCTGGTTCCTGCGCGATTTTTTTTGCAAACGCAATGTCTTCGAGAAGCGCTTCTTTGACGGCCTCGTGCCCACCGATTCCTTCGTATGCTTTTCTTGAAAACAAGAGAAACTGACCATTTGCAAATGGACGCGATCGATGTTCTCGGTTTACTTTGTCTACTGGATATTGCCGTACTAAAAAGGTACTTGCAATTGGTTGCACAATTCGCTCAAACATTTTTGTTATTGTTAGCGTGCTCAAAATACTGAGCAATGAGGCATTTCGGTTGATTGCAGAAGCAACAGCGCATCGAACAAGTTCCTTGTCAAACTTTGTGTCAGCATCTGTGAACAACAACCATTCCCCTGTCGCTTTTTCGGCGCCGATCCTTGCAGCATTACACTTTCCTGCCCAACCGTTCGGGCAGTAGTCGTTTTCAATAATAGAAACTCTCTCATCGTCCTTGGCATGTTTCTGAAGAATTTCATACGTGCAATCGCTGCAGCGGTCAAGGACAAAAATGATTTGCACATTCTTATGCGATTGATTCCGAAGTGAAGTTGCACACCTGTCAATCACTCTCTCCTCATTGTGCGCAGGAATCACAATGCTCACTGAAGCATCGGCAGGTACTGGTAAATCTAACCCCTCTCGAATAGTTGCTTTTGTGCGGACCATTGCTTTTAATCGATACGCGAGTCCTACCCAAAAAAACAACGATCCTGTCACCAAAACACCTAAAATCCATGAAATGATTTCTGTTGCAGTCATTAGTTGGTGCATTCTACCGCTGTATCATTCTTACAACGATGTCGAATTCAAAAAAAGAACAACCTCTCGTCTTTACAAGAAATGGCGCTCGCAACGTAGACCGCGAAGCAATTGCATGCTACGGAATGCAGAGCATTGTGCTCATGGAAAATGCCGCTCGCGGCTCAGTTGATGTGATTTTAGATATATATAGCAAAGCTGAACTTCAGCACGTCATCGTTGTGTGCGGCAGTGGAAATAATGGCGGTGATGGATATGCAATCGCCAGGCATCTTCATAATCGAGGTTGTCAAGTGTCAATTACACCTATCACACCACCAAAAACTCCTGAGGCAATAGCAAATGCAAACATTGCAGAACAAATGGGCATTCGCTTTGTCATCTATAGAGATGATCTCTTTGTAGAAGCAACTCTCATCATCGATGCCATATTTGGTATAGGAATTGACCGAAAAGTTTGTGGGTCTGCTCTAACTGCCATCGAGTCCCTTAGACAATGCGATGCAAAAATCGTTTCAATTGATATTCCTTCGGGGCTCGATTGCGACACCGGCTTACCGTTGGGTATGGCGGTGAAAGCTGACCTTACTGTCACATTTGTTGGATTCAAGCAGGGTTTTAACCAGGTTTCTGCGATTGAGCACGTTGGTAACATCGTAGTAGTCGATATCGGGTGCCCGTTAGAATTGATAAAAAAGTACGCTTTACCCAACTCCTAGTACGATGCGTACTTCGTGTACCAAACACTTTTAACAAATCGATACTTGATGAGCCGTGTGATCCCATTGATAGCAATCGCCGCGGTTGGTTTATGTGTTGCACTTGTCATTGTCGTTGTTTCAGTCATGACTGGATTTCTCGACATGGTGCAATCTGCGGGCAAAACGCTCATGGGTGATGTCATCATCACCTATGGTGTTTCTGGAATTCCACACTACGAAACGCTTGTTGAAAAACTCGAAGAAGATCCGTCTGTGGTTGCAGCAACTCCTATTGTTGATGGTTGGGGACTTCTTCGGATGCCTTACCCTGATACAAATGCGAAGCAAAGTGAGACGGTACAAGTTTGGGGAATCGACCCAGAATCATTTACAAGAGTGACCGGTTTTAATGATTCGCTTCAATGGAAAACATCAAGTAAACAACAGTTAGATTGGCTGTTGTACGATGCGGTCAACAAAAACGCAAGTGCAATCCTTCAAACAATGAGCGATGAAAAAAAACAACTTCTCATTGACACTGTTGATAGTGCTGGCTCAACAATGAATTACCAGTTCACAAATTTGTGGTCCGCGATGGAAAAGCAACTTTCCAAAGAACAATGGGAAATCATCAACGCATACGACGAACGTCTACAAAATCCTGAAATCGTTTTTGCTCAAGGCTTGTCTTTATCACGCAATGGAAAACCAGGGATCGTTTCTGGCTTACATGTTTCGGATGGAAATGAACGACAACAAGATGGGTCCTACGCAGTCATTCGAAATGATCATTGGTGGATGCCGAGGTACGAAGGCACACTCACCATGTTGCCGATTGCTTCTGATGGAGGATTGATTGAACCCGAGTCAATCATCATGCCATTTACAAACGAATTTCAATCAGGTGTTTTTCTTATAGACAGTTCGAGAATTTTTGTTCCGATTAAAACCTCGCAACAATTGTTGCATCTTGATAAGGCGGAACTTGTTGATATCGATGACCCAACCATCATTGTTGGAATCGATCCCGCAAGAGCAACAAGCGTGTTACTTCGCGGCGCCGATGGTGTTACCGCTGATGAATTGCAGTTAATTGCTGAAAAAGTGTACGATGAGTTTCGAGAAGCACTCCGCGGAACAACAAGTGTGCTACCACCTTCAAGGAGCAACCCAAGTTTGTCTGTTCACACGTGGAAAGAGCAACAAAAAAGTTTTACTGACCCAGTTGAAAAAGAACGCGAACTTATGCGGACCCTCTTTTCAATTATTTATCTTGTCGTTGCAGCGTTGATCCTTTCAATCTTTTGGGCGATTGTCTTTGAAAAAACCAGAGACATTGGCATCCTTCGCAGCCTTGGCGCATCTCGCGCTGGCATTGTCTGGATTTTTTTACGGTATGGTGGCATCATCGGAGTTCTAGGATCCCTTTTTGGACTTTTGATAGGATGGTTAGTCACAAAAAACATTAACGAAATTCATTCTGCGATGGGCTCACCACCAATTGCAATTGCAATTGGCGCGTTTGTTATTTCTGTTGCTTCACTGTGGGTTGTAGTTGTTCGTGGACGACGAGGCGAAATACTACCGATTGTTGTTGGAATGTTGTCAGCAATTACATTCGGCGGTATCGGTGGACTCATACTCTTTGTGAGGTCACAAGGCGGCATCGTTATCTGGGATGCTTCTGTGTATTACTTCTCAGTTATTCCAAACAACATTGATTGGCCATCTGCGTCCATGACGCTTATTGGAGCAGTGTTGTTCTGTTTGATTGGCGCAGTTATTCCTGCGGCAAAAGCTGCTGATACCGATCCTGTAAAGGCGCTGCGTCATGAGTAACACACCACTTCTTCAAGGAATTGATCTACGAAAAACATACCATCTTGGTAAAACAAAAGTTCCCGTGTTACATGGTGTTTCGCTTGAAATTCAGCGCCAAGATTGGATAACCGTACTTGGTTCAAGTGGAAGCGGTAAGTCAACGTTATTACATTTGTTAGGTGGACTTGATCGACCCGACAAAAACAGTGGCGATGTTTTATTTCAAGGCGAATCTGTTTGGAACAAAACAAACAAAGAAATAAACGAATATCGAAACTGCAATATTGGTTTCGTCTTCCAGTTTTATCATCTACTTCCCGAGCTCAATGTATTTGAAAATGTACTTCTCCCCGCGATGATCGGTGGTAGAAAAACAAACAACGATGTGGCCAGAGAGCGTGCTGTTTCGTTGCTCTCACGTTTTGGTCTTGACCGTCGAATGTTGCACCGACCAAGAGAGCTCTCGGGCGGCGAGCGGCAACGAGCTGCGATCGCCAGAGCACTTGTCAATTCGCCAGAGGTACTTCTTGCAGATGAACCAACTGGCAACCTCGACGAAACGACAGGCAACGAAATATTGGATGTACTTCAAGGACTTCATCAAGACGGCTTGACCATTGTCATGGTGACCCATGAGCAGCAGATTGCCGAACGTGGAAATATTGTCGTTCATCTTCGAGACGGTGTGGTTTGACCACGTTTCCTATGCCACATTGGCACGTTAATTCAATCTTCAATTACACGTGGCATGCCTAAAAACACAGTCAATTCCTTTTATTTACGATAATTTAGTGGTTATCTGTCATTTTTACCCAAAATTTGAAGATCTTCTCAAATGGAACACGCCTTGCACCGATTGTTATAGATAGGGGCTCTTGTTGTAGCCCCCCAAATGGTTCCCGCATATCATGTGGGTGGAGAACTGAACACTATGTTTGAAAGACTTACAGATCGCGCTCGCAAAGTAATGGCTCTTGCTAATCAAGAAGCCCAACGCTTTAATCACGAATACATTGGCACTGAGCATATCTTGTTAGGGCTCGTGAAGGAAGGTTCGGGTGTCGGAGCAAATGTGCTCAAACACCTCGAAATTGACCTTCGCAAGGTTCGGCTTGAAGTCGAAAAGCTCGTCAAAAGCGGTCCTGATATGGTCACGATGGGCAAGTTGCCACAAACACCTCGTGCCAAGAAAGTTATCGAATACGCGATAGAGGAAGCTCGTTCGCTAAATCACAATTACGTTGGTACTGAACACCTTCTTCTCGGTTTACTCCGTGAACAAGATGGTGTTGCAGCGCAGGTTCTAATGAACCTTGGTCTGAAACTCGATGATGTTCGCGAAGAAGTTTTAAACCTTCTTGGAGCAGGTGTCGACAGTGACATCGAAATGAGCGGCGAAGAAGAAGAAATGCCATCCGAAAGTGAAGGTGGCGGACGACCATCACCCCGCAGTCGTGGTAAAAGCAAAACTCCTGCACTTGATAGTTTTGGTCGCGATCTTACTGAACTCGCAAAGAAAGATGAACTTGACCCCGTCATCGGTCGCCATAACGAAATTGAGCGACTCATCCAAGTCCTTTGCCGGCGGACAAAAAATAACCCTGTTTTGCTTGGCGAAGCAGGCGTTGGTAAAACTGCAATCATTGAAGGGCTCGCACAACGCATCATTGCTTGTGAAGTACCCGATCTTTTACATGACCGACGTGTTGTTGTTCTCGACCTTGCAATGATGGTTGCAGGCACGAAATACCGAGGCCAATTTGAAGAACGTATCAAAGCTGTGATGAATGAAGTTCGTCGTGCTAAAAACATCCTTCTCTTTATAGATGAACTCCACACCCTTGTTGGTGCTGGTGGCGCGGAAGGTGCGATCGACGCATCTAATGTTTTGAAGCCCGCGCTTTCACGCGGTGAAATCCAGTGCATCGGTGCTACTACATTTGATGAATATCGAAAGTACATTGAAAAAGACGCAGCGCTTGAGCGTCGCTTCCAGTCTATCGCTGTCAATCCTCCAAATACTGAAGATACGATTGCCATTCTAAAAGGTCTTCGCGAACGATACGAAACACACCATCGTGTAAAAATCACCGACGAAGCAATTAATGCTGCAGTTGATCTTTCAAACCGATACATTTCTTCACGTGTACAACCTGATAAATCAATCGACGTGATTGACGAAGCTGGCGCTCGTGTTCGACTTAAGTCAATGACAAAGCCCCCTTCAATGGCAGACCTTGAAGAAAAATTAGAATTGCTCAAGGTGAAAAAGGATGAAGCTGTCAAAAATGCGGATTACGAAGCAGCTGCTTCCCTTCGCGATGAATCAGAACAAATCCGTAAGGAAAAAGACACTGTTCAAAAAGAGTGGCGTGAAAAAATGAATGAAGTCAACGGTATTGTTGATGAAGATGTCATTGCTGAAGTTATGTCGTGCATGACTGGTGTTCCACTCACTCGGCTTGAAGAAGGTGAATCAGAACGACTCCTTAATCTTGAAAATGAATTGCACCGCACTGTCATTAGCCAACATGATGCAATTACCCAAATCGCACGTGCGATTCGAAAAGCTCGCAGTGGTCTTAAAGATCCAAACCGCCCAATGGGCTCATTTTTGTTCTTGGGTCCAACTGGTGTTGGAAAGACGTTGCTTGCAAAAGCACTGACTGATTTTATGTTTGGTGATCCTGATTCAATGATTTACCTCGATATGTCTGAGTATATGGAGAAGCACTCAATCTCACGATTGGTCGGCGCTCCTCCCGGATATGTTGGTTACGAAGAAGGCGGACAATTGACTGAAAAAGTACGTCGTCACCCATATTCAGTAGTTCTGTTTGATGAAGTTGAAAAAGCACACGGCGACCTCTTCAACATGCTTCTCCAAATCATGGAAGAAGGTCGTTTGACTGATTCATTCGGTCGCCAAGTGGATTTCCGAAATACGATTGTCATTCTGACTTCGAATATCGGGGCAGATATGATCAAAGGTGGCCAATCTTTTGGTTTCGGTAAACGTGAAGAAACAATAGATTACGACAAGTTACAAAAACAACTCCTAGCAGAAACTGAAAAGTTTTTCCGCCCAGAGTTTATTAACCGCCTTGATGATGTGATCGTCTTCCGTCCACTCACCAAAGATGATCTGTATCAAATCATCGATATCGAACTAGGAAAAGTTGATTCACGGCTCAAGGCTAAAGGCATGGAAATGCACCTTGACAAGAATGCAAAGGATTTCCTTATCGAAAAGGGTTATAACCCTGACTTTGGAGCTCGTCCACTTCGTCGTGCACTAAGTAGTTTCATCGAGGATCCAATGGCAGAGTCACTACTTGCAGGTGACTATAAAAGCGGTGACCGCATCGATATTACGCATAAAGAAGATGACGATCACTTGTTCTTTACTTCAACTCACAAAGAACCTGAAGAAGAAAAAGAACACGAAACGACCGAAGCATAAACCCTCACACAACTTTCAATAAACCAGCGCGGATGCTTATGCATCCGCGTTGTTTTTGTTACAAGAAATCTACTCAAGAAGGGCTGTGGTGTCCCTAGTACGGTTTTTAGGTCAAAAAGGGACTTTGGATTCGAAGGTCATTGATTCTAAAGACACGGGGTGAACGACCGTAAGCGAAACCGCGTGAAGCAACAAGCGAGGTGCCATTGCTTGTTGTTCAGTTGTTGCATACAGATCATCTCCAAGAATTGGATGCCCAATTTCACGCAAGTGTAAACGAAGTTGATGTGAGCGACCTGTTTTTGGATACAGCGCAAGGCGGGTACGATCATCCTCCCGCTCAAGTACTTTCCATTTCGTCAGCGACGGTTTTCCTTGTTCATGATCAACGCATTGTCTTGGACGATTCTCCATGTCCTTTCGAATTGGTAAATCTATCGTGCCAGTATCTTCTTTGACTACTCCAAATACAATCGCAGCATATGTCTTCTGCACTTCTCGGTCTTGAAATTGTCTACTCAATTCTCGATGTGTTTCTTTATCATTCGCCATTATCATGACCCCAGACGTATCACGATCTAGCCGGTGCACAATGCGAGCGCCCTCAACAGCTGAAGCAACGCGAACTGCAACACAATCTCGTTTTTCAAAACCTATACCCGGAACTGAAAGTAAACCCGTTGGCTTATCCAATACCACTATCGTTTCGTCACGATAAATGACTGGAATTTCATACGGGGTATGCTCAAAGTTCGTAGAATGTGTAGTTCGATCATTCAAGGAGTACACCAATGATTACATATTGTATTGTTTTCTTATCCACTGTTTTCTCATCTATCAGTGACACTTTACACCCAGATGAAGCGGGAAACATTGGCACCCCCGTTTTACTCACTGATCCTGCCTTCTTCTTGAAAGCTGGCGAGAGTTATTTTGATCCCTCAGGAAAGCGAGTCATTTTTCAAGCAATTGAACATCCGGATGAGGGTGAAATTGCAGATGATAATTATGGAATGTACCTTGGCGACCTCACGTTTGATGAAACTGGCACGATCAATGGTCTTACCAACATCAAACGGATAAGCAATGAAGGATCTGCAAACACTTGCGGTTGGTTCCACCCCACAGAAAAGTCGCTTGTTATGTTTGCAACAACAACTACGCCGATTGTCGAAAAAGACATTCCCGGCTACCAACGAGAATCGGGACGGTATCGTTGGGCATTTCCACCGGAGATGAACATTGTTTCGTGCGATCTATCAAATAACAATACGGCAACAGAAATAGTGACTGACCAAGAGCACTACCTTGCAGAAGGTTCGTGGAGCCCAAGTGGAAGGCACGTGTTGTACTGTTCACTTAAAAGCGGAATCGGTGACATTTATGTCACCGATTTAAAAACTGGTACTACACGTTTGATTGTTGGTGACGATGGATATGATGGTGGTCCGTTCTTTTCACCAGACGGCAAGCGTATTGTGTATCGGTCTGATCGAAGAGGAAACGATCTTCTTCAACTCTACGTTGCCGACCTTGTATTCGATGATGAAGGATCAATCATTGGAATTTCAAAAGAATATCAACTAACTGATAATGTCCACGTTAACTGGGGACCATTTTGGCATCCAAACGGTCGGTTTCTTATCTACGCAACTAGTGAAGTAAGTCATCGAAATTACGAATTATTCCTCTGTGATGCCGATAGCGGGGAGCATGATGGAACAACAAGGTACGGAACTCGAAAACGGCGTGTAACTCATGCCGATGGTTTTGACGGTCTCCCTGTCTTTAATACGGAAGGTGATGTGTTAATGTGGACAAGCAAACGAAACACTGGAACAAGTCAACTTTGGACTGCTCCATTTACTTTTGATCTTGATGCTGAACCACAAATGCCAAGTAATCCGCACGTTCAATAATGATACGAGTTCTGCTCATTTTTTGTTTGGCGATTCCCGCTTGTAAAACACAACGCGTTGAATACCACAAAAGACCAGCGTGGCATTACACAATGGACAGAAACATAGCCGACGAAATTGTGCAAGATGATGGAACAGTCGTAAAGTACAGTACCGTTGGAGGTACAAGGAGCGCCGCGGTTTCTCAGTACCTTGATGGCATCGAACTGCGAAGCGAAGATGAGATTACTGGCGAAGTCACCCTTCGCGCTGTACTTGCTGAACATATTTTAGAACAAACACTTATTTGTTTACGTGATCGTGATTGGGATTTGTTGTACGACCAAGTACTTTCCTCTGCGACTCGTGAAAATTATGAATCAAAAGAGCATGGACGAGAAGAGTTTCATGCATTTTTCAATACATATAGGAAAGAACTAGGTAAGACAGTCCAGCGACTACTTCGCGGAAAATCATTTGGCGATGTTACGCACAAAACTGTTGGTAATTACACGATTATTACGTTCGCACCCGGGTCACTTGGAAACTTTAAGTTTCACACAGTTAAACTTGTTCGCGAAGGTGAATTTCTCAAACTTGCTGTGATTGAATAACGTTACTCTGCCCGAAACGTTGTCAAACACGCAGTGTGTCCATGTAAAAATGACCTGCCACCAACGGGGCCGATTTCACCGGCAGCGAAAAATCCAGCAATTGGAACTTCACCTAATCGTTCACGAATAATGGTCAAATCGTGGTCGTCTTCATGAAACAAGTTTCGACCGCGACCATTACAAGTCACGAGTAAACCTGCAAAAGGTGTTTCATCAAGTTGTTGTGCATCGAGTAACAGTTGCAAATCTTCAACAGCGGTTTGCGCATCTCGAACATGAAACTGCACCGTTTTTCCTAATCGATAAAATTCGCCTGCTGCAACGCCTTTCCGCTTTCGATCTAATCCCATGACTGATCGAACGAGAAAATCTCCCCTGCCAAAATGGTTTTTGTGCTCATCAATAACACCTCCAAGAAGAAGGCCTCCTTCTAATAACGCCCTTTCGTGGTCTGTCACGCTTCTTGACAGTTCTGCAAGTTGATCAAGCGCAGGTTTTCCACCAAGTTCAAGGACAACATTTCCATCCACCTTCGTCACCCGCAGCGGCTTACCAATTGGTCTACAGCCTTGGCTCACGATGCAGTCAAACTGAACGGGGCCGGAAACAGTTAAGCCCACACCGCCTGTTTTCAAAGATTTATCATTCAAGACAATTCGATTAAATGATGCTTGAGAAGCCCCAGAAGCCATCCCACCTATGATTGGAAGCGATGGTTCTCGGCAATTGGTCAGTGCTGGAAGTAACCTTGTAATCGGCGTTGAAAATGGATCGGCAAAGAAAAACGCTGCCTTTGTGTCATCTCGTAAACCTATCCATTCAGGTATTTTTTCCGGTCTAGATATTGGGATAGGTTTTTCTGGCGTGGTCGTCCAAGGTGTCAATATCACGTTCGGCAGGTGCATTGCGATCGCTGAAAGCCCCGCAACTCCTTCAAGTTCAAGGTCGCATCCAACAACTGCTTCGGTTGTTAAACCAATGATGACTTTTGGTGATAATGTGCGGCGAATATCTGCAACCGCTTGTTCTAACGTTTCACGGTGGTGAAAACTCGCAAACACAAAGACGAGATCCGACGGACCCGCCATTGCACCGGCAAGTAGCTGCGAAACTTCAATTGAGGCAGTTCGTGTATCAAGATGTTCGCTGATTGCCGCAGCACCTCGCATCGATTATTCCTTAGACAGTTGCAGCCATTGACTTGGATGCATTTCGTGTTCGATTCAACAGTTCACTTGCGTCTTCCATCGTCATCACTAAGGGTAGACGGAAACGTACTGATCTTTTTCCACAAGGCAGTGCAAGCACTTTTTCTTTGAACAAAGATTGCAGCATGTTTGCACGTTGATCTGGATTTTCCATTGTGAATGCAATCAAGGAACCTTTGCCTCGCACACTTGTATAAATTTCGGTTTCTTTTTGGATGTCGCGCAATCCCGCGACTATGTAATCTCCAACTTTTGTTACAAGATCTGCAATGTTATCTCGTTCAATTATTTTGATAAATTGCGTACAACGCACCATATCTACGAGATTACCGCCCCACGTTGAATTAATACGGCTTGAAAGTTTGAAGACGTTATCAGGAACTTCATCTATTCGGCTTCCTGCATAAATACCACAAGTTTGAGTCTTTTTGCCAAAGGAAACAACGTCAGGTCTTACGCCAGAATGTTGCCAAAGCCAGGGTTTTCCTGAGCCATAGAATCCTGTTTGCACTTCGTCAAAAATCAACAACGCTTCTCGTTCGTCAGCATATTGACGAAGTTTTTGAAGAAATTCATCGCGGAAATGATTGTCACCACCTTCGCCCTGCATCGGTTCGATAACAATCGCAGCAATTTTATTTGAATGTTCATCAAAAGCACGTTCTATTTCAGCGCATGTATTCGCTTCCATCGCTGCAACGTCATTGCAAATATTTCCTTCTACATCAAACTCACAATGAGGAGTAGAAACTCGTGGCCAATTAAACTTTGGAAACAAACCGATTTTGTCAGGAAGAGTGTTAGTCAAACTCATTGTGTATCCACTTCGACCGTGGAACGCTTGTTCAAAATGCAAAACTCCCAAATCGTTGACATCATCTAAGAAATTTGTCCTACCGAGCTTTCTTGCTTTCCAATCAAAGGCGGTCTTCAATGCATTTTCCACTGCAAGGGCACCACCTGAAACCCAGAAGTGATGTGAAAATCCTTCTGGTGTTACCTTCGAACCAAATGCTTCAACAAATTCTGCAAGCGCGGTGGTGTATAAATCTGAATTTGCAACTTTGTTTCGTGAGACTTTCAGAATAGCATTACTGAATTCGTCTTCCATCAACTCCGGATGATTAAAACCAAGAGGCCAAGATGCAAAACATGTGAAGGCATCTAAAAAATCTTCGCCTTTTGCAGAGTCGTGTATCCACACACCTTTTGATTTATCAAGATCTACGACCATGTCATAACCATCAGCAAGTTGGTAGCGACTCAATAATTTGTGGACTTCATTTGGTTGAACGGTCATGATTTGCCTTTCGATGGGGATAGGGAAGATTACTGATTATTGGCATTCGATGCCCAACTTTGAGATTATACCAAACCAAAGTGGCTAAAAATACCTATTAACCCCCACTAATCTATGATAAAACGGGATCTTAGGTAAATAGAACTTGACGTAGAGGCATACTAATAAGACACTGTTCAACCATTGATTAGGGTCGGCTCTCGGCTCTGTGGAAATTTGTAAGTACGCGTTGAAAAACACGCAATTGGAGGTAGCCCGATATGGCTATTCGAAGCGGCGCCGGAACTGGTGTCATAGTATCACTTGTTGTATTCGTCCTCACCACCGTCTTTCTGTTGGTGCTTAGCATCGTGTTCTACACTGGCAAAGTAGATCAAACAGAAGCAACTGAGAAGGCAAAGTTAGATCTTCACGCATTTATTACTTCTGAAGAACAAAACCTTGACTCGTTTCAACAGATTCTTGCTTCTGCAAAATCTGATCGAGTTTCAGTTGCTGAATACTTGAATTCAGATCTCGAAACACTTAAGGTCATTGTGTCAGGCGCACCTGATACATCAACAGAGTCTGTCAGAACACACTTTAGCAGTTCGCTAGGAAACGGTGGTTCGCTTTTTCTCGCACACGATCGATTAAATCGGCAATTACAAGAACGACAACAAGAGTTAGACGCAAGAGTTTCAGAACTTAATGCAGCTCGAGATCAAATTGCGTCCCTTGAACAAATATTAAGCGATTCTGGCGCGGCAACAACGCAAGCACTAGAAGCAAATAAATCACAATGGCTGGACATCCAAAATGAATCTGAAGTTCTTGCGCAAAACATGGATGAACACTTTGCAAGCCGAGTAAAACGAGACGACCGTCTTTTGGGCGGTAAAACTTCTTTGATCCAACAATTAGAAAATGAACGAGATCGATTAATCATAGAAAAAACAGTGTTTGCAAACGACGCTGCAGATCTCCGTGAACAAATCAATGCAAGCAGAATGTCTTCTATTGATCCCGCGATGCTCGTAGATGGAACGGTACTTGATGCCGTTGGAGTTGACAGGGTTTTTATAGATCTTGGTTCTCAAGACCACATCGTGCTTGGCATGTCGTTTGAAATTTATAATGACCCGTCTCAACTCCGCGTGAATGAAGATGGCGAATTACCTCGCGGAAAAGCAAGTATTGAGATTATTAAAGTTGGTGAAACAACCTCAACTGCAAAAGTCACAAGATCAACTCCTGGACGCCCAATCGTTCGCGATAATATTATTGTCAATGCAGTCTACGACCCACACTACCAATACAAGTTTATGGTTCATGGTTTGTTTGATGCCAACGGCGACGGAGTGCCCGAACACAACAACTCGTTTATTAAAGACAGAATTACGATGTGGGGTGGCATTGTTGTAAAGAACCAAGAGATCTTGCCGGGCGACCTTGACTTCCTCGTGCTTGGAATCCAACCCTTAGAGCCACGACCACTTCCAAGAAATGCGGGTGATACCATGATTGATGATTATGCACGCAAACAACAAGCATTTTCTAACTACAGTTCACTTCTTGAACAGGCACAGGATGTAAAAATTCCAATTCTAAATTCAAACCGTCTTGATGTTCTTACAGGACAACCAACCAAGTAAAACCTTGAGGTTTTGCTGCCAACACATTCGTTGGCGAATCGAGTTATCGCGTGGCACGGAATCAATCCGCACTTCTGAACTGGTCTCAATATATTCCTTTGCGAGCAATTGCATCGGTCATCGGGTGTTCGCCAATGGGATTCAACATGCGAACTGCTTCACTCGTTGGTGATTGTTATTACAACTTTGTCAAACGTCGACGTGAGGGTGCAATCAATAATATTGCTCGTAGTTTCCCTGAGTGGGATCATGACAAAGTAAAAGCCACTGCGCAAGCTTCCATGCAGCACATGTTTCAACTTTTTGTTGCTGAAGCAATTCAAATGCCCTCGCTGATCACCCCCTCATCGTGGCAAAAGTACATTCAATATTCTGGAGTCGAAAAAATAACAGAGCGGTTAGTCAACAATAAACCTGTTATTTTTATTACGGGGCACTGTGGAAATTGGGAATTACTTGGATACTCTCTTTCTGTGCTTGGACATTCAATTGCAGCCGTTGCGAGACCTCTAGACAATCCACTGATCAATGATTGGGTTCTCGGAATTCGTGAAAAACATGGCCTCCAAATTATTACTAAGTGGGGATCAGTCCCCATTTTACAAGACGTCATTTCCGATGGAGGAAGCGTCGGTTTTATCGCAGATCAAAATGCTGGGGGCCGAGGCATGTACGTTCCTTTCTTCGGAAAGCTAGCCTCAACGTACAAGTCAATTGGATTACTTGCAATGCGATACGAAGTACCTGTTGCGTGCGTGCATGCGAAACGAATAGATGGTCAATTTAAATATGAAATTTCAATGACTGATTACATTGAACCACATGATTGGCAGGAGCAACCCGATCCACTCTATTACATTACAGCAAGGTACAACAAGGCAATCGAAACAATGGTGCGAAACGCTCCAGAGCAGTATCTCTGGTTACATCGTAGGTGGAAAAGTCGACCCCAATTTGAACTAGAAGGGTCGCCAATGCCAAATCGTCTTCGTAGACAACTTGAATCCCTCCCCTGGCTCAAAGATCAGGAACTTCAAGCCCTCATTGGGTGATAGGATGTGCAGTTATGGCACGCCTTGATGGATTCACAATTTTGATTGTTGACGACGACGAGGATATTCTTGCGTCTATGGAGCTTGCAATGCGAGCCGAGGGTGCAAAGACACTTACAGCAGAGGATGGGACGGAGGCGGTCTCTGAGTGTACGAGCGGGTCTCCAGACGCAGTGATTCTCGACATGATGTTGCCCAAGCGGTCCGGCTTTTTAGTTCTTGAAGAAATCCAAGCGCTTCCAGAACCGCCCATCGTTGTCATGGTCACAGCCAACGAGGGAAAACGGCACATGGCGTATGCAACAGCACTCGGTGTTCAAGCGTATCTGATTAAGCCAGTCGGGCTCGATCGACTCATTGATACCGTATGCTCCCTACTTGAGAAGAAAGAAGATTCATGAGTAAACACTTTGTCATTCAAGCAAGGATGGAGGAAGATTCTACAGAACGCAAATCGCTTGGTACTCGAGAATATATCCTCTCGTCTTTGGCAAGTTATAACACGATGCCAGAAAAAGAGGGTGATGACCTATTGTGGGGCCCCGGAATTCGTATTGAACTACCTCCAACTGAAGGCGATGTACAACAAATGTTGTTGCATATCGTTGAAGAAGAAATTGCATGGTTTCCAATTGTTCGGCTTGCAAGACAATTCAATTGGAGTGTGACAGATATTGAAACTGGGCGAGAGTTAAAACCATAACTGGTAGACAAGGTGCAATCAGTTCATCTTGTCATTGCACTCAATGTCATAAAAACTTCATCAACGGGAGCATCGAATCGTTTTGGTCCGTGATTAAAACACACTGTTGTAACGCCTTGAGCGGCGAGGGCAGCTATGTACATCGACGCGGCGTTTGTCGGCAACCCAACCACTCGCAATTCGGAATCATCTTCAACTATTGCTTGTGCTGCTGAAAGTGCTCTGTCGCGATCAGTAAATACCATTGCCAATGGTTCATCTTCTTCAAAAACAACCCATGGAACCGATGCGTTTCGACTTCCGCACTGTACAAAATAGAGGGTATCCATAGAAGCAAGTTCACTCCACACGAGTTGCCGCGTTTGTGTGGTTTGTTTGTTTTGAAAAGTTTCAACAAGTTGATCTAATGTTCTTTGTTCTAATCTAACCATGGTTTGGCACTCCAGCCTATTTAGTGTCATCCTGACGTTCTTAAACTAGGTCTTCCTGCTGTTGACACTCTGGGATTAGGGGGAGGTTTGTTTCGCAGCCCAATGCCAGAGTTTCCACATGCAGGAGAAAACCTGTACACCTATACAACTCATACGAAACAAATGTCTTTCATGTTCTCGGACTCTATTTCTATAAAATCGTTGGCAATCGCTTACGTTTTGTGTAAATCGATGGCACACAAGCAATAAGAGCTTTTGTATATGTGTGTGTGGGCATATTGAGAACGTTCGAAGTTTCGCCGTGCTCGACAATTTTTCCTGATCGCATCACACATATCTGATCTGCTATTGAGGGAACAAGGCAAAGATCGTGCGTAATAAATATGATCGCCATGCCCCTATCTTGCTGAAGACGTTTGAGTAAATCAATTATCTGCAACGAAGTCGATGCATCAAGGGCTGTGGTTGGTTCATCAACGATCAAAACGTCTGGTGTACACGCGAGTGCGATTGCAATCACCACACGTTGTCGCATTCCGCCAGAGAATTCGTGGGGAAACGACTTGAATCGAGATGTAGGGATGCCAACTTCTTCGAGTGCCAAAAGTGTTCGACACTTTGCCCCACTACGGGATATTGATTCGTGCGCTAAGATTGTTTCCATGATTTGCTCTCCAATTGAGAACACTGGATTTAACGAAGTCATTGGTTCTTGAAAAACCATCGCTATTTTTTTGCCCCGTAGTTTTTGCAACTGCGAGTTATTCATCTTGCAAACATTTTGCCCTTCAAATAAAATTTCGCCCTCAACAGTTGCATTCTTTGGGAGAAGCCCGAGGATTGAGAGAGCGCTTACGCTTTTCCCGCTTCCAGATTCTCCTACGATTGCAAGTGATTCGCCGCGCTTAATTAAAAAATCGATTTCATGCACAGCAACATGTTTTCCAAATGTAATCTGAAGTTTTTTTACTTCAAGCATGTTTTGGATCGACTTTAAATCGCAAATGTTGGCCAGCATAATTAATCACAACGAGCGTCATGGCAATCATTAAACAGGGCCAAAGCAACAACCACCAACGCGAATTCACAGTATTAAGTTGACTCAATCCATCTGCAGCAAGATTTCCCCAACTCGGAAGTGGCTCTCGAATTCCAATCCCAAGAAAACTTAAAAACGCTTCTGAAAGAATTGCCGTTGGAACAGTAAGTGTTGCGTACACAATAATTGTTCCAAGAATTGAAGGCAAAATATGATGTATAAACAAACGGATGCGTCCGACTCCAATTGTCTTTGCTGCGTTAATGAATGGTCGTGAGCGTAAACTTAATACCTGTCCCCGAATGACTCGTGACACTGTCAGCCAACTCACTGCACCGATGGCTACAAGTAGTGCAACAACATTAATCAATTCTCGAAGTGGCGGAGAGGTTATCGTCCCCTGCTCAACCAAACCACTCACTGCAACAGTAATGAGCACCACGAGCATTATTGCTGGAAGTCCATACAGGACATCGACTACTCGCATCATGAACGCATCTGTTTTTCCGCCACGAAATCCAGCAATAGCTCCCCACAAAGTGCCGAGTACAACCGCAATGGTTGCTGCTGCAATACCTACTGCAACACTAATCGTACCACCGACAATACATCTTGAAAATAAGTCTCTGCCTAGTTGATCTGTTCCGAACATCGAAAACTGTGCGTTGTCCATTTGCGTTGCCCAACTTGGTGGTTGTAGTGCAGAGACGACGTTCGTACGCTCAAAGCGTCTGCCAGAACCGTTGTCGTTTAAAGACCAAGCCAGCCCACCAATCATGCTCAAAAGCAAACACGCACCGATTAAGCATGGATATCTGTGTCCTGCGATCCACTTATTAAGCATATTTACATCATACTCGACACTCTCTTATTATCGAAATTCACGCATGGCTACGCTTCTTAGCGGAAACGACAACGAGGTAGTTTTTTATTTTATGTTCGTGTCGCCGAGAATTTCTGCAAGGTGTTGCTCAACAACTTCATCAAATCGTTCGCTTGTGTCTGCAAGCCGTTCTCTAAGCGCTTCCAAATGTCGCTCGAGTCGATTTATGCTTAATTTTTGAACACGAATGTTCAGCGCAGTTTTTGCACGAACCAAACCTCGGAGCGTTGCTATCTGAGCTTGTGAAACTTCTTCGCCAATGCCAAGTTCACGAATTGATTTTGACACTTGAGAAATTTCTGCATCAAGTTTCAACTCATTCAATTTCACTTCAAAAAGATCAGGATCCGATTCGCGCATATGAACAAGCGACGCAAGCCTACGACCTTGACGGCGAACTATTTTTTTAAATGCCTCTGGATCATCTTGGCACATCGTTCCAAGTTGTTCAGCGAGTTCTGGATCTATTTCTTTTGCTACTTCCATAATACGTTCAACCGTCCGCAGCGGTATTTCATCCAACATTTCTCTGTCGCCACGTGAACCACGTATCTTTGGATCCATGCCTTGATGATCTGGGCGAGCTTTTCGTCCACCCATTTCTCGCGGCATTGGCTGCATTAAACAAAGTGGTGCATAACACGAAGTTTCTACACACCCTTGCTCCGGGGCAACAAAACCCAATGAAAACATGGTGACGATCATTGATATGCCAAGTACGATTATATGTTGCATTTGCATTATTCCATTACTCGGTTAGTAAACCGTATTGCCACAACTCTACATCTTCGCGAAGTCCGTTTAGTTCAAATGACACCTCTGCAAAGCTAAGTTCACGCGCGTTTGCAATGTACGCATAATCACCTAAGTTTAAATCATCAAGCAAGTAGCCTTCTTCTTCGGGACTTAATAAATGGCTTTCTTGCATTGCGGTGTTTGTTACTGTTGTTACTACGCGAGGGGTCGAATTTTCCATTTGAATTGCAACGAGGACAGCAAAGACAACACACGCTGCGAGTGCAAGACGTTGCATCTTGACTGTAAAACCAATTCGACCAATAACAGGCGATTCGCCTTTTAGTTTGAGAAGGGAGGCAGCCATAACCCGGTCTTCAAGCCCCAAAGGAGTTTTTACTTTTGACACGCTAGAAAGTGCGTTTTGAAATTCTGGTGAGCCCAACATCGATACTGATGCAACCATCACACAATCAGCAAGTCCTGCCGGTGTATCCACGCGAGTTGCTTCTTCAAGCAATTCAAGATGGTCAAGCTTCGGAAACGAAGCTGTCATGACGCGGTCTGCAAGCCCTTCTGGAGCATCTACACCAGAAAGCGCCTTGGATAGAACAACTTCCATTTTTTGCTCTTGTGCGTCGAATTGTGGGTTCTCGTTATTCATATCGCGTATTTGGATAACGCCTCACCTAGGAGGTCGATTGCCCTCTAACTGCATCATTTTCTTCATTGCCTGCATATTCCATAAATGTTCTCAGTTTTGCCAATGCTCTGTGCTGACGAGCTAAAACCGTGCCCAGAGGCTCTTCCAGGATATCGGCGATTTGTTTGTAACTCAGCCCAGCGGAGTGCCGCATATGGATGATGTCTTGGTCTGCACTTGAGAGCTGCCTGATGGCCTCCCTGAGGCGTGCTATTTGCAACTGGGTTTCGTCAGCTTCACCAAGATCTGGATCTTTAACTCCACTTGCAAGCACGCCGATCATCTCATTTTCCATGGGAACGGCATGTCTTTTTCGCCGTCGCATCTCGTCTCGAAGCCGATTAACGGCGATTTGAAAGAGCCAAGAGACGAATTTTCCTGATTCAGTGTAATCAGCAAGCTTCGCAGCAACAGTGCAAAACGTCGACTGAGTAATCTCTTCAGATAATTCCTCATCGCCACATTTTGACTTAAGCAGTGCAAAAACTCGGTATGAATACGCATCGATAATTTTTCTCCATGCACTCTCATCGCCTGTTGCGGCTGCAGCAAGCGTATCACGGAGTTCTTGTTTTTCGAGTGAATTTGCCATAATATAAGAAACGACTTTCGGGTAAACGAATGAGAACTTAGCAGATTGCTGACTATTTGAGTGTACCCATCTCCATCAACATCTCTACAATTCGCCATTCCAATGCAAATTATGACACAAATTAACGATTTTGCCCAACATTGGTATGGTTGGTCTACCTTATTCGTCCTCGGAATGGGACTCCTTGTCGTTGGAGGTAACTTGCTCGTTGATGGAGGAGTTGGGGTCGCAAAAAAATTCAAAATAAACACGATGGTCGTTGGATTGACCATCATTGCTTTTAGCACAAGTGCACCTGAACTTGCCTTCAATGTTCTTGCCTCAATCAATGGCCATGGAGAGATGAGCCTTGGAAATATTTTTGGTTCTAATATTGCGAACCTCAGTTTAGTTCTTGGAGTTGGTGCAATCATTTATGGACAGAAATTATTAAAAGACGGTTCACTAAAATTGCCCAAAGAGTACATCACTGCTGAACACAAGGGTTTAAAAAGTTTTACTGCAATCGTCTCACTCCTTACAGTGATTGCTTTCTTCTTTGGTCAAGAAAATCCACTTCTTGGTTTATCTTGGCCATGCGCACTTCTACTTCTGTTGATGTTCGCTTACTTCATCATCAAGATGGTTTTTCCATCGAAAGAGTTGACTGATATCCCCGATGTAAAATCCTCAACGAAAGCTTCCATCTGTTTACTCATCGTGGGACTCGTCTTTTTAGGCGTCGGTGGGAAAATGGCTGAAATTAGTTCGGTCGCAGCTGGAAGAAGTTTTGGATTAAGTGAAATTTTTATTGGAGCTACGATAGTTGCTATTGCTACTAGCCTTCCAGAATTAGTAACTACTATTGTCGCTGCGAAAAAGGGTGAGTCAAATATGGCTGTTGGAAATGTAATTGGATCCAACTTCTTTAACATGCTATTTGTTTTACCAATCACCATGTTAGTCAACCCTATACCAATCCCAGCAGGGTACGAACCTTGGGTCTATCTCGTTGTCATGCTGTGCATCACTTTTGTAGCATCAAAGATGATGAAAGATGACAAAGATCTAACAAGAAAAGAGGGGTATGTATTGGTTGGATTTTACCTCACGTTCCTCGCGGGCATTACGATCTGGAAATCTATGAGTTAGATCGTTAAATCGTCAAGTCACTAAAATCATAGCCCGCAAATGGGTCTTTAGAAGAACCTTGGGGGACAACCGCAGCAAAACTACCATCACCTCCGGGCGGTGTTGCATCAGACCAATCGTAAAAATGAGTACAACTTGCTTCCCAAGTCAATCTAATTGTCGCTGTTGGGCCATTTCGTTGTTTTGCAATAATTAATTCTGCAAGCGAATGCTTGTCTTCATTCTCCGCCATCCAGTCAGGGTCATTCATGTGGTAATACGACTCGCGATGTAAAATCGTAACTACGTCTGCGTCTTGTTCAATCGAACCAGATTCGCGAAGGTCACTCATTCTTGGACGGTGCCCTTCTCGTTGCTCCGCAGCCCGATTCAACTGACTCAAACAAATCACAGGAACATTCAATTCCCGCGCAAGCGCCTTGATGCCACGACTTATTTCACTGACTTCTTGTTGTCTTGATTCCGCACGTTTTCCACTCGTCATCAACTGCATGTAGTCAATAATGACAGCACCAATATCGTGCGACTGTTTCAATCGCCGTGCCTTCGCCCGCAATTGCATAATTGAAAGTCCGGGGGTGTCGTCAATATAGAGAGGTGATTGCATCAGTTCATCACATGCGCGAATAATCGCCTGCATGTCACTTTCACT
This sequence comes from Phycisphaerales bacterium, assembly GCA_014238125.1. Lineage (GTDB taxonomy): Bacteria > Planctomycetota > Phycisphaerae > Phycisphaerales > SM1A02. Next base: position 97,951 of record JABABS010000034.1, read on the forward strand.
CAACATGTTTCTACGAAGTTTGTGGCCCGAAACGGCTGCCCGTGAACTAAGTAGCCGTTGTACCAATTGTTGCCGGCTCATTTCCAAACTAAACATACCAACAGGTGTCCCTGCCATCACCATATTTTCTGCGATGTTCAATGCAAGTGCGGTCTTACCCATCGAAGGACGAGCAGCCACGATGATCATTTCACCGGGCTGCAAACCACTAGTGATCTCGTCAAGATCGGTGTAGCCCGTTGCAACACCCGTAATAACGCGACCATCATTCTTTTCAATTTGTTCAATTGCTTCATTGAGCAATTGCTCAAGTGATTCAGCATGCCGTTGCTCCGATTGTTGAGCAATACTAAAGATACGGCTTTCGGCGGAATTGAGAACCTCCTGCGGTTCATCGGGCATCGAATATGCGTCTTGCAAAATACTCCCCGCTGCTGCAATGAGTTGCCGAATAACCGACTTTTCCTTGACGAGACGAGCATAATGCGTCGCACTTGCAGCACTTGGTACTGCGTTTGCGACCTCAAGAAGGTATTCAACACCACCCACAGCCTCAAGAATATTGCGATCAGCAGCAAGTTGTTGTAATTGAACAAGATCAACCGTGGAATACCTGTTGTACAACTCCACCATGACATCGTAAATCAGACCGTTCGCTTTATTGAAAAAATCGTTTGCCCCACTAATCACCAATTGCACATCGTTCAGAACAGATGGATCGATGAGAATAGATCCAAGCAAACTCGCTTCCGCTTCGACAGCATTTGGTTGCCTACCATCAAGCAATTGACCAATCGCTTCAGTCTTTGCCCTTGGGGCATGAGTCTCTTTAGTTTTATATTGATCGCCCATCCTTGAGCACCTTACTTTGAGTTATCGTTGTGTGGACGTAAACGACAGATCATCCACATATTAAGCACATCGGTTGTGAATCCGATCATCCCCACAAAAGAAACAACTGTCTTAGACCGAAACAATTTCTGGCGTTGTTTGAACGAGGGTCTCGACAACTGGCATTTCATTTGAATTGCGAGGAAAGTCCACAGCTGCTTTCATGATTTTACCTGGTTTGAATTTCACTGTACGTCTTGCTGGTACAGGAACCCGTTCGAGAGTTTTCGGGTTCTGTGCCATTCTTGGTGCCCGCTCATTCAATTCAAAAACACCAAAGTTCCGAAATTCCAAACGGTGACCAACACTCAACTCTTTGATGACATCATCCAAAAAAGTTTGAACAATCAAACGAACATCGTTTCTTTTAAACCTTGTTTCATCTGCAATTCTGTCGATTAAATCTTTTTTTGTTGTTGCCGTCTTTAAGGTGGTCATGCTCGAGACCTCTACTTTCTTTGATTTAATTATCTGTGAAACGATTTGTAATTCCACTGCAAATTGTCTCTATCTTTTGAAGAGATATACCAATTGCTGGTTACTCATCTCTACTTCTTATTCTGCAAGGCTCCCTTGCTTCTCTCTCAAGATTCGGCAGCGGCTGACGACTAACATGTCCGTGCAATACCAAACTCTCAATTTCAGTATGGTGAGAAAGTTCCACTTCGTCAAGACCTTTTTTCTAAACTAAATAAAGTTCTTGCATTATTTCTCAATATCTCAAAAATCCAAAGCGAGACTATTTTCCTGTAATTAGCGAGTCGCGACAAAAAAATGAAATAAAAAACCACCTAAACATCCTTTAAACGATGTTTATCAATAGTTTTACTTGGATTGCTTGCAATTCGCAGGTATTATCCCCGCCCCGACCCGATGGTCGATATCAGGAATACCGCTATGAATATGATCATTTGCGGCGCCACGGAAACTGGCGCACACGCAGCAGAAATTTTTGCATCAAAAGGTTACAACGTTACAGTCGTTGATACCGATCTTGCTGCGCTTGAAGTCCTCGGCGAAGCACTCGACATTGCAACGCTCCAAGGGAAACCTGCGTCTGCAAGTGTGTTAAAACAAGCTGGCGCTGAAGATGCAGACGCTGTGATCGCAACAACTGATGTTGATGAAGTGAACTTGCTCTGCGCATCTGCTGCTTCATACTTGGGCGCCGACCGAGCATTTGCAACAGTCACGCACAGTACTTATTTAGACCGAGAAACACTTGATTATTCTCAGATCTTTTCAATTGATAGTTTAATTTGCCCAGCATTTACAACTGCCCAAGCGATCGCTTCAAGATTGCGAAACCCTGCTGCTATTACAGTCGAACAACTCGCAGGACACACAATTGAAGTACAACTTTTTGAGGCAAGCCGAGGCGCAGCTGGGCTGGGCCGCCGACTTGCAGATGTCGAACTTCCAACCGGCGCAAGACTTGCAGCGATTACGCGCGGTGATGACACATATTTGCCCAGTGGAGTTAGTACTGTTGATGAGGGCGATCAAGTCTTACTTGTTGCAAACTCAGATGTATTTCATGAAGCGCGAAGATTGTTCCGTTCAAAAGATGCGGGTCGCAGAAACGTTGTCATCATGGGTGGATCTGCAATCGCAGTTTGGTTATGTAGAGCATTGAAAAACCGTGGATTTACCATCCGGCTCTTCGAAACTGACCGCGTTCGAGCAGAAGAATTGGCGACCAAATTAGAGTGGGTTACTGTATTACAGTCTGACCCAACGGATCCAAATGTCTTTACCGATGAACACATTGAACACGCCGATGCGTTTGTTGCGCTCACCAAGGACGAACACAATATTCTGAGTTGCGCGTGGGCAGCAAGCTTAGGTGTGAACCAAACATATCCGGTGGTCAAGCGAACTGATTACGGCCCATTCGTTGAAGCAATGGGCATCACCAAGACCTTTAATCCGCAAGATCTCGCCATTCGAGAAATTGAAAAGCGATTCAATCGACAACGTTTGTCGTGTATCGCTGAACTTGCTGGAGGTGCTTTATCAATTTATCGCATCCGTGTAGGACGTGGTGCAGAAGTTATCAATAAACCACTCTCTGCGTTAGAACTCATGCCCGACTGCATGATCGTAGTTATTGAGCATGATGAACACACTGGTGTTGTGCCCACAGCAAGTGAAGTGTTACATGAAAACGATGTCGTGTTCACAGTAGTGCGACAAGGATTTGAAGAGGAACTTCGCAAGCTTTTTGCAGTGAAGTAAAGGTATGAATTACCGCCTCATTCTCAGACAACTTGGTTTGCTCGTTCTTGTGCTCAGCGGTTTGTTGTTGCTCATTTGGGGTTGGGCTGCTATTGAGTTTGAATTGATAGAAGACAAACCCCATTCCACACACTTACCAATTCTATTATCAGCAGCATTTGGTGCTGTTATTGCTGGTTTGTTTCTCATTGTTGGGAAGAAACCAAAAAATGAACAGGGAACGGGTTCGATGGGAAGGCGTGAAGCACTTTTACTTGTTTCATCAAGTTGGTTTGTTGGCGCTATTGTTTCCGCTGCACCGTTCTTGCTCTGGGCGAGGATGGCTGCGGAAAAGGATCACCCTTTTCAATCTGTGATTAATTGTTTCTTTGAAGCAATGAGTGGGTTGACAACAACTGGCGCTACAATTTTGACTGACATTGCAACGCTACCCGAACCGTTACTGTTATGGCGATCTCTAATACAGTGGCTTGGCGGGCTTGGCATTGTTGTTTTGTTTGTTGCCGTGTTACCTAGCCTTGGCGTCGGCGCCAAAAAATTATTCCGCGTTGAAGCCCCAGGCCCAGACCCCGAAGGTGTTCGACCACATATTCGTGAGACAGCTCGCATCCTATGGATGATTTATGTTGGCATGACGATTATTGAAATCGTTACCTATCGTATCGCTGGCATGAACTGGTTTGATGCAACATGCCATTCATTTACAACACTTGCAACAGGTGGTTTCAGTACGCAAAACGCAAGCTTGGGGCATTATAACTCTCGATGGATTGATATCATCACGATCGTGTTTATGGTTCTTGCTGGCGCAAATTTTGGATTGTACTACGCTGCTATCCGAGGAAGGCTACGGGTCATATGGTCCGATACCGAATTTAGGTTCTACATGTTCCTACTCACTGCGGGGTCAGCAATTGTAGTCTTCTCGCTTCTGGGAAGCGGCCAAGCTTTGACCTCCACCACTGGTTCTACTGAAAGTTCGTCAATCGGCAACACAATTACTCAGGGCGTGTTCACGGCGGTTTCAATCCAGACGAATACCGGGTTCACCATCGCCGACTACGACACGTGGCCATTCACCGCCAAGGCGGTGATCGTGATGATGATGTTCATCGGCGGATGCGCCGGGTCCACCGCCGGCGGAATCAAGGTTATAAGAATATGGATCGCACTGAAGGTCATGTTTGGCGAGCTTGAACGGGCATTCAGACCGAGTGTTGTGCGACCATTGAAGGTTGGAAAAGCAGCAATCGACCCAGAGCTCAAACTCGCAACCATCTCGTATGTTCTTGGAGTTGTTGTTCTTTTTACTGCTGGCGCTGGGGCGTTGATGATCCTTGAATCTGGCAACCCAGAATGTGATTTTACAACTGCTGCGACTGCTTCCATCGCAACAATTTGCACAGTCGGTCCGGGGTTGGCAAAAGTTGGTGCAACGCAAAATTACGAATGGTTTAGTGATGCATCTAAACTGTTGTTGTGCATGCTCATGGCGATTGGACGGCTCGAAGTGTTCGCAGTCCTCGTCTTACTCACGCCGCGATTCTGGCGATCGGCGTGAATAAAAAAATAATCTCAAGATGCTTTGTGGGTGGAGCAATTCTCATCATTGCTTGTCCGCTTTTACTAGAATACATATTTCACATTCGACCAAAAAATCTCTTACGATTCGTAGGAATTCGGTACGTTCAGATTGAATATTGGTTTTTTGTTTCGAGTGTTTTTTTAATGATTTCAGCTTGGTTGCAATTTCCATTCAAAGAAGAGGAGGCGTGGCACTGCGTGTGCGGATACGACCTTTCATTTTCAAATCAAAAATCAAAAAAATGCCCCGAGTGCGGCAATGAAACAGCATTAGAATGGTCAGCAGTACAAGGAACATTTTCGAGAAAAACTGCAAGACGGTTCACTTGGGCAATTTTTTTATTCCTCGGATCTATCGTTACGTTCGGAATTGGTCTATTAGTATAACTTGTAGATGGATGGGCAGATGTGTAATTTACATCGGCTTGTCGTTGATTGTGATGTCGTAGATTTCAAGAAGTTTTTCTTTGTCAAAAATCATTTCTTTTCGACTCGTACCTACAACTTCATACCTTGGTGTTAATTCAATCGCATCGCACGGGCAATCTTCCTCGCACATGCCACAAAATATACATTTCAATTCATCTATCTCAAAAACGAGTGGTCGTTTTTCGCGATCATCCCATGGTGCTGGTTCAGCCACGATTGTGATGCAGTTTGCGGGACAAGCTGTTGAACACATAAAACAAGCGACACATCGCTCGCGGCCTTGCTCATCACGATTCAAACGGTGTACACCTCGGAAGGTCGAGCGTTCTTGCCCGCCCTCAAGAACATCTCGTTCGTCACGCTTTTGTTCGGGATATTGCACAACCCAAATATTCTTTTTGTTCGCACCATCGCGTCCAACATTACCTAAACAGTGGCGGAACGTTGTCCCAAGCCCGCGTAATACCGCGGGAACGAAGAAATAGTCCGACGATCTCATCGATCTAGGCGTGACATCAACAATGTAATTTTCGCGTTGCACCATAGAGCAGCCATTATAGTAACCTGCTGTCAAGTTGACCGCGAGTCAAGTACAATCTCCAAATGCCTCAAACGCAATCAAGTCGAGTCTGGAAACTTTCTGCGATGGGATTCACCTTTGTCTCGATGATCATCGCAGGCGGCCTCATCGGCTGGGGCCTTTCATGGGTCTTTGGTCAAACAGAACACGAGCGAGTGTTCATTGTCACGGGTGCCGTATTAGGGATAATTGTGGGCATGGTCGATTTCATCCGAGATGCGCTCAAAGCAATCAAGAATAATTAACAATGAATAACCCAGAAATATCACTCTCTTTTCGCAATATAGCCACCGCTCAATGCACCGCTACCACACTCGCAGCCGCTCTCTGGATTGCTGGTTCATTTATAGGTGGATTCGGTGGTCAAATCGCTGCAGTTGGGGCTGCAGAATCATTGCTCTTGTTGGTCGTTTCTCTCATCATTCTGGTACTCTTTTCGCCCAATAAAAAACGTCCCGTCGCGTCATTGGCTAGCCTCTGGTCAGCCACGTCTTTTATACGATTTCTTGCAGCACTTGTGGCATCTACTTTGCTATACTACGTGGCTCAGTTTGAGCTTCGATCTTTACTGTTTTCGTTCCTTTTGACCTCCATTTTTCTGCTTATTGCCGAGACCAAAACAATCTCTTCTATGTTGACAAAATGTAGTTCACAAACTCTGTAAAAAGTTTCCCAACAACACATGTTCCCATTTATTGCCAGCAACAACCCGATTCATCATATTCTTGACAAGCCTGTCTCTGGAGTCGAGTCGGGTTTTACGATTCATATGGCATCGCTCTTCATTGCCGCTATCGTAACATTGATTATTTTGCGGTATTCAGCGAGGCGAATTTCAGTTGGCGATGAAAGTTTAGGAACAGATCGATACCTTACAAAGGGTCGTATTCCACAACTGATTGAAGTCATCACTCTCTACATGCGTGACAGTGTCATCAAACCAGTTCTTGGAAAAGATACGAATCGTTTTCTGCCATACCTGTTATCTGTCTTTTACTTCATATTGACATGCAACTTGCTTGGCATGGTCCCATTTGCAGACATTCAAGTAGTTTTCGGCAAACTTGCAATGCAACGTGAAACCGATTGGATCTTATTTGGCGGAACTGCAACGAGTAACATCAATATAACAATCGGTCTTGCTATTGTTTCATTCTTCGTTATTCAAGTTCACGCGTTCAAATCACTGGGTGTAGGTGGATGGGCACATCACTTAACTGGTGGTGCCCCACTGTACCTTTTACCAATCATGCTCCCAATTGAATTTATGGGTATGTTTATTAAACCTGCCGCGTTGGCAATTCGTTTATTCGCAAACATGGTTGGTGGACACACGATGCTCGCAGTCCTCACGATGTTTGGCATGATGGCATTTGAAGCAACATCAAGTTGGTTCATTACTGGATCAATCGGAGTTGTTTCAACAATCGCCGCTGTCATTATTAGTTTCTTAGAACTTTTTGTCGCTTTTCTACAGGCGTTCATTTTCATGTTCCTCACAACTGTTTTCATTGGGCAAATGTCGCACCATGGTGATGAGCACGAAAACCACGCTTTGGAGACCGTGACACACTAATTGATTGACCCATCGTGGGAATGGGTCTTGTACTTCTTTTCTTGATAGCAGCTGCACCCACGGCAACTGCATGAAAAACTGGATGAAATTATGAAAAAGCTTGTTGCTTTCACTGCTCTGGCCTCACTAGGCCTCATGACGTTTGATGTTGATCTCGCCGCTGCTCAAGACGCTGCTCACGGTACAAGTGATGCAGCTGAAACGCTTGCAAAGATTGGTGCAAGTGGTCTTAAAGGAATTGGTGGCGGTCTCGCTGCTGGCCTAGGCGCCCTTGGTGCTGGTGTTGGTATTGGTCGTATTGGTGGTAGCGCTGTTGAAGCGATTGCTCGTCAACCTGAAATGGCTGGCACAATCGGTACCAACATGATTATTACCGCTGCACTCGTTGAAGGTGTTGCACTTTTTGCTGTTGTTATTGGACTTCTTGCCATCATCTAAGGTTGTTGCGGGAACACGGACAGGTTTTCTGCTGTCTCCCACAATACCCTACAACGTGTAAGGACCAACAATGATGAACCCCTTCATAGCATCAGATTCACCCTTTGACATCAACCTATTAACACTAGGAACATCGATTGTTGTTTTTGTGATCTTTTTATTGCTTGCGATGAAGTTCGTTTGGCCGCATCTACTCAAAGGTCTTGATGATCGTGACCAAAAACTGCGTGATGACCTTGAAGCCGCTGAAGAAGCAAGTCAACGAGCGAAATCTGCTCTTGAAGAATACGAACAAGAATTGCTCTCTGCTCGAACTGAGGCAGGCGAAATGATCGCCAAAGCTCGCAACGATGCGAAAGCTGCTGCAGAAGAACTCCGTGCTAATAACACACGTGAACTTACTGAACTGAAAAAAGCAGCATCGAATGAAATCGAAGCGGCGAAAAAAGCGGCAATCGGTGAACTTCATGCAGAAGCAAGTTCGCTCGCTGTTGCAATTGCGAGCAAAGTACTTGGTCGAGAAGTTGCAGCAGCGGACCAACAAGCTCTTATTGACGAATCACTTGCTAAATTAACGAGGTCGTCCAAGTGAGAGTAAACGCCGACGCACTAGCCAAAGTCTACGCCAAAAGTCTTTTTGAACTGGCGATGGATGCTGGTGGCAGCGACAAACTCGTGGAAATTGCTGATGAACTTGAACAAATCTGTGAATTGGCACGTGAAGACAAAAAAATCAATTTGTTTCTCTCTTCCCCTGTTGTTGATGTCACTGCTCGGGGCAAGACGCTTTCTGCAATTTTTACAAACAGCATCACTGATCTCACATTGAGATTCCTATTAGTACTCAACAATAAAGGGCGCCTCGATCGACTCGAATCAATCGAAACTGCCTTTGACCAACTCGTACAAGAGGAATTTGGTCGTGTTGAAGTTGATGTAATTACTCCTGTTGCAATAGATACCGATTCACTTGCAACTATCAAAGAAAAAATTCACGCTGCTCTTGGCAAAGAGCCTGTGATACATCCCTATGTTGATGCGGGCTTGCTTGGTGGCATCAAACTACGTATTGGTGATCAACTCATTGACGGTTCACTGCAAACTCGCTTGCGAAACCTAGGCGAAGAATTAAAAAACAACGGCGGCGCCGCCGTACGGGAACGCTACGAAGCGTTCATGGATAACTAAAACCCTTTTATGAGACTCGAAAAGATCGAGAAATACCGTGAAGATTAAAACAGACGAAATTACCTCAGTCATCAAACAAGAAATTGAACAGTTCTCTAGTGAACTTGAAATCTCAGAAGTCGGCCGAGTTGTCGAAGTTGGTGACGGAATCGCACGAATTTATGGGCTTTCCAACTGCATGGCTGGTGAGCTTGTTGAGTTCGAAACATCAAAAGGTCCAATTATGGGCCAGGCGATGAACCTTGAAGAAGACACTGTGGGTGCAATCATCTACGGTGAATATCTAGCAGTTGGAGAAGGCAATACAGTAAAAACAACTGGTCGCCTTTTGGAAGTGCCAACTGGTCCTGAACTTCTTGGTCGTGTTGTTGACCCGCTTGGCAATCCACTTGATGGTGGTCCTCAAATCAATGCTTCAAGCAGTTCTAAACTTGACATTGTCGCCCCGGGCATTGCTGCACGCCAACCGGTTGTAGAACCAATGCAAACTGGAATCAAGGCTGTGGATTCTATGATTCCAATTGGTCGTGGGCAACGTGAATTGATTATTGGTGACAGAAAAACAGGAAAAACTGCTGTTGGCATCGATGCAATAATCAATCAAAAGAAATATTGGGGCACAGACGAAGCAGTCGTTTGTATTTATGTTGCTGTTGGTCAGAAGGACTCAACTGTTGCGGGTGTTATTGAAACACTCAAAGAGTATGGCGCAATGGAATACACCATTGTTGTTGTTGCTGGTTCTTCAACTTCTGCACCTTTGCAGTACATCGCTCCTTATGCAGGTTGTGCGATGGGCGAATACTTCATGTGGCAAGGCAAAGAAGGCAAAACTCCAAAGCACGCGCTTTGTGTGTACGACGACCTTTCAAAACAAGCGAACGCGTATCGCCAACTTTCACTATTGCTCCGTCGTCCTCCGGGCCGCGAAGCATACCCAGGTGACGTGTTCTACCTCCACAGTCGATTGCTTGAACGTGCAACGAAACTTTCTGACGCAAATGGTGGCGGCAGTTTGACTGCTCTTCCAATTATCGAAACACAAGAGGGTGACGTTTCCGCGTACATCCCAACTAATGTAATTTCAATTACAGACGGTCAAATTTATCTTCAACCAGAATTGTTTGCTTCGGGTATTCGCCCAGCGATCAACGTGGGTATTTCCGTGAGCCGGGTAGGCGGTAACGCTCAAATTAAGGCGATGAAAGAAGTTGCTGGTTCGCTTCGGTTAGATCTTGCAGCATTCCGTGAACTTGAAGCGTTTGCACAACTCGGTACTGAACTTGATGCTGCAAGCCAGCAACAACTCGACCGTGGTGCTCGTCTCGTTGAATTACTCAAGCAGGGTCAATACACACCATTCGACGCAATCGATCAATCAATTTCGATTTATGCCGCAGCTAAGGGCTTTGTTGATGATCTTCCACTTAACCAAATCCATGCATTCGAAGAAGGCTTACTTGAGTACATGAAGACAACCGAGAAAGGAACACGCGACAAACTTGTCGAGGCTGGTTCTTTCAAAGGGCTTGAGGATGATTTTGCCAAAGTAATCAAAGAGTTTAGAGCAACGTTTTCTGCATAACTCCACACCTGATTTTTTAAAACCCCCTCGCAGCAAGTTGCGTGGGGGTTTTTGTTTTTTACACCACAATATCGCTCCTTTGTCCATCTCTCAGGGGCTTGCACGGAGCATCGATTTATGGTCATAAAACAGGTTTTTGGTCGATTGAGAGTCGGATATGAGTACATTCAAGACCCAACACAGCCTTATACCTGCAGCCTTAGAAGCTGTTTGCACAGTTTGCTCCGTTTCAAAAACTGTTCAGTCTAATCTTGAGAGGCTCAGGCAAATCACCAAGGATGATAGAAGCCCAGTAACAGTTGCAGACTATGCTGTTCAAGCCATCATTTCTCTGAGTTTGTCCGATTCTCTCGGTGCCTCCGATTGCCTTATTGTCGGAGAGGAAGATGCAAAAGCACTCCGCAGCGAAGATCAAGCCCAAATCCGGCGAGCTGTGTTCGAAACTGTTCGTGCGTGGCGACCATCTGTCACAGAAGAGGAAATGCTCGATGCAATTGATCATTGCGATCATGACGGCTGCAGTGATGGGTATTGGGCGCTCGACCCTATCGACGGAACAAAAGGTTTTCTGCGTGGGCAACACTACGCAATCGCCTTAGGACGCATCGAAAATGGCGAAGTTGTTGCCGGAGTCATGGGATGCCCAAATCTATCTTCGAATCAAGCATTTCCACTGAACAAACAAGACGACACAGGCGTTGTATATGCAGCCTCATCTGGCGCTGGATCGTGGGAATTTGCTGGATGCGATCCGAGCGCTTCACCAATGAGAATCATGGCACAACAGTACGACTCTAATCGCCCGCTACGTTTTTGCGAATCGGCTGAAAAAGGTCATTCCGCAAGAGGCGATAGTGAACGTATCATTGAATTAATTGGTACACGCGGCGAACCTGCAAGACTCGACAGTCAATGTAAATATGCACTAGTTGCTCGTGGTCAAGCTGATGGATACCTCCGTCTTCCCACAAGTAAAACATACGTAGAGAAAATTTGGGACCACGCAGCTGGCGTGTGCATCGCGACTGAAGCAGGTGCAATTGTAAGTGATGTTGCCGGAAACCCACTTGATTTTACGCATGGAAGTCGACTTGAGCAAAACAGAGGTGTGATCTGTGCAACCGATGGTCTTCATCAACAAATTATCGAGGCAATTAGCGAACTAGCAATCGCATAATGATTTCATCATGACGCTGGAAGCTTGGATCACTCTTGGAACGATTGCTGCAATTGTTGTAGCGTTGACCTTAAAAAAGCGAATTGGTCCTGATTTAATCATGTCTGGGGGACTCGTTGTCCTTATGTTGACGGGCGTGGTTGGTTGGGAAGAAGCAACTTCCGGATTCGCAAGTCAACCAATCTTGATGATTGCGGCTCTTTTTGTTATCGCCGCTGCGCTGCAAGAAACAGGCGGAATTGAAATGGTTGGTCGAAAAATTCTTGGAAGACCATCTGGACTTGTCACTGCTCAATTACGAATGATGATTCCAGTTGCAGCAATGTCTGCATTTATGAACACGACGCCAATCGTTGCAATGTACTTGCCAATGGTCAGTGACTGGGCAAAACGACTTCATATACCACCTTCTAAGTTATTTATTCCACTCAGTTTTTCAGCCATTTTTGGCGGTCAAGGTTCAATGATCGGTACTGGTTCGAATCTCATTATCATGATGTTGTTTATTAGGTGGTGGAATGAACCCCCAACATGGGTTGTTGAATTAAACATCGGCCCCCCGTCTGGCGTACTTGCTTTTTGGGGCACTGCGTGGATCGGTATACCCGTTGCAATTCTTGGCATGGGTTTCATTGTGCTCACCACAAAATGGTTACTTCCAAATCGAACGCCAGCCATCGAATCAAAAAATGACCATCGTATCTACGAAATTAAAATGCAAATTGAGAAAGATTCGCCGATCATCGGAAAATCGATTGAACAAGCAGAGCTCCGTGGTCTTGATGGGTTGTACCTCAGCGCGATTGTTCGAGACGATCAAATTATCCATGCCGTAACACCAGAAATGATTTTGTTCGAAAGTGACAAACTTCTTTTTGTAGGTGATGTTGAATCCGTTGTAGACCTACGTAAAATCCGCGGACTTGTTCCCGCAGCAAAAGAGCTCAAAAACATTGACGGACGAATCATTACTAGAACGATGGTTGAAGCTGTCATTGCTGGAAGTTCCTCACTCGTTGGTCAACGAGTAAAAGATTCGCAATTTAGATCAACTTACAACGGTGTCATCTTGTCTATCCACAGAAGAGGCAGGCCAATCAAAGAAAAAATTGGTGACATTGTTCTTGAGATCGGAGACACGCTTCTCATTGAATCAGACAATAGTTTCTTGCGTACTTGGCGATACAGTCAAGATTTTTATCTCGTCTCACAAGTTGATAACTCTAGGTTCCCTTTGCACAACAAGGCTTGGATATCACTTGCAGTTCTTGGGCTTCTCATCACCATGCTTACATCAAGCACATATTTTGGTATTAATCTGATCGCCGCTGTTTGGTTTTGTGGACTTCTCATGATTTTCACAGGTTGCATCAACGGACCAGCTGCAAGACGGGCAATCAATATCCAAGTTCTCATTGTCATAGGGGCTGCAATGGGAATTGGGCAAGCAGTCGATCAAAGCGGACTTGCTATCACCGCAAGCACCGCACTCCTAGATTTTACACATAGTTTGAATGTTGGAAATTATGGAACGCTCTTTGCTGTCTTCATACTCACAAGCATTGCAGCGCAACTCATGACAAACTTTGGTGCAGCAGTCATTATGTTCCCAATAGTCATCGGTGCCGCAGAGGGTCTTGGTGTCAGTCCATACCCATTCGTGTTTACAATGATGGCAGCTGCGGGGTGCAATTTCTTAACACCTGTGATGTATCCGACAAACCTGATGGTCTATGGCCCGGGCGGGTATAAGTTTATAGATTTCCCAAGACTTGGTCTACCACTTACGCTGCTTGTGGCCTTCGTTGCAACAACAATCGCACCGATTGTTTTCCCATTTACTCCATAAAACAATGAAGCGTTTCTCTACTCTAATTTTTAAGTGTACAGTAATCGCTGTAATAGTTTGGCTCTTAGGACAATTTATTTCTGACCGTTGGTTATGGAGTCAGTGGTTGTCATGGATTCCAACCTTTGCAATACTCGTACTGCTTTTTCTTTCAACACTTTTATTGGGGCTCTTGCGTGACAAACAAAAAACCATCGTCTTGGGTTCTACTTGTTTTGTTTTTACCACCTGGTTTCTTTTCGTAGAGAACCGCTTACTCGCTTCACAAAAACCCAATGGCGATCTTAGCGTTGTTGCATGGACAATGAGTCATGCGAAAAAGGAAGTTGCAACATTATCTGCAAATATTATTGTTCAGCTAGATGCTGATATCACGCTCTTAACACATGGGTGGCATGTGAGGGGTGAGCCGGCAATAATTGAGTGGCTTGGTAGTAAACAGAAACGCTTGATCAGTGGACCCTTCACGTTACTTACAACACTCCGACCAATTGAAGTAAAAGTGCTCGTTGCATCTGCAGGCATTTATATTTCTTTGTTCAGACTTGATACAACCGAGCAACTCGGGAGGGAGTTGGTCATGTACGCAGTTGACTTGCCAATAAACTTCAAAGAATCTCGAAGTGACACTGTTCAAAGAGCAAAAAGATTATTAAATCAAGCAGATGCACCTACGCCGGATTTAGTTGTTGGGGATTTTAATTTAACGAGAAACAGTAACGCGTTGCAAAGTTTGTTTCCAGAACTGGTCGATGCTTGGGATGAGGCTGGTGTTGGCTGGTCATACTCATATCACAGAGCATTTCCTCTTTTCCACATCGATCATATGTTATTGAATGATAACTTGCACCCAATTAAATACGAGTTAATAGATCCCGAATTTGGCAGACACTGTATTCAATTATTAGAACTTGATGCCGAAGATTTCGTAAATCACGTCCAAATCACGGGCTCCTGATTGAAGTGGAACAAATGGAAGTTGATGACGAATGCGAACATCGTCTTTCCACTTCACTGAACCATCACCAAGTAGCAAGTTCATTCCAGTACCGTGACTAAAATCTCCACGAGTACGCATGCTGTCAGTTGCAAGAACTAATCTTGAACCTTCAAGCAGTCTCCGACGTTGACCAGTTCGCCAGTCCTTATGACCAACGTATTGATAATTTGTATAAAGCGCATCGTTTGTTGTACGTGTACCTTCGTTCCATTCATCTGAAAGATTGGAAAGTTGGTGATCGCCTTCATGACTTGGGCAATAAAAACAGTCTGCCGAATCACAGTAGTGCCACTTCTTTAAACGGCCAAGTGCGTCCCAGTTGTCATCGTTTAACGGACGAGGAACTGTTGATCGATCAAATGATGCGCTTGGGAGTAGTGAATTAGATTCGTATGCTTTGCGAGCAAGCGACAACTCTGTTGGATCTGGGTTCTGTTGGTCGAGCACAGTAGCAACTGGAATACGCTGGCGGTGATCGCCGGCGTACATTGAAATTGCATGCCCAATTTCTCTTTGGTGCGAACCACATGCGACTCGACGTGCGCTTTCTCGTGCAGTTGAAAGTGTTGGCATGAGTAGTCCAGTAAGTAAAGATGTAATGCTTAAAACAACCAACAATTCAAGCAAACTGAAACCTGCATTGTTATGAAACTTGCAGTTTGCAGGGGATTCGATTGGGTAAATTGTGCGGTTTGTACGCATGATTTTCTTTTTGCTCTAAAAATACAGAACTTCTCAACAAGAAGTCTACAATAAAAAACATGAATTTCGATAATTTTCTGCAATTTCTGCCCTATTTTTATTGGTCACACAAAAAAGTTTGCTGCATGTTCGGGTTTTGTTCATATTTGTAATCGGTACACTTTTGTTCCAATTACGAATATAATATTTGTGGAGGTGGCAATTGCCTACAAATGAACCTGATTATCGACTAATGCGCCGTGTCGCTCTTGGTGAAGAGGAGGCTGTGGCTGAGTTGTATGATCGGTTTGGACCCCTCGTTTTTAAGCTATCAAGGCAGTTTTTAACAAATACGGCTGAATCTGAAGATGCTGTGCAAGAAATTTTTGTACGACTCTGGAAGACAGCAGACCGATTTGACCCGAGGAAGGCTAAATTAGTAACTTGGGTAATGCTTATTACCAGACGCCACCTTATCGATCGAATCAGAAAGAAGACTGTGCGGCCAAAACAGCAAGAACTTGGAGAACATCACGGAGAAATCGCAACCGATGGGCCTCCTGCATCGAAGATATGGTTAGAAGAACGCAATCAGATGCTGTTACAACAGTTGCACTCACTTCCTGAGTTACAACGAACGGTCATTGAGAGAGCGTATTTTCAAGGATTCACGCTTCGTGAGGTGAGCCGACAACTAGACGCCCCGCTTGGAACCGTCAAATCAGCTTTGAGTCGCGGGCTGCTCCGTCTCCGGGAGCGAGGAGATAAGGAAACAAGCGCTTTTCATTAGAAAGGCAACAACAGAACGATGTGAAGATTATGACTACCTACGAACAACCAGACAAAAAACAACTTCTTGAACTAGCTGTACTTGATGCTCACGGGTTACTTGACTCGATCGAATCAGATTTATTCAATTCCGCATTTCTTGATGCACCTGTTGCACTACAAGAAGAAATCCAAAAAATTCAAGAGAAACTCGCACTCGACGAGTCACTTCTTCCGAATGACCTTCCAGATGCAACGCTTCGAAAACGTGTACTTGATGCTGTCGCAAAAGCAGCGGATGACGAAGCAAATCGACTTGCACCCCTTGCACTTATTGGAGCTCGCGCTGGTGCTTCCCGCAACTATCAAAAATCGATCGGAACATCTGCTTGGCGGGCTGTTGCTATGGTTCTATTTGGCGTTTCGGTTGTACTTGCAGCGTTTGCAATTAACGCAGTCGATCGTGCCAATGACATTACAAAATTTGCACTCAATGCTGATGCTCAACAAACAATAGAGGACCTTGTTGGTGCTGAATTCGGTGAATTTATTCGCAACCCTTCAGCCCCAGCGGTTGGCCTTGAACGCACAGATGGTAATACAACTGGGTATATCCGAGTTGCAATCAACGAATACACTGGCATTGGATACATTTTCGCAATCGATCTCAAAAATGGCGAAGAATTTATCATCCAAGGGACTACTCAAGATGGTGAGATTATTGAACTAGCACGAATTATTGCGGGCAATACGCCTGTTATTGCTCGAACTTTTTCCGTAGATATCGCAATCGCTGGCTCGCTTACATACCAAGCTGTTGACATAACAGGCGAGGTTGTCTGGAGTTAAAAGAGCACAAATTACTACCCCACACCACTGGATCCAAATTGCTTTCGAGCATTTGGATCCAGTTTTTTGTAATGAAGCATAGCCTCTGGTGGAAAAATTGCAGTGGCAAGCCGAAACTATCTCGCAGGTAGTTTTATTGCGAGAGATCGCCTCCGAGGAAAATTATTACGTTTATGTAAATAGTAGTTATTCAGACCATACGGCGCTATTAATGACCTACGAGGTAGTTAAAAAATGCCAACAAATTGCCGTCTGTGCTCGAACCCAGTACCGTGAGGTGGGCTCGTGAGCCATCATTCCCGACCTTCCACATATAAGAGGCATGGCCTTCGAGGCGGCTGGTACGATCCCAGAGGGTTTGACAGGATCGAGCGCAAGTAGGCAACTTGCTAGCACTCATGGAACCTTACCATTATTTAATCCAAATGTGTAGCGGGTACTAAAAGGTCGTTGCCTACTAAAAGGCCTCGCTGAATTCAGTCACTGACTTGTTGACACCGAACTCTTGACGTGGGACACTGTGCAACTCGTTTTACTACTTGCATAGAGAGATCCACACAATGAACCAAATTCTTCGATACACATGCATCATCGCAACCTTTCTCCTCCTTGCAGGATGCACTGACAACCGCGTTGGGCTTCACAATGTCACACCAGAAATGTCCACGCTTTCGCAAACATTCATGGAAGTTGATGTTGATCTTGCAATGGTGGACAACCAAAACAATCGCATGTTTGAAGATGATCTCGGACGTGTCTGGTACACAAACCGTCCAAGTCGGCTCTCGCCACTACCTGTTGTCAACACAACTGGCAACTCTCCATAATTTTGTTCACTCATCTCAGGTGCACGCCTTTAGGAGGTGGTAAAAAAAATGCCGCTTCTTAAATTTTTTCAATTGCCTGCAATGCCTCCAGAAAGTAGAACGCATTACAAGCGAGAACTTCTCGCTTGGGCATTTCTTCCGATGATGATGGGTGCTATCGAAGGTGGTGTTGTTGGTGTATTAACAAAACGATTATTCAGCGGCGAAGTAGACGAAACTATGCTCGACTGGTCAGTCGCCGCGCTTGCAGCAGCTCAAGGGTTCGCAAACATCTCAAGTTTTATGTGGGCAGGAATCAGCCACGGTAAAAATAAAATTCGTTTTTTAATAATACTCAAAATTGCAGTAGTAGTCATGATTGCAGCAGTTTCTTTGGTTCCACGCACTCCACTTGGATTGATTTTGCTTCTTGTTTGCGTAATTGGCACACGTATTTGCTGGGCTGGAGTAGTCACCCTTCGCTCGACAGTTTGGCAAGCCAATTATCCCCGTGTCAACCGTGCTGATGTTGCAGGTCGAATCGCAACCGTTCAGGCAATTATTCTTGCGAGCGTGGGACTTGGAATCGGCGAAATGATGGATCAGAACGAAGAAGCATTTCGCTGGATCTACCCAATCGCTGCTAGTTTTGGAATCATTGGCGCATGGATTTACTCCAAAATGCAAGTCACAGGGCACACGAAAATACTTGAAAAAGAACGAGCACAACCAGAATTTGCAACGATGGCTCCGTGGAAAACCATTGCGCTTCTAAAAGAAGATAAAGCCTTTTCGAAATACATGTCGTGTCAATTTGTTTTTGGACTTGGCAATCTCATGCTTACCGCTCCACTCATTATTGTACTTGCCGACCAATTTTCCTTTAATTACCTTGGTGAAATACTCATAGTTTCCACAATTCCAATCATCCTTATGCCGCTGAGTATTCCCATGTGGTCAAAATTACTTAATCACGTCCATGTCATACCATTTCGTGCTGTGCATAGTTGGGTCTTTGTCCTCTCTGCAATTTGTTTTGGCTTCAGTATTTTTATAGGGAGCACAGTTGGTCTATGGATCGCCGCGGCAATCCGTGGTGTTGGTTTTGGGGGCGGCGTCCTTGCGTGGAATCTTGGACATCAAGATTTTGCACCTGTTGAACAATCTGGCCGTTACATGGGTTTGCATGTAACCCTTACCGGAATACGGGGGCTTCTCGCGCCCGCCCTTGGAATGGGGCTCTACACCATGCTCTATAGAATGGGCGAAACAACAGGCGGAAGCGTGTTTTTCATTGGTGCAGCGATTTCAAGCATCGGCGGAATTGGTTTTTTGCTACTTTCTCGCACATCTCCTTATAAATCTGACATATAAGGTCTAGAAAAAGGGCTTCAAGCAGAGTACAATCTGCGGCTCGCCTGTGTTTTCATGGGCAAAGTGAACACCCGCTACTTGTGCTTTCAAGCATGTTGCTTGAACAAGATTTGCGCCTCACTCCAAGCAACTGCGTTTTGCGGCCACGCAGCCAAGATGAAAATGACCGCATCACACATGGTAGACCACAATCTCATAGCAGACCTCGGTATCGATATGGCTGAGGCAGACGCTCTTATTCTCGCAGCACTCGGTGCTGAAGCCGCTGGCGGTGATCTCGATGCGATGAATCTCACAGACGTGCAAGCGTACAAACCCGGAAACATTTTAAAAGGACGAATTGTTGGTAAAGCCGGCGATGACGCCGTCGTTGATGTTGGCTTGAAATCTGAAGGACTCGTTCACAAAAGTGAATTTGACGATTGGGACACGCTTGAATCTGGCAGTGATGTTGAAGTTGTTCTCGAAGAAATTGAAGACGAAAACGGCATTGTCAAACTTTCAAAACGAAAAGCTGATCGCATTCGAGGTTGGGAAAAGGTTCTCGAAACTCACAAAGAAGGCGATATCGTCGAAGGCCTTGGACTTCGTCGAATCAAAGGTGGCATACTCGTGGACATTGGTGTTCCAGCATTCTTGCCTGCATCACAAATTGATGTTCGCAGACCTGCAGACGTTTCACAATTCATGGGCAAGATTGTTCGCGCTGAAATCCTAAAGATTGATGAACCTCGTCGCAACATCGTGATCAGTCGTCGATCACTTCTTGAAAATGAACGAAGTGAAGCCAAGGAAAGATTACTCAACACAATTAAACAAAACGACGTCGTTGTAGGTCGCGTGACAAACGTTGCTGAATTTGGCGCATTTATAGATCTTGGCGGTATCGATGGGCTTCTCCATGTCACCGACATGAGTTGGGGCCGAATCAAACATCCAAGCGAACTTTGCAAAGTAGGAGATGAAATCGAAGTCAAGGTACTTCGCGTCGACTTCGACAGCGAAAAGATCGCGCTTGGTTTGAAGCAAAAAGAAACTTCACCTTGGGAGAATATCGAAGAACGATTCCCAATCAAAAGCCGTGTTACTGGTCGAGTTGTAAACCTCGTCAGTTACGGAGCATTTGTGCATCTTGAAGATGGTATTGAAGGACTTGTCCATGTTTCAGAAATGTCATGGAGAAAACGAATTAACCATCCAAGCGAAGTCGTACAACCAAACGATGAAATTGAAGTAATCGTGCTTGACATTGATAAAGAAAAGCATGAAATCTCACTTGGTATCAAACAAGTTGAAGGTAATCCATGGGAAATCGTGGCAGAGAAATATCCGATCGGAACAATCGTTTCCGGTGCTGTTCGCAACCTCACCAATTACGGTGCTTTTGTTGAAATTGAACCAGGCATTGATGGCTTGCTTCACGTCAGCGATATTTCATGGACTGAAAAAATTGCCCATCCAAATGAAAAATATAAGAAGGGTGATATGACTGAATGCATTGTCTTGGAAATTGACCAAGAAAAACAACGCATCAGTCTTGGTATTAAGCAAATGCACGAAGACCCGTGGCAAACAGCAATTCCTCAAGCATACAAACCAGGCATGGTTGTTCAGGGCAAGGTCACGAAAATCACGAACTTTGGTGTCTTCGTAGAACTTGAAGATGGCTTAGAAGGTCTCCTTCACATCTCCGAATTGGCTGATCGAAAAGTTGATAGTCCACAAGAAATTGTGAAACCTGATCAGGAAGTTGACGTCAAAATTCTCCGAGTTGATCTTGAAGAACGCAAAATTGGGCTTAGTCTCAAGCGTGCTCAAGGCGACGATGACAGCACCGAAGAAGATTGGATGCAGCACATCGATAAGGGTGAGTCCCCATCACGGGGTGGTATGGACGATCACGGTGCATTGGGTACAGATAAAATCGATCTGTAACAACCACATTAATTGCTCACGTAATGAAGACAGCCCGCCTAAAAAGGCGGGCTGCTTTTCTCTTCTCTCCTCACTAGATCATTACAGACCTAGTATCTTCTTCCTCGCGGCTCTCAACACAAAACCAAAAATGTCAACAAAGTAAGAAAGACGATTTTTCGTCTATGCCCTGTCCATTCAATGGCGTGCTTTGTGCATCGCATGCGCGTTCCTCTTCTCTTAAATCTCAAATAAAGTAATCCATTCCCCCAACACCCATTACCATGCACATAAATACACCCATGACAAGTAATCAACCAAAAAAAAATTGCAAAACTTTCTTTTCCAGGCTGCATATCCCGATTCTTTTATGTCTCTACACACAGTTTGCCAACGCTAATGACCTAGAAATAACCCTACAAACCGTGAGAACGTGGGTAAATAATGGAATGACTGTTTCGGAGGAAAACAATACAACATCTGAAAATATTTCTGGTATTTGTGTTGTATTACGAAAAAATGGCGACCTTCTTGGGTATGGTGAAGCATTTGGTGAAAACGTACCCTTACTTGCTAACGCAGCAAAGATTGCTTTTTCCAAAGCAAAAAAGCATCCAATTATTCGAGCACTTCCAAAAGACGTCCACGCTTTCGCATTTTCTTCCATTGGAATCGAGGTTGGCATTGCAACAGAATACACACCTATTCCTACGAAGAATCTTGACAAAGCAGCGAAACAAATTCTCCGTGGAGTTGATGGTATTGCAACAAGGAGAAGAAATACTTGGGACTTTCGATTCCCGCCGCACATGCGACTGTCTCCATTTCGAAAAACAGTTAACCATTTAGAAGGGATGTGCATTAAAGTGGGTGCTCAAGCCGCTTCGGTGATTGCGCACCAACTTGCTGCTAGTGAAGATATCACAATCTACAGAGTTGATTTTATTTCTGCATATCAACATGCAAGCGGCGAACCGATTAGCATGTTGTACAGAGGTGACGAACTGTTTACGCTCGATCATCTTCAACAAACGGGATTGCAGCATGTTGCAGATTTACTTGCTTCTCATGTAATAAACTCGGTTTGGCCGTTTGAAGATCCAATCGGAATCACGGGTACATATCTGCCAGAAGTTGATCGCCTTGATGTTGTGTTTGCACCATCTATTTCACAAGCAATGGCTGCCGAAGCATTGTGGAAGTATGCGCATTTGCCAATTCACTCGCACAAGGAAAAGGCGATTGGTGCGTACATTCGAATCATGAATGATCTTGCTATCGTAAACGAACATGAATCTCCCATCACTGGTGTTGCAGAACAATCGTTTGTCATCTTAGCGGGCGGCGGCGGCGAGTTGCTTTCAAAGAACGCTCTCTCAATGATTCACAATTGCAAAAAAGAAGTGATCAAAGCTGCAAAAGCAATGGTCGTTGGAACAAATGTTCCGGAAAAAGTGTTCGACCGAGGTGTTCTCTCTGCAGCAATCGCGACACTTTCAGAACAAGACGAGGCACTCCTACCACTTGCTGAAAAAACAATTCAAATCACGCTTGCAACAACACCGAAGCAAAACAGGGCTTCACTTATTCCGTGGATCATTGGCGCAAGTGTTACCGTTGATGGTCTTGGAGGAACTCTCAATGTTGCAGCAATCCAAGAACTCCGTACAGTGGCACTTTCCTCGCAAGTAACTGATGAATCGATTCCCGATCTATTCGGTGGATTCGCGTTGGAAACAAAATCTGGATCTGTTACTGATGCCAGAGGCGTTCGCATGCTACCGATGCTTGCATATTTACTGCCTGTCGAAACTTTTACTCCTCGATCTAGACGAGCTGCAGCGTTAAAATTAATGCTTCTCGCCGCACGTTACACATCACAACTCACGACAACTCGGGATAAAGCAAGCCGTTTTGCGAATCCAACAAAAGCCATCGGCGGCGTTCGTGCATCAGTTTGGGACGCAACTATGAAGCCAGAAGCAACTTCGATGGCTCTTATTGGGATTACAGAGGCAATTCAAACATTGAATCGTGTAGCCCAAGGACAATAGGCGTATACTCAGGTATGCAATTTTTATTGAGATCTCTCATTTTTGTTCCTCTACTCTTGTGTAGTGCGTTGTTTTCTGGGTCAGATTCAACTAACTTTGCACACGCCAAAATACTCGGAAAGCTTTTGTATACAGACCTGTCGGTTTCGTGGGTTGAACAACCCATTTCAGAAGTACTGCACGAGTTTCAGGGCGATCTCAAAATTGACATGTTTATATTTTGGAATTCAAAGGATAAAGATGGCATTGATAAGAATACGCCAATTTCACTCAAACTTACTAATCAACCTGCGATTGTTGTGTTAGAGCGAATCATTGAAAAACTAAACGGCGCCGTGCCTACTACATGGCAACTTCGTGACTCGATGTTAGAGATTGGATTCAAGGAACGTTTCACCCAAGAAAATGCGATGGAATTGCGAACGTACGACGTAATGAATTTATTATTCACAATTCGAGATTTTGACAATGCGCCAATCATGGGAACAACCGGTGGTGGTGGTGTCAATTTTGGCGGGCCTACGGAAGACCCAGATCGTTTAACAAAAGATGAAGAGGTAGAGAAACTGATTAGCACGATTACTGATTTTGTTGAATCAGAACAATGGAAGGTGCACGGGGGTAATTGTACTATTCGTTTTTACAAAGGTTCATTACTTGTCAAAGCACCTGATTTTGTGCACCGACAAATTGGGGGCTATCCTTTTGCACCACTTCGACCAAAAGACATGAAAACCCGCACCGTTAATTTTTCTGGGGGTAGTACTTCGGTTCGTCTCCCTCGTCTACCTAATATTTAAACAAACTGCCTAAGTGGTAGTTTATTTGCCCAACACCCAGCGGTTAAACCATGCTTTGTCCCATTCCATTTTTGCTTTGCGGTGAGACATTTTGGAAAGCCCGTGACCCGTGTCTGGATAAATTACAAGGTGCGTCGGTACATCAAGATAATCGTGTAAGGCGCGGAAGAGCGCTTTTGATTGTTCTGCAGGAACGCGGGCATCTCCCTCACCAACATGGATAATAGTTGGTGTTGTAATCTTGTCTGCTTCAAATAATGGGGACATGCGGCGGAACTCTCCAGGAACTTCCCAAGGTAAACCCATTGCGTAATTAACAACGTGGCCGGGCGTGTCTTCAATCGACCACTGCATCGTTTGGTCGAATACACCTGCCCCGCTGCTTGCGGCCTTAAAACGATCAGTTTTTGCAATCAAACAATTTGTGAGATACCCTCCATTAGACCAACCTCCAACTGCAAGTTTATCGGGGTCGGCAAAACCTTTCTCAACCAATTCGTCAACCCCGTCTAGAATATCTTGCACTTCGATATCATTTTCGCGTCCAACAAGATCAGTTAGAAACTTATCACCATACCCTGTTGAGCCACGATAGTTCGGGCTAAACACAGCCCAACCGTCCGATGAAAACAATCCTCGGCCATAGATCGAAATGGATAGTGCCGCCGTTCTCGCAGATGTTGGACCGCCATGTAAATCAACGTACATCGGGAGTGGAGCATCTTTTCCTACTGTAAAACCTTTTGGTAATTCCAGTACACCTTCTATCACCGTCCCGTCTTTCGCAGTCCAACTCACAGTCTGAATCGTTGGTAATTCCCAGTTATTTATGTGTGTGTTTGGATTTGCAACAACAGTAACCATATTTGAACTGTCGCTTGCCAGAACAACACTTGAAGGTGTTACAGAAGAGCCGACAACAGCAGCGATCTGTTTGGTGTCTTTCCCTACACTAAAATCCCAACATACCAAATTGTTTGTAATCAGCTCGGTTGTCTTGCCCTGTTGCGAGTAGCCAACGTCTGAAACTTTAAGGAGCGGCCTTGATGTCCCCTGTTCTGCGATGTACAACAAGTCGTGCGAATTTGGAATCCAAACCGGCGCAGAGCCAAGGGACACCTCATCTCTGCGTTCGACTCGGTGTATCACTGTTCTTGCATCAGCGAACGTTGCAACGTACATGTTGCGAGGAAAACCATCAAAATCTACTGCAAAAAGGAGTCGCGAACCATCGCTCGACCAATCTGGGGATTCCACCCAGCCATACGGTGAAGGTGCGTGCTCTCTCCAGAGCGCGTCGTCAAGTAGTATGGTTTCTTTGGTTTCAATATCGTAAACACCAATATCCGACCAACCTTCGTTTGTAATCAAGCGTGTGTCTGGAGTTGTCACCGTTGCAATTTTCTTGCCATCAAACGAAGGTGCAAAATCAACAATCACTTTGTTCTCATCCCACAACTTTTTCTGTTTCCAAGTCATAAGATCTAACGCCCAAATTTCGGAGTATTCAACAATGCCATGACCATATTCAATATCATCATGATCTTGACGAAGTGATTTCCATTCGTCATCAATTTGTGTTTCATCACTAACCGTGTAATACATGAGTGTACCATCTGCGCTTATTTTCCAATCTTCAACACCGCCAGCTAAACGCGTCACAGCCATCAACCGAGTGCCGTCGGGTTTGACTCTCCAAATTTGTTTTTTGCCATTGCGTGGAAGGTCATCGCCTTTGCTTCCTCTTCTCGAGGAAAAATAAAGCCAAGCATCTGTATTTCCCCACTGCATCGAGCCATCATTTGCTTCATCAAAAGTCAGGCGAAGAGGGACACCGTCTTCGGTTTGAGAAATCCAAATATCATAATTCCTCCGATCAAGTTCCTCGTCCCATCGCCCTTCAGTCCAAGAAACAAATTTGCTATCTGGAGAAATTGAACAACTTGAAACGTAAGAAATCGAAAAGTAATCTTCAGGTGTAATTTGTGTGCATATGCACAATGCGAGTTCTAAAAACATCGTGTATTCCTCTCTCTAATCGTGACGAAGTGCCACAATTGGATCCTGCCTGCTTGCAATAATTGCTGGATAAATACCAAAAACAAGTCCCGTTCCAGCAGCAACAAGGAATGAAACAATTATCGACCATCCTGTCACTTGTGTTTCTAGACCTGCGCCAATGTCAGCAATACCACTGAGCCAAGGAAGTTTAAACAGTATTTCTAAAATTGATTCAAGACCTATTGAAATTCCAACACCAAAAACAATACCAAGTAAACCACCAACTGCACTTAAACTTCCTGTCTCAACAAGAAACTGGGCGGCAATGTCTCGCCTTGTTGCACCAACTGCTCTACGAATACCGATCTCGCGCGTTCGTTCTACAACTGTTGCGAGCATAATATTCATAATGCCAATGCCACCAACGAGCAAACTAATTGCAGCAATCGCAGTAAGCAAAATGTTCATTGTGGCAGTTGTTCTTCGTACGTTTTCAAGCAATTCCCACGGCACAATCACTTCGATGTCTTTCAATGCAGGGTGGTCGACGCTCATTATTTGTCTGATATGTTCCGCCATGGGGATCACTTCATCTGTTGATGGAGCGGTGATATAAATTTCGGAAACCTCAATTTCTTCACCGCTAAACGAGCCAGCTTGCCTACGTACAACTGTGTCGCCAAATTCAAGGCGCGAAGTTGTCATTGGTATGTGAACATCTTTGTTGAGGTCGCGGCCAACAAGTGCCGATCCTGTACCACCAGCAAGTCCAACGGGTTCAAGAACTCCAACAATTGTAAAAACTCTTGTATCTATACGTAGTTTTTCACCAATGGGATCGACAAGGGGGAAAAATTGATTTGCGATTTCGTTACCAATTACTGCAACGGGTACTCTGCGAAGTAAATCTTCTTCGACCAAGTATCTTCCCCCTTCTTGAACTCGAAGATTAGCTGCATTTTGAAGTTCTGGAGTTGTTCCAAAAGTTTGACTCGTTGTACGAAGAGCGCCATGTGCTATCTCTGAACCGACAGTTTTTAATGGAACTATCATCACCGCTTCAACAAATTTGTGAAGACGACGTTCATCCGCGCGAGTAATGCCAAATTTTGCAACAAATGATCTTCGTTGAGAACCAACATCTTGTGATTCTGGGGGTCGCTGAGAACGAATAATAATATTTGTTGCACCAAGAGATTCGATCGCTCGCAGAGCTGCCTGTTTGTTTCCTTCACCAATCGATACCATTACAATCACCGCCGCAACACCAAGAATAATCCCAAGGCTCGTTAGTACGGACCGAAGTGCGTGCAGTCGAAGACTCTTTAAGCCAAGATAAATTGTTTCAAAAGTTAAATTCATTATGCCATCAAGGGTTCTGGTGTATCTGGTTCAAAAACGACAGGAACTTCAACAAAGAATGTGGCTCCTTCTCCTGTTTTTGATTCTACCCAAACTTCTGCTCTAAGTAACTCCGCAAGTTCACGACAAATAGCAAGACCTAGCCCTGTTCCTTGATGTTCCTTCGTGTGCGATGCATCCACCTGCCTGAATTTTTCGAAGACCAACTCGATCATGTCTTCTGGAATTCCGGGGCCATGATCGGAAACCATAATTCTTACTGCGTGCGAATGATCTTTTCGTTTGACCTGCTCAGCAATAATCTCTATTGACTCCCGTTGTGAACTAAACTTGATCGCGTTGGAAAGGTAGTTATATAGAATTTGTTGCAGTTTTCCGGGGTCTGTTTCGATGAGTTGTAAATTATTCAAAATATGAATATCTACATCTAGCATTGATATTTTTGCTTGCGGACGCATAATCCCAACAAGCCCTTCTAGTAAATCTTCCACGCTCGTCTTTTCAAGATTGACCTCCATCCGACCTGCTTCAATTTTCGCCATATCTAAAAGTTCATTGATCATGTCGAGGAGTGAACGACCGCTTGTTAAAATATTATTGATGTA
Organism: Phycisphaerales bacterium; assembly: GCA_014238125.1. Taxonomy (GTDB): domain Bacteria; phylum Planctomycetota; class Phycisphaerae; order Phycisphaerales; family SM1A02. The sequence goes on from JABABS010000034.1 coordinate 125,700, forward strand.
TCGAACTCGCTTTTCATCATTTGATTCAGTCGCTGGGCCCATCCCTTGTAACAAATCAGCAAACCCAATAATCGAATTAAGTGGAGTACGAAGTTCATGACTTACATTCGCCAAAAACTCGTTCTTCAGCCGTCCTGATTCAAAGAGGCCAACGTTGTCTGATGCGAGTTCCTCTACTTTCAAGTCGAGAGATTCATTGAGTAGGTGCAGTTTGTCTCGGTCGGCTTCCATTTGGTTGAGCATTTCATTAAAAGCAATTGCAAGCTCTTCAAATTCATCACCAGTTACTAGTTGTGATCGTGCACTTAAGTCGCCCGCTTGAACTCGTTCTGAAACTCGCCTCAGTTTCCGTACGGGCGAGAATACCAACCGTGTAAGTATGAGATGAAAAGCAAGAAGAGAAAACAAAAATCCAGATATTCCTACAACTACCAACCAAGTATGTATGTTGCTACGTTGGCGAGTTGCAAATGTTGTATCCAAACTAACAAGGAGAATCGCTTCAATTGGGTCTGAAAGCTCCGGAACAGAAACACCACTATCAAACGTGGTAATGCCAGAGTGCTCGATTGCTCTACACTGTGATTCAGTTAATGCACGAGCGTATAAAAAATATTGGTATTGATCGCGGTCGTGCGCGTCAGTAAATTCTGTTATTAAACTTGTTTCAAATAATTTTTTTGCGCGACTTTCAAAACTATTTGCATTGTCCTCTATATCTTTTACAAAAAATAATCGTATCTTAAGCGAGTCTGCATCAACTTCTAATGAACCGAATTCTTCTCGTGACAACAACCATTCGTCAGCAAGTTGCTTAGCGAGTTCTTCTTGGTAATTATGGACGAGTTCTGCTGTTCTTGTCCAAGGAATAATTAACGTCACAACAAATATTACAACGATAACAGCGCCAAAAATAGCGAGGCATTTATTTGCTAGACTCAGACGATATCCCATACTACCCAAGATACACCCCCGTTATCCACCTGTGGGTCGCGACCATTCCCAATGTTTAGACTTCTCAAGTGCTGTTGCTGATTGTTTGATACATCGAAGACAAATGGTTGCCTCGGGGTCGTTTTTACTGCGCCAAGAGGTCTGTTCCCGTACTTCAAGACACATTCTACACTTCAAGTCTACGAGATCCCCGTGACCGTTGATAACAATATCTGTAAATGCCAATGTTAAGCATGTCCCACAAACAATACTTCCTTGGTGCCCCTCAATACATGGCTCACCGAGACTCCACGCTGATTGTTCACAATAATCGCAGAGGATATCTTCGGGCTGAACGTTATTGACGTTTATTCCTTTACGGTGCATTTTTATATTTTACCAATGTTACAGAATGAAACGGTCGACCTTCGCGTCGATATTTTCGTTCAAAGTTTGTACCAGTGAGTTCACCTTCGCTTGCAGAGCCGACAATATCAAATAATTTTCGTTCAAACAAATCAAGGTGGCGGTCAATGTGCTCATCACACCAAGTCCACAAATCATCGTGATCTGTCACAATGCGAAGTTCGCCTCCTGGTTTTAAAACACGGTGAAAATTGCGCAACGTGTCGTCTTGAATGACACGTCGTTTGTTGTGCCGTTTCTTTGGCCACGGATCACTGAAGTACAAATGAATCACTTGGGCAACATGATCTTCACACCAATATTTCATAAACTCGGTTGCATCGCCGTACACCATACGAACACACTTTCGACCATTGCGTCGCAGACGATCTGCGCCATATCGGTAAAACTCTGCCGCCCACTCAAAACCAAGAAAGTTTGTTTTTGGTTGCAGTTCAGATTGTTGAAGTAGAAATGTACCCTTACCGGAACCTATTTCAATTTCGAGTGGATTCGATTTGTCGTCAAACCAATTACGGGGATCAATGCGACCCTCGTGACACGATGGCAGTGTTCGCATATCAAGGCCAACTTCTCCAACATCAGGGGTTCTACCTCTCGAAAGTCCGAAACTCATGCGCTAGCCGCGCCTGTGGTAGCCGCTGCTGCTGCTGCATCTGAGAAACACTGTGCCGCAGCACTTCCAATTGAACTTCCTCGGACTGAAACAACAGATGGAATTCCGGTCCCGTGGCCCTTCAATTCATTCATCCACACTTCCGAGCCTGATAAAGGATCAAGACAAAAGGTATATCCTTGAACTGAAACTATCAACCGATCACCATCAACTAAAATTGCGGTGTAGCCTGTCCCTTTGGATGCTTTCCATTCCCACTTTTTTTCTCCAGAATAACGATCAAGGGCTATCACTTGCTTGTTAAACCCTAAGAACACAAGATCATTAATTTTGTTCTTATTAGTCATAGTCTGTAACCTCAGCAAGCCATTCGCCCATTGCTTCAAGTGCTTCTGGCTCAAAGGTGGTTTCAATTTGACCATATTCTGCGATGCCGCCAGTTGTTGCTCTTTGAAACAAGTGGTTTAAACCATCAAACGCAACAACAGTCACTTGCCCACCCGCACTTGTAATTACTTCTTCTATAACTGGTAAATTTTGTCCAGATGAGACTTGAGTATCCAACGTTCCATTCATCGCTAGGACTGGGCACGTCAACTGTGCAAGTACTGGTGCAGGATCATAAAACAAGAACCACTGGAACCATGGTGAGTCCATCTGCTCAAGGCCACCGTCAGTAATTTCGTTAAACTCATCTGGCGTCACAGTAAGCTCCTGTGATTGAAGTTGCATGTCTACGAGTTCCAGCATTGAAGCTCGAATATCTACTGCATTTGCTTCTGCCTCATACAACTCATAGATGTTCATCGAGGCATTCACAACGCTGTCAATAATTTCTTGATCTGCACCGCTCGCCTCCAAAAGCATCGCGGCTTGTACCGGCATTAGTTCATATCCCGGAACACCGGGACCTGCAAGCATCACAACAAATGCTAGTTTTTCGTCATCCAATGCTACAAGTGGACCAACGATGCCACCTTCACTATGACCAATGACGCCAACACGAAATGGATCGATGTTTGGTTGCCAACGTGCGGCTTCAACCATCACGGCAACATCGGTTGCGAAATCAACAGAAGTTACATTTTTAAGCGTGTCCATATCTTCAACAACTGAACCACCAACGCCTCGATCGTCAAATCGCAACACAGCAATTCCCTCACGAGTTAAGTAATCAGCAATCACTAAGAACGGCTTGTGCCCCATGAGTGTTTCATCACGGTCTTGCATGCCAGAACCCGTAATCATCACAGCACATGCAAAGGGTCCATCACCCTTTGGAATAGTGAGTGTTCCTGCAAGTGTATGCCCATCGGGGTGGAGTGCATTAATTTCAGTCGTCGTATATGGAAACGGACCTTTTGGCGTCTGCGGTCGTACAAGTTCGGGCACTTCATCGACGCGTGTAAATGCAATTTGAAACGTCATGCCACCTTGATTCATTTCACCGAGCAACATTGTAAAGTCGTCGTTTTCTTTTACTCGAAACACAAGGCCAGCTTGTGCAAGTTCTGCAACAAGGTTCGCATCTTGATTATATGTTGCTTCAATTGGAACGCTTTCAGCGCCTTGCGTTGGAACGGTTAACAATACAAACATTCCTGCATCTGTTTCGCTCACACCAAGTGTCATTTCTAGTGGTCCAAGACCCGGTACTTCGATTGAACCTGTATAAAGCCTTGGATCATCACCGGCGAAAGCTGCGCACGAAATTACCAATAGCCAGATCGTCATTTGGCTTATACATTGTTTCAACATCATTGTCTCCTTACTGAGGTTGCTCTGGACCAGATTCAAGCTCGACGCGTCGTGCATCTACCCAAAGATCCTCAAGATCATAGTATGCCCTGAGCTGCGGTTCAAATAGGTGTGCTACAACCGTAACAAAATCTGTAACAATCCACGTTGCGCCAGTATCAACGCTCTTTCTAAATGCAGGTAGACCTGCTTCCTTGCCTAGTACGGCAAGTTCATCTGCAACCGATTTCATTTGGCGATCACTTGTACCAGTCCCGATCAATACAAAATCACACACTTGACTGAGCGTTGTTACATCTAGTAGAAGAACATCCCCGCAGTGTCTGTCGGCAAGTAAACGAGCTGCTGACGCTGCAAATGCAGCGGCAGCAGCCGTTTGAATTTCTAGTTTCTGGTGTGACACTTACAGCCCTAAAGCGCCTGCAACAACTGGACCAAAGTTCACAACAAGTCCAGCGAACACAACCGAAACAATTGCAATCAATTTAATCAAAATGTTCAAGGCAGGACCAGATGTATCTTTGAATGGATCGCCAACGGTATCGCCAACAACACTTGCTTTGTGTGCGTCTGAACCCTTACCGCCATGTTTACCAGATTCAATGTACTTCTTAGCATTATCCCAAGCACCGCCAGCATTTGCCATGAAGATTGCAACAGCAAAACCGCTTGTCAAACCGCCAACGAGAAGACCCATCACGCCGCCAACTCCAAGGATGAGACCAGCGATAATAGGAACAGAAATCGCAAGGATTGCTGGTAGAACCATTTCTCTTTGTGCACTTGCAGTGGAGATGTCTACGCAACTTCCATAGTCGGGATAAGCAACGCCATCTACAACTGTTTGTTCTTTTGGCCAGTTCATCGGATCAGAAATTTCTTCATCACTCATGCCATTTGCCTTGAACGCTTTCTTCATCACACCGAACTGGCGACGACACTCATTCATCATTTCATAAGCAGCGCGACCAACCGCGTTCATTGTGAGAGCGCAGAATACAAAAGCTAGCATCACGCCAAGGAAAATACCTCCAAGAACTTTTGGATTCATAATTGTGACGTTATAGAATGACAAGAGTTGTTTAATTTTTGCTTTGTGTGATGGGACAATATCAAACTTAATATCGTTTACTACAACACGATGTGCATTTTCTTCACTGTTCCAAGCGAAGTCTGCAGCGAGTGCGCCTTCAGACCATTCCAAATTTTCAACCGATCGTTGTGTTGCGTTGGATGCAAGCATCAAACCACCGAATGTTTCGCCATCGTAGTTTACAACGAACTCAGAATTTCCTAAGTATGCAATTGAGTTTTCCGCTGATTCAACCATTGCGATATCTTCAATAATTTTCTTATCAAGACTCGTTTGAACAACTGAAACGTATGCGGCGAGCAAGGCAAGGGCTGTCAATGCGGCGGAGCCGATTGCAAAACCTTTACCAGTTGCAGCAGTTGTGTTTCCTAGCGAATCGAGCATGTCTGTTCGTTCACGGACTATGGGCGGTTGCCCAGTCATTTCAGCGTTGCCCCCAGCGTTGTCAGCGATCGGACCATACGCATCTGTTGCGAGTGTAATGCCAAGCGTGCTTAACATACCTACTGCAGCAATACCTACACCATACAAACCAAGAAGGAAGTTTTCGTTACCGCCACCAAAATTAAATGCAGCGATAATGGCAACAACAATGACGATCAATGGCGCCCATGTTGAAATCATGCCTTCGGCAATGCCGGAGATGATTACTGTTGCAGCACCAGTTTCAGTTTGCTTTGCAATTCGTTGTGTTGGGGCATGTTCATAGGAAGTGTAATACTCAGTTGCATAAGCAATAATGAGCCCAGCGGCAAGACCAGTAATGATCGAAGCCCATGGCCCCCACCAAACAAATCCTTCCACATCTACATCTTTAAACAAGAAGTAGAACAAGCCTCCACAAAGAACCGCTATTAGGAGTGATGCAACATACACACCTTTGTGAAGTCCTTTGAGGAGTTCACTAAAGGAAGCGTTTTCTTTTGCTCGAACAACAAAGACACCAACGAGGGAACAGAATATGCCAAGCCCCGCGAGTGCCATTGGAGCAACTGCGAGAGACATACCAAACTGGCTTGCCAACTCAGGGCTTGCGAAATTAATGCCCATCGCAGCAGCGGCACCAAGTGCCATCGTTGCGAGAATCGAACCATAATAACTTTCATAAAGGTCGGCACCCATGCCTGCAACATCGCCAACGTTGTCGCCAACGTTGTCTGCAATAGTTGCTGGGTTTCGCGGATCATCTTCTGGAATACCCGCTTCGACCTTACCAACAAGGTCAGCGCCAACATCAGCAGCTTTGGTATATACCCCACCGCCAACACGTGCGAATAATGCTTGAGTAGATGCACCCATGCCGAATGTCAGCATAATTGATGTAATTTCAACGAGTTCTTTACCGGGCATAATTTCGTTCCAAAGATAGAACCAAACAGAAGCATCGAGAAGTGCGAAACCCACAACGATAAGACCCATAACCGCACCTGAGCGGAATGCAACTTTTAATCCGTCATTTAGCGATTGTTTTACAGCCCACGTTGTACGTGCGGATGCATTAGTCGCCATTTTCATGCCGAACCAACCACACAAACCAGAAAATAAGCCTGCAATTGGTACGCCAACTGCCGACCAAACTGGTTGTATTCCAGCAAAGCCGAGGGCTGCAAGAATGGCAACGAGAACAACAAAGACGACAAATACAACTTTATATTGGCGCTTGAGATATGCCATAGCACCTGCACGAACGTGCTCGGCAATTTTGACCATTTCTGGTTCGCCTTCGCTTTGAGCCATTACGCCTTTACTAAAGACTAATGCCATACAGAGGGCGACAATCGCGGCAATTGGAGCGATGTAATATAGATCTGGGATTGATGCTGTTGTTTCTTGAGCAAGCATGAGAAGGTTCATGTTGAGCGTCTCCTAATTTGAGTTTGCCCGACGTGGGCTTGACTTCGATTTTGCCATGTGTAATTTCAGTAATTACACATTGTCTGAAAAATTAAATCACCGAGATGCGTTGCACTCGGCGCGTACTGTTCATGTTCTAATTCTTTATTTGACGTAAGCACAGCATGTGCTTATGAACGTCCTCGTCCACCGCCACCACCACCGCTACCTCCGCTACCACCGCTACCTCCGCTACCACCACGTGCTGCTTTGGGAGGTGTGCGCTGAAGTTCTGGATGCAATTCGCGTTGTATGCGTGATTCTGTGCGTCTCTTTGCGCGACGTTTGCGTTCCGATGGCTTTTCAAAGTACTGTCGCTTCTTTACATCTTTGATCAGATTTTCTTTTTCACAAAGTTTTTTGAAGCGGCGTAGCATCTGACTTGCAGATTCGTTTTGCCGTGCTTTAATTCGTATTGCCATAAATTCCTAAACCTTCCGTTGAATCAAGTATTGAGAGCCACGTATTATCATGCATTCTGGGCACCATTGCAAGGGGGAGAGGGGTTATTGCTATCTCTTTTGTTTCCAATCACTTGCAGGATTCTAGATATGCTATATTCTGCCTTCACTATGGAGTTACTCGTAGACACTTGGAATGTGCTGCACCAGATGGGTGTTTTACCCCCAGATCTAGCTGGATTAGGGGCTGGCGAATTAGCCTCTTTGCTCTCAAAAGGTCGCTGGAGCCGTGATCGAGTTTCTCTTATCTGCGATGGCACCCCCGGGAGTAGTGGTTCTGGAATTGCTCGTAATGTTGAAATAATTTACACCGGTGGAACTAAATCCGCAGATCAAGAAATCATGGATCGCGTTGCTGCTTCCTCAGCCGCGAACCGCATAGTGGTTGTAACTAACGACCGAGAAATTATTCGGTTCATTCGCGCAAAAGGTGCGCAGCAATTGGGGTCTGTTGAATTTCTTAAAGCAATCGTTGACGATCACCAAAAACCTGACAAAAAAATAGTTCGCAAGCCCTCTGGTTTATCGCCTGAAAAAGCAGCTGAGTGGAAAAAAGAGTTCGGTTTTGTCGACGAAGATATAACTAATCTTAAAGAAGAAATAAGCAAAGTAAGCATCCCTGAACCTGAAGCAACAACCACGCCGAAAAAAAATCTAAAAGTAAAAAAAACACAATCCCAGACTGAATCCGACCTTCCTGACGATTTAATTAACGAAGCTCGCCGTCTTGCGGAATAACCTACCTACGAGGTAGTTTATTTTACGGTTGCAGTCGTTCCCACGACCAAGTGCCCTCGTCGCATGTATACCGAATGCGATCGTGTAATCGTCCGTCGTGCCCTTGCCAAAATTCAATTTCGTCAAGAGAAACACGTAAACCACCCCAATGTTGAGGTCGAGGAACATTGCGCCCAACCCATTTCGCCATCAATGCAGCGACTTTTGCCATCAATGCCGCCCTGCTCTTTAGGGGTTGTGATTGGTGACTTGCCCACGCGCTCACTTGGCTTAATTTTTGCCTTGTAGCAAAGTATGCATCGGATTCCTCTTCGCTCACTTTCGTTACTGTTCCACGAATTCGCAGTTGCCGTTGGGAATCATCCCAATGGAATAACATCGAAGCGTGTGTGTTGTTTACAAGATCTAACGCTTTTGGGCTGGCATAGTTCGTATAAAAGACTGCGCCTTTTTCATCAAAACCCTTCAATAGCACCATTCTTGTAGATGGTTTGCCATCATGGTCAACTGTCGACAATGCAACCGCAAGCGGGTTTGGAGTCGCTTTTGCAGCAACAGCCTCATCAAACCACTGCTGTGCAGAGGTTGCTGGGGATTCGGATGGGGAATCAAAATTCATTTGAAAAGAAAGTCCTTGACGATAAGTGGAGATACTCCGGTAGAATACACTCGTGGGGATGCAAGGGGGCTTGGCGCTGCAACATCTGCGTGAAGACTTAGCAGCGCTGACCTTTTGATATGGAGGTTTGCCATGCACGAAAAACGTAATTTTGTTCTTGTACTCCTTGGATCCGCGAGTGTGCTTTGGGCAATTTGGGCGTGGACTATGTCTGACGCTGAGGGGTTTGGTTTCTCAAAAATTATTTCGCTTGCTCTTACCCTCACAATTTCAGGGTGTTTGATCTACGCCTTTAACATGGAAGATCAACTTCCAAACCGACTTCGAAAAATCGTTGGTTCACATTACTTTGAAGCAGACGGAGTTTGTTTATTTCCACTTGTTCGAACATCGCAGAACGGGCCTGAATTATCAATATATTTTCAAAACAGATATGAAAATCCTGCTTCAGTGATTGTGCACCTTCGACCTGCGCAGCGTTCGTTTACTGTTGTGGACGGTGCAAGTGATGTGCACATTGCCTTTCGAGTAGGTGGTGGTGATGTTGGTGTTCTGCATCAACCAATTACTGTTCCAAAATCATTGCGCGGTGAAATTGTCAACGTGCAGATGGTTGGCGTAAGTCATTATCCAAGAAGTCGCGGTACGCGTTGGCGTCGTCACGAGGGACGAGCGTGTGGAACAATGGATGTTGACTGGGTTGGAAACGCTATGAAAATTGGTGCACATGAAGTTGACGGAACCGTCGAACTTACAAATCCGGTCGTGCTTCATCTTGCAATGCCTAAAAATGTTGCGTACTCCGAGCCTCGCGACAACTCGTGTAGACAAGAACTTTTATAAAAAAGGTCGCTCAAAAGAGCGACCTTTTTTAAAAGTGTTGAGATAAAAATTACATTGTGTACACAATATCAAGTGCTTTTCCAAGACGACCATGCATGTCTTCAAGATGTGATTGCGAATAGACATCAAGTGAAGCGTTATTTTCAAGAATTTCTTCTATTTGATTATACAACGCGCGAGTGTGGTGCAACGCTAGCGTTCGCACTGGTCTGAACATTCGCACACGACCCGTTGAAAGATCAATGAGTCGGTCTGCCATTTCGGCTTGAAGATTACGACGCATTGACGAAATCATTGGTTCTCGGTTTGTCCAATTACCTTCGGTTTCATCAATTCCTGAATACACTGCTTCCATCAGAGTTTCAAATATCTCTGCCATTGTAAGTGCATCTTCACCCTCAGCAACACGATACTCATTGTCATACACCATGCCGAGGCGACTTGGTGCGAGAATAGATGAAAGCATCGAAGCTTGAAGACCAAGAATTCGGTCATGCACGGGCCATGTTGCTTCACCGATATCACCACCACCGCCGTACCACTTATCAACATTAAAGTGAGCTAGTAAATTTGGTGAAAGATCAAAAGCATTTTCATCAAAAATGTTTTCAACGACAAAGTTAAGTGCGGCGCGTTGTTGTTCTGCTGGAACAACTGTTACAGGAGCAATATCTTCGTCGCCAAAATCGCCCTTCTTGTTTCGATTTACAAACGCTCCACCGATCCAATCGATCAACATGCCCGCTGAGCCAGATTGCATGCGTAGTGTAGTTTCATAACCTCTACGCGCCTTTGACCAACTGTCGCCGTCCTCAACATAAGAGGTGAGTAAGTCTGCACGAAGTTTTTCGACAATTCGCATTTGGTTTTGCGCGTATGTCAAAGGATCTTTACTAAAGTCATACCGCTTTGCGAGTGGGTCAGGTCCGCCTGTGTCTTCATCTGTCAAATATGCGTGCGCAGGTTCATTTGAACGCTTTAGAACATCAGCTTCCTTGCCAAGTGTGTAGCCATATTCAATTGCCCATATATCGTAGGGACCGACGCCGATCATTGCAAAGTCACCTTGCACATCGCCCGTGTCCATGTTGAAGTTTACTGGGTTGTAATCCATCACAGATGCAGTAAATGGTTTCTTGCCACGAACATCTTCAGAGTTAATCTCTTCCATTGTGTATAAACCAGAGGCTTTAAAGTTATGGCGAAGACCAAGTGTATGACCTACTTCGTGGCAAACTAATCCAGAGATAAGTGGACCAATAAACCATTCTGGAATACCGTCGAGCTTATCGTCAGTTGCTCGACCTGTATCAGATGGTGGACCAATTGCAACCAGGTCCAGTGCTTCAATTCCGAGTCTTGCAAATGCCATTTGGCTTGCAAGTTGGTAGGCCGCTAAACAATGATGGTCTTCGTCGCCCAACCAGTTTGCAATCTCAGCAAGACTGTCATCACCTGCAAGAATTGGATCGATCAAAGATTTGCCGGGATCTGTTTCACCCGCTACTTTGCGTCGATCTCGTTCAGCAAAAATTCTAGCTTGTTCGACTGGACTTGCCGTTCGAATACGTGGATCCCATTCTGGATAATCTTCGAGCCATTGAATATCAGCAGGTGTAAGTGTCGCCATTGCTTCCTCGGCTTTTGGTATTTGTGAATACCAGCGCCAATATGCTCGAATCCAACCATCAGTAAGCACAATGTCTGCATCAAGAATTTCACCTGTAATTGGGTGTGCTCTTGAAGGACCAATTGCAGTTGCAATATCGTTGTTCAACCAACGAAGAAAGTTATAACGGACATCTTCTGGATCTTTTTCCATGTGAGCGCCAGTCGCTTCATCTTGGTAATAAACTTCTATTGCACTGTCGATGCCAATTTTTTCAAATGCATCGTTCCAATACAACACGCCATCACGAACCCAACGTCGATACTTCACAGGAACTGTGTGTTCAATATAAAATACGATTGGTTTTTTTGGTGGACTGAGCGACAAACTTGCATCGCGTTTTTGTAGATCCCAACGATTGATGTAATGGATCCATTTATCTTCTTCGTGCGGTTGACCGAGGTCACGGAAATTAGTTGTGAAAAAACCTACACGCTCGTCTGCCTTGCGTGGCTTGTAAGAACCACGTTCGGGAACCTCACTAATTGAATAATGAATTTGCTTAAGGTTCCCGCCGTTTGTTGGCATCTCTAAAGCAACTTCTAAATTTTTTGGAAATGACTTTGCTGTTTTGATTGTTGTGAGTCTGCTGTTTGCGCCACGACCAACTGAACCAGCAATTTTTGAAGCGTTAGTGACAAGTAGATAGTCAAGATCAATCACCGGTTGCCCATTTGGCCCAGTTGCAACGATTGGTATATCGATAAGCACGGTATCTGTAAATATAGTATCAACGGACTCTTTTGAAGTTTTTGTGCCAGTTGATCTAACAGAAGTTTCTGGTGCAATGAACGCGATGCGGTCATCATATTTTCGTAAATATACATATGACTCGTTGCCTTGCAAACCAGAGAATGTAACTCCTGCAGATGGGGTGACGGCGATGAAGAATTTCTTGCGATCCCAACCTCGTGGAAGTTCGAGAAGCATTTGATTTTCTTTGTTGTTAACCCAAAGGCCAAACAGTGCTGTAGATCCATCTGCTGTTGAAACGACTTCCTTGAAGCCTTCATTGACTTCATTGAATTGCTTTGGTTTTGCTAAACTTGGTGTTGTTGCAATTGCGACGACACCAAGTGTAAGTGCTGTGATTGTAATTTTGTTCTCAAACATGTGGTAAAACTCCTAATGTACCTATCTCTCCAATACGATTTTGCATCGGAATTGTTCACGCCCAATACATGAGCGATCGTTGCAGCATCGGCGTTCCTTCTTGGTCACCTCAAACCTGCTGCGCACAGAACCAACATTGTGGTTCTCGGACGTCCCAAAGTCAAAACAAAATCATGAATTATTCTAAATTATTTACAGCAGCAGATTGTGCTTCTCGGAAAGCAGAAAAGGCTGTTTTTAAGTCGGAATCACCCATTGCAAGCATTTGAGCTGCAAAAGTCGCTGCATTGATCGCGCCAGCGCTGCCAATTGCAAAGGTGGCAACAGGCATCCCTTTTGGCATTTGAACGGTTGAGAGAAGTGAATCGAGCCCATCAAGTGACCATGCCTGCATTGGACAGCCTAAAACGGGAATCTCAGTATGGGCTGCAACAACGCCAGCAAGGTGCGCGGCCCCGCCTGCTGCACAGATGAAGAGTTCGACACCACGATTTTCGGCGTCTGAGAGGTATTTTTGAAGCCTCTCTGGGTTTCGATGGGCTGAAATTGCGTTGCACTCGTGGGCAATACCAAACTTGTCGAGAGTTTCACTCGCTTTTTTCATCGTTGGCCAGTCAGAAGCACTGCCCATGAGAACTCCAATTCTTGCACCATCTTTTGTTGTGTAATCAGCCATGACAACATTCTACCCTCTAGTGCTCATCAGGGACACCTTGGTGACAAACATTAGAATGGTGAAATGCGAATTGCCGTACTAGGAGCGAGAGGGTCCGTTGGACGTCTGTGTATAAAAGAACTTGAGACCCGTGGCATAGAAACAATTTCGCTACAGAGAAATGATGACATTCCAAGCGAGGCAAATGCTCTCATCATTGCTGCATCAGTTGAAACATGTGTTTTTGATGGTCCACTTGTAGACTGCAGCTCTTCTATATCAAACGCAACGCTTTCACTTCCACCAACAGTACTAACAACTGCAAACAAAAAACGTGTGCCCAACTGCATGGCTTCACTTATCGCTCAAGCACTCGCACCCTTGCATCAACTGTGCACAATCACTTCGATTATCGCAACAACCATGCAATCTGTTTCTGGCGCAGGATGGCGGGGTGTTCAAGCACTTGATCAAAACGATACAACAGAATTATTCGGCGGTGATCTTGTAAACAACGTGCTTCCACACGAAAATTTTTTACTAGAAGAGCAAGCAATTAAAAATGACTTGGGCGAACTGTTTGGTTGTGAAGTAGCTGCAACATCATTTCGCGTTCCGGTGTTCGTGGGACATGTTGCAAGTTTACGAATCACTACTAAAGAAACAATTGTCGAACATATTTTGCCAGAATCTAAGCAGTTCGACCCTCGAACAATGGAAAATAAAAGAAACGTTGCAATTGGACGCGTTCGAATCCATAATAACGCCGCAGACCTTGTAGTCTGCGGTGATCAATTACTTTGCGGTACAGCGATTCCTGCAGTTGACTTAGTCCTCGGCGCGTAACTTGACAAGCACCGTGAAGTCTTCAAGCGTTGTGACATCTTGATTTGAATCGGTTCCCGCAGCAACATCACGAAGCAAGCGTCGCATGATTTTACCGCTCCGAGTTTTTGGAAGCGAGTCAGTAAATTTCAAGAAATCTGGTTTCGCAATTGCACCGATTTCGTTCCCCACATGCGCACGAAGCGCGGTTTTCAATTCTTCACTAGGGTCAACACCACCTGCAAGCGTGCAAAATGCTGCGATACCAGTACCTTTGATATCGTGGGGAACACCAACTACTGCAGCTTCAACAACAGATTCATGGCTCACCAGTGCTGATTCCACTTCCATCGTGCCAAGTCTGTGACCTGAAACATTAATTACGTCATCTATACGACCCATGATCCAAAAATTATCATTCTCGTCTATTCGTGCGCTGTCACCTGCAAGATACATTCCATCTACTCGTCCAAAATATGTATCAAGGAAACGTTCGCGGTCTCTATAAATTCCACGAAGCGTCGAGGGCCATGGCTTTCGAACAACCAAAAGTCCACCAGAGTTTTGTTCTACATCTGAACCATCTTCGTTTACAACTGCAGCATCAATTCCAAAGAAGGGCCTTGTGCACGACCCGGGCGTTGTTGTCGTAGCGCCCGGAAGCGGTGTCAACATGTGACCGCCAGTTTCAGTTTGCCACCACGTATCAACAATCGGACAGTTGTTTCCGCCAATAAGTTCTCGATACCACATCCAAGCTTCTGGGTTGATTGGTTCGCCAACAGTACCTAGTACCTTCAATGTACTCAAATCGTGTTTTCGAGGGTGTTCGTCTCCCCACTTCATAAAAGCGCGAATCGCAGTTGGAGCAGTATAAAACTGTGTCACCTTGTGACGCTCGACAATATCCCAGAAACGATCGTCCTCCGGAAAATTCGGTGCACCTTCATACATAATCGTAGGAACACGATTTGGTAACACTCCATAAATGATGTAACTATGCCCAGTGATCCATCCAATGTCTGCTGTGCACCAATAGACTTGGTCGCAATCTGGTTTTAAATTAAATACCCACTTGCTTGTGAGATAAGTGTAGACCATGTATCCACCTGTTGTGTGAATAATGCCCTTCGGTTTCCCAGTTGATCCACTTGTGTACAACAAGAAGAGCATGTCTTCGGCGTCCATTTGTTCACACTCGCAATCTTCAGCTTGCAAATCAACCAAATCGTGCCACCACTCATCTCTACCCTGTGTCCAAGCAATATCGTTATTGCAACGTTGTAGCACAACTACCGTTTCAATCAAACTTGTAAGTTCTGTCGCTGCATCAACATTGTCTTTTAACGGAACTACTTTCCCTCGGCGCCATGAACCGTCACAGGTAATAACGATTTTACTTTTTGCGTCTTCTACGCGGTCAGCAATTGCTTGCGAAGAAAAACCGCCAAAAATAACTGAGTGCGGCGCGCCTATTCGAGCGCACGCGAGTGTTGCTATTGCAAGCTCAGGAACCATGCCCATATAAATTGTGACAACATCGCCTTTCTTTACACCTTTTGCTTTTAGTGCATTCGCAAATCGACAAACTTCTGCATGTAAATCGTAATAAGACAATTTTCGAACTTCCGGTCCATCCACCCCGAATGGTTCGCCTTCCCAAATAATCGCCGTGTCATCACCGTGCCCCATTGCAATTTGTCTATCTATGCAATTATGGCATATATTCGTTTTCCCACCAGCGAACCACGTTGCATCAGGAAAATCGCCATCTAAAACTGTGTCCCATCTCTCAAACCAATCAAGTTCATCTGCAACAGCTGCCCAAAATGTGTTTGGATCTTCAATAGACTGTTTATACATTTTTGTATACTCATCCATTGAGCCTATATGTGCACCACTAATTCTTGTATCAAAATTTTCGGGTGGTTCAAACGTTCGGGATTCGTGTAGGACAGATTCGATGTTGCTGTTTTCAGACATGTCAAAACTCCATATTTAAAACCCATGATAGGCTTCTATCGCCGTTTACGCCCCTTGCCTTTGCGACCATGTTTTGATTTTTTATGGTTGCTTCTACCCTCTTTGAGGATTTGACCTTTCTTTCGGCTTTTTTCTTTTCTGCTTTGTTGAATCGATACGGGATCTGGATCGAGGTCATCAATTGTTTTATGTGGCATTTCTGTCACCCGCAATTCCATTTGCCGAGATGGCAAATCAATTGCAGTAATTTGCACTACAACTCGGTCACCTACAGAAAGCACTTCGCCAGAACGTTGCGCAACAATTCTTCCAGTCCCCTCCATCTTGACCCACTTATCAGTTCGTTTCGAAGAGCGTTTGATCATGTCAAACTTCGCCAAACCTTCTACAAGAAATCTCTCTAGTGAAACAAACATTCCCATTCCAGAAAAACCAGTAATAATCGCGTCAAACTCATTCCCAAGATGGTGTTCATGTAAAAATTGCATCACAAGAAATGTACGAAGTGATCGTTCCGCTTGCTCTGCATTTCGTTCCGTAGAAGAACAGTGACTACCCATCGAAATCAACGTGCCTTCATCAAGAACACGTGTGTCATCCCGAAGATGACCAAGCAAGGACCTTCGGCTTTTTCCGCCACCAATAGCTTTTCCGTTATCGGTGTGATACAGGTACGCTTCAATCGCTCGGTGCACAAGTAAATCTGGATAGCGACGAATTGGACTTGTGAAATGAAGATAGTGTTCACTCGCAAGTGCAAAGTGCCCAACTTCTGCAGGGCTATACGTTGCTTGTGAAAGTGTTCGCAACACTGCAAAGTGTACAGCGCGAGATGCTGTGCCCTCAGCAGTGATGTTAAGAAGTTTTTGCAAGTCAGCACGAGTTGGTTCTTCAGAAATACCAACACCAACCGACCGAGCAAACAACCGGAGTTCTTCAATATCACCAAACTTTGGTTCAGGGTGAATACGCCGGAGCGCTGGAATTTCTATGCCATGAAATGTTCTTGCAACAGCTTCGTTTGCTTCCACCATGAACATTTCAATAACTCTGTGTGTAAATGCATTGTCTTCAGGGTGCGCATCAACAACGTGGCCATCATCATCAAATTCGAGTTCAACTTCTGGAAGTTGTAATTCAATCATGCCATCACGTCTGCGACGTGCAAGCAATTTTTTTGCAAGAGTGTTCGCAAGTGTTAACGCTTCAATCAACTCGGTAGTGTATGCACCGCCAGTAACGGAATGTTTTCTAGCTTCTTTTTCGTCACCATCAATCAGCGCTTGCGCTTCCAAGTATGTCAACCGTTTTGCTGAGCAAATAACACTGTTTCGAAGACGGTGAGAAACAACTTTTCCTTTATTATCAAAACGAATAAAAACCGACTTTGCCCAGCGGCGAACACCTTCTTGCAAAGAACAAACACCGTTTGATAAAACTTCAGGCAACATTGGAACGACGTGCCGCGGAAGATATACACTATTTCCCCTTGCCTTCGCTGTTTCATCCAATGAACTTCCATGAGTAACGAAACTTGCAACATCCGCGATGTGTACACCAAGTTCCCACGCACCACTATCTGGATCAACCGTAATGTTAATCGCGTCATCAAAATCTTTTGCGTTTGGCGGATCGATGGTAAAAATAAATGTATCAGTTAAATCTTCTCTGTCAACATCGGACCCTTCTTCAAAAATCGTAGCGGATTTTCGTGCCTCTTCCTTCGTTGCATCGTCAAAGTCTTCTGCCAATCCATACGCAAGCATGACTGCTTGCGTTTCAACATCAGGGCGACCGGATTCACCGAGAACGCGTGTAATAACACCCTCACCGTAATAATCTTTTTCGGGAAAGTGCAACATTTCAAAAACAATTTTGTCTCCTGCTTTTGCATTCTTTGCACTTGGATCTCGAATGATAATTGGATCGTGCAACTCGCGGCCATCTGGTTGTGCAAGCCAAGTATTTCCACGCTTAAAGAGCGAGCCTACAAAGTCACACCGACCCCGCTTCAACACTTCAGTGATTCTGCCAGAGGGACCGCGCCCTTTCCAATGATTATTTTTAGAAATAGAGACGCTTACCCTATCTCCAGAAACCGCATCGCCCGATGCGCCAGATGCAATGTACACATCTCCCTCTCGAGAAAGTTGGTCGGGCGTTACAAACCCAAATCCGCGTTTATTTGAGCGGTAAGTGCCTACAATTTCATCGGATAAGGTTGGTAAACGGACACAATCGTCATTGCCTATTTCAATTAATCCTTCAGCAACTGCTTTTTTGATGGCTTCATCAAAAGCAGATCGATCTTCTGAACCAATTCGAAGATCACGTGAGATAACTTTCGCAAGTACAGGACGGTACGCGGTGTGTTTGAGGTGGTCTAGTATTCGGTTTGAAAATCGTAATGGCATAGATATGTGGATTATAGAACAGTCTAGTTGTTGTACAACTTGGGGCATACCCACCTTTCGTGACTGAAACACGGAACAAGGGCCCGTGTTTTAATCACTAAAAGTGATTATTTCTCTTTCTTGCTCGGTTTCGTTGGTTTCTTTGATTCGGTTTTTTTCTCTTTCGACTTCGAGGGCTCTTTATCTGCCTTCGCAGCTTTTTTGTAAGAATCGCTGCGATAGTCAGTTTCGTAGAAGCCACTGCCCTTAAACATGACGGCAGAACCTGTGCCAATCAATCGTTTGAGTTTCAATTTATCGCACTCTGGACATTTTTTTTTCACCGACGCTGACATTTGTTGAAAAAGTTCAAATTCATGCCCACAAGCATCGCATCTGTAATCGTATGTTGGCATGGCTAACCCCCGACAGATACCTTCGCTGGCTGGAGGACAATGTCGCCCAAACGAAAACCTGTTTGCATCAATGAAACGACATGGTCTGTTTCAACGCCTTCAACTTCTTGACGCATCATTGCCTCGTGCGTCTGAGGATCGAACTCATCACCTATTTCAGGAGAAATCGTAGAAACACCGCACTCTGCAAGACCTTTCATGAGTTCATCAAGCGCCATTTGGAAACCCTGTATTACAGCAGCATCGCCACCGTGCGCGATCGCTAGATTCATTTGTTCTACTGATGGAAGTATTGAACGAATTACCCGCACCATACCGCCTTCAACTGCACGCGCTTCATTTTCAATAGCTCTTCGTTGAAAATTTTTAAAATCTGCAAGCGCTCGTAGTTTTGATTCATTCGCTTCGTGCAATTCAAAACGAAGTTGATCCTCAGGGGAAAGTTGCAGCGCCTCCTCTTGAACTACTTCTTTTTGTTCTTCTAATCTATCTTCTGGTTGTTCAGTCATCATCTGCTATTCCTTAGAATCAAGATCTGCCTGTGACAGCATCTTTTAGTTTATCCCAAAATGATCCGCCGGAATCATTTCCTTCGTGAACAGGTACGTGTTCTGTATCTGCATATTCTGTCAATAACGTTCGTTGCTCATCACTTAGTTTTTTAGGCACAACAAGTCGCACAATCACAACCAGATCGCCGCGCTTACCCGTTCGAAGATTTGGGAGGCCCGCTGCTTCAATACGGAAAATTTCATTTGTTTGAGTACCCGATGGAATATCTAATTCGTGCACACCGTCAAGAGAATCAACGGTTATTTTTGCGCCAAGTGCTAGTTGCGTAAATGCAACTGGCATAATTTTGATTAAATGATCGCCTTCTCGTTCAAAGCGATCATCTTCATTAATGCGAACAACAACATGCAAATCGCCTTGCATTCCGGAACCATCTGGAGAAATTTCTTGCGAAGGTGGTTCGCCCTCGCCACCAACTCGAACTGCTTGTCCATCGTGAATACCAGCTGGAATTCGAACCCGTAATTTACGGTGCACTGGGGTTCGCCCTTGCCCACGACAATCTTCACATTTTTCTGTGATGACAGTTCCACGACCCCGACATGCAGGACACGCTGAAACCATTCTGAACATGCCACCGAGTCCTGCTTGGGCAACTTTCCCCTGGCCTCCACATGTTGAACATGTTGTAGGGGATGTTCCTGGTTTTGCACCACTTCCCGTGCATGTTTTACACACATCAACGCGATCAAATTCAACGTCACATTCTGTACTAGTTAATACATCATTGAATGAAATTTGTACTTCGGTTTCTAAATCATAACCACGGCTTTGGCGCGGCCGACCTCCCCCAAACCCTCCACTACCTCGACCACCAAGAATATCATTGAACATCGAAAAGATGTCTTCAACATTCATGTTGTTAAAGTCATGTCCAGCGTGACCGCGACCACGTAACCCCTCGTGACCAAATTGATCGTACGTTTTACGTTTATTTACATCAGATAATACTTCGTACGCTTCTGCAGCTTCTTTGAAGTTTCGTTCTGCTTCCTCATCACCTGGATTTCGATCAGGGTGATACTTCATCGCTAACCGGCGATACGCCCGTTTAATTTCATCACTGTTTGCTGAGCGAGTGATAGTAAGTATTTCGTAATAGTCGCGTGTTACTGGCATAAAATGAGAGGACGCTGCTTGAAAAAGCAGCGTCCATCTCCTATTGAGTGTTTAAAAAATCGCGTTCTCGATTGGATCTTCGTCATCTTTCAGGTCTGTAATCACGACATTCGTCGTTAACATCAAACCAGAAACAGAAGCGGCATTTTGAATTGCCGTTCGTACTACAAGCGCGGGATCAATAATTCCAGCCTTAATCAAATCTTCATATTCACGTGTCATTGCGTTAAACCCAAATCCAGCTTTGCCTTCTTTGATTTTTTCAACAACAACATCGCCATCGTCACCACCATTGGATGCAATAAGTGCAGCGGGTGCTTCAAGCGCACTTGCAAGAATATCAAAACCGAGCTTTGCATCTCCCTTTGCATTTTTGCGTGCTTTTTCAACGGTCTCAATTGCACGAATGTAAGCAACACCGCCACCAGCAACATACCCCTCCTTTGCAGCAGCACGAGTCGCTGCAAGTGCGTCATCAACACGATCCTTACGTTCCTTCATTTCTACTTCGCTACCACCGCCAACTTGAATTACAGCAACGCCGCCAGTAAGTTTTGCGAGGCGTTCTTGTAATTTTTCTTTGTCATAGTCACTTGTTGATCGCTCAATTTGTGCATTGATTTGACCGACCCGTGCTTCGATGTCTTTCTTCTTTCCTCCACCCCGAACGATAGTTGTGCTATCTTTTGTTATAACAATTCGTTTAGCTGAACCAAGTTCGTTCAATTCAACGTCTTCGAGACTTCGACCAAGATCTTCTGAGAAAAAAGTGCCGCCAGTTAGTGCCGCAATATCACCGAGCATTGCTTTGCGACGATCGCCAAATCCTGGCGCTTTCACCGCGCAGATTTTCAAAGATCCTCGCAAACGATTGATTACTAATGCCGCGAGCGCTTCGTTTTCAATGTCCTCTGCAATCAAGAGCAGTGGTTTGCTTGAAGCGACAATTTTGTTCAAAAGCGGAAGTAAATCAGCAAGGTTTGAAATCTTCTTTTCGTAAATCAGAATGTCGCAATCTTCAAGAATACACTCCGAAGTTTTCGGATCAGTCATGAAATACGGACTAAGGAAACCCTTGTCAAACGCCATGCCTTCGACATATTCGATTGTCGTTTCTGCTGTTTTACCTTCTTCAACTTCCACAACACCTTCTCCACCAACTTTGTCGATCGCTTCGGCGATAATACTGCCGATTGCTTCGTCGTGGTTAGCTGAAACTGTTGCAACTTTTTTTAGATCTTCATGCCCATTGCACTTCTTTGACATTTCGTCAACTGCGTCGGTTGCAGCTTTTGCTGCAGCCGTAATGCCGCGTTGAACAATGACTGGATTCGCGCCCACTGCAACATACTTAAGTCCATTTCTAAAAATAGAGTCTGCTAAAACGGTTGCACTTGTGGTGCCATCGCCAGCAACATCTGCTGTTTTCTTTGCAACTTGGTGCAACATTTTTGCACCCATGTTTTCAAATTGTTCCGGAAGATCAATTTCCTTAGCGACTGAAACGCCGTCCTTGGTTACTGACGGTCCGCCGTACGATTTTTGTACGACAACGTTTCGTCCAGCAGGTCCAAGCGTAATACCAACTGCTTTGGTCATTTTCTCAATGCCCGCAAGAAACTCTTCGTGCGCGGCTGTATCAAATTTCATTTGTTTAGCTGTCATAATGTTCTCTTCTTTGTAAGAGGTGTAATTAGTTTTGAATCAAGCCCAACAACTCGCTTTCGCGAACAATGAGGTGGGACTTGCCCTTAATTTCAATTTCAGTACCAGAATATTTTCCAAACACAACAGTGTCACCCTTCTTAACTGACATTGATGCGCGTTCGCCGCTGTCAAGAAGTTTGCCGGGTCCAGTCGCGATGACTTTGCCTTGCATTGGTTTTTCTGCAGCCGATTCGGGTAAAAATATACCCGATGCTGTTTTGGTTTCTTTTTCAAGTGGTTGAATTAAAATTCTGTCTTCTAGTGGTTTTACTGCCATGGTGGCCTCCATAAATATTTCTTGGTTAAATTGGTTTTCGATCAAAAGCCCATGCCTGGCATGCCGCCCATTCCGGGCATGCCACCCATTCCGCCCATGCCGCCCATGCCACCCATTGGATCCATTCCGCCGCCTGCTGGCATTGGTTCTTCCTCTTCTGGTTGGCTAGTGATAATGCAATCTGTCGACAACATCAAGGACGCAACGGATGCGGCGTTTTGTAACGCACAACGGTCTACTTTTGCTGGTGTCATAACACCTTCTGCAAGAAGATCACCATAAGCAAGTGTCAACGCGTTGAAACCGTGACTGCCTTTTTGTTCTGAAACTTTTGCAACAACAACGCTACCCTTTTCACCAGCATTATCCGCAATCGTTCGAAGCGGTACCACAAGTGCATCAGCAATTGTATCAACGCCAAATTTCTCATAACCCTTTGCAGATTTACGTGTTTTAACAAGTGAGGGAATAGCACGAATAAAACTCACGCCACCTCCGGGAACAACGCCCTCGTCTATTGCAGCACGCGTAGCATGCAATGCATCTTCAACACGAGCCTTGCGTTCCTTTAATTCCGCTTCAGTTGCAGCGCCAACGTTAATTTGTGCGATACCACCTGCAAGTTTTGCAAGGCGTTCTTGTAATTTTTCGCAATCATAATCAGATGTGCTGTTTGAAATTTCATCACGAATTCGTGCAATTCTGCTCTGAATGTCCGCTGTTGTACCAGCTCCCTCCATGATGACCGTTGTGTTGTTTGAGACTTCTATTTTCTTCGCTTGACCAAGTTGTCCAAGACTCAGTTTTTCTATATCTAAACCAAGATCTTTCATGATCGCTTCGCCACCAACGAGAACCGCGATATCTTCGAGCATTGCCTTGCGACGATCGCCGTATCCGGGCGCTTTCACAGCAACAACTTGTAATACACCGCGAAGTTTATTAATCACGAGTGTAGAGAGCGCTTCACCTGTGACATCTTCGGCAATAATAAGAAGTGGCCGTTTTGATTCCATTACTTTTTCCAGAAGCGGAACAATTTGCTTTGCTGAATCAAGTTTATCTTCATAAATGAGAACTAATGGCTTAGTAAGTGTCACGGTCATGTTGTCCATGTCAGTGACAAAATTAGGACTTAGAAATCCTCGATCAAACTGCATGCCTTCAACAACATCGACTGTTGTGTCAAGACTCTTACCTTCTTCAACTGTGATCACACCATCTTTTCCAACTTTAGAAAAAGCGTTTGCCATAATCTTGCCAACTTCGGGGTCATTGTTGGCAGAAATTGTTGCAACTGCTTCAATGTTATTTTCAACCGAGGTCGACATGTTACATATTGATTCGGTAACAGTTTCGGTTGCCTTTCGAATGCCACGAACCAATGCGTTTGCGTCAGTTCCAGCAGCGAGGTGCCGAAGTCCACTCTTGAAAATTGCTTCAGCAAGAACTGTAGCTGTCGTTGTGCCATCTCCAGCGTCATCAGACGTTTTTGAAGCAACTTCTTTAACAAGTTGAGCACCTTGGTTTTCTATTTTGTCGCGAAGTTCAATTTCTTCAGCAACGGTCACTCCATCCTTGGTGACAGTTGGTCCACCCCAAGATTTATCCAACACGGCATTTCGTCCACGTGGTCCAAGGGTTGACTTAACTGCGGAGGCGAGTTTTTCAACGCCCTGCAACATCTTTTTTCGAGCTTCGACATCAAAGGCCAAATCTTTTGCGGCCATGGGTTTGTCTCCTGTTACCTATTTCCTTCTAACAGCCATTATTCAGGCGAAGAAGTCTCATCCTTTTCGATCACCACAGGCACATTGCTCCGCAGCACACCTCGTTATAGGTACAAATGGTGCGCCAAAATGTAGCCCAAGCCCCCCCTTTCGGTGACCCTTTATCCGCAATTTTCACTATTGTTACTCCAAACACTGCCATGCTGGCAGATTTCACCAAATTTGACCCTCGGTCAAGTTTTTGGCTTGAGGAGTTGCCCAAGCGATGGTGGCGGAGAGCAAAGTGCCGACCGAATCCAAAGCGTGTTGCGGATGAGATACAGAAGACCCACGATGATGAGCGAAATACTCAAAACCATAATAATCATGCCAAGAGTTGCTAGATTGGAATCGAGCGATGAAATCGAAATAAGAGTCCGCCCGATGATTACAAAAACCAGTGCGGCAAGGAGATCGTTCATTCGCTGTCGACTTCCCTGTGCAAGGCGGAATTCACGGCTTCGTTGCCCAAGCCGTGGTACTAATCTGCGAAGACCTATGAAAATAACACTCAGTGCAACTGCTGGAAGAAGCGAATCAAAAAGAAGCAGAACAACACCATTATCTTTTCCACCAAGAAGAACCCACCTTGAAGCGCCCATAAGAATTGAAAACGAAAGTAACCCTGAACCAGTAAGAGCAACCCCAAGTCTGCAACCTTGAACCAAACCACACCGGCACATCCACATAATTGGAATTAAAGAAACAAAAGCTAAACCCGAAGACCCTGATGAAATCCAAATCCATATTGGATCATTAAAAGTTTGAATTACGTTTGTGATTAGTAGTGATTGGGGTGCTCTGCTGAGCAAAACTAAAACCGCGATCGCAACAGCTAGAAATAGGAAAACAGAAACACAAACAAGTGAATTTCCTGTTACTTGCGGTCGCTCTATTGAGGCAAGTCGCCTTGCGGCGGGGTCAACTGTGTCAATAATTGTGAGACGTATTGGTTCTCCACATTCAGGGCAATTGCCACCCGCGGAAAGTGATTTAAGATCATATCCACAGCGGGCGCAGGATAGCTGGCGGTTCACAACCATATCCTTTATTTGATTGGCGATTGGTGATTCTTGATTTAAATGCATGTTTAGTGTTGACTTTCGTTGGGCTGCACCCGATGGCTGTATACTCGCAAAACTACGATGGTCAAAACACAACACAAACTACAGGAACTGCAACGCAATATAGCATCAGTGTACATGGGAAATGCTGGTGCTATCGATAGGGTAATCGTGGCGCTTCTTGCAAGAGGTCATATTCTGATCGAGGACGTTCCTGGTGTTGGAAAGACTGTTTTGGCAAGCGCGGTGGCGAAATCAATCGATTGCTCCTTTGCACGAATTCAGTGCACTCCAGATTTGTTACCGAGTGATATCACTGGAATCAATATGTTTGATCGAACGAATTCAGAATTTTCGTTCCGAGCTGGTCCCGTCTTTAACAACATCATCGTTGCAGATGAAATTAACCGTACAACACCAAGAACGCAATCCGCCTTGTTAGAAGCAATGAGCGAATCAGTTGTCACGGTTGATGGCGAAACCCGACCATTACCTGCGCCGTTTATGGTCATCGCGACGCAAAATCCCTATGAATTTGAAGGAACATATTTTCTACCTGAAAATCAACTCGACCGTTTTTTGATGCGGATTAATTTGGGTTACCCATCACCAGAGGATGAGCGGCGAGTCATCCGAAAACAGCCGGCAAAAACAAGTTTGCAAACTTTAAAAACAGTTATGACAAGCGAAGATGTTGTTGCTATGCAAGAACAAGTTGATGAAATAAAAATTAACGACGATCTTGTAGATTATATAATTGCAATTGCAAGTGCAACAAGACAGGCCGAAGATTTACAAGTAGGCGTGAGCCCGCGTGGCGCACTCGCACTTGCTCAAACTGCACGCGCAACTGCGTTGCTTGAAGATCGAGATTATTGCATCCCAGAAGATGTTGTTTCAAATGTATTACCCGTCTGTTCACACAGAGTGGTGAGTCGCACTTACATGCATGACGGTGATACAAACACAACTCGTCGTATCATTCAACAAGTTCTTGAAACAGTACCGAGTCCTGCCTAACCAATACCAATTACGGGTTAATTACACAGATATCTGGAAAATTACGGTAATAATCATCGTAATCAAGACCGTACCCGACAACAAATTCGTCTTCAATATCAAACCCAACATGCGTACAAGGTACCGCCATTGCTGATGGTAATTTCTTACGTAACAACACGCACGTGTCAACAGATTTTGGATGGAGTGTTTCAAGTTCAGATTGAATGCGCGTGAGTGTTTTACCCGAATCCAAAATGTCATCAACGAGAAGCACGTGTTTTCCCGTGACATCAGGGAGTCTTCCCACTACAGGGTCATGCGTACTTGATGTGGTTTTACCAACATAACTTCTTGCGGTCATTAGTTGGATGCGTATTTTCATTGGCAAATTACGCATTAAATCTGCAACAAAAATAATACTCCCTGTCATCACGGCAACTAGGACTAGTTCTGCGTCATCTTCTTTTTTACTGAAGTTATGAGTGATCCCTTCTGCTAGGGCACGTACTCGATCAGAAATTGCACCGCGTGCAATCAGTATTCGTTCAATATCTTGAATCATATTAATTTCCTTGTAGCCAATGAACGGCGAAAGTTGCAAAACCCAATAAACTTGTAAACGAGACAGCGCCGGTCACCATCACTAAAAATATAGCTGACGCCCGCGCTGGATCAGCGCCTACGCGTCTCATTATTAATGGAATAAGCACGCCGCGATTGGTAGCCTCCATAATGCCTGGACCACCGCCCGTTATCACTGCAAACCCCGCTTCTACGAGTAATTTTCCACATTCTTGTGCTGATTTGTAGTGTTCATTGTCCTCTGGAAGCCGGGCGGAGCCAAAAACCGAGACCGCTGGGGGAAGTTTACAGAGCGTATCAATTGCATCAACAAACTCACCTGTGATTCGAAGAACTCTCCAAGATTCAGATGCAAGGCTAGTATCTGGCATAATTGAAAAACCCACTTTTTATCATAAGTTCTTATATTACAATCGGTTACAACTGCTGATTTGTAATAAAACTCGATTTATGGTAGAATGTCACGGCTATGGCAACCGCAAAAAAAACAACGAAAAAACGTACAACTAAGAAAACAGCAAAATCAAAAGAGAAGCCAATCAAAACCTTCTCATCGGCTGTTGCTTACCTCCTTGAACAAACTGATTTCGAAAGAATGAGGGTAGTCCGATACGACGAAGACACCTTCAAACTCGATCGGATGCGGAGCATCCTTGACGAACTCGGAAATCCACAAGATCAAGTTGCAATGGTGCACGTGGCTGGCACAGTAGGCAAAGGATCTACAATTGAAATGCTCACAACTATGCTTCGAGGAAATGGGTATGCCGTTGGCAAATATACCTCGCCGCACCTCATCGATATTCGAGAACGAGTTGTCGTCAACGATGAAATGATCAGCGAAGAGGAATTCACTGATATTGTTAAAGAGATTGTCGCTGCTGCAAAAAAACGAAGCGTTACACCAACATTCTTTGAGTTGATCACCGCAGTGGCATTCAAGTACTTCGCAGAAAAAGCAGTTGATATCGCAGTAATCGAAACTGGCCTTGGAGGCAGACTTGATTCAACAAATGTCATCAACCCAATTCTTACACTCATCACACAAATAGACTTTGATCACACACACATTTTGGGAAAGACCCTTGAAGAAATTGCTAAGGAAAAAGCAGGTATTTTCAAAAAATCAACACCTGCAATTAGTTGTCAACAGGAAGAAAACGTTGTAAACGTATTGCGATCAACTGCAGAAAATACAATGTGCGATCTTGAACTTGTCGGAGATGAAATTGAATTCAGCTTACGATTCGTTACTAGCAATCAGGGTGTACCGCAAAATAGAATTTGTATTATTACAAAAAATACCCAGTTTATGCACACACCTGTTCCACTAAAAGGTGCACACCAAGCACGAAACTGTGGTCTCGCACTTGCGGCAATTTGCAAACTAAAAACTCTTGGCTTTAAGTTCGAAGATGCAGCACTTTATGAAAGTCTCGGTAAAACTACTATTGATGGACGTATGGAACTTGCTTGGGACAAACCAAAAATTCTCATCGATGGTGCACACAATCCAACCTCATTACAATCTCTTATTAAGTGTATTGGTGCACATGTACCCTACGATTCAATGGTATGTGTCTTTGGATGTTGTGCAGACAAAGATGTCAACGGCATGCTTCGAGAACTCTCACTTGGTGCCGACAAAATTATCTTCACAAAATCACATGGCAATCCACGCGCAGCCGAACCGCGAATTCTTCAAAGACAATTTGCAGAAATCAGCGGAAAAATGACACAGGTTGCCGAGACTCTCGGTGAAGCCCTTGAAATTGCAGCTAGAGCAACGAGCCGAGACGATCTGATCTGTGTTACGGGAAGTTTCTACCTCGTTGGAGATGCAAAGAAACACTTAGCTGAATTGGCAAAGAAACGATAACCATAATTTACGACTAAAACACCTAGAAATGGTACCGCTACGGTATCCTGCACGATTCATGTCTTGCACACCTACAAAGAAAAACGAACATCGCTACAGCGCTTCTTTTGCAAACGAAATAGAAGCGAAATGGCAAGACGCTTGGGATGCTTCCAACGTCAACAAGGTTGGCAATCCAAACGATGTTGATTTTGACAGCAAAAAACCAAAGTTTTATTGCCTTGACATGTTTCCGTATCCAAGCGGTGCCGGTTTACATGTTGGCCACCCAGTTGGTTATATCGGTAGTGACATTCTTTCGCGTTTCAAAAGGATGAAAGGGTTTAACGTCCTTCATCCGATGGGATGGGACGCATTTGGATTACCAGCCGAACAGTATGCAATCGAGACTGGGGTACATCCGGCAAAAACTACTCGTATAGCCATTGACACTTTCCGTGGGCAGTTGAAAAGAATTGGTTTTAGTTACGATTGGTCACGCGAATTTGCAACCATTGACCCAGAATATTACAAATGGACACAATGGATTTGGCTTAAGGCATACGATTCTTGGTTTGATGAACAAAAACAAAAAGCACTTCCGATCAGTGAACTCATTTCACGGCTCGAACAAGAAGATTTTCCTTGTGGAGATATAAAATGGAATAATCTTAGCCAAGTGCAACAAGATGAGTTTATAGATTCAAAACGACTTGCATATCTTGGGGAATATACCGTAAATTGGTGTCCGAAACTCGGAACTGTTTTGGCAAACGAAGAAGTTATAAATGGTAGAAGTGAACGCGGCAACCACCCAGTTATGCGGCGTTCGATGCGGCAATGGATGTTCCGAATTACAGCGTATGCTGACCGTTTGTTGTATGACCTAGAGGCTCTCGATTGGCCTGAGTCAACGTTGCGAATGCAAAAAGATTGGATAGGTAGAAGTGAAGGCGCTGACATTGATTTTTTAATCGATGGCAGCGATGAAACCATTCGTGTGTACACAACAAGACCAGACACTATTTTTGGTGCAACATTTATAGTCCTTGCGCCCGAGCACTCTTTTGTAGAATCAATCAAAACACCTGACGTCCAAACCTATGTAGAAGAAGCGAGAAATCGCTCTGATATTGACCGGATGGCAGATTCGAAAGAAAAAACCGGGATTGATACTGGACGGTTTGCAATCAACCCAGCAAACGGAACAAAAATCCCCATTTGGATCGCTGACTATGTACTCATTGGCTATGGTCACGGTGCAATCATGGCGGTTCCTGCGCACGATGATCGCGACCACGCATTTGCAACTGCACACTCCATTCAAATTATTGAAGTTGTGCAGCCAAATGCCCCATCTGATGGTTGCTTTGCAGGTGATGGTGTTGCTATTAACTCCTCAAGTGAATTCGTTTCAATTAACGGTAAACAAACATCTAAAGCAAAACAAACTATCATCGATTGGCTTAAAACTTCAGGCTATGGATTCGGTAAAGTGAATTACCGCCTGCGGGATTGGCTTTTTTCAAGACAACGATATTGGGGTGAACCCTTTCCAATCGTCTTTGATGCTAATGGCAAGCATTATCCGATCAGCGAAGCTTCACTTCCAGTTGAACTTCCAACGATTGACGATTACACCCCTCTCGTTTCCAACGAGCCACAGCCACTTCTTGCAAAAGCAGAATCGTGGGTGAATACAACCGCTGGTGAAGCGGGTGTTGACCCTTCGCTACTTTCACCAGATACGCCAGTTCGCAGAGAAGTGAACACTATGCCCGGCTGGGCCGGTTCCTGCTGGTACGAATTGCGCTACTGCAGCCCATCTTGTGATTCTCGATTTGTTGACAAAGATGCAGAATCGTACTGGATGGGAAATGGTGTAGACATGTACATTGGCGGGGCCGAGCACGCCGTTCGCCACTTGTTGTACGTGCGTTTTTGGCAAAAGATATTGTTTGATCTTGGACAAGTTTCGTCGAATGAACCGTTCAAAAAACTTTTTCACCAAGGGTTGCTTACAAGTTTTGCGTTCCAACGAAGTGACAAGACACTTGTTCCAACAACAGAGGTTGAAGAAAAAGACGGCAAGTACATAGAAATGAGCACGTGCGAAGAAGTAAAACAAATTATTGCTAAAATGAGTAAATCATTGAAAAATGTTGTAAATCCAGATGATGTTATCGCCGAGTATGGTGCGGACACTCTTCGTTTATATGAAATGTACATGGGCCCACTTGAAGCATCAGCGCCTTGGAATACGCATGACATTGTTGGTGTGCACCGATTTTTGCAACGTGTTTGGAGGCTTGGGGTAGAAGAAGAAACGGGTGAACTTCGAGAGTGTTTGAAATCAAAACCAAACGAAGAGGTTGAACGGGCTTTACATAAAACGATCGCCAAAGTTACGGGTGATATTCCAGAACTTGCATACAACACTGCGATCGCCTCGATGATTGAATTTGTCAACACCGCTACCAATGTCGGGTGTATCACTAGTGATCAACTACAACAGTTTGTACGCATTCTCTCACCTTTTGCACCACATATTTCCCAAGAACTTTTTGCATGGCTGGGAGAAAACAGTTTTGTTTGCAACTCCCAGTGGCCGAGTTTTGATGATGCAATGCTCGTAGCACGCAGCATTGAACTTCCGGTGCAAATCATGGGGAAAGTTCGCGGAAAAATCACTGTGCCAGCCGAATCAAACGCAGAAGAAGTTGAACGAGCAGCACTCGCAGATGAAAGAATTAAAGAATGTCTTGTAGGACTTACCGTTCGCAAGATTATCATAGTGCCTAAAAAAATAATAAACATAGTTGCAAACTAAACATGACCAGCACAAAACACAAGGTCGCGTTCACCCCTTCATCTGCAGAAACACCTTGGCAACTCACAAACCCGTTGCCAACTGACATCCGAGCAGTTATTAACACAACTGTTCAACCAACAGTTGAATCTGTGGGTAAAACACTCGCAACTTTTATCGGCGAGTCAATCGAAGCAGAAGAGATGGAAATTCAAGACAGTGATATGCTCTGGGCGATGCGTGTTCGATTAGTTGGACTACCCACCGATATGGTTGTTTGGCTTGAAAAACTAAACGATGCAAGTCGTCAAGCAAGCGGTATACAAGATGGGTGGATCATTGGAGTTCAAACTGTTTTGCATACCGGTGATCCACTCACACATTTTTCTAACCTCATGCGTTTGTATTCGGGAGCAGATTTAGGTGTTGAAAGTATTTGTGACTTAGCAACAGGAAGATGGTTCCCGCGACAAGTTCTTGATACATTATTTATTGACGATAAATCCGAGCCACCTGAAGAAATCTTATGGATCACAAGAGTTGTTGAAGCGCCAGAAGATTGTGATCCCGAAGAAATGTGGGCGTGGGTTACAACACACGGTTTAGCAAGATGTGGCAGGGTTGAATTAGAAATGCTAGGTGTTCCTGTAAATTTCACAACCGAAGCCACGTATGTTATAGACGGACTTGCAGCACTAACACTCGAATCACCGCTCCCACCCGTTGGGCAAACGATGTCGATTGGTCCAGATATTCTTGTTTCACTTATAGAGTGCCACGTTGCCGTTAGCATGTTAGATAAAGAAATGCCCGGTTTTGAAAATCGAACAATTCCTTCCGTTGCGATTGCTTCTCCGGGCGGTACATCTATATTTCCATCTGAAGCACTTGAAGCGCTACATTCTGGTGAAACTGCTGTGGCAAAAACCGCTCGTTTTACAAAACGGCAATCTACACTTGCAAGAAACGAATGGGAAATGCTTCTTGCTGCAGCAGTGCAAATTGGTGAAAGTGAACACGCAATGTGTATGGTGCAAGTTCCATGGACTAACACAGAAGATGAAAATTCTCCGAGTGAATACTTATGGTTCCGGATAACAAATGTTGAATTGCAAAACGTTGTTGGTGCGTTAGCGCATACACCAAGGTTTTCCACTTCTCTACCAGAGGGTCATGAAGAAAAATTATCCGTAGATGATATTACCGATTGGGTTGTGATGACACCGGTTGGACCAATGGGTCCAACTGATTCTGACGCAATTGCAGATTTTTTAAGTCAGTTCACAAATTAAAAAATTGCCACGAACAAGGCGGCACCTAACCCAACAAGTAAAACTATGGCTGTAATAAAAAAAGCGGTTTTTGCCGGAATACTCATCATTGTTGGTTCGTGCGCTTCAACACCTGAACCCTCGAGTTCTAGTTCATTCCAATCAATGTCAATTGAATCTTGCTTATTTGCAGCAAGGATTTGAGTTGCTTTATCGACATCGTCTTCTCGAACCTGTAATGGAATGCCTATTGTGCCACCACTAAACGGAACTCCTATTCCAGAGGCAGAAGATGCAAACACAAATGCTTCGATGCCATTGTCTTTCAGCACAATCGCTAATAGATTCGCTTCAAATTCAGATGGGACTGTCATAAGAGTGACTAGATCTTGGCTCATGCAAAACTATCCTCGCCACTAAGTGGAGGCTGAATTACATCAATAACTCGTTGCATTCTTGGCTCAAGCCATCTCAGTTTTTTCTCTACAAGTCTTAAAAATGTAGAACCAGCGACAGATCCAAAGGAACCTGTTTTCCAAATTGGAATCACACTCTCAACAACGAGCGCCTCAATCATCAGATATGGGACCATCGCACGCTCAGATGCAAAAAGTGGAATTTGTGAAAACTGATCGTAGGTTTGGACAAATGATTGAATTGTATGACCTCGAAAACCATCTCCCCACAATTCTACTTTTTCCGCTGTTCCCATTCGCATTGAAAATTGTAGCGCGCCATTTGCTATGTCCGTTATTCGGGGCTGAAAACGTAACGAATCAAAGTCGATCACTGCAATAATTTCACTATCTGCATACAACATGTTACCGGGGTGCCAATCACCGTGAACCAATTGTGGGCCAAGAGCATCCCATTCCAGTTCTTGGACCTTTTGAGCTGAAGTTTCGTACTGCTCACGAATATACTCGATCGTATTATCAATGCCTTCAAGAGCAGAACTGTCCTCATGCAATGCTAACACTTGAGAAATTGAACTCAGAACATCTGGAATTTGTTGCGAATGATGAAACGTCCCGCTTCCAACAACTGGTTCTAACTTGTTGCTCAACAAAATACTGTGGAAATGTGCGAGCACTCGACCCGCTTCGGAAGCAGCTGGATTCGATTTATCAAATCTCTTTCCTGTGACAAATCGAAAGAGTTCATAAATGCGACCATCATGTTGTACAAGCGTAGATCCCTCAGTAGTAGAAACAAGGCCTGCAACTGGAAAGCGATGCTCTGCCAATGTCGCTTGAATAGCGTGAGCAAAAACAACTCTTGAATGTTCGTCGTGACCAACCGCTCTTCTTTTTAGAAGAAACTCGCCCATTGAAGAAACAATATGCATCTTCGGTGATCTACGAGATCCTCGTTTGTAATCTGAAATTCGATCGACTGCGCCGATGTCGTATCTACTCAACACAATCGCAAGATCACGACCGCTGATTTCCTCTACAGCCAAACCATCTTCGGCAAGAGGTCCAAGCCGATGGGTTCGATCAATATTATCTGGTTCATTGCTCACGCGCTGTTACTCTGCGTTTTGCACTTGTTCCTTGATACGGTCAATTGCACCTTTAATTTCTACAATTCGGCGACTTGTGTCGCCGTCAAGACACTTACTTGCAATAGTATTTGATTCGCGAAGCATTTCTTGTGCTAAAAAATCTAGCGTTCTGCCTATTGGACCATAGTTGTCAGCTCCAACGAGCTCTCTAAATTGTTCAAGGTGACCACCAAGCCTCGATATTTCCTCTGCAATGTCAGCGCGTTCTGCAAAGACAGCAACTTCACGAAGCAAATCTGCATCCGTCACCTCCTTACCAATATCTGAAAGAAGTGATTCCATCCGTTGTCGTAATCTTTGCTCGTAATCCGAAACAATAAGTGGTGCTCGATCTTTTATTTTTGCAAGATGTTCGTTAATTTTGCAAAGGTGCAATTCCAAATCAATTTCTAACGATTTTCCCTCTCGAGTTCGCATTTCGATTGCTGAAGTACACGCTTTTTCAAACAACTTGGTAATGATTGGTCGAACTCGTTCGATGAGTTCTTCTCCCGTATCGTGCATGAGAACGCCTGGAAGAGAAAGTAACCGACCAGCATCAATTGTCAAGTTTTCATCAACCTCTCTAATTTGATCAATGTATTTTTTAACTGCATCTGTGTTTAACGAGGCGGCTGCTCGATATGAGTTGTCTACATATTTAATCGACGCGGTCACACTTCCACGCACAAAATGACTGGATAAAAATGCATCGAGTTCTGCATCCAAACCTTGTAACGTGTCGGGTAGCCGAATGTGCGATTTGTAAAACTTATTGTTTACCGTTCGCACTTCAACCAATAATGCTAATCCATCGTCGCGGCTTGAAGCGCTGCCAAATCCAGTCATCGAGCGTAACACGAGTTACTCCGATCCGCCTGTTGGGTGATCTGGTTTACTGTTACCTGTTGGATGATCCGGCTGAGTTTCTGTTGCCGTTGCGGCAGGAATACCAGAACCCGCGGTGTCGGGAGTTGCAGTAGAAGTTACTTCCGTTGTTGGTGCTATTTGGGGAATTGAACTTTTACTTTCAACAAGATTGAGCGCAACGGCAAGTCCAAGAAAAAGGACAAATGCAACGACTGTCATTATAGTAAGTGCATCGCCAACACGTCCACCAAAGACAGTGTCATTCCCACCACCACCACCGCCGAATGCAGATGCTAGTCCACCACCTTGGGGTCGTTGCACAAGTATGATCAAGATCATTGCTACGGAGATAATAATAAGTCCAATTGTAAGATAAAGAAAAATTTGATTCATTTCATAATTCCAAAAAAGCCCAACTGGGCAGACATTAACAAGCTGCTTCTATAATTGCAGCAAAAGATTCACCAGACAACGCAGCACCGCCTACCAAAGCGCCATCAATATCAGAACATGCGAATAACTCTTTCGCGTTATCTGGTTTGACAGATCCACCGTATTGAATACGGGTTGAGGAAGCCACATCGTCATCATACCTTGATGCGAGTTCTTGGCGAATCGCACTATGTACCGCTTGAGCATCTTCTGCAGAAGCGGTTTTACCTGTACCTATGGCCCATACGGGTTCATAGGCAATAACAATATTCTTCATGGAATCATGTTTTACAGATTCCAAACCACTTTGCACTTGCCCGAGAACAATTTCGAGCGTGTTTCCCGCTTCCCTTTGCACAAGGGTTTCGCCTACACAAAGGACCACCTGAAAATCCATGCGAATCGCAAAATCTACTTTTTTTGCAATGAGTACATCTGATTCGTGTAGCACATGCCGCCGTTCACTATGGCCAATGAGGAGGCTCGTCACACATAGATCCGTGAGCATTTCGCAGGAAACCTCACCGGTAAAGGCTCCGCAGTCTTCGGGCCAGAAATTCTGAGCACCAAGGGTGACGGGAGAACTAGAAATAACCGAGTCTATCGCCTGTAAAGCGGGAAACGGTGGATAAATAACCACATCACACCCCTTGGCAGTGCTTGCAGCATCTGCCACCTGCGAGGCCAAAGCCATGCCGGTTTCAAGGTTGGTATTCATCTTCCAATTACCACCAATAATGGGTCGTCTTTGCATCATTTGAACCCTACAGGATATCAGAATCGGGACTCGGCCATACGAATGCTGGCCATGGGACCGGGTACAACATCGTGGATTCGCTCAAAGGGTACAATTCTGCTTTCTAAGGACAAAAGAAGGAATACACCAAGTTATGCCACTAAGTGGATCTGAAATTCGACGCCAATTCATTGATTTTTTTGAAGATCAATGCGGTCACACGATCACGCCATCAAGCCCAGTGATCCCGCACGATGACCCCACCCTGCTCTTTACAAATGCTGGAATGAACCAGTTCAAGGATGTTTTTCTAGCTCAAGGGAGCAGGCCCTACACCCGAGCGGTTAATACGCAAAAGTGTATTCGTGCTGGTGGCAAACACAACGACTTAGAAGATGTTGGTCGAGATACATACCATCACACTTTTTTTGAAATGCTTGGTAACTGGTCCTTCGGAGACTATTTTAAAGCTGAGGCAATCGAATGGGCTTGGGAATTGTTCACAAAGGTTTGGGGACTCGATAAATCTCGTTTGTACGTCACAGTTTTTAAAGGCGATGAAAAAGATGGGCTTGAAGCTGACATCGAAGCTGAAAATTTATGGAAAGAAAAAACAGACATCGATCCAACGCACATCACTCGTTGGGGGCGCAAAGATAATTTTTGGGAAATGGGCGAGACAGGACCCTGCGGCCCGTGCAGTGAAATTCACTACGACTGCACACCTGATAAAAGTGGTGGACGCCTTGTAAATATGGACAATCCAAACGTCATCGAGTTATGGAATCTTGTTTTTATCCAATTCAATCGAGGTCACGATGGAAAACTCACACCACTTCCAAACAAACATGTTGATACTGGCATGGGTCTTGAACGTATTGTTCGCGTGCTGCAAAACAAAACAAGTAATTACGATACCGATCTTTGGACGCCCATATTCTATTCTATCCAAAAAATAACTGGTTCAAAAGAGTACCAGGGGTCAGACGACGACCCTGTCGATATTGCATATCGTGTCATTGCAGATCACATCAGATGTCTTACTGTTGCCCTCTCAGATGGAGGAAGAGCCGGCGCTGCTGGTAGAGAATTTGTACTTCGTCGTATTCTTAGGCGCGCTGCTAGGCATGCACACCAAACACTCGGTGTTAATGGACCAATGTTGTATAAGCTTGTGCCTTCAATCGTTGAAACCCTTGGTGATACTTTTCCAGAAATTGCAAAGAAATCTACACATATCGCTGATATTATTAAAGATGAAGAAGAAAGTTTTCTCAAAACGCTTGATCGCGGCTTAGAACTTTTTGACAAAGCTGTAAAAAATGGGGACGGAAAAACAATTGATGCGAAAACCGCTTTCACTTTACACGACACCTTCGGTTTTCCAATTGACTTAACAGAAGTCATGGCGGGGGAACGGAATCTAACTGTAGATCGGGACGGCTACGGAAAACTCATGGAGGTTGCCCGAGAAACATCGCGAGCAACTTCTACAACAGATCAAATGATGCAGTTGCCACCCGACGTACTTGGTTCTCTACAAACCCTCCAAGTGCACCCAACAAAAGATGTTGATAAATATCTGAGGCGGTCAGGTCGATCTCAAATCAAAGCCATTTGGAACGGTAAGGAATTGACAGATATCGCAAATGATCTGTGCGTACACGGAATTATTCTCGATCACACCCCCTTTTATGCTGAAGCTGGCGGTCAGGTCGGTGATACCGGACACCTGCTTACTGATCACCATTCTGATGAATTTAGAAAAAGTGGAAGCCAGTTTAATGTGATTGAAACACATAAGTGTGGCGATTATGTCCTCCACATTGGCCGAGTTGCTGATGGCGAGTTGCGTTGTGGCGATCAAGTAACAGCCACAGTACACAACGAAAATAGAATCGCAACTGAGGCAAACCACACCGCAACTCACTTGCTCAACCACGCCTTGCGAGCAATCTTGGGTGAAGATGTACAACAAAAAGGTTCACTTGTAGATCATGACAAATTGCGATTTGATTTTTCGCATACACATGCTATGACAGATGAAGAAATTGAATTCGTACAGCAACTTGTTAACAAATCTATAAATGCAGATTCGATTGTTAACGCAAAAGAAGTTTCTCTAGAGAAAGCAAAAGAAATTTATGGTGTCCGCGCAGTCTTTGGAGAGCAATATCCAGATCCAGTTCGAGTTGTTAGCATCGGTGCGACAGTTGATGATCTTCTCGACAACCCAACAAATAAAGAGTGGTATGATTGCTCAATTGAATTCTGTGGCGGTACACACTTGCCATCGTGTGCAACCGCTAGGCAATTTGTGATTGTGCATGAACAGTCACTTGCTTCAGGTGTTCGACGAGTTCTTGCATTAACCGGCGTTGCAGCTGAAGCCACGTACGAAGCTGGTGAGACTTTACTTGAGCGAATTTCAAAAGCGTCATCTCTCGTTGAAGGTGCTTTATTGCATGAATTTGACGAACTTGCACTACTTGTGGATGAGTTAACATTGTCTCAACCAGATAGACATGCTGCGAAAAAAGCAATAACACTGCTGCACGACAAAGTAAAGAGTACACGAAAAAAAGCTGCTTCTTCACGAAAAGACGGTGTTTTAGAGCAAGCAATAGCAATTGCTGAGGAAAATGAAGTGATTGTTGTTGCGGCAATCGATGGTGGTGACAAAGAAACGCTTTTGAGTGCGCTTGATGCTGTTCGTTCTAGGCGCAACGGTGTTGCAGTCATGTTGTTTACTGCACACAAAGATGATGGTAAAGTTACGATCGTTGCGGGCGTTGACAAATCACTCATTGCAAAAGGACTCAAGGCCGGCGACTGGGTCCGTGAAGCTGCGAAAGTTTGTGGTGGTGGTGGTGGTGGAAGACCAGACACTGCCCAGGCAGGCGGTAAAGATCCAGATAAAATTCCAGACGCAATGATAGCTGCGCGTCGATTTGCAGAGGAAGCAATGGTATGACTGAAAAAAAACAAAAAAATGAAATTGAAAAAAAAGAAACCACAAACAATGAGGGTGTTCCAACGTTTGTCACTCCCCTGCAACCAATTGTAAAACAGGTTGGGGAACATGTGATGACTGCACTTGGAGATGAAGAAACAGTAGCGGTACTCACAACTATCACTGGTTCAGCTGCTGGGCAACAAGTAATCTCAATTCCACTTTCTTCGGAACTCCTTCAACAGGTACATTCGCTTATCCAAGAAATCCATATCAGCGATGAGCCAGAACATGTGCCGTGCGTGGGATTTCACTGCTTCTTAGAAAACAACGATACAGAGGGTTGCGACAATGACTGAATCTCTTTTTAGTATTTCACTTGCTCAGTGGTCGCTCCATCAAGCGTTATTTGCTGGATACATTCAATCGATCGATTTTCCTCGCATCGCGAAGGAACAGTTTGGAATCGACGCGGTTGAATATGTCAATTCGTTTTTTCCTGACCGTCAACCAAAACCCGAGTTTGTTGGTGAGCTCAAAAAAAGATGTGACGATTTAGGCGTCACGAGTTTGCTCATAATGTGTGATGGAGAAGGGCACCTTGGTGATCCTGATGATAAAAAAAGAACGCGTGCAATCGAAAACCATTACAAGTGGATCGACGCTGCCACCGAACTTGGCTGTCATTCTATTCGTGTTAATGCGCAATCTGAAGGAACTCCCGACGAACAACGGAAATTAGCCGCTAACGGTTTACTCCGTTTAACCGAGCATGCTGATACAAAGAATATCAACGTTATTGTAGAAAATCACGGTGGCATAAGTTCCAACGGTGCGTGGCTTGCATCGGTCATGGTAGAAGT
Source organism: Phycisphaerales bacterium (assembly GCA_014238125.1). GTDB lineage: Bacteria > Planctomycetota > Phycisphaerae > Phycisphaerales > SM1A02. Next base: position 165,565 of record JABABS010000034.1, read on the forward strand.
AAACAATTCTCGTTGCGGGACACTTCCAGATTTTGGTAACTTCATACTCGATTGGGGAACAAGGGAAGAATACGACAGATATAAGGGCGTTGAAGAACTGATGCCTTTTGCAAAAGCAGTAAGCGCAAAGTCACATGACTTTGACGAAAACGGAAATGAAATACACACTGACTATCGTAAAATGCTCGGTATCGTTTTAAACTCCGGTTACCGTGGGTGGATTGGTGTTGAATACGAAGGAACCAACGTTGGTGAATTCGAGGGTATCATTCGAACAAGAGATTTACTACAAAAAATAAGAAAAGAACGAGAGCAAACTGCATGAAAGCGGTAACCATAACTTCCGAAGGTACACCTGTGGCGGGAAATGTTCTGAATGTTGAAGACTGGTGTGACATCACTCCAGGTGCTGGAGAAGTTGTAGTAAAAACCGAGGCATCCGCACTTAATCACTTAGATTTATGGGTTGGTATCGGAATGCCAGGGCTTAACCTTACTTATCCTCGCGTGAGTGGATCTGATGGTTGCGGCATTGTGACTGCTATTGGTGAACATGTAAATGATTCATGGTTAGGAAAACGAGTTTTGCTTAACGCGGCAGTTAGACAGGTAGAACCTATTCTTCCAAATGCCTCCTCCGCCCCAGATGACATTCGCATGATCGGCGAGCATGATCATGGCACAAATGCAGAATATTTTTCTGCACCAGTGCAAAATGTGCTCGATGTTGGGGACGCTGACCCGATTGAAGCAGCGGCCTTTGGTCTTGCACACCTTACTGCTTGGCGTATGCTTGTCACTCGGGCAAAACTTCAAGCAGGACAAACCGTGCTGATCACTGGCATTGGTGGTGGCGCTGCACTCGCTGCATTTAATATTTGTAAACACTTTGGTTGTCACACGGTCGTAACATCAAGGCACCAATGGAAACTGGACAAAGCAACCGAGCTTGGAGCGAACAAAACATTGTTGGATACTGGTGAAGATTGGTCACGAGAACTTCGAGCTTTAACTAACAAGCGCGGAGTCGATGTATGTGTTGATTCAGTTGGTGGATCATTACATTTCCCAATCATCAAATCACTTGCTCGGGGCGGCACACTTGTTACTTGTGGTTGCACTGCAGGAGCATCACCAAAAACAGACTTGGCACGTATCTTCTGGAATCAACTAAACATTGTTGGTTCCACAATGGGTGACATGGATGAATTTCGCTCCGTCGTCTCTCTCCTTAAGAGCGGTATGAAACCCGTTATCGATTCTATCCACGATGCTTCAGATGCTCAGTCTGCATTTGCTCGCCTCGAATCTGGCGAACAATTCGGCAAGGTCGTTATTCGCTGGCAATAACCTCACCCCCAAATGAAACAAGGCGTAATAAAACAACTGCCCTCGTTCCACGAGGGCAGTTGCGGCTGAGTATATTTGGTCAGTCTGTCTGTCTTCCTACACCAGTGCTCATCCTTGAACATGGGAGGAAATGAGTGAGGTATTAAAACCTCGAATCTCAATCAAAAACTGTTATGCAGTTCTTCGATTGAAAAGTGAGATAATGATCACAAGAGCGATCAGTCCAACAAAGCCATTTGTTCCGAGCTCAGTGATCAAGCCCATAAGATTTGCAACCATTCCATCAAAGAATGTTGCTGTGTTCCCGAAAATTACCTGTACCAGTACACCTACTGCAATGAAAATTAGCATGAGGTCAATGAAGCCCCAAGCCCAACCTTTAATCGTATCTAGTGCATTTTTCATAATAAAACTCCTTTTTCCGACCCAGCCTGTTGTGGGCAATATTAGCCATCCCTGACAAATTAGGACCACAACGCGGGTCCGGGGGATTTCACCTCTATCGGCAAAAGGTGCGATAACACCACAAGTTTACAATGTATTCAACACTAAAACCAAATGAAGCAAATGTAACCGCTGTAAAATCAATGGTTTACACATTACAAATTTTTTGAACTTTTTTGACTAATACCCGTTTTTTTGTGGAAATTTTCTGCAAAAATCGAATGAATTGATCGTGGTTCTCACGTTTTTCTCGACTGAATCCGCGTCAACTATCGCATCAATAACGGCGTATCGTTCTGGCCAACGTGCTGCTTGCTCTAAAAACCCCTGCCGCACCTTCCTGTGAAACTCTTGCCCCTTTAATTCCATTCGATCAAGCAGTGGATTCAGCCTTCGAGCGGCCACTGAATCGTCTACGTCAAGGATTATTGTCAAATCCGGCCATGAGCCAGCAACAGCAACCTCTGCAACCGCTTGGATCCAATCTACGCACAGCCCCCCCGCAGTTCCCTGATATGCCAAGGTCGCGCTGACAAAACGATCTGCCACCACCAATTCGCCCCTCTCAAGAGCTGGTTTGATCTCTCGTTCAACTAATTGGGATCGGCTAGCCATATAAAGAAGCATTTCACAGCCCAACGTCATTTCGGCGTTTATGGGATCAAGCAAAATTGTGCGAATTTGCTCTCCAATTGACGTTCCGCCCGGCTCCCTCACCTCACGAACAATCAAACCTGTATCGCGAGCATGTTTCACAAATCTAGAAATTTGTGTTGATTTCCCCGACCCATCAGGGCCATCAAAAACAATGAACCTGCCAGCAAGATTTCCAATCATGTTTCTAATCTCCACATGTCCACTATCGCGGAATTTGCCTCTTATTGCAAGTGATTTTACATACGATGTGCAACATGTTCGTTGAGCTTCATACTGATGGATCAAAAACAAACCGATTTTCTGTCAATCTTGTTGAGCGACCATCTAAAGTCGTTGTTGAGCCAAGTGGTGATCAATTATTCTTACACTGGGATGCGACAGTTGATGATTCGGATCGGCTCCGTCGGTGCATTATTTGTTCAGGTGATTTGTATAGAGAACGAGCATTTCCTCAAATCACAGGCATTGTCATTGTGCTTGCTTTTTCTGGTGGGATTGCTGGAATTGCTGGCTTTTTAACCACATGGGTTATGTTCTCAGTGATGTTTCTTGTTTTGCTTCTAGATGTAGCAATCTTAATTTTCAATAAACCTCGCCTTGTTTGTTACGAATGTAACACAAAATTCAAAGAAACCCCAATAGCACCACATTTCCATCCGTGGGATCGACACCACGCTGATCTAATTACGCGTTCACAAAATTAAGCCATCCACATTCCAATTTCTGAACCGAGCCAAAGCAAAGCAACGCCGAGAGTGCAACTAGTTACAAACAGAATAGCTTCTCGTATTGTCATCGAAAACAAACCGAGTATTGTTACAAAACAAATTATGTATTGAGCAGCAACGATGAGCAGGAATCGCACTGGTCCGTGGGGTACTTGCACAACACGCACTGCTTCGATCAGCGCAATAACAGCCAAACATCTTACTGCTGCAAATAACACGTTTCCAAGGTGTCGATGTATTCTCCAACAATTAATTTTTAGTGCTGCAAGAAGCAGCACTGAAAACATAATGAGACGTACCAATTCTCTGCCTGACTCTTTAAGACCTATCGAAAATGTTATTTCACCAACATCACCATAAAGCCCAATTGATCCAGCAAAAATACCAGACAAAACAACTCCTACACCAATAGTAGAGAGAATAACCGGCAACCAAATCCCGCCTCTACCATCTGTGGAAACAACTTTGCTTGGGTTCAGTGTTTTTTGTTCTTGCGTCATGTTATTGGTTGAGCCTAGTACAGTATATAGATGTCACATCTTCTTATTCGTTCCGCTCTCTTTTTTTCGTTGCCGTTTCCATCTCTCGGGCAGATGTATTCACTCTTTCAAGTGGTGAGACGCTTGAAGTTTCAATTGTAGATCAAAACGATTCAGTGGTTGATACTGGCGTGAAAAAACATACCAACACCTTACTGCTGGAATTTCATACTCTTTTTAAACCGCTAGAGGTTGATTTTCCTTTGAAATGAAAGAATCATAAATAAAATATTGGTATTCGCTTCACAAATCTAATTCATAGTGCATAGTAGGTGTATGGAACATCCTTCCAACCAACAGAAACGCCTCGCTAAATTGTATGCATCACGCAACAAAAGGGCTATTGCCCACACAGAGGTTTCTGTTGGTACAAGGATGATGAATTGTTGGCAATTTATTTGTACAGGCAATGTGCCAAAGGCTATGAAGGAGTTTTCATTCGCCATCTGCACTACATATAACACCATCGTCAATCCCAATGCGGCGGCACGTCGAAAACGATAGTCAACAGTGACCATCAAAACTGACAAGCCCCGCCCAAAAAGGCGGGTTTTTTAATACTCAGAGAAAGATATACAAAATGAACAGCCAAAGTAACAACTCAAATCAAATAGATAATGATCGACAAGATCTCATTGCCTTTGTTCGCCCTATTCGAATTTCACTTATAGAAAACAGAGAAGGATGGAACGTAACTATTTCATCACTTAACCCCGGTGATGCAATGATGGTGCTCACTCGAGATAATTCTTTCGAACTAGCTACGATTTTATGTGGTGCTGGTGCGACAAACTGGGTTGCCTGTGTTGATGGTCCCGTTGAAATGGGTGATGCAAATGCAATCATCGCTTCGATTTCTTCGAGTAACTCACCGCTTGCTGCTGAATGCAGAATGAATTCTATGATTGCTTCTCTAGAACAGGGTGGTATTTCCGCTCATGTCCGTGAATATGATGATGCACTTGCACTCGTTGCAGAATCATTTCGACAATACGCAAGCAATCTTTTGAATTGCAACACAACCACTCCAGATCTAGGTCTTATGGCTACGTTGTTTGAACGTGGCAACGAAGTCTCCGTTCGACCAATCGAATCTGAAGTGTTTTCAACCTTCTTAGACATTGGCATTTCTTCCTCCCCAGAAAGTGCTGCTGAACAAGCGTTGGTCTATGACATTCATTCCGACACTTGGCATGGAGATTAAATAAAAACAGAAAACAACCTCGGATAGTTGCTGTTAAGAAACCAATTTCGTGTGCAGGATGTTAAGGAATAAACGAGAGTTTACTGATCTTCTTGTAACGCCATTGCTTGAGAAGATTCTGCTACATCGCTGTGACACGATGGTTTGACTTCGGGTCCAGTATCACTTGTCATTTTTCCCTTGACCTTGCTTGCAAGTTTGTGCACTTCGTCGGGTGTAAGAACACCGCGATGTTCAAGAATTTCTTTTTGTTCGATGGTGAGTGCTGCAGAGACTTTTGGTTTGTCCCACGCATAATTTTCATCTTTACCTGATGCAAACTCTTGTATTTCTTTGCTGATTCGTACGCTGCACCAATCGTGTCCGCACATTGCACAAAAATCAGTGTCTACATCCATATCTTCATCGTGCATTGCACGGGCAAAGTCTGGGTCAAAACTTAAATCAAAATGTTTTTGCCAATTAAGTGCAGCTCGCGCTTTTGTTAATTCATCATCATTGTCTCGAGATCCAGGAATTCCCAGTGCAATGTCCGCAGAATGCGCTGAAATTTTGTACGCAACACAACCCTGTTTTACATCATCTTTCTTGGGCAAACCAAGGTGCTCCTTGGGTGTGACGTAACAAAGCATTGACGCGCCGTGATACGCTGCAGCTGTTGCACCAATGCAACTTGTAACATGGTCATATCCTGGGAAGATATCTGTAACCAATGGCCCAAGTACATAAAACGGTGCGCCGTGACAAAGTGTTCGCTGCAGTTTCATGTTGTATTCAATTTGATCAAACGAGACGTGACCCGGTCCTTCGACCATCACTTGCACACCTTTTGCCCAAGCGCGCTCGGTTAATTCACCAAGGACTTCTAGTTCACGAATTTGCGCTTCGTCAGTTGCATCGGATAAACCACCGGGGCGAAGTCCGTCTCCAAGTGAAAAAGACACATCGTACTGCCTCATTAGATCGCAGATATCGTCAAAACATTCGTACATTGGATTTTGTTTATTGTGGTGAATCATCCACTTTGCAAGAAGTGAACCACCACGAGAAACAATACCAATCAAGCGATCTTTGATAAAGGGAATATGTTCGTGTAAAACACCTGCGTGAATGGTGAAGTAATCAACACCTTGCTTCGCTTGATTTTCTAACTCGTCCATGATCATTGTGTAAGACAGGTCTTCTATTTTTTTATCAATGATCATCGAATAAATCGGAACGGTTCCGATTGGAACAGGCGATCCGGCGAGTATTGCGGTTCTACAAGCGTTGAGATCACCGCCAGTTGAAAGATCCATCACGGTGTCGGCACCCCACTTCACTGACCAATCTAATTTTTCAAGTTCTTCTTCAGTGCCTGAAGAAACTGGCGATGCGCCCATATTCGCATTGATTTTGGTGAGCGAAGCTCGGCCAATTGCCATAGGGTCAAGACCCAGAGCAAGGTGTATGATATTTGCAGGAATGATCATTCTTCCTGCAGCAACTTCGTCGCGGATTTGCTCTGCGGTGAGATGGGGTTCTCTCTGAGCCACACGCACCATTTCTGGGGTAACTGTGCCAAGCCTTGCATGTTCCAATTGGGTTACTGGATTTGCATTTGGCGAAGGGTTAAAATCATGAGCAGTTTTTGTAGAAGCCGCTGGCATTCCGGGAGTGTCGGGAGAACTAAAAGTTGTCGCACCACCCAGCTTAGGCTGTAATGCAAAACTCCCAGGTGATGTGCCTTGATTTTCGGTTGAAGGATTTACAGCGCCGTGCATTGGCAATGTTTGTGAATTTTTGCCAACAGTTATTTTAATATCTTTCATCCTTGGTATTGTACCCCCGCTACAATCACTAATACACATGACCACCGTTCGAATCATCGTTATTCTCATTATCTGCACTTTTTGTCTTGGATGCTCAAATGCCGCGAAGTTCTCTGCAAATCAGTTTTTACTTCATACGAACGGCCCTGTTTCCATCGATGTCGAGTCATTTGCTGGCGATGTCAATATTACAGCTGATAAGGATTACCAAGGCACAAGTGTTTCCGTTGTAAAAGAAACTATGCAAGGTACATTTTTAGATTCAATCAATTGTAATATTTTTGCAAGGAACACAGACACTGGAGAAGAGGTAGTTGTTCAAATATCTACCGAAAAAAACGAGCTTCGATCCATGCGTGCCAATATTTCAATTTTTACAAAATATGTAGATGACGTGCGGATAAAAACCAGGGACGGGAATGTAACGCTACGTAATGTTTCCGGCCCACTGAATATACACACCACTGATGGTGACGTACTTGTTGCAACGACCGTACCAATAACTGATTCCGTTTCAATTGAAAACCATCGAGGAAATATTGTTGTTCTTGCTCCAGAAGAATCGACGGGAAACATTGACATCTCCGCGATTGGTGGTCGAACATCGCTTAATGTATTGACTGGAAATACAACTGTGTTGCCTGGATCAACAAGAGATCACATGATGGCTATTGTCAATCATGGAAGAAACAATATTGCACTTCGAACTGTCGATGGAAATGCGAGTTTTGAGATTCTCAAGAACCCTATGGTGCCTAGGAGCCTCTGGAATTTTGATTGGTTATCTTTCTAATGAGTGCGCAGCGTGTCCTGCATGATCATTTTTTTCGGGAAGCAAAACGCAACGGATACCGAAGCCGCGCCGCGTATAAATTGTTGGAAATTGATGACAAACGCGATATTCTAAGGAAGAGAGATTATGTGCTCGACTTGGGCGCAGCACCTGGCAGTTGGCTACAAGTTGCTTCTAAGAGAATTGGACCTCGTGGAAAAATAATTGGTGTAGATCTTCAAGAGATCAAAAATCTACAGCTCGACAACGTCACCACGTTGAAAGAAGATGTAACCACTTTATCACTTGATACGTTTGGCGATGATGGACTCTTTGATGTCATTTTGAGTGACATGGCACCGAGCACAACAGGAAACCGAACGATCGATCATCATGGTTCTGTTCGACTCTGTCATACCGCATTAGACATTGCTGCCACGCTATTGAAACCCAAGGGCAATCTTGTCATGAAGGTATTGGAGGGTGGGGCATACAAAGAATTGTTAGAACGGTGCGAAACGTGCTTTTCCGTTGCGAAGGGATTTAAGCCAAAAGCATCGCGTGCGATTTCAACTGAAATGTTCGTCGTTTGCACAGGTCGCAGAGAAGACATGACAAAACCAATGGACGTCGCGCCGCCTCGCCCAGGTTCGGGCTGGTAAAGAAACTACCTACGAGGTAGTTTCTCGTACCCCCGGTCAGAATTTTTAAAAAACAGATTTAGCGCCCGCGGCAGTTGCTTGTTGCACGATGCGTTCGGCAGTACGAATTGCCATCGAACCCGCTTCTGCATCAATTTCAGGTGGCGAACCGGTGCGGACAGAATTTAAAAAATCAGTCGCTTGCAGCGTTAGTGCATCTGCATCGCCCACTTTCATTTCTTCAACATCAATAATGTCAACATAATCCACCGAAGATAAATCTTCGCCTTCTGCAAGGCGGCGCCGGAGTTCGGTGAGCTGTGGATCGTTCACGCTCTTTTGAATTAATGTGACTGAGCGCTTCACAAAATCTGCTGAAACATACGCATCTTCACTGATAATTCGAAGTTTACGTTCGGTTTTCAAAGCAAGGCGGCTTGCAGTTACGTTTGCTGTACATGACAGACCATCTGGGCCGGCTGGAAAAACTAATCGAGCATTACACACATCTTCTGCTTCGCTCATGACGCTGACAGCGTTTGCATAAATATCCGTTGGCTCGTTATCAAGCAACATTGTTAATACATCAAGATCGTGAATCATCATGTCAAGCACAACACCAACATCAGTAGATCGAAATGTCATTGGGCTAATCCGCACCATTTCAATAAATCGTGGTCGTAAATTTTCAATCGAAGCAATCGCACGCATTACTGGGTCGTACCGTACAACGTGCCCAACTTGCAATACTGCGCCGCCTTCTTCAGCAGCATCTGCAATTTCAGCCGCAACTTCGGTTGTGGGAGCAAGAGGTTTTTCAACTAAACAGGCAATGCCCTGTTCAAGAAGCGGTGCGGCCGCCTCAAGGTGATATACAGTTGGGGTTGCAATCGTTACTGCATCGACCCCAGCTTCAATCAATTCTTCAACGGTTTCGTAAGCACAACCACCCCACTCTTCGACAATGTCTTCACGTCGCTCTTTATCGCTATCGACAACACCTACAAGTTCAGCCCCTTCGAGTTGAGCATAGACACGGGCATGATGTCTGCCCATTCGACCAACACCAATAACGGCGCAACGCAATGTTTTTTCTGTTCCCATACGTAGATTCTACTCGGGCGAAGGCCACTGGGTTTTATCCTGCGTGCGTCGTTCGAGATATTCTTGATACTCCCTCGCGTGCCCAACCGCTTTCAAGCTCGACGACATTAACATTGCCATTCCAATTGGTCCGCACAAAATAAATGCGAGTCCTATCAATTCACCAACGAATACAACTGCTGGAGAAATTGGCGTGAGCCGCAACGGTTCGACAACGATAAAAATCATTGGAGATCCCCACGCCGCCGTATCTAAACATCGTCGCGCTGAAGAATCTCTACACCACTGCGATAGTTGAGAGAGCAAGCCAAATAAACAGAGCATGCCCGCCACAGACATGATTCCAGAAACAACTGCGAAAAATCGTGCTGCGAGGAAAAATGGATTCACTTGTGGGACACTAATTGCGATTGCAAAAACAATCGATGCAACTGTTCCCCACCTTGCAATCATTCGAATTTTTCCTCGTTGCCCAAGCCCACGCCATACAGCTTCAGTATCTAACATCGGTGTTGTAATAAAATACACACTCAATACCCACAAGATCGAAACTACAACGTCAACCAATACGTTGATGTTCATCGCTGGAACAAAGAACCGAGCAACGATCAAGGCAACTGTGAGAAATAACGCTGCGCAGCAAAATGCAATTCGTCGAACAAGATGTTCTGGCATTTGTGAAAGTGAAATATCTTTTGCGCCCGAAAGTTGGGGGGCACCAGAATATAATACCTGCCCTGTTTCGCCGCACTCTGGGCACAGGCTCCCCAATGGCAAACCCTGAAGGTCGTACCCACATGAACTACAGGGTTTTACTGTTTTACTACTCATGCAAACGGATCGTTTTCTTGGTCCATTGCCTCACGTTTTTCGCGTATTCGACCTTCTCTCCCCTCTCGATCGCCTTCATATTTCAAAGACCAAGTCGAATCCGAAGCAAATTCAAAGAAGGAAAGCGCCAGTTGTATGAGAATCCAATACCACGGAAACATCAATACAACAATGTAAAACCAATACAGTGCGGTTTGCGCAGAATCATCACCACTTGCCGCATATTCCTTCCATGGCGCAACAAATACAATCACGCCCCACGTCGACATCATGATCGCAACAAGATTTGTTCTCTTTGCTGCATGATCTAAATTCATGCGTAATGCAAGATCATGCAACCAAAATATAACGCCTACTAGACCAACGCCCGCGATTGCGTGCAAAATAATCAAAGGGAAAAAGTTTCCAAGATTACTACTCAGTGTTCCTGCTTCAGTTGGAAGGTGAAAAACAAACCAGAGAACGTAGCCAGCAGCCCAGCACCACTGCGAATATGGAACAACTTTTCTAATGTACCTATAAATTTGTGGCATTGAATCGTCAACACTTGCTGGCATTAAACCAATTACAACTGCCGGCCAAAAGAAAGATAAGCCAAAAAGTGCAAATCTATACAGGCCAATTGGAATAATTGCAAAAGTCACAAGGAATTGTAAAACAACCAAAGCGATTGTAAAAAAACCAGCGATTTTTGCAAAGTGCATGAGGCGAACACGAATGTCTGGTACTGGCATAAGCCCTTGCACTGCAATACTTGAATCTATAACGTCCATGATCCCATCCCCAACAATTGATTTTCCTGTTTTTGCTCTGACGTTTTCTGGGTCCGTCCCACATTCGGGGCAAATCACACGAACATCTAATCCTTGAAGATCATATCCACACACGTTGCATTTTCTTTTTTCATCATTCCCCATTGATCATCACGGCAATCTCATCGAGATTTGTAAAAAGCCATTGCTTGTCATCATCATTTGCAACCTTTTCACCTAACTTCCGCGCCTTCAACACAATTTTGTGTGTTGTTTTGTCTTGCATACAGAACAGCATTTCTAAACATTTGTAAACCAAGTGGCTCGTTCTCTTGTTTTTCAATTCTGGTCCACTGAGGGTGCTGTGTTGGGCGGAGATATCGCTCAGGGTGTGGCATCAGTCCAAGAACTAAACCACTTGCGTCGCAAATGCCCATAACATCGCCAACAGAACCATTTGGATTATCGTTAGTACCATATCTACAGGCTATTTGCCTTGACTCTTCAAGTTGTTGCATCACTTCATCGTCGCGAGGAACAAAGCGACCTTCACCATGAGCTATTGGAATGACTGAGGTTTCTGGAGTGACTTTTATATTTTGAGTCCATATACACCTAGTGTCGGTTGGAACTACAAATTCCACCCACCTGTCAATGAACCTTGCGCTAATGTTTTGCGCAAGAGAAACTGTAGGGTTTGGTGGTGTTTGAGAATAATCACTTCCAGGAAGTGGTCCCGGAAGCAGTCCGATTTGAGCTGCGATTTGAAATCCATTGCAGGGCGCAATAATGGGAACACCTCTGCGAATCGCTTCAATGAGCGCCCCGTAAAGTGTTGCTCGCATCAGGTTCGCCATAATTCTTCCTGCTGCTACTGCATCACCATAACTAAAGCCTCCGGGAAAACCAATGAGGTCTGCACCATCGATCAATGAAGGGTTTCGCATCAATTTATTAATGTGTACTGAAAATGGTTCAGCGCCTGCAAGCGTAAATGCTTCTGCAAGTTCAAGGTCACAGTTAATGCCCGGTGCGGTAATAATTAATGCACGAGTCATATTTGTAACCCTCCTAGCCAAGCGTTACGAAGCTCGTCGATATTCCAAGAGCAGTCATTTACTGTAACAGTTGCATCGTCTGTGAAGGTACCAACGACAGTTGTCTTTGCTTCGCCAAGCATTTTAAATAATTCGTCTACTTTTTCTGGAGCAACTTCAAGAAGGTACCTTGATGGTGTTTCAGCAAAACATGTTGTTTCAAAAGAAAGCTCAGTTGGAAGCGTAATCTTAACACCAAGGTTTCCACTAAATGCCATTTCGGCTGCTGCAAGAAGTAGTCCTCCTTCAGAACAGTCGTGAGCTGATCGAACCAAGCCGCTTGTAATCACTTTGTGCACCGCTTTTGCATTTGCTGGTCCACTCTTGAAACAAACACCTGGAAGCGCTGTATCGCAATTCATGTCTGATTCAAGTTGCAATGCAAAAGAACCACCCATGGCGCTTTTTGTTTCGCCAACAAGTACCAACACATTTCCTGATTTTTTTGCATCCATTGTTGTACAAGTATGAATGTCGTGCACAATCCCAAAACCTGAAATCAACAGCGTTGGTGGAATACAAATTGTCTCACCATCTTCTGTTGTAAATTGATTATTGAGGGAGTCTTTGCCAGAGATAAACGGTGTTCGATACGCCTTTGCTGCGTCATAGCAACCGTGTGCACAACGGACAAGTCGACCAAGACTATCTTCATCTTTCGCGCCAGGCCAGCAGAAGTTATCGAGTATTGCAATGCGTGATGGATCGCCGCCAACGCACACAATATTACGAACGCACTCGTCGATCCCGGAAGTAGCAAGTGTATAAGGATCATCTTCAAGTGCAGTTGCTAAACCGTTCGCAATTGCGAGCCCGCGAGTTGAACCGCGAACTGGAGTAATGACTGCGGCATCTGAAGGACCATTCCCTTCTGGTCCTACAACTGGTCGAATGACACTACGTCCTTGGACTTCGTGATCATATTGCTCGATGATGCATTGTTTTGAAGCGATGTTTGGATGCGCAAGTAATCGAGGCAGCATTGTCTGCACGTTAATTTTTTTATCACCAGGATTTTTTACTTGTGGACGCGTCCACTGTGCAAGTTTTGTTGTTCCTGGAAGCCCATCGTGCATGAAAGACATACTTAGCCTGCCGACTTCTTCTTCGCCGTATCGCAAAATCAGTTCTTTTTCAGGAGTACCGAAAGTTCCAAGGTTGCACATTTCTGCATCGTGTCGTTCGCAAATTTCTGCAATTTTTGCGACGTTTTCCTCGGGAACCGCAAGGACCATTCGTTCTTGTGCTTCGCTGATCCAAATTTCAGATGGGGTCAATCCACTATATTTCAATGGCGCTTGCTCAAGTTGCACCGTTGCGCCAATTTGTTCGCCCATTTCACCAACTGCACTTGAAAATCCACCAGCACCACAATCGGTAATCGAATTGTACAAACAACCCTCTGTGTAATCTCTCGCTTCTAGAATTGCATCAATTGCTTTCTTTTCTGTGATGGCATTGCCAATTTGAACAGCGTGTGAAAATTCATCGGCATGCGTGTCGGTGAGTTCGGCAGATGAGAACGTCGCACCGTGAATACCATCACGGCCAGTTCGCCCACCGATTGCAATAATGCGATCACCTTGTTGTGCATCTCCAGATATAAGATCCCGTGGCATTATCCCAACGCAACCACAAAAAACCAGTGGGTTTCCAACATACCGATCGTCAAACCAAACCGTGCCATTCAATGTTGGGATGCCCATTCGGTTTCCGTAATCGCGAACGCCCCGAACAACCTCGCCGAGAATGCGGCGTGGTTTCAAGCACCCTTTTGGAACATCGTGATCAAAATTGGCTACACAAAATACATTGGTTGCTGCGATTGGTTTTGCAGCGAGTCCAGTTCCCATGATATCGCGAATGCATCCACCAATTCCGGTTGCTGCTCCGCCGTAGGGTTCAAGCGCAGATGGGTGGTTGTGAGTTTCTGCTTTAAAACACACAGCATGATCGTCGTCGAAGGCAATAATTCCTGCATTGTCAACAAAAACACTTAAGCACCAATCGATACCCTCTGCCATGAGCTCGTGCGTGGCGGCGGCTACTGTGCATTTCAACAAGTTATTGATTGTGACAGAACCGTCGTCGTGCCAATCGTGTCCTGGATAATTTGAATGTTCTTGAATTGGACCCTGATAGAGTATTGTTGCTTTTAGTGTTTTGTGAACGCAATGTTCTGACCACGTTTGAGCAAGTGTTTCCAATTCAATTTCACTAGGTTCTCGACCAAGAGTTTTATAATGCGCTTGAATTGTTTGCATCTCTTCAAGATCCAAGAACATGTGCGCATCGCGTGAAAGTTTTTCAAGTTGTTCGTTGTTCAGTGTTTTGAGTAGAATTTCTGGAACGGACATATCGTGTGCGTGCCCATGTTCAAATTCTTTAGGAAAAAACGGCGTAGCGTGGATGCCAGTAACTATCTCGTTTGCCAAACATGTACGAACTAACTCTTCCGCTTCGCCTGTTTCAATCCCATGAAAATCGTATCGCCAGCCAGTTTGGACTAATACTTTTTTGTTCAGTAATCGCTCAATAGCAAGTTCTACAGCTTGTGCACTTGGGTCCATCACGCCGGGAAGAGGATGAACTTCAATAACAGATTGAGCGCGGGGTGGAGATGTTCCCCTTGAAGATGTTTCCGTGACTGCGTCGCAGAGTAGTTCGTTGGACAAAAGAGTGATTGATAAGTCATCAAGATCACCTTCTATGAGGTACACAGCAGTAGTCTCGATTTGCCGTGGAAGTGTTTCAACCCCCGCAGCGTGTGCTTTTTGCAGCGCATCTTCGCCTCGAGGATCAACATTTCCTTGGGTGGGATGAACTTCTATTCGATGCATTGCCATATTTGTATAGCGTACCAAAGTGCGTCGTTTCGTTACTATGTAATACATGGCAAAGAGAGTGCAATATGATTTGTTTACTGACGGAGCATGTCTTGGTAATCCGGGGCCGGGCGGATGGGCTTTTATTTTGCGGTGTGGGGATGAAGAAGTTGTTCAAAGTGGCGGTGAACCAGATACAACGAACCAACGGATGGAGGTGACTGCTGTACTTCGTGCACTTGAATCCCTAGAAAATCCTGCTGCTGTTGCGATTTATGCTGACAGCAAATATGTTACTGATGGACTGACACAGTGGATGGATGGATGGCTCAAGAAAAACTGGAGAAACGCTGCGAAGAAACCTGTAAAAAACCAGGATTTATGGAAACCACTTGCCAGGCTGCGTGAAACACATGAAATTACAACAAACTGGGTTAAGGGGCACGCGGGTCATGCTGAGAATGAGCGCTGCGACACACTTGCTGCGGCTGAGGCAGAAAAATTCTTCCAATAAGAGTTTTTTTGCCTTAGAATTGCAATATGAGGATTCTAAATAATGTAGTTTTTGGGCTAACTATTCTAGTTTTCGCTGGACTCAGTTCAGCGCATGACTCAACCCCAGAATGGGTCAAAAAAGAAAATCTTGATAACGGGATGTATGTCGAAGTTGATTCGCCTTGGGTGATTCGAAAAAGCGGTGTTTTTCCGCTTTCTGTCAAAGTCCTGAATGTTTGTTCTAAAGATAACATTGTGCTGCATGAAATTCGGTTGGTAAGTTGTGAAGAAAGAGTTGAAGCGAAAATATACGATAAGCCGCTTGCTTCTTTTTTGACAGAGTATCAAACTGTGCACGCTGCGCGTGCGGCGATGGTGGTTGCAGATAAAAATAAAGATCGCGCTGCCATGCAACGAGCCCACGATGTATTTGGAGAAGCTATAGCTGTAATTCGGCACCATGCGGTGATTGCAAAATGGACAATGTCAACTGATTGTATTCCGTCTGCGATCGAAGTTGAATTGATTGTAAATGGCACACCGAAAATTATTCGTAAACCAATTGACACAAAGTTTGAATCACCTCTTCCACAAGGTGGACCTCCTGCAATGGTTGTCCGGTTTGATGAAAATTGCAAACCCATATTAAGTGAGCCACGTTCTTCTGCAACAATGTGGTGGTTTGCGGGTGATCAACACATTCACACTTCTTTTTCGGTTGATGCAGTGATACTTGATGGAACTGAAGTTGAACCTTATGAATATTCGCAAGGAGCGGAGGCAATTGGTTTGGATTGGGCAATTTTTACAGACCACTCCAACATTACTTATTCTGAAGTTTGGGGTAATCGTGATTGGTATGTTGAATCGCAGTTTAATTGGGGACAGTTAGAGTGCCAGCAATACCGCGATGATCATGGTTGGCTCTCTGTGTACAGCCAAGAAATGGGGTTGGGACAGCAGGGTTTTTGGGATTTAGCGTCTCACATGTTGTGTTTACCACTTGAAAATGATTTAGCTGGCATGTTGTCAAACCCTTCAGAAGGTTTGGTGTATGGACATGCGGAATGTGAATCTGAACAAACTATTATCGATCGAATTAACAATGCTGGAGCATTCGGTTTTATAGCGCATCCTTATGATTGGGAATACTTAGGTTTTTATGAGTGGGACTGGGGAAACGGCACAAATGGTTGGGCCGGAATGGAATTAATTTGTGCATCTGATGGTTCTTACTCGAGTGAAGATTGGTCCACTTGGTATAAATGGCATGATTTACTTAGTGGAATTGGTACACCGGTAAATGGCGAGTTGCCAATTCGTGGTGGGTGGCCAAATAAATTTCCCGTTGGCATTGGCAACAGTGACGCGCATGAGCCCGGCAACGTCGGAAGGTGCTGGACATATGTTGCAATGGAAGAAGTAACAAGATCAAACTTAAAAGAAGCAATGCTTAGAGGTCGGTGTATTGCGTCAAACGGACCATTGGCATGGCTGAATGTCAATGGTGCTATTACGGGTGATGTTGCGTTAATTCCAGATGGGTGGTCGAAAGTTATTGTGTCTATTCGCACAAATGAATCAATGGGCTACGCCGGAGATTACCGTTTACATATTCTTGTTGATGGTGACATTCGACACACGATTGAACCAAATGGCATTCCATATTATTCCCTTGATTACACCCTCTCTGATTTAAACCTTGGTTTTGGAGACCAATTTGTGACGCTTCGTGTTGAAAATGGCGGCTTAGTTGGCATGGCCAATCCCGTTTGGTTGCAACACACGATTGTTGGTGATATAGATGGCGACGGCGAGATTGGGATTACAGACTTGCTTTCGATCCTTGAAACTTGGGGCGAGTGCTCCAATTGCATAAGCGACCTTGATCACGATGGCTTCGTTGGAATTAATGACCTTTTAGGCCTAATCGCCCTGTGGTAACTTCAGCGCCTAATACCACGTTATCGGACCGTGGGTAAGGTGTGGATTAGGTTGCTAAATACGCTGAAATTGGTATGATGTGCGGCTCGCCTAACTATAGGCAATGGAATTAGAACTACTCGGAAATCTCTTTATGCCAACGATTAATCAACTTGTACGAAAACCACGCAAAACACCTAAGGTTAAATCTAAGGTTCGCGACCTTGACGGCTCACCACAAAAGCGTGGCGTCTGTCTCCAAGTTCGTACAGTAACACCCAAGAAGCCGAACTCCGCGCTTCGTAAGGTTGCTCGTGTTCGTTTATCAAACGGCAAAGAAATTTCTGCGTACATTGGTGGTGAAGGTCATAACCTTCAAGAACACTCCATCGTTCTCGTACGTGGCGGTCGTGTTCGCGACCTTCCGGGTGTTCGATATCACGTCGTTCGAGGTTCACTAGACACACTCGGCGTTGATGCGCGTAAACAAGGTCGTTCCAAATACGGAACCAAGAAAAGCAAGTAATCACAGTTCAGGGATCGCTCCCTACTCACATTGCGTGAACTGTGGTGAATAAACGGTTGAACTATTCAACTATTGAAAGCAAAGAAGGAATAACAAATGGCCGGAAGAATTACAAAATCAGAAGCTCAACTGAAGCCAGACCCAAGGTTTGGCGACAAAGTGCTCTCGAAATTTATCAACTGCATCATGAAAGATGGCAAAAAAGCTGTCGCTCAACGTGTGATGTATGACGCGCTTGATCAACTTGAAACTCGACTGAAAAAAGAAAAACCAACTGGTGATGATGCTCCAAAGAGTTCAATCGATATTTTTCACAAAGCACTTGAAAACGTTCGACCAAACGTCGAAGTACGTTCTAAGCGAGTTGGTGGTGCGAACTATCAAGTCCCAATGCCAGTGAATGCACGCAGAAGGCAAAGCCTCACATTCCGTTGGATTCTCACTGCATGTCGTGCAGAAAAAGGTAAGCCAATGGCGCGAAGTCTCGCCAAGGAACTTTGGGATGCATCAAAAAACGAAGGCAAAGCTGTAACCACCCGTGAACAAACGCACAGAATGGCTGAAGCCAACAAGGCGTTCTCACACTTCGCGTTTTAAAATTACCACACACAGCACTTTTCAAATACCTACCATGTACACATGGTAGGTATTTTTCTAGTCACCTCAGTAATTGCTCTGTTTGCAAGCCCGGCGCAAAATGCAAACGATATTATCAGGCAACTCACGTCTAACGGTAAAACATTACTCATCAGCGAAGAATCGCCAGATAAACGTTTTCAAGTGAAACGCAAAGGTGAAATCGATCCTCGTGTTTTTGAACAAAGAATAGTAAAATCAATAAGCAATAATCCATTTGTCGATGGATATGTTCGATGGAAACTAACATCATTCCCCATTCACATTCCCCATCTATCTGATCTTGCATTCGAAAAGCTACTCGAACAATTGCCAAAATATCCAGAAAACCCCCGCGCAAATAGAGAACTTTGCGACTCTGTTGCAAGGGCGGCAACGGGCGGAAGACCACTCAATAGACCAGAGATAATCTCATTAAAGCAGACATTAGAAAAAGTGAATACAGGATACCGAATCTCAAAATCGCACATAATTCCTCCTGACCAGTTCCGATTATGGCTCTTTGAAGAATTAAAAAATGAACCTACAAGGCTTGCCATTGCCCACCTCGAGCGAATTGCTTCAACAGTTTCTGCTGGATGGAGTCCGAAGCATGCAATCTCGCAAACAGAAAAAGACTTTGTTTTGATTAATGTTAACGGGGGTCTTTCAAATGACGATCAAAAAAAACTTATCGCAATCACGGATCGCATTTCCGGTATTGATCGGCTCACACTGGCTAGTGTTGACTTTTCATTTGATGGCACAATTGTTCCACATTGGCGTTCAACTTCTGTGGATGAGTTTGACCTCAAACGATTGCTGAGGCTACTTAAAAAAACAACCGAAACTACCGACGGCTTTCTTGGTCGCGACAGAATTCCACCCGTAAAATCTACACCATGACAATATCAGACCGTTACCACAGACAAAGACTCGTTGCTGATATCGGCGACGACGGGCAACATGCAATTGGCAAAGGACATGTTGCCATTGTTGGTGTCGGTGCGCTTGGTTGCATGTCAGCAGATATGCTCACTAGGGCTGGTGTTGGAACAATCACGCTCATAGATCGAGACATTGTTGAATTTACAAACTTACAACGACAGGTTTTATTCACAGAAGAAGACGCGAAAAACCATCAACCCAAAGCGTCCGCCGCTGCAGAACGTTTAAAATCAATCAATAGTGAAATACAAATCAATTCACACGTTGAGGATCTAACTTCAAAAAATATTGACCGTTTGCTTGAGGGTGTTGACATCATTATCGACGGACTCGATAACTTCAACACGCGGTATATTCTAAATGATTACAGTGTGAAAAATAAAATTCCATTTCTATTCGCGGGTGTCATTGGAGCCAGCGGAAACGTAATGACTATTATTCCAAACGCAACACCCTGTTTACGTTGTCTCTTTCCAGAACCGCCACCAGCGGGATCGCAAGAAACATGTGACACCGCCGGGGTCATAGCGCCTGCAATAGGCATTGCCGCGTCTTGCCAATGCAGCGACGCAATAAAAATATTGTCGAACAATATAAATCGGGTTTCTCCAACACTTCTTGTATTTGATCTTTGGAACACACAATCAAGCAGATTTGAAACTGGATGCCCAAATGAATCTTGCGAGTGTTGTTCAAAAAATAACTACGTTTTTTTACAATCAAATTCTTCCCCAGAAGCAGCTGTGCTTTGCGGTCAAAACGCAGTGCAAATTCCAGGCACCGGTCCAATCGATCTCGAACAATTGGCTTGTCGTCTCAAATCCCAAGGCTCCTTTCACCGAACAGGTCCTATTCTTCGCGGTGCGTTAAATGAGGAGCTCTCAGACGAGGGTAACAGTGTTGTTTTGCTTTGTTTTGAGGACGGCAGGGCCATCATCCACGGGACCAACGATGTTGGGAGAGCAAAAGCTATTTTTGCGAGATTTATTGGTAATTAGTGTCTTTTATTTCTATAATGTGAGGCTCTTATGACTACAAACACATCAATCGAAACAAAGCCCTCTCCCATCCCCTCTTGCGCTGATGCCACTGTCACCCTCCGCACCCTTCGGAAGTGGTCCAAAGAAGGTTCGAAGTGGGCCTGCCTCACTTGCTATGACGCAACAACTGCAAGAATTATGGCCAGCACCGGCTTGCCAACCATGCTAGTTGGTGACACCGCGGCCGAAATGATTCTTGGCTATAACAGCACAATTCATGCGCCCCTTGACTTTCTCATTACGCTTACCGCAGCCGTGAAACGTGGCGCGCCAAATGTGTTTGTAATGGGTGATATGCCATTTTTAAGTTATCAAATCAATGAAGACTCGGCAATTCAAAATGCTGGACGGTTCTTGACTGAAGGAGCAGCTGACGCTGTAAAACTTGAGGTTGATGGAAAGTGGACGAATCGCTTCGAGGCAATATGTGACGCGGGCATTGCCGCTGTCGCACACCTTGGTTCACGACCACAACAAGCCAAGCAAACCGGAGGCTACACAACTGCGGGACGATCTGCTGCTGCTGCTAAAAAAATTGTTGAAGATGCTATTGCGATGGAGCAAGCCGGCGCTTCTATGCTTTTATTAGAAGCAGTTCCAGAAGAAGTTTCTTGCGCGGTTATAGAAGCAACAAGCATCCCCGTCATTGGCTGCGGTGCTGGTACAGCATGTCACGGGCAAGTTGTTGTTATGCAGGATCTCGCCGGCATGACACCATGGCAACCATCATTCGCTCAACCAATTTCAAATGTTGGTGAAGCCATTGCAGATGTCACAACGACATGGATGCAAAATGTATCCACAAATAACCTGGGAAAACACCCTTACAACATGCATGAGGGCGAGTCAGAATTGTTTAGTAAACGACCCTGACATGCAGCCATAAGTTCTTGTGTGGCGATGTGTTTTGGATTATGTATGACTTCGTCATTTGTTCCCTGTTCGACAATTTTTCCTTCGTGCATAACCGCAACTCGGTCGCAAAAATGATGTACTACTGAAAGGTCGTGTGAAATAAACAGGATTGTTAGGCCAAGTTCATCTCGAAGATCTGCAAGAAGATTTAATATTTTCGCTTGCACGCTGACATCGAGTGCTGATGTGGGTTCATCACAAACAAGCAGTTCGGGTTGCAGAGCAATTGCTCTCGCTATTGCTATTCTTTGTTTTTGACCACCAGAAAATTCATGTGGATATTTATTACCGTCACTTTCTTGTAAACCGACTTGTTGCATCAGTGTTATTGCTTTGTTCCGAAGTTCGCTACCTTTTGCAATTTTGTGCACAAGTAGAGGCTCAGAAATAATTGACATAACTTTTGCATAGGGATTCAGCGAACCACCGGGATCTTGAAAAACCATTTGCATTCGTTTTTTATCTAACTGTTTTCCGATAGCAACCCCGTCAAATACAATGTCGCCGCTTGTTGGTTGAACCAACTGCATTACTGCCCTTGCAAGCGTAGTTTTTCCTGAACCGCTCTGCCCAACGATGCCTAGAGTTGTGCCCTTTTCAATTGAAACCGATACACCGCGAACCGCAAAAATTGGTGACTTTTTTGGAGGGAATGTGATTTTGAGGTCACGAATTTCAAGTAGTGGAATATTATTGTCCATTTGCACCTCAGTGTATGGTATCTTCGACAAAGATTCATTATGAAAGAATATCTCGCACTACTTGACCACCTACTTCACCACGGTTTACCAAAAAAAGACCGTACTGGAACCGGAACTCGCAGCATTTTTGGTTGGCAAATGCGATTTGATCTTGCAAAGGGTTTCCCGCTTGTCACCACGAAAAAAGTGCACACTCGTTCCATTATCCATGAACTTTTGTGGTTTCTCAAAGGTGAAACAAACATTTCATACCTCAAAGAAAACGGTGTTTCTATTTGGGACGATTGGGCTGATGAAAGTGGCGAACTAGGTCCCGTCTATGGGTCACAGTGGCGGTCGTGGAAGACGACCGATGGGCGCGCTGTTGATCAAATTACAAATCTAATTGATGGAATTAAAAACAATCCAGATTCTCGAAGACATATTGTCAACGCGTGGAATGTTGGTGATGTTGACAAAATGGCGTTACCTCCATGTCACACAATGTTTCAGTTTTATGTAGCGGACAACAAATTGTCCTGTCAGTTGTATCAACGAAGCGCTGATGTATTCCTGGGTGTTCCTTTTAACATTGCTTCGTATGCACTATTGACAATGATGGTTGCTCAAGTCACCAACTTAGACCTTGGCGATTTTATACACACTTTTGGTGATGCACATTTATATTCCAATCACGTTGACCAAGCAACCGAGCAGCTTTCAAGAAAAGTACAAAAACTTCCAACAATAAAACTGAACCCAGCGATCACGTCTGTTTTTGATTTTAAATATGACGACATTGAATTGGTTGGGTATGCGCCGCACCCTCACATTTCAGCGCCGGTGGCGGTGTAATGGAAATTGTTGTCGCAATGACAAATAATAATGTCATTGGGCAAGATGGTGACATGCCGTGGCACCTTCCTGCCGATTTAGCACATTTTAAAAAACTCACTTCTGGGCATGTGATTTTAATGGGCAGACGAACGTGGGAATCAATCGGTCGAGTGCTCCCAAATCGCCTTAACATTGTCATTACACGGCAAAAAAATTATGTTGCCGAGGGTGCTATTGTTGTTCATTCTCTCAAAGCAGCCGAAAAGGCTGCTGGAGATCAACGAATTTTTATCATTGGTGGTGGCCAAATTTACGAAGAAGCACTACCACTTTCAAGCTGTTTGCATATCACAAGAATCGACGCCACTCTTGTTGGCGACACTTCTTTTCCAAACGTTGACGAGTCTGTTTGGTTCTGTGCAGACAAGGTAAACCACCCTGTTGATGATAAAAATCAATATGAACTCAGTTTTGAGACTTGGACAAGGGTGGATTAGAAACATTTTTGTGTCCTAAATGTACATCAAGCCGATAGTGAGAAATCGAAATGTTGTACAACGAAACGAATACTTCTTCCTGTTGCCCCTATGTAGAAAACGCAAACCCTGCCTGCTCTAGTCGTTTCACCCTCGGTAAACTTGAACAAGCTTGCAGTGTTTGTTTTGGCGCGTACCGATCGTGCTCTGTGTATCAACAGTTTTCTGGAAAACGAAAAACTACACTTTTGGATTTAACTATTAATGATCACGTTGTCGAGCTACGACCAACAGGTTCGTGATTTTTTAGCGTATCTACGGATTGAAGCGGGGCTTTCGCCCGCAACCCTCGATGCGTATCGCCGTGATCTTGACCAATTACGAGACGATCTTGTGACGCTTAGAATTTCGTGCGCGTCAGAAGTAACTTCGTCACATCTTGCAAATCACATAAGACGGTTGCATCGAGAAAACAAACTGCAGTCATCAAGTGTCGCTCGACACCTTTCGACAATTCGGATGTTGTTCCGTTATTTACACGCATCGCACCGAATTGAAAACGATGCCTCACGATTACTTGAAACCCCAACTCGTTGGAAAAAATTACCAGATGTTCTTTCTCCAAAGAAAATGGAACAGCTCATCAACGCTGCTGTACCAAGTTCGGGAAAACTTTGGTTGAGAGATCGCGCGCTTGTTGAACTTATGTATGCAGGAGGCATGCGTGCGAGCGAAGTCTCTGGCATCAAGCCAGAAGAAGTAAACGAAACACTAGGCGTCGTACTTGTCACCGGAAAAGGAAACAAGCAACGTCTGGTCCCAATTGGTGAGCCAGCATTGCAAGCGGTTAAACAATATGTTGCTGAGCTTCGCCCTCACCTTTTACGTTTTAGTGATGGGCGTGATCTAGGTCGTTTGCTGTTGTCACACACCGGTAGACCAATCGAAAGGGTTGCAACGTGGCAAATTATCCGAAAACTAGCCAAACGCGCCGGATTAGAAAATGTTCACCCGCATACTTTGCGGCACAGTTTCGCAACACACATGCTTGCCGGTGGTGCTGATTTACGTGTGGTTCAAGAACTCCTTGGTCACAGTGATATTGGTACTACCCAAATTTATACGCACATTGACCGCTCTCAACTCAAAGCCGTTGTTGCTAAATATCACCCTCGGCCATAAATAACCCCGTCACCGAAACCAACTCCGCGGGCTGTTTTTATCACCAAATTTCTATTTATTAACTCCAAGTATCTTCTTGAAAAGCAAACAAAAACTAAATCGGATTCACGATTGTTTCACCCTTAACCCAAAGTCTTACTTTTAGTATCATGTGAATATGTGGATGTCGCTGATTATTACATGCATGGTGGGTTTGCAACCTGTTTGCAATCGCGCGAAATATATGGATTCGTACGCCGACCTGCTCAAAGGTGAGCACAAGAGCATTGCAAATGCAATTTTTGAAGCGTACCTCGATCAACTCGAAGAAATTGATGGAATGATTCCACTAACCGCGGAAAAGAAAGCCATGGTGTACCTTGAAGAATTGACCGAGTCACTTTCCCTCCTTGATGACAGGGGACCTTGGGAAGAAGCAAGCCATACTCTTTACAGAAGCATTCTTCTGCAAGCGAGGCAAGCGGCAAACCCATGGCCAGCGACAGTTTGGGTTGACCTCTCTGTATTTGACGACGTTTTCGTTTCGGCTGCAACAAACAGAGCGATCGATATCTTTTTACAAGAACACTACAAAACAGATCTTGAAGAACGCTACATGGCACTTGCAGCAATCAACGATGGAAACATAACACTCTGTGAACAACTCACTGAGAATGCAATGAAACGATGGTCTACATACCAACAAAACATTGAACCCTACATGTCGAACTCCGCTGTTGCGTTTGCTGCGTATCCAAAACTTAACACGGGTCTTACTGTTCGCAAAGTTATGCGTGACCTTGAAGAAGTCAATACTCCAAAACTAAAGCAAAGATATGCGAAGTGGGAGAATTGGCACAGTGCACAAACCAAAGCAACCATTACATTAATCCGTACGGCGCGTTCAACATTTTTATTTGATCCGTGGTCTTCACGATGCGGTGCGTCTACAAACAAACAAGCGGTCAAACTACAACAGCAATTGTTGCAACTTTCGGCAACTGTTCGTGACAAAAACAGCGATGCGATTGCATCGCTTCAAGAATTACAGTAATACGTGTCTAAAACGCACTTCCACTCCACTGCGGATTGAATGCTAATAAACTCTTTTCGTACTTCTTCTGGTTTTGAGTGAAACCTTGAAAAACTAATCCCAAATTTTCGCATCAATCTCGATGCAACTTGTTCTCCATGCAAATCTGTACAGAGCTCAAAGTGACGAAGCAGTGCGCTTCGTTGTTCTTGTATCGTCGGATCTTTTGGGTCCCTACCATCCATAAGTGCTCTTGCCTGAGCAAAGATCCATGGGTTACCGATACACCCTCGAGCAACCGAGACACCGTGTACTCCTGTTTCTTCCATCATTTTAAAAATATCTTCAGCGCACCATATATCACCAGAACCAAAAATAAGTGCATCGGGTCGTTCTTTGACAAGATTAGTTAAGAACTCCCAACGAGATGGGCCGTTGTACCGCTGTTCTACCGACCTTCCGTGAACCGTTGCCCAAAGATATTCAAGGTCCATAGCACCATCAAAAAGTGTATAAAAATTTGTGACTGATTCTTCAGAATCATCAAACCCTCGCCGCAACTTAAGTGTCGTTGGAATATTATCTGGAACAACTTCTCGAACGGCTTCCAAAATCTCCACTCCTTCAGTTGGCGCGCATAAAAAATAGCCACCCCGTTTACGACGTCGTACTCTTTTTGGGGGACACGCAAGATTTACATCTATTACGTCATATCCCAATTCTACAAGAATGGCCGCGCCCTGAGCCATTTCATCTGGCGTTATACCGATGACTTGCCCAGCAATTGGATGATCATGCAAATTACACGCTTCTTCCACGTGCTCTTGAGCAAGCAATTCCGGATCTTCTCGCCGTCGTCCCTTTCCACCACTAATAAGTGTTCTATCAAGAAGTGATTCTGTTACACAGAATGGGCAACCGTGTTCCCTTGCAACAATACGCATGGCCGCGTCGCTGTACCCCGCGAGACCTGCTTGGAAAAAGGGAGCGTCGAACTTTGGAAGTTTTTCAATTATTCTAGGATCAACGGAGACCGAAGCAGCAAACCTCGACATCACTCTTCGCCGATGACAAGAAGACCAACAAGTGGTTGCGTGTCGCCCTGCTGTAACTCAGCAATCACAAGCGTAGTGGGCTCATCTGTTCTCCAAAAACCACCCGCGTTAAATTGAGCACCAAGGGAGTCGTAACAATTCCAGAGATTCACACGAATTGTTGAACCCGCTTGCATTGGAGGCAAAGATTGGTTGTATTGTTGATTTATCCATAACACTGAGTTTGGAAAATCGTTTGCAGTGCTATTGACGATTTTCACATATTCTTGATCACGAATAACTTGGATCGAAATCGAATTCGTTGTATGCAAATCAAAGGGGTACTGGCCCGTCGCATTTGAAATATCCGCAGGAGGCGCTTGGCACCCAACAAGCATGGTGAGGAATAGGGTTGACATCATGAATTTCACATGATGAGTGTACCACGACAGCAGCCAGCGGAGAACGCTGGCTGCTGCATTTAAAAACCTAATTGTCTGGAAACTTACATTTCCATGAGAATCGACAAGACATCAGATTGATCCACAATTCCATCGCTATTCACATCGCCGTACTCGTTAACTGGTGCGCCGAAGTGTTGAAGGACTTCGATGAGATCGAAACTATCTACGACACCGTCGCCGTTGAGATCTGCAGCACAACTGTCTGGAATACCGTCAATATTCATGTCAAGTGAGATTCCCAAGAGAATTTCACAACCATCAGGCACACCGTCATTGTCACAGTCATCTGATGAGACACCTGTAATGAGCACATTGCTTCCGGCTTCGGGAACAGTACCAACAACAGCAGCGATGCCGTCTTCAAGTAACGTGGAAGCGACGCCTGATTCTATTTCCTTGACTTTGAGCGACCTTACATGTTCCCAATCTGAGCCACCAAGGAAGAATAGGTCGGCATAACCTTCGTGGCCAACAAGTCGCCAATTACCACCAAGTGGAAGCGACCAACGTGTATCTCCAAGGATGAATGTTGGATCTGTTGTAATTTCAGCATCACCAACCAAACAGAGTGACCATGGTGGCATCGAATCTATCAAACGCTTCTCGCTAGCCGATTCTCCATTTCCTAGATCGGTTGCATGTTTTCCATTGGATCCCTTGGCGTGCGGTTTGCCGCTGTTGCCAAGATCTGAGGGAACGATCAAGATTGTAGGATCACCCGGGTCTGTACCAAGTAATCCCTCTGGAAGATCTTCCCCAAAGCCTTCGCAATTTGTTGGATTGCCAAACACTGGGCCTTCCCAGTCATCACCAACTTCGCCGCAAGCAGTTACAGGTCTGACGTAATAGTAAGCGTACGTTGAAGCCGTACTGTCAATATACGGTGACTGCACACATTCAGCAATAATATTGGTGCTACTTGGAGTTTGTGGCATAGGAGTTCTTGCTACGTCGTAACAAATGTCTGTGCCCCACCAAGTAATGACAACATAATCCGGATTACAGATTGTTGCATCAAGGTCATGAACAATACCTACTGGTTCAGACGGCCAACCTTGATCTGGCGAGCCAAGC
This sequence comes from Phycisphaerales bacterium, assembly GCA_014238125.1. Classification (GTDB taxonomy): domain Bacteria; phylum Planctomycetota; class Phycisphaerae; order Phycisphaerales; family SM1A02. The sequence continues at coordinate 193,541 of JABABS010000034.1, forward strand.
GAACATGATTCTGCGCCACTTGCTTCTGATGTTACCCAGTACCAATATGGAGTATTTGGACTCACTGTTGTGTCTACCCAGATCTGTTCCGTAATACCAACACCACAAATTAATTGTATTGCATTTTGCGGGGCTTCAGAATCACCTCGATAAATACAGTATGAAGTTGCATCACCGACGGGGTCCCACGTTATTTGAACGCCATCACAATGTGTGCCGTTCGATGCAGCAACATTTACTGGATTAGAAAGACCTTGATCCGGTGAGCCAATGTCGCCCGTACTGAAACTGCCTTCGCCACATTCCACTGTAATTGCTTTGACAAAGTAATACGCAGAAGCGAGGGGTTCGTAATCTATCCAAGTTAGGGATGACGAAGTTCCTACTAGTTGCGAATTTGCCGAATCACTATCCGTACTTCGGTAGATCCTAAACGTTGCGGAGGGTCCAACCCAGTTCCATGTTACTTCAATTTGACAATTGCTCGATGCATCTGTCGCTGATACTTCTGTAGGCGGAAGTGGAGCAGAAGCTGAAGATTCAACCAAATCAGTTGCATCCGACGTTGAACAAGGGTTCACCGCTACAACTTCGTAAAAATATGAAACACCCGAAACAACATCAGAATCGGTATAACTAACTTGATTACCTTCGAAAAGAAGCGTGCCTGGCGATCCGGGTGTTGCATCGGTATATCTTTTGAGTTGATATTTCGTTGCATTTACAACCGATGACCAACTAATGTTAATTGATACGCAATGTGGAGTCACAAAGAGATCTTCTGGAGGATCCAGTATGGTTTCAGTTGCCAAACCAAGAGCAGCTGGGCTAGAGGAATTACTCTCCCCACATACATTGTCAGCTGTAACCCAATAAAAATACGCTACACCGTTTTCGAAACCCGCAGTTGATGAGGGGGAATCAACAAAAAGTGTATCAAGAATATTTGTTGCAACAGGATCGCCTGCTGATGCAAAATCATCAGTTATGTGTCGATACAACTTAAATGTCGTCAACTCCGCATCGTGATCCCATGTCACGGTGATTTGCTCACACTGTTCGTTGTATGTCGCAGAAACATTGCTTGGAATAACAACTGGGGGTAATGATTGACCGACATCCGAAGCACTAAAATCACTTTCGCCACATATCGTATTGTTGATCGATTTCACCCAGTAGTAATATTGTAGACTTGCATTGACAGAAAAATCGATGAAAGTCGTACTGCCACCGCTTGAACCGATGAGGGTTGGCTCATCATCATCACCAACAATATTTCTATAGATGTTGTAATCAACTGCGTCATTCACCTCGTCCCAGGTGATCACAATGCTTCCACAGAAACCGCCATCTGTATCACTTGCAATTACATTGGAAGGAGCTGGCAACTCGCCAAGCCAACCAGTGAGGCGATTTGACTCTACGCCCATGCCACAGTCATTTTGAGCGGTTACCCAGTAGTAATAATTTCTACCGGGATCGGTATCGAAATCAGACCAAGCTGTTATTGGTGAGATGACCGTTGCAACATCTTCTCTAAACAAACCATCTGCGTCCAATGATCGCTCAATGAAGTAACGATCTGCAGACAGTACTGCCCCCCAAGCTAAATCGATGGAATTACAAATTGTGCCTTGCGTTGCAGAAGCTGATGGGGCTGTAAGGTCTCCATCGGATGGGTAGCCAGAATCGCCCACACTGTAAGTTGTC
>JABABS010000091.1 GCA_014238125.1 Phycisphaerales bacterium
CACTATGACGAATACCGAGGGGTTGTGGTTTACTTTCGTGTTTTTGATGGAGCACTTAAAAAAGGCGATCGTATTCTCATGATGGGAACTGGTCGCACTTTTACGATCACTGAACTTGGTAGATATACCCCAACTCCAACTCCAACAAATGAAATTGGTACTTCTCAAGTTGGTTACATGGTCGCAGCAATTAAAACGCTTGAAGATGTTCGCGTCGGTGACACTATTACACTTGACACTGACCCAGCAAGTGAACCTCTTTCGGGATACGAAGAGCCAAAACAAATGGTCTTCTGTGACTTTTATCCGGCGTCAAGTGACACTGGTAGCAAAAAGACTGAATTTGAAACACTTCGCGAAGCTGTAGAAAAACTTCGGCTTAACGACGCAAGTTTTACTTTTGAAGCCCAACACTCTGAAGCGCTGGGGTTTGGATTTCGATGTGGTTTTCTCGGCTTATTGCACATGGAAATTGTGCAAGAACGGCTAGAACGCGAAGGGGGAGCGGAAATTGTCCAAACGGCTCCAACGGTAAACTACAGAATTGAGCTAACCGACGATACAACAATTGATATCCACAATCCCGCGGATTTGCCTGATCCCACACTGATTAAAAACGTCTGCGAACCGATCGTAAAAGTAGAAATTATTTGTCCTGATGAAAATATTGGCGACTTAATGCGGTTGTGCGAAACTCGCCGTGGTATTTTTAAAGGGCAAAAGTTTGTTTCAGAGGGTCGACAAATGCTCGATTATGAATTGCCCCTTGCAGAAATTATTTATGATTTTTACGATAAACTAAAATCAATCACTCGCGGATATGGAACGATGGATTACGAAATCATCGAGTTTCGACCAGATAATCTAGTCAAGGTCAGCATTCTCATCAACGGTGATCCGGTTGAAGCACTCAGCATGATCTGTCATCGCGACAAGGCCGTGTCACGTACTAGGGTCATATTGTTGAAATTAAGAAAACAAATCGACAGGCATCAATTTGAAATTGCCCTTCAAGCAGCAATTGGTGGGAAAATCATCGCCAGAGAAACTGTGAAAGGCTTTCGCAAGAACGTCACTGCTAAATGTTATGGTGGGGATATCACAAGAAAAAGAAAACTTTTAGAAAAACAAAAAAAGGGGAAACGGCGTATGAAAGCCATTGGCAACGTCCACATTCCCCAAGAAGCATTCCTATCAATCCTAGAACAAGGCGACTAATTATGCATAACAAACTCGTACCAACTATCATCGGTGCCTCCCTCTTTATGAGCATGATCCTCACTGCAACGCTGCAAAGTTCAGAAGAAGATGGCAAACTTGGTCCTGTGGATTCAATCACCCTCGCTGGTGCTGATGGAGATGTCACAATTTAAAATGATGACAACCATCTCTCTTGGGGCGAAGAAAAAACAAGTCGTGCGTGGTCTATTGGTTTTATGGAAACCGGCAAGGCTCTCGAACAACTCATGCAAGCAGATCACCTTGTTAAAGTACGAGACGAACTTGATGAAGAATTAGACGAGAGCCTCGAAGAAGCAAGAGAACTTCTAGAAGAAATCGCAAATCGTGGTCGAGCTCTTGAGCCAGATGATCCAGAAGAACCAGAAGTGCGACAACAATGGGAAAATGCATATCGAAAGTATGAACAGTTGCAAACAGAAGGTATACAAATCCGTGGCGAACTCGCTTCAGAACAAATGCAAGAGGCATACAACGAAGCGCTTGAAGCAGTCAATGTTGTTGCAGACCGGCTCAACATTGACATCGTTCTTCGATTTATTCCTCCAGATGGAGAATTTGAAAGAAACACACCCGATGCAACCTTAATGCAAATTCGGTTACGTACCGCCCTTCGATTGCCCGAAGGCATAGATATTACTGATGAGGTTCTTTCTGAACTTGGGCTTGAAGTGCAATAGCCACCGAAAATTTTTCTGATACGACTCTTTTTACTGTTTCCATGGTAGGGCATGCATCGCCGAGTATTTTTTGCATTGAAGTCACTGATCGCCCTGTCAAACCACAGGGGACAATCAAATCAAAATGATCGAGGTTTGTTGTCACGTTCAGTGCAAAACCGTGCATTGAAATCCACTTCGAGACACGAACACCCATTGCACAAATCTTTGATCCATCGACCCACACGCCAGTTGCACATTTGTCACGCTCTCCAAAGATATTAAACTCAGCCAACACCTCAATAATGCACTGTTCTAAAAATCTCATGTACCCATGAATCCGTAGTGATAGCTCATTCAGATCACAAATGGGATACCCAACAAGTTGACCTAATCCGTGATACGTAATGTCACCACCTCTATCTGTTCTACAAATGACGACACCAGCTTGTATGAGTTGTTCAGGTGTTGCGAGCAAATGTTCGCCCGCGGTGGATCTTTTACTCAACGTGATAATTGGTGGATCATGTTCAAGCAAGAGAAGGTGAAAATGAGATGGTATGGGAGAATTTCGCCCATCAACAACTGTTTGGTGGGTATTTCTTTGAAGCAAAAGTGCTTCTTCATATGGCAAAATCCCAAGATCTGAAATGTTCAAGGTGCAAGACATGGTAATTCTTGAGATAATA
>JABABS010000070.1 GCA_014238125.1 Phycisphaerales bacterium
CTGGGACTTCTGCAAAAACCTCGCCTAGCATTTGTGCGTCAAGAGAGGTTACATCTCCACCGAACAAGGCTTTTGCAGCTTCATTACATCGAGTCACGTTGTCGTCTCCGTGAAAAATTTCAGTCATCGCATCTGCGAGTGCGTGCTGCGCAGCACGATGATGTGGCTCTTTTGCATGTTTCTGTTCGATAGATTCAATAGTTTTTTGATCTAAGAACGTAAACCATCGTAAAAACTTTCCTGCATCTTCATCTGGTACATTTAACCAATATTGATGGAAAGCGTAGGGACTTGTTCGATCATCAGTTAACCAAATTGCTCCTTTTTCAGTTTTACCAATTTTACTTCCGTCATTTGCTGTAACTAGCGGATTTGTAATTCCAGCACCACGGAATTGATCTTCGTCTGTGTCTAGCATGTCGCGGCGAATCAAATCAATACCCGCAACAATGTTGCCGTACTGATCACTTCCAGCAATTTGGATTGTGCAATCCATCTCACGTCGCAAATGTAAAAAGTCATACGCTTGTAAAATCATGTAACTAAACTCGGTGTAAGAAATTCCCTGTTCACGGTTATGTAAACGATCCTTCACCGAATCTTTTTTGATCATTTCATTCACAGAAAAATATTTCCCTACATCGCGCAAAACATCTAGAAAACCAAGTTCAGAAAGCCAATCTGCATTGTTTACGATGATTGCAGCATTCTCACCTTCAAAATCAAGGACTTTTGAAAAGCAGCGAATTTGACCTTCGATGTTTTTTTCGACTTGCTGTTTGGATAAAAGTTGCCGTTCTGTATCTTTACCCGATGGATCACCAATTAGACCCGTACCGCCTCCCATGAGTACGATTGGTTTGTGCCCTGCTAATTGCCAATGACGCAACATCTTGATCGGCATGTAATTTCCAATAGTAAGTGCATCTTTTGTTGGATCGAATCCACAATACGCAACTCTTCCTCCCGTTTCTAGGTGCGTTCGTAACTCATCTCCACCTGTTGTTTGATGCAAGAGTCCTCGCCATTGAAGTTCGTCAAGTAGGTGCATGTGGGCAGTTTACCTCCAAGTGGTCATTTCGCTTTGAATCTGCTTTTTATTCAAAAATATCAGCAAGAAGATAGGCAGAATGAGATACATCGGCATTGAAATCAACAACTGTGCAAGGAACATCCCCTGAACTTCACTATTTTCTTGTACAAGTTCCCACCGTGGAGTCCAATTGATGATCACGCCCCCAATCATGAGTGCAATATATGTACTCGCCCAGTAAAGTAACCTTCTTCTTGCATTGGGGTTCTGTTGAAGGAGACCTATACCAAATAAAGCGAGAGCAATAGCAAAGAAAATATTAAGGATTGAAAATAAATTCGTCACCACCCTGTTTGGAGCTGTTGCTTGTAACTTTAATCGGAGTTCTTCACTTAGTTCACCCTCGCCAAATGGTATAGCGGTGTGTAATTGCTCCATTTCTCCCATACCACCTAGTGAAAGACATCCCCCAAAGAGCGAAAGACCGCCAACGATTACACAGGCAGCGCCGATGGTGGTTGGCCACATACTTGTGTTTTCTGTCTCGCGACTCAAAACTGTCGTAAAAACCGGGCGTCGTTTTCGAAGAGGAGACGAATGTCTTGGATGCCGTACTTGAGCATAGCGACTCGTTCAATACCCAATCCAAACGCATATCCTTGCCATTTTTCGTTGTCGTATCCAACTTGGTCGAAGACATCGGGGTCTACCAAACCACAACCTCCAATCTCAACCCACTGCCACTTCCCTTTGATTTTCATTTTCATATCTACTTC
>JABABS010000039.1 GCA_014238125.1 Phycisphaerales bacterium
AAATTGACATGGGACAATGCTGCGCTTATTTCACCTAAGACCGCGGAGGACTTAGGTGTTAAGCAGGGCGACATGCTTAAAGTTTCTGTTGGCAATGAAAGTGTAACAATTGCAGCACTTCCGGTTCCTGGAACAGCAGACGATGTCATACTTCTTTCGCTTGGTTACGGTCGAGCGTTTTCTGGTCGAGTATGTACCGGTGCTGGCGTTAACATCTACCCACTTCGAACTTCCTCGAATACTTGGTCTGCGCCAGCAAAAGTTAGTGCAACCGGAGATTCGTATCCACTCGCTACTACGCAAATGCACTTCGGTGTTGCCACGACTCCGGGTAAAGGCGCACAAGATCGCCTTCCTTTGTTGTTTAGAGAAGCAACGGTTGACCATTACAACGCAAACCCAGATTTTGCAAAGCATGTTGGTCATTCATCACACTCCCTTTCGATATTTGAAGAACAACAATTTGTTGGTGCCAAATACAAATGGGGCATGACTTTTGATTTATCAACTTGTACAGGTTGTAACGCTTGTGTTGCTGCATGTCATGCAGAAAATAATATTCCAATCGTAGGCAAAGATCAGGTGTTAATGGGTCGCGAAATGCATTGGATACGAATAGATCGTTATTTCGCTTTTGGCTCAGACGGCCATGGCGGCTACGACAGTAGTAACCTGGCTTCAGTTGCAATTCAGCCAATGACTTGTATGCATTGTGAAAACGCACCATGTGAAGAAGTTTGTCCAGTTGCCGCAACAGTGCACGATACTGATGGGTTAAACGTAATGATTTATAACCGCTGTGTTGGAACGCGTTATTGCTCAAACAACTGTCCATTTAAAGTTCGCCGATTTAATTACTTTGATTACTTTAGGCGCGACCCGCTTCGTACAACTGGCTTGTTACAAGTGCAACCGGATTATTATGTGAAGGCTCAATCAGGCGGAAAAACATTGCGAGCAATGCAATTCAATCCAGATGTAACGGTTCGAATGCGTGGCGTCATGGAAAAATGCACCTATTGCACGCAGCGAATTCAGCGTGTAAAAATTGCAACTAAAAATGCATGGGTCAAGAAATCGGATGCTCAAAAGCAAGCCGATCAGCGCGTCGCTATTCTTGACGGTTCAATCGTAACAGCATGCGAACAAGCATGTCCAGCTGGAGCCATTGTTTTTGGCGACTTGATGGATCCGAATAGTCGTGTGTCAAAACTACATAACGAGAAACGGTCTTACCAGATGCTTGAGGAACTGAACATTAAACCTCGCACCAAGTATCTAGCGAGATTGACGAATCCAGTTGATAGTGCAGTTTCAGGTGAAGGGGGCCATCACTAATGACAACTGCTCCTGTAAACAAAATAGATAATACGATTGAAGATCCTGAAAATCGACCTCAGTTGATTTTGAACCACACGGAATTCGGTTCAGTCACTACAGATATTCTTCGTGCAAACGAATCAGCAAAGGCACCAAAATCTTGGTACTTCGCCCTTGCGATTTCCTTCACCATGATGTCTATGCTTGGCGCGATGATCGGTTACCTCATCTTTACTGGTGTTGGAGTCTGGGGGAACAATAATCCAGTTGCTTGGGGTTACCCAATTGTTAACTTTGTTTTCTGGGTCGGTATCGGTCACGCTGGCACGTTGATTTCAGCGATTTTATTTCTCTTTAGACAAAAATGGCGAACGGCAATTAACCGATTCGCTGAGGCGATGACAATCTTCGCTGTTATTTGCGCTGGTACTTTCCCAGGTATCCACATTGGTCGAGTTTGGCTTGCGTACTGGTTGTTTCCAATTCCAAACCAAATGGACTTGTGGCCTCAATTTAGAAGCCCACTTCTTTGGGACGTGTTTGCCGTTGGTACGTATTTCACAGTTTCCCTTTTGTTTTGGTACTTAGGAATGGTGCCCGATCTTGCAACAATGCGAGACCGAGCAACTTCCAAAGTTAAGCAGTTGATTTATGGTCTTCTATCTTTAGGCTGGCGCGGAAGCATGCGACACTGGCATCGGTATGAACGTGCGTATCTACTTCTCGCTGCTCTAGCAACTCCGCTTGTGCTTTCTGTACACAGCGTTGTTTCTTTTGACTTTGCAGTTTCGCAATTGCCCGGCTGGCACACAACTATTTTTCCGCCGTACTTTGTAGCGGGTGCAATTTTCTCTGGCTTTGCGATGGTTATGACCCTTGCAATTCCAGCGCGTCAATTGTGGGGACTGAAAAACTTTATCACCATGCGACATCTCGAAAATATGTGCAAGGTTGTCTTATTCACAGGGTCAATTGTTGGATATGCATACTCGATGGAATTTTTCATCGCTTGGTATAGCGGTGAAATTTATGAATCGTTTACATTTATTAACCGTGCGTTTGGACCCTACGGTTGGGCGTACTGGATTATGGTGAGTTGCAATGTTCTTACTCCACAAATTTTCTGGTTTAAGAAAGCACGAAACAACATCGCAATCATCTTTACTGCTTCGCTCCTTGTGAATGTTGGCATGTGGTTTGAACGTTTTGTAATCGTTGTTACATCACTTGCTAACGACTTCTTGCCAAGTAGTTGGGGAATGTATGAGCCTACCTGGGTTGACGTTGTTACTTTCCTTGGAAGTTTTGGTTTGTTTATGACTTTCTTCTTGTTGTTCATTCGTTTCTTGCCCATCTTGGCAATTGCGGAACTGAAATCAATTATGCCAATTGCCGATCCTCATGGGCACGGTCATAGTTATAACGAAATGTCTGGTGAAACTAACGCGCAAGCGGAACTTGCGGAGGAAGATGAATGAGCGTAGTAGCATCAAATACAATTGCGCGTGAAAATCTCTATGGTTTGGCTGCGGAATTCGCAACAACGCCTGGCATTTACCATGCTGCGGAAAAAGCACATAGTGCCGGTTATAAATGGTTTGATTGTCTTGTTCCATTCCCA
>JABABS010000026.1 GCA_014238125.1 Phycisphaerales bacterium
GATCTGAACCGAGTTAAAATCATTTGACCAAATGCAGATTGGCCATTTGCAAGTCGAATACTTCGTAGTAGTTTTATTGCTTCTTGGGCAGCTGGGTCGCCATACCCAGAAAACGAACCAAATGTAAGAACAGAACCCCTTCTGCGAGCTCGCACAACGAGCATTCTTCCAACATCTGGTTTTAATAATACAAATGCAGACGCCGCTTCCCTGGCAGCTTCATTGTGGTGTGGTCCAGTGAATGTTGCAACAGTAATTGCATACGTCGTTTTCCCTGATTCTGGATTTACAACCCTTGTCGGTGTAGCTTCTTCCTCATATCCCCATTCAGAAAGATCTATTTGATCGATAACGGATGGTTTTTTCACTGGGGCGGGCTCAGGGCCACAGCAAACAAGCACAAGTGGGAGAAAAAAGGATACTAATAAAGAGAAAATTGATCTCATGGTGGTCATCGTAGCAGAGGAACCAATGTACAAAAGTCGCTGTTTTGAACCCCCTTTTAGTGGTACTATCGGACTTTACGAAAACTCTGCATTTTTAAGCAAAGTTCAAGAAAAATCCTGTATTTATACGATAGATAAAAAGCGTCAAGTGTTAGACTTGGTGGTCAATTTGACGCTGGTTACTGGTAAGTAGATAGGGAAGTGTTTGAAACAATTGGGCTGGCAATGAAACGCTGGTGTAAAACTTGAGGAAAGTCCAAGGCTACAAGTCTTGGCACGAAAGGTATGAATATGTCTGAAATATCAGTCATCGGAAATGCGGCGGCGAATGCCGCTAGCCAAACTGCACCGACAACCGCCCCGGTGGAAGTGGTTGCTCCTGAAGCAACTACTGGGACGGTCGCGAGTAGCAATGTTGAAGCGGCGGCGACAACCGACCGAGTTGAATTCTCTGAACACGCGCAGTTGCTTGAAAAAGTACATCAATTGCCAGAAGTTCGACAAGATAAAATTGACGCAATCAAAGATGCTATCGCTAACAATACCTATCTCACCGGTGACAAGTTAGACGTCGCTGTCAACCGCATGGTTGATGAACTGATGGACTAACGGAACGGTAGGTTTCGAATCAAAACAGGTTCTATTCAAAGTTTCGCCACTGCTTGTTCTGCAGTGGCGATCTTTTTTTGTGTTTCATGTAGTGGTGGACAGAAAAGCGGCGGTCCATCTCAAGTCAATTCTTGGGCGTATATACCACGATCGGTAAAGGTGCATCCACTAAGTAGATTCGGTCAAGATGATATTATCATTCACGTTGTCTTTGAAGACGGAGACGGATTCGAGTGTCGAGCTATTGGAACTTTAGAAGTAACACTTTCTCAAAGCACAATTGAAAACACTACCAAAACTATTGACCTTACAAATTCTCAGGAAAATCGAGAACGATTTGACAAATTAACAAGAACATATCTCTTTCGATTCAACGAAGTACCAGATGATTTATCTAGTGTTAAGGTTACCGTTATGTTTTCCCATGATTCTGGTTCTACGCTGCGGGCAAACGGGCTTGTTGAAAAATAAAAACATGCCCGCGGGTTGTTTTAAACCGGTGCATTAGAAACGAGGCTGGTGGCATGTCGTTCAGGTGTCGTCGGGGCGTGTCCAAAAAATTAACCCAAACTTCAAGGGCTTAGATATAGAGAGTGTTCAGCAACCTCATCCCAAATAGCGGAATCAATGTGATGCGCTTGGATGCCAAATTGTCTTCATTTCAACAAATGGCTCAATAGCCCATGGTGATGCGCAAAGTCTAGCGTCATACCAATTTGCATCTTTAAGCGTAGAAAAACAAACTCGTTTTATGCTGTCAGCTGCACCAACCTCGATAATAACACGCTCCTTCTTGCTCAAGCCAGCAGCGCTTACGCTTGCCACTTGGCGATGGTCTGCTATTTGTTCAATAATGTCCAGTCGCTTACCTGTCAACAAATTGATCGCGCCTGCGGGAACGTCCGAGGTTTGGCACACTTCTCCAAAGATTGCTGTTGGAATTGGGTGTTTCTGCGAACCAAGGGCAATAACAGTATTGCCCGCACAAAGAGGCGCGGCAATAAGAGTAATTAACCCCAACAAAGATGGTTCATCTGGTGCAACCACGCAGGTCACACCTTGCGAAACAGGAACTGTAAAGTTATAAAAACTAGACGCAACCGGATTTTGACAACCCAATACCTGTTGGTATTTATCAGTCCAACCAGCGAAACAAACTAAGCGATCAACCGAAGCGTCAACCTCTTTTCTCGCTGCAGCGATCGTCACCTCACTTGTCACACAAATAGCTGCTGCAAACTCCTCTCGTCTTCCTTCAAGCATCTCAGCCATCCGATAGAGAATTTGTCCTCGCAAATATCCTGTTATGCCAGACCAAGATGGAACTGTTTTTGCTGCTACTTCCACTGCTTCGCGAAAATCTTTTCGTGAAGCGTGACAAATATGCGCGGCGGTATCACCTTTGCGATCCTGAATTGGAATAGAACGACCAGATTCGGTGCGCGGAAATTTTCCGCCGATGTACAACTTGTATGTTTTTGGAACTGTAAGTCTACTCATTTATCTATCCTTCAATTACACGAGTTTGACATAGGGCTTCAACCCTTGCATGCCACCCTCTCGTCCAAAACCAGATTCCTTGAAACCACCAAACGGTGATGCTGCATCAAATTGGTTATAACTATTACACCAAACGATGCCTGCATCTAAACGTTTCGCAACCTCGAACACCTTGGACCCTTTGTCTGTCCAGACACCTGCCGCCAAACCATACGGCGTGTTGTTTGCCCTAGCAATTGCTTCCTCTGGAGTTCGAAATGTCATCACTGACAAAACGGGGCCAAATATTTCTTCTCTTGCAATTGTATGGCTTGGTTGAATATCGGTGAAAAAACAAGGATTACACCAATTTCCTTTTGATGGCAATTGTTGGTTGTTCGCTTCATGCAGTTGCCCACCTTCTGCAACACCCGTCTTAATATACTGTTTAATTGTCTGTAATTGTTGGTGTGAATTAATTGCACCAACGTCCGTGTTTTTATCCATCGGATCACCAACTCGCAATGATTTCATTCGGTGCGCAAGTTTGTGGATCACCTCTTCTAAAATTGGTTCTTCCACAAACAGGCGTGAGCCCGCGCAGCAAACGTGTCCTTGGTTGAAATAGATTCCTGAGACAATGGCCTCAACCGCTTGGTCAATGGCGGCATCAGCAAAAATAATGTTTGCGCTTTTTCCACCAAGTTCAAGTGTGAGTCGCTTACCGGTTCCAGCAGAATTACGCATCAACGTTTTTCCAACATCGGTTGATCCTGTAAATGCGAGTTTATTTATTGCTTTATGTTCTGCTAAGTATTTTCCCGTATCTCCAGCGCCGGTCACAATGTTGATCACGCCATCTGGCAACTCTACCTCTTGTAACACTTCAGCCAGTCGAAGAGCGGTTAGTGAAGTAGTTTCAGCCGGCTTTAGGATGCATGTGTTTCCACAAGCAATTGCTGGGGCTAGTTTCCATGCGGCCATCATCAGTGGAAAATTCCAAGGAATAATTTGTCCACAAACACCTATTGGTTGCACGCTACGACCTGGAAAAGCATATTCCAATTTGTCTGCCCAGCCAGCGCAGTAGAAGAAGTGTTGCGCAACAAGTGGAATATCCACATCACGAGATTCTTTAATTGGCTTGCCGCCATCAAGGGTTTCGAGAACTGCAAACTCTCTTGCGCGTTCTTGGATACGCCTTGCGATTCGATATAAATATTTTGCGCGCTCAGATCCAGCAAGTTTCGACCACTTGGGCAATGCTTTTTTTGCTGCAAGAACAGCAGCATTTACATCCGCCGCTCCAGCGGTTGCAATGTTCGCGAGTTTTTCATCAGTTGCGGGGTTTGTTGTTGTAAACCACTTTCGAGATTTGGGAGAAACAAACTTACCATCAATAAACAATTTGTTGGTTTCTTCGATTGAAATAGGAAATCGCTCGGGCGCCGCGCTATATTCCCACCCAGAGGGCGGTTTTGTTGTTGTTTCAGTCACCATTTATGCCTCGCTAAAATCAAAGTTTGCGGCGTATCGCCCAGTGTGTTGCCTTACAAGTTGCCGCAGAACATCATTGGCAAGACTTGAAGCACCAAATCGAAAGAGTGTGGGTGTAAGCCAATCGTTTCCAAGAGTTTCTTTTACCATGACTAGGTAATGCAGTGACTGCTTTGCACTGCGAATGCCACCAGCTGGTTTCATACCAATCCGCACGCCGGTTTTGTCAAAGTACGATTGAATTGCGTCAAGCATGACGAGGGTAACTGGCATCGTCGCCGCAGGGCTCACCTTGCCTGTCGATGTTTTAATAAAAACTTCACCATCGGCAATCGGTCCGGCAGACGCTGCTGCTTCGATCGCAAGATCAGACGCAATGCGAATGTTTTCTAAAGTTTCAAGTTCGCCCGTTTCAAGAATTATCTTTAGATGGGCACCGCCACAAGCAATACGAACTTGTTTGATTTCATCTGCCACTTCTGCGTAATGCCCAGATAGGAATGCACCACGGTTAATCACCATGTCTATTTCATCTGCACCTGCTTCAACAGCCTTTGTTACATCGTCGATACGAACAGAAAGTGGATATTGACCGCTTGGAAAACCGGTTGCAACCGAAGCGACTTTTACTCCCGAGCCTTCTAGAGCTTGTTTTGCTATTATCACAAGACTCGGATACACACAAACCGCGGCAACCGATGGAATAGGTGGTGTTATTTCACCCTCCCAAGGCGTGATTGCTTTTCGACAAAGTGAACGAACTTTTTCATCTGAATCCTTACCCTCAAGCGTTGTCAAATCAATCATTGACAAAGCCAGGCGTAAACCCTGTGTTTTTGATTCGGTTTTTATTGATCTACGGGTAAACGAGTAAGCCCGTTGTTCAACCATCACAGTGTCAACCTGTCGTCGCATAAATAGTATTGTACCTTACCCCCGCAAAAAACAAACAAATGCCTTAGATCCGAAACTGTTAGTCTTGATGCCCGCGTTTTGAAGGCATAATGCTCACAAGAACAACTCCTGCGAAAAACAAAAACATCAACCCAAACCCCATCCACGCGGCTGGACCTTTGCGGATGTTTGGTGTTGGGGGAATAGCCGCCGAAGCAGCGATGGTTTCAAGAACAAGGGTGCTACACACAAATGTAGTCAATAGTGTTTGTAATCGTCGCATATGCAAAGGATACCAACTAGGTAGAGGTTCGGAGGCGAGCACCTGTATGGGCACCTAGAGAGCGAAATATTTCTTCAGTGGCCGCCGATTGATTCATCGTGTAAAAGTGGATGCCTCGAACGCTATGATCAAGCAAGTCGCTGCATTGCTCGGTTGCCCATTGAACTCCAATTTGCCTTACTGATTCGGGGTCATCTTGAAATTTGTATAGTCGTTTCAGAAGTTTCGCTGGAAAATTAGTCCCTCCTGCAAGATCAGCCATTCGTTTCATACTCGAAATCGAAGTGATTGGCATAATTCCAGCGATAATCGGAACGTGGATGTTGTATAACTCGCACCGATCACACCAATCTAAAAAAGCAGAGTTGTCAAAAAACAACTGAGAACAAATCCAATCTGCACCAGAATCTACCTTGGCTTTTAGGTGATCAAGTTGTACAAGTCGATTTGGTGTCTCTGGGTGACCCTCTGGAAAACCCGCTACACAAATACCAAACTTTTTTTCTCCAAATGCTTTTATGTGTGCAACAAGATCTGCAGCAAATGCAAAGTCACTTGTTACATCCCCATCACTTGGGCTGTCTCCGCGTATCGCCAAAATATTATCAACTCCAGCCTCTGCATAACCGCGGAGAATGTTATTTATTTCTTTTTTGTTGTGACCAACACATGTGAGGTGGGGTATTGGGTCAAGCTTTGTTTTTGATGCTAAATGTTGTACAAGCGCGTGTGTTTTCTCTCTTGTCGAACCACCTGCACCATAAGTAACCGAAACAAACGAAGGTTCGAGGATTTCAAACGAGTGCATTCGTTCAAGTAATATTTCCCAGCCATTTTCACTCTTTGGTGGAAAAAATTCAAAAGAGAAAATAGTGTTGTCTCTTTGAAAAATTTCTAAAACATGCATCGAGATAGGGTATCAAGTAATTGGCAGGAATGACGAGAAGTCCTTACGTTTTAGAAAAACAACACGTCGGAGTGTTCCTGTAGGCGTTGGGTTTTTTGTGTTTATCACTCAAACAACTTGCAAAGAAAGTGGTGATTTGCGTTAATTGGATTCCGCGCACTTGGCAGAAGTCTCGTCACAAACTTCATTTGGACTACCAAAAAGCGCTGTTCCAACACGCACAATGTTCGCTCCGCATTCGATTGCAACTTCAAAATCGTTGGACATACCCATAGAAAGAACATTAAACCGTGAATCAACCTCTGTAGAAATTTTGATTTCTTCAAAAATTTCTTGACACCTCGTAAACACTGGTCGCGCTTCTTGCGGATTTTCAAAAAATGGAGCCATGCACATCATGCCCCTTGGAATCACATTTGGCATTGTGTCAATTTGATCCAAAATGTGGGTCACTGCAGCTGGTGCAACCCCCGATTTGGTTCTTTCGCCACTCACATTTACCTGCACCAATACTTCTACGGTTAACTTTTTTTTCTCTGCTGACTCTTGAATTTCTTCGGCAAGCCGTAAAGAATCCAAAGAGTGCACCAATCTCGCAATAGGCAACACCCTTCTGCACTTGTTTCGCTGAAGGTGCCCTATAAAGTGCCAACGAATAGCGTCGGTTTGTTTCAATTCGCCAATTTCACTTCGACGGTCAATGTACTCTTTGACCTGCGCATCAAGTTGAGTAAAGTGTTGCACGCGGCTTTCACCAAAATCAACGTGCCCAATTTCGAGAAGTTGACGTACTTCATCCATTGATGCGTGTTTCGTCACCGCAACAAGGTGAATATCTTCAGGTTTTCGGTTAGAACGAATTGCAGCGTCGGCTATTCGTTGTTTTACGGATTCATATCTTTGCTTAATCGTTGTCACACATTCCCCTCCTTGGGAGTTGATATACAGCATACAGGCTTAACAGGCGTTTGCGGTGACACTAAGCGCCTCAGCTGTCATCGAGCCAATTTCGGCAGGGCTATCAGCGACCAACACGCCGTTAGATCGAAGCGATTCCATCTTTGCAATAGCAGTATCATCGCTCCCGCCAATAATGGCGCCAGCGTGCCCCATTCGCTTTCCTTTTGGTGCGGTTCGGCCTGCAATGAAGGAAACAACAGGTTTAGTCATGTTGTCTTTCGCCCATTTTCCTGCATTGGTTTCATCAGATCCGCCAATTTCACCAATCATCACTACTGCGTCCGTTTCATCGTCACCATTAAAACGATTTAATAGTTCGATAAAATTTTCACCCTTGACGGGATCTCCGCCAATACCAATACATGTTGATTGTCCAATTCCAAGAATACTTGTTTGCCAAACCGCTTCGTATGTCAGTGTGCCCGATCGGCTAATAATGCCAACACTCTTTCCCGATGGAGCATCACAAGGAGCGGTGTGGATATAACCGGGCATGATGCCAATCTTGCAACCATTTTCAAAAATTGCACTTGATCCCTCTCCACTTGTTTTCTTTCCTGGAGTGATGATCCCGGGGCAGTTTGGTCCAATGAGAACTGAATCTGGATATTTTTTCAAATTCTCTTTCACTCGCATCATGTCTACAGTGGGAATGCCCTCGGTGATTGCACAAATCACAGAAATACCTGCAGCAGCAGCCTCTAATATCGAATCAGCTGCAAACGGTGGCGGAACAAAAATCATCGTGGCAGTCGCCCCGGTTTCTTTAATGGCTTCAGAAACGGTGTTAAAAACAGGAAGCCCGTTTGCATCCTTTTGATTACCTTTTCCAGGCGTCACGCCCCCAACCATTTTCGTGCCATAGTCAAGACAACCTTTCGTATGAAATGCGCCTGCTGAACCTGTTATTCCCTGACAAATGACCGTTGTGTCACTGTTAATTAAAATTGCCATGCTTTACTCCAAATTAGAGTCCACAGGATACCGCCAAGTGCCAGTAATGACTACACTTCACGGCATGCCATCAAGCACAAAAAAATCTTTGACATACGCCGACACTGGAGTGGACATTGAAGCTGGGGACCGACTTGTTGGTCTCATCCAAACCATGATGCGTCGCACGCATGGTCCACGGGTACTGGGTGAGCATGGCGGATTTGCCGGTATGTTCCGCCTTGACTTCAACGAACGGCTTTTTAAGCGTAATTTTCGAGATCCAGTACTTGTTGCATGTACCGATGGGGTGGGAACAAAGGTCAAACTCGCTTGCGAAATGAAAATCTATGACACCGTTGGCATTGACTGTGTAGCCATGAACGTCAACGACATGATTGTGCAAGGTGCAGAACCATTGATTTTTCTAGATTACCTTGGACTCCATACACAAGACCCTGAAACCACGGCGCAAATTGTTGCTGGTGTTGCCAAAGGTTGTGAAATTTCAAACTGTGCACTCATTGGTGGAGAGTGCGCCGAAATGCCAGACATTTACCGAGAGGGTGACTTTGATATCGCAGGTTTTGCCGTTGGAGTTGTAGAACTCGACCGAGCAATCGATCCAAGCCGAGTGGAAGCGGGTGATGTACTCGTTGGACTTCTATCAAGCGGCGTACATTCGAACGGGTTTACGCTTGCACGCGCAGCGGTTGCGAAACTTGATCTCAAAAATACATACAAAGAACTTAGCGAAGATAAAACACTTGGCGAAATTCTTCTTGAGCCTACGAGAATTTACGTTCGCCAAATTGTAAAGTTACTCAGAAAATACAAAGTGAAAAAAGTTGTCTCTGGGATGTCACACATTACCGGCGGTGGGTTAGCGGGCAACGTTTGCCGATCACTTAACGATAGCGTGGACGCAACGATTCACCTCGATCGATGGGAAATACCTGCAATTTTTGGTTTTTTGCAAAAACACGGCAACATTGAAACCGAAGAAATGTATCGTGTTTTTAACATGGGTATTGGATATGTTTTAGCGGTTAGGCCCGCCTTTGCAGATTCAATAGTTGCACACCTAAAACAATCTGGTGAACATGCGGTTGTCGTTGGTGAAGTAACCAAAGGTTCGGGTAAGGTGCATCTTAAAGGAATGGAAACAACATGATTGCAACATCTGTTCTTGCTGCTGTGCTTTGTGCACAGGGTACAAACCTAGATACCGATGTTGCAACACTTCGGTTTGGTGCATGGCTCCCAAGGCTTGGTGGCACGGTTACTGATGGAGGAGGCGCAATTGATTTTGAAACAAATATTGATCTTCGCAGTAGAGAAGACGTCGTTCTTGTTGAGTTTGAACTGAGACCAGTCGAACAACTCACGCTCTCTTTAACAGCGTTTGATTTTTCAACAACTGGAAACGGTTCTTTTGTTGGAAACAAAACGTTTGGTGGCGTAGCTTTTAATGACGGAGATTTATGGAACGGGAAAACAAACATGCAAAGTGTTTCCGCTGAAGCTGCGTGGGATTATTGGCAGCCATATCCACGTGGCGGTGACACGATGTTCACATTGAGCCCGGTTGTTGGTGTTCAGTGGTATGGAACAAGTTTTGATTTACTAAACGACACGTCCGCGCTATCTGTCAATCATGACAACTCGTGGCTTGCTGTCTATGGGGGAATCCGGTTTGATTTGGGTTGGGATACGAGGCAAAAAATTAGTTGGATCGACTCTTTTTCGATGGGCGCAGAATTCACAGCAGGCGCACTCCTAGGAAATGACGGTGGGTCACTTTGGGCCGTTCAAGCCGGCGTCGCACTTGAGTTTAGGGAGGGTTTTTCGGGATATTTTGGATATCGCCTAAGGGAAATGAACGGCGAGGATGGTGAATATATCTTTGACGCGGGGTTGCAAGGCGTTTACGCTGGAGTGCAGTTCCGATTCTAGTGTGAACCCCTCTCTTTCTAACCTCGTACTTAATACACATGCGTGCTTCTGATAAACCTTCAAACAAATATCGCCGAGCAAAAATGCGGAACGTGCTTTTTACAAGTGGTCCAAATAAAATAACTCGCGGTCGATTATTTCGGAAACACTTCGATCAACGGATCGATATAAAACGTGTAGAAATTTCAACTCCATTGTGGCCAAAAGAACTTGATGGCCTTCGGATAGGACACATTAGTGATTTTCATCTTGGTGATTTAATGCCAATGGACCGGGCACTCGCGGCGGTACAAATGTTGAAAGACGAAGAGCCAGACATTGTTGCATGTACAGGAGACGTTGTTGACTTAAACGCGCTTGGCGCCGCGCCCCTGTTTAATGCAATGGCAAATATAAAAGCACCCCTTGGGACCATGTTAGTACTGGGGAATCATGACGAACTTGATTGTGTTTCGACTATAAGTAACATGGCCCTCAACAGTGGTGTTTCGTTACTTCGCGATGGTCGCTGCACAATCAATTACAACGGTTCGAAACTGCATGTTGCGGGCATCGATTGGGCTAAGTCACAAAAAAAGTGTTCTGCAAAAGTTGATCGGGTTTGCAGGGATGAAACGCACCTACTGTTGTCACATAATCCAAAAGCGTTTCAAGGAGCAGCGCAGCACAATATTCCACTCACTCTTTCGGGTCATACACATGGGGGACAACTTGCTGTGCGAGATAAACCTGATGCCAATCTAGCTGTTGCCCACAAGCGTTCACACGGGCTCTATGACATGGGCGACAGTCGCCTGTTTGTCACAGTCGGTGTGGGTGCATGGTTTCCACTGCGAATCAATTGCCCAGCCGAAGTCGCAATTCTAACTATTCACTCATAATAAACCGTGTAATGTCGAGCATGGTTTTATTGGAGAAGGGGAAGAATTTTTCTCAATGCAACACTGCGGTGTGATCGAGCATTTTTTGCTTCTTCAGACAACTCGGCGCTTGTCAAACCAACATCTGGTAAGAATAGAAGTGGGTCGTACCCAAAGCCGTTCACGCCACGAGGAGTTTTTGTAATCAAACCCTCAAAACTACCTTCAGACTCTGCGACAATGGTGCCGTCTGGGTCCGCAACACAAAGCGCACAAATAAACCTCGCCGCAGATTCCTTCTCTATGGTTTTCGAAAGTTTTTCTAGCAACAACGTGTTGTTTGCTGCATCACGCTCTTTACGAGTTGTGCCAACCCCCGCATATCTTGCGGAGTAAATTCCCGGTTCGCCGTTAAGTGCATCAACAACCAAACCAGAATCGTCGGCCATGCAACGCTTTCCTGTGTATTTGGCGTAGCCGACTGCTTTTAACCTGGCATTTCCTGCAAAAGTATCTGCATCTTCAACGGGTTCATCTAATAATCGCTCTGTTTCATTTAAACCAACAACTTGAATACCTTGCAACCCTAAAATTGCTTGTACTTCTTCAAGTTTATGTGAATTAGATGTTGCTAGAAGAATGTTCATCACCAAATGACGCGGTAATGTTACTGCGTATTCCCCCGCGACCCTTCCATGAGGTTTTAACTTCCAACCAGCTCGGCTGCATGCTTGCAACGAGATCGTCTCTGATTTGATTTGTCACGGCTTCATAATAAATGCCTTCATTACGAAATGATTGAAAATATAATTTCAAACTTTTTAATTCTACGCAACAATTTGCGGGTTCATATCGCAATGTAATAACCCCAAAGTCTGGATGACCTGTCACTGGACAAACAGATGTGAATTCTTCGTTTATATGCTCAATTAAAAAAGGAGTCTTCGTTGGGGATTCAAAAGTTTCTAATAGTGATGGGTCTGGCATTTTTATAAACCATATCGTAAAACAAGAGTAATAACCTTGGGTTGATCAGGGTTTATTGAGAGTGATTTTCTAAAAGCATTTCTTGCGTCTTCATAGGATCTAGTGCTTTTTCGATCGCCTAACAACCAAGAGTTTAATGCGTTCACGCCGATGCCATTCATGGCACGCCAGTTTTCTTCATCAAATTCAACGGCGGTGATGTAAGCATTACTCGAAGACGTGTAATCACCAAGCCTAAACTGAGCCCAGCCGAGTTGTTCATAAGAACCACTAGATGGGTCAACACGGACAAGTTGCTCTGTTGTATTGACAACTTCGCTATACCTTTTTTCTTGTGTAAGCAAGTAGATGATGTTTCGCATCAATTGAGGAGACGGTTCATTCATCATTTCAGAAGCAGCGATATACTCGGCAAGCGCCTCATCCATTCTTCCAAGCAGTTGGTATGTTGCTGCAAGTGTAATGTGTGCCGGCGCTTCTTCTCCGCACATATCAACTGCGCGTTGTGCAAAAACTACCGCACTCTTAGGGCGACCCATTTGTAAATACGTTGTAGCAATATTGAGATTAGCACCAACGTCCTCTGGTTCAATGGTAAGCGCTCGATGGTATGCACGTATTGCTTCGACAAACCGTTTCATCATTTGCAACGAAACGCCGTGTCCATACTGTGCATCAAAATTACGCGGAGCGAGTTTTGCCGCTCTTGCAAAAACGGGTTCTGCTTGATTCCATTCTTTTTTTGCCAAATACAAATCCCCTATTCCGACAAACGCGTCGGTCGCCACAGGGTTGTCTTCTAACACTTCCTTAAAGAGCCGCATTGCTTCGTCATAGTCACCGTAAGAAACAGCAATCTCGGCAGCAGTAATCGTCACTTCTTGTTGTGTAGTTATCTCAACAATATTTACCACAGAATTACTGTCACCTTTCGGTGCAATTGCATGACAGCTCGCAAGTATGGAAACGAGCATAGACATGAGCAGGGGCTTGGGAACTTTACAAAGCATAGGGGTGGGTAGGGTACCTAGAATGAGGCTCTATCGTCGTTTTCTTGCCTTTGGCTGCATAGATCTCAGTTTTGCGATATTCACCATATCCATCAATTTGCCTTGCTTATTTTCCTCTTTTGATGTTTCTAAAATTTTTGGGACATCACGAAATCGCGTGTTTTTTACAATCGCCTCAAAGCAAGAGAGCCCACAGGCTCCTTCGCCAATATGGGCGTGCCGATCCTTCCGAGAACCAACTTCGCCAATTGAATCGTTAAAGTGAAATACTTTAATGTTCTCCAAACCAGCAATTTCCTCGAATTGCTGAATAACTTCCTCTGCTTTT
This sequence comes from Phycisphaerales bacterium, assembly GCA_014238125.1. Classification (GTDB taxonomy): domain Bacteria; phylum Planctomycetota; class Phycisphaerae; order Phycisphaerales; family SM1A02. The sequence continues at coordinate 13,150 of JABABS010000026.1, forward strand.
TTGTTCGTTCGCAAGTCGTATCCGGCGGCCGTAACGTGGCACGTGTCAAAACAAAATGCAATTCTTTCTGGATCAGACACTTCATTTCTAATAATTGCAAGATGTGTAAAGCTATAACCGAGATTCGTGCCAGACCCCACTGTTGTTTCAAGACAAATTTTTGTGTTGTAATTTGGCAACTCTTTGTGAAGTATGTCTATTGATTTCGCAATTCGTTTGAGTCCCAACAACTCCTCTTTTGTAGGATTGCCATGGAGATTGTTTTTGTCGGTTGTTTTTCTTGGTGTACCAAGTCGTGCCCCGGGGTGAGAAACAAGTGATGGAATGTGAAGACGTTCACATCGCTCTAATTCTTCTCTTTGCAGAGCAATAGATTTGTTTCGAGAATCTATTTCTGGTGAAGCAAGGTTTACGAGATAACTATTATGGCTTACAACCCTATTTGTGTAGTCCCAACCATTATCTTGTAATTGCGCAAGCCAAACTTCAACATCTTCGTTTTTCAATGGTTTGGTTTTCCACTGACGTTGGTTCTTTGTAAAAACCTGCACACAGTCCATGCCTTGTTCTTTTGCGGCAACAAGCGCGTTTTGCATGCCCCCGGCAATAGAAAGGTGTGAACCAAACAATACGATGGATTCTTATGCAGAAATAGAGCGGTCAAACTCTAATAACGCTGCTGGGTTCGTACCAACCATGCGTATTTTGGCGAGGTTGTCTCTAGCAGTTACTTCCTCTTCGACCTGCTCAGTGATGAACCACTGAAACGCAACCTCAATGTGCCACGCAGATTCTTCACGAGCCAAGCTGAAAATTTTAGTGATCTGCCCAGTGACACGTTGTTCATGTGCTAGCGCTCCTGCAAAAACGGATTCTGAGTTTTCGAAATCTGTTGATGGGCTAGGTGGACTTTTTAGCGTGATGGATAAATCCCACTCATTCAAAAACCCCACTATTTTCATAGCGTGTTCGTGCTCTTCGGTGGCCTGTTTTCTAAACCAACTTGCCAAGCCCTGTAAATTTTCTCGCTCAAACCAAAACGACATCGCAAGATATTGCATTTCAGCACCAAGCTCATTGGTGATTTGTTCATTCAGTAATTGTTGGAGTTGTTCGCTTGCCATAATTAGTTTCCTTAGTGAGTCGCGTGTACACCAAGAAGCGATGCAGCGGTTTTTGTAATATCCGTGTAGTGCAATCCACACATTCTGAGGATTGACTCTGGGGTACGTGCTGATTTTGGAATTCGTTTTACAAACATTTGTTTCACCGTAAACGCGTCACCAGAAGTAGTACACGCGTCGGCGACTGCTGAACCAAGCCCAGCGCCATAATTATCTTCAACCACCAAAATATTTCCATTGTTTTCATTTGCAAGATCCAACAGGCGGTTTTCGTCAAATGGAAGACTATACAAATCAAGCAATGTTGCATCAATACCCATACGGTCGAGTTCTTCTAGCGCCTTGTTGCATTCGTGCACCATATAGCCGGCGGTCACAATCAAAAGATCGCGACCTTCTGTTAGAACTTCCATGCCACCAAGTTCAAATTCTGTGTTTTGATCGTAAATCATCTCTACTTCTGGGCGGAAGGTGCGGAGGTAACAAGATCCTTGGTGTTCTGCCATTTTGATTGTAAGTGCGTACGCGGCCCACGCATCAGAAGGTTGAAGAACGTAACACCCTGGGTTTCCGTGATGATCCTTCATAGTTCCGAAACTTCTAAACCACGCAACATCTGGCAACGACATTTGGCTTGGTCCATCTGCAGCGAGTGAAATACCACTGTGGGAACCAACGACCTTGAGATTCGCTCCAGAGTTAATCGCCATTTCAATTTGATCGTACCCACGAGTAATGAACTTTGAAAAAGTTGAGCAAAATGGTATTTTTCCAGCAGCACTTAAACCAACGCCTACCGAATACATGTTTTGTTCAGCAATTTTGCACTCAACGAATCGGTTATTCAATTCAGAATCGTTACCAAATGCATTACTGAAGGTTGAATTACTCACATCTGCATCAACTGCCCACACATTTTCGTGTGTATGACCAAGTGCTCGCAACGCTATGCCATACGCGCGGCGTGTTGCCAGTTTTCCTGATTGCAAAACCGATGTCATGTCCCACTTTGCCATTGCTTCACGGAACGTCATTGCAGTTGGTGTTGGAGCAGAATCTGTTGCCGCTTTTGGAGGTTCTGGTATTGCAATAGATTGTGTAGTCATTGACGATGTTAGTTTAATGCCGGTTTGTCGAAGTTCTGCGAGCGCATGTTCAAGTTCTTTGCCGGCAACGGGTTTGCCGTGCCAATTTCCACCTTGTAACATGGGTACACCCCAACCCTTAATTGTTTTTGCAACGATGGCCATGGGTTGCGTGCGACCATTGGTGTTAAATCGATCGATAGCTTCTTTTATCGCTTCTGGACTATGTCCATCAATACAGGCGACTTCAAAACCAAACGCCTCAAGTTTCGCGGTCATTCGCTCGGGAGATTGTTGTTTACTCACTTCGCCCGCTTGACCGTATTGGTTGCAGTTGAAAATTGGAAGCACATCAACAAGCGCTTCGTCCATAATAAAATCGAGTGCTTCGGTTATTTGGCCTTCTCGTGATTCGCCATCACCAATAATGCAGTACACCTTGCGACCTGTTTCGTCCGCGCGTGCTGCAAGCCCTAGACCAGCCGCAACAGAAAGTCCTTGACCGAGAGACCCCGTAGCTGCGTCAAAAAATCGAACACCCTCTTCTGGATTTGGGTGCCCATCAAGGGGCGAGTCGTCTACCCGCAGTGTCTTCAGGTGCTCGGGGGTAAGTTGAATCGGATCACCGTTCCACTCGACTATTGCGCCGATGTCTGCGAGTGCGGCGTAAACAACAGGAACTGCGTGACCCTCAGATAGTACAAGACGATCAGATGTTGGGTTTGTTGGGTCATTTGGTAACCACCGCATCGTTCGATACATCAAATTAGTTACGAGATGGCCAATGCTCAGTGCTGATGTTGGGTGTCCGCTACCGGATTCGGCACACATTTCTAGAGACATTGCACCTAATTTAATGGCTCTTGCATGAATTTCTGCTTCATAAGACATATTCGCGATTTCCTTCCGTGGGAGGCGTGGGGGGTTCCGTACTTTGCTTAGAAAATACCTGCAAATATTGCTTTTCTACAGGAACCTACAGTATCGCATGGCACGCTATTTTGTTCAATAGGAAAGTGCAAAAAAAGGCAAATGTTCGGGAGAATATTTGAATCTCTTGGTACACTCACCTGTGTGGGTGCGGTTTAGATTATGAACTGCTTTTTTGTGGATTAACCTGGTGAAGGAAAAAGAGAAATGACGGTAAAACAAGCAACAAATTTGAAAGCTATATGTGAACGTGATGCACTTGTCGAGGCAATGTCTCTGATAGCTGGTGTTGTTGCTACAAGAACCCCAACCCCTGCGTTGCAGTGTGTTCGGATTACCGGCCAGGATGGTCACCTAAAACTCGCCGCAACTGATGCTGAGGTGTCACTCACTCTCACGATTGACCGAGTCGATCTTCAACAAGATGGAGACACACTTGTTCCCGCCGACAAGTTCTCGCAAATTGCCAAAAGTTGCGACGACCAAACAATCACGATTGCCAGCGATAGTGAATCACTTCTGGTTAGGTCTTCAGACTCTCGATTCAAGGTTTTTGGTTTCCCAATTTCTGAATCACCAGAAATTCCAACATTTACCAGTGATGGCCCCGACTTTACAATCGATGCTGCTCAGTTTCGCGGGATGATGGAACGAACTGTTTTTGCCGCAGCGTCTGATCACAGCAGATACGCAATCAACGGTGTATTAGTTGATCGAACAGGAAAAACGCTACGGCTTGTTGCCACAAACGGACATCGCCTTGCGCTTGCAAGCGGTGTGTGTGATGGTGATAAAGAAAACCAACAATGCATTGTTCCAACCAAAGCAATGGTACTTCTCCGGCGATTATTACACGACGAGGGCGTTGTCTCTGTAAAAGTTGATAGTGGTCGTGTTGTTTTTCACATCGACGATGGAGCAAATAACACCGCAACCCTTTCGAGCAATCTGGTTGAGGGCACATTCCCACCATTTGAAGATGTAATTCCAAAAGATCTCGATCAAAAAGTTACAATCAACACAGAAGGTCTCACTCGCGCGGTGCGTCGTGCACACTTGATGACCAATGAAGAATCTCGCGGTATTCGCCTCGTTTTTGATAACGATAAACTTGTGATTACAAGTCGCGCGCCAGAAACTGGTACGGCAGAAGTTGAAATACCAATCAGTGGTTTCACTGGCGAGAAAATGGAGATTGGATTCAACCCCGTGTACATCATTGATGCGCTCAAGGTTGTTGGGGCTGATGAAATTGTGATGGAACTCAAGCGATCTGATAAACCGGGCTTAATCAAAAGCGGTGGCAACTTCACCTATGTCATCATGCCCGTAAGTTTGAAGTAATACACTCTTTGGGGGCGAATTTGCTTACAGACCCATAACACCAGGACCACGGCGAGGTTTACGACGCCCTTGTTTCTTATCTTTTTCACCACCCTTGGCATATTTCACACCGCAGCCCCAAGGTTTTACATAGTTAGGCTTTACCTCTTCTCCGTTTTGTAACTGGGTCACTACGCGAACAATGTGGGTTTCAGTATCTACGCCTTCTTTCCCGCGGGGGTCATTACTAAGGGCACCTTGATAAACCAAAACACCTTCCACATCAATCACGAATACATGTGGTGTAGTTTTAGCGCCGTATGTATGACCGACCTCGCCGTCATAATCAATCAACATTGGAGTTCCAACTTCAATGTCTTCAAAAAACTTTGTGCCTGTTTCTACAATTTCTTCTTGTGGTCTATTCGCAGCTGAATTTACTGCAAGATACACAACATCTACATCCATTTTTCCAAACCGTTCAATTACATTTGGAATCAAACCAGAGTTCCAAATTCGTTTGGAATAAGGACACGTATCATCAAACCACTCAAGTACGACTACCTTTCCTTCATACTCTTTTAATGTGTGTGTTGTTTCCCACTGATCAACTAAAGAAAACGCGGGTGCGGCCTCACCAACTTTCGCGACTACCTTGTCTCTATCTTTTTTTGGCGAATTACCGCCTATACCTGCTGGTTGTGCAATAACAGTTGTAGCAACAAAAGTTGCTGCGAGTAGTGTTGTTGTAAAAATGTTTTTCATTGTTTTAGTCTTCTCTTAAAATAGGGTTTGGTTTCGCTGTCTACCATAATTGTAACGGTGTAACTGGGGTCTGCTGTGTTTCGACCAAACGTCAGCAATCCTGTAATTTCAAGTGGATTTCCGCCGGTGTTAATTGTATTGAGTGTAAGTGGAACGGAAAGCACAAATGCGTCGTTCGTAAAAATATATCTTTCGTTTTCAACAAAACGAACGCCTGGCTTTTCTATTCCCAAAAAACCAACATGATGTTCTGTTGAACTTCCAGATATTTTTAGTAGGTTTCCAACGAGCCGAACGCTGAAACTCTCAAGGTCTGCAAGAGATTTTGGTAATAACAGTTGCCACCTATCTAGTGATTTGCTTTTTCGAAGAGGTCCCTCTTCCCACGCGCGAACCGAAACCGTAAGTGTAGTTTTGTTTTCACCCTGTACACAACTTTTCTTACACGCAAGCCATGATGTTATCACTTGAAAATCGGCGCGTCCGTCGAGTGTTGAAGTTGGCGCGGTGACGGGAACAAAAATCGCCGCCTGTTTTGTATAACCAAACGTCGTGCCCTCTACTGTTTTAAAAATTTCTGGTCTAGGAAAGATTGGTTGCCCGACCGTGTAGCCTTCGGGTGCGGATATTTGAATCTCGGTTGGGGCGCCACTGTCACCTGGGTTTTCCCAATATGTATGCCAGCCAGCGTCCGCTGTAATTGCAACGATAATATGGAATTCCTGAGCTGGGCCAATCCAACCCACGTCGGTTGAAACTTCCACGGATGCATGTCCCTTAATGCCCGCATCTTCTCCAAATGGCAGAAACAGCGGCGGGGGCGATGCGTAGGTTGTAAACATTGTTGAAAGCAAAATTGCCAGCATGCATAAAACTCCTCTGTGTTACACCTTACAACGAGCGAGAGAGTGGTGTATTCTGCCAATTAATGCTTCGCCTTATTGCTTTTTTTACTGGTCTAACTGCCTCCCTATTATTATGTGGTTGTAATACTGGAATTAGCGACAAAAACCTTGTTTATGTAGGTTCGGATGAAGCCGAGAGCCTTTTACAACAAGGTGACACTTCAATTTTTGGTACTGAGGGCGCAACCATCTTGGTAGATCCTCGGATTCCGTGGCAATATAGTCAGGGGCATATTCCAGGAGCACTGAGTTTGCCCCTCGAAAGTTTGTTTTTTGACGCTTGGAAGCTTGATAATGCCGGAATTATTATTGTTTCTGGTGAATCTTGGAATGACTCTGTTGCAATTGCAATGAGCAAGGATTTGCTCAAAAAGGGCTTTAAAGACGTCCGCACCCTTAAAGGGGGGCTGACCTCGTGGACCGAGAGTGGTCGCGATATTGAAAAAGGGCTGTAGAGTAAGTATTTACTACTTGCTTTGAGGGGAAACGAGGGGTATTCTTGAACAATGCTATTTAGTGAAAAGTCCTTATCGGACACCTTTTGCAACCATTTACAGATGTTTTACGAATAGTAAAGTCGAATGCCGACTGGTGTAGCGGCAGAAATCTCTATTTCTACACCAACTCAATATATGACCACAAAAGAGGTCAAAACAGGAGAGACCAATGTTCGCACGTACAATCTTAACCACATCCCTTGTTGGACTTTGCATCATTGGTGCTGGTATGGCAACAAAACCAAAAGCACACACAGGGCAAGATCCTGTGCTAAACCCAACTCTGTCACATACTGGACAAGACCCTGCACCCGTTCGTGCGATGGGATCAACCGCGCTCACAACTACACGGCTCATCACTGGGTTAGCGAGACCTGTGCAAGTTGTTGCTGCACCAAATGATTTTGATCGTATTTTTATTGTTGAACAGCGATCTGGTTCAACGGGTCGAATTCGAATTTATAATCTAGACTCAGGTACGCTGAATTCAACCGCATTTTTAAGTCTCAGCGTAAGCACGAGTTCGGAGCAGGGATTACTTGGTCTTGCGTTTCATCCAAACTACGCACAAAATGGTTACTTCTATGTGAACTACACGGCCACCAATGGTGACACGATCATCAAGCGATATTCTGTTTCTTCAGACCCCGATGTCGCAAACAGTGGTAGTGGATATACCATTCTTACAATTGACCAACCATATACGAACCACAATGGTGGCTGGCTAGGGTTTGGTCCCGATGATGGATACTTGTACATTGGTACTGGAGATGGTGGGAGCGGTGGCGATCCGGGCAACCGGGCCCAAGATATTACAAACCAAAAACTTGGAAAAATGCTACGAATTAATGTCGATGGCGGCTCTCCTTATTCTATTCCTGCCGACAACCCATTTGTTGGCATCACTGGTGATGATGAAATTTGGGCGTATGGCCTACGAAACCCTTGGCGATGTAGTTTTGACAGCGAAACAGGTGATTTGTGGATGGGCGATGTTGGCCAATATGATTATGAAGAAATTACTTTTCAGCCAAGCTCGAGTACAGGTGGTGAAAATTATGGATGGCGTTGTTATGAGGGAAATCATTCATACAACACAAGCGGTTGCAGCCCTCAAAACACAATGACATTTCCAGTCTGGGAATATTCTCACTCATCTGGTTGTTCAATTACTGGTGGTGAAATTTATCGCGGCACAGCAATTCCAAGTTTAGATGGTACATATTTCTTCGGTGATTATTGTTACAACACAATTTGGTCATTCCGGTATGACGGTTCTACGGTGTACGATTATCAAAATCGCACAAGTGAGTTAGCACCAGATGCCGGTTCCATTGGATCCATCTCTGGTTTTGGTCGAGATGCTGCTGGTGAAATTTACATTTGCGACCTTGGTGGTGAAGTATTTAAAATTGTTGCATTGCCTGCATCAGGTGCGTGTTGTATTGGTACAGATGGCGCTTGTGCAAACATATATGAAGAGAATTGCAACAATGGTGGTGGTACGTGGCTAGGTCCAGATACTGATTGTGCAAACGGGGGTTGCGAACCAAACAACTGCCCACAAGATATCGATGGTGATGGAAGTGTCGGAGTCACCGATCTCTTATCGCTGATTGATGCTTTTGGCCCGTGTCCTGGCTGTGCTTCTGATACCAATGGCGATGGTGTTGTTGATGTCACTGACATTCTCGACGTTGTAGGTGCTTGGGGGCCGTGTTAATAATTAACGCATAATTGCCCTCGTTTGGTTTTGGGGGACCCCAAACCCCAACTTGCCACAGTGGGGCAAAGCTAGGTCACCGATACTGCTGTTCCTTCCTCTGCTAGGAGTCTGATGATATAATCCGCGGTCGCAACATTCGTTGCGACCGTGTTTCTTTTTAGAGATACATGGGGCTAGTAGCTCAGCTGGCTAGAGCGCACCCCTGATAAGGGTGAGGTCGGTGGTTCGAGTCCACTCTGGCCCATTCCGGTACAACCTCCTGTTCATGCGGGGGGTTGTATCTTTACACCCTCTACACTTGCAAGTAGTGTTTCATTGCCACGGCTGTTGTGTTGCCTAGCCATGCCCTTCACCACTTGAATGCGAACCGCAATAGGTATTAACCTGAATAAGAATACATTCAGTCGTGCTGAATTGCACATCTCATCCCCCCGTGAGCAGGTCTGAAATTCGCCCGGGTGTGAGAAATGGATCGACGGCCCAGTCAACAAGGTTGTGCAGGATGTAGGCCCAAAGAATCCACTGGGTCTTCCACGTGATCCATGCAAAAGGAAGCGCCAACACGAAGAACCCGACCGAAATCCACCCGACATACTGCGTATGCCCCAGTGTGAAAAACAGGCTCGTCAGCAGGATCGCATACCACGGCTTTCCCGAAAACCGGATCAGCATGCCAAGCATGAAGCCCCGGAACCAGATTTCCTCGTAGGCATTCGAAATGAGATTGCCCACCATGTCTCCGGGATACAGGGCATACTCCAGATTCCCCCACCGTGTTCCGAGGATGATCGCAACTTCGCACACCGCCACCAACAGCGTAATCACCAATGCTTTCTGAATCGACCAAGCCGAACGCCCAGGAAGCAGGAAGACCTGCCGAGCACTGCACCGAAACACGCCGAAAGCAACCACTCCATACAACAGTGCACCAATGGCTGTCCAGTAGGCCAGAACGTGGTACAGGAAAAGCCCCGTCTGATCAGGGCTGATTTGCTGGTTAATCCAGGCTCCGATTCCACTCGCAGTACCGATGAATTCGCTACGGGCGAAGTACAGAATCACGACTACAATCGTAATGCCGACAAGTCCAACCTTCGTATTTCGCGATTCGCTACCATTGTTCAACGCTGTGGTCATGGACCCCATCTTACTTCTTATGTGAAAAGTCTGTTCCCAACCACACTGAGCAGTGTTGTTGGAGTTCGGTGTGCAGTAACCTTTTGACCAACGATATATTATTGGGGCGTTCGTGGTAAGAAAAACTATTTCCCAAGCGCCGCTTCATGCGCAACCGTATTCTCGTAGTACATCATCGCTCTGGGCATCCACCCTTGGATATTGCTTATTCGAGTTGATGATGCAGGATGCGTAGACAAAAATTCAGCGGGTGCTTTCTTACCCTCCTTGCCCATTCTTTGCCAAAGCGGAATTGCTTCGCGTGGGTCGTATCCGGCATCGGCCGCTATATACAAACCAATCTGGTCGGCTTCAGTTTCTTGCGTTCTGGAAAACGGTAGGGCAATGCCAATGCCATACGCACCAAGAACAATTGCTTGATCACGTTTGTTCATTTCGCTCATAGCAACTCCCGCAATAATTGATGTTGCCATTGCACGGCTTGATCGCTCTGCGCCATGCCTTGCAATGACGTGCGCTACTTCATGCGCCATCACAATTGCAAGGGCATCTTCGTTTTTAGTTACAGGCAGAATTCCGGTATACACACCGCACTTTCCACCGGGAAGTGCCCATGCGTTCGCGGTGTCTTTGTCCTTGATGAGTGCAAATTTCCATTGATACCCACGAACTAATTCTGGATACCGCCGGTTTGCGGCAATGGCAACTTTTTCGCCAACCCTCTGAACCATTTCATAATCAACTCCCGAGGTTACTGTTTTTTCTTCTTTAAGGATTTCAGCAAACGCCTCCTGTCCAAGTTTCATTTCTTGAGAGGGAGACATCGCAATAAATTGGGATCGACCAGTCTCTGGAGCAGATGAACAACCAATAGAAACCAGCACGATAAATAGAAGGGTGTATTTGTACATGCGAACAGGGTAACGACCGTAGGTTCGGGTATAATGCCTCGTTTCTACACAAAACCAACCAGGATGAGGTTTAACAACTATGCAACGAGCAAAAATTAGCGTTATTGGTGCAGGAAATGTGGGAGCATCATGTGCTGTCTGGGCTGCTTCGAAAGAACTCGGCGACGTTGTCCTTGTTGACATTCCAGATGCGGTTGGTGTTGCACAAGGCAAAGCACTTGACCTTTTCTGCGCAAGCCCGATGGAACGCTTTGATGCGAACATTACAGGTACTTGTGATTACAAAGATGTTGAAGGAAGCGACGTTGTTATCGTTACCGCGGGTATTCCTCGCAAGCCCGGCATGAGCCGCGACGATCTCATTGCAACAAACGTTAAAATTGTAAAATCGGTTTCCGAACAAGTTGCTGCTGCTGCACCCGATGCTGTGATGATTATTGTTTCAAATCCACTCGATGCAATGGTCTACACAGCATGGAAAGCTTCCGGCTTCCCAACCAACCGAATCGTTGGACAGGCGGGGTGTTTAGATGTTGCAAGGTTCCGCGCGTTCCTTGCAATGGAACTTTATGTTTCCGTTGAAGATATTCAAGCACTCTTACTTGGTGGTCACGGCGACGACATGGTGCCACTGCCAAGGTATACGTCTGTACACGGCATACCCGTCTCACAACTTCTTCCAGAAGAAACAATCAACGCGTGTGTTGAACGCGCAAAAGCGGGTGGTGGTGAAATTGTAAAAATGATGGGTACAAGTGCGTATTACGCTCCTGCAAGTGGCAGCGTGCAAATGGCCGAAGCGATCATCAAAGATAAAAAACGGATCTTGCCATGTGCTGCATATTGCGATGGAGAGTTTGGCATCGACGGTTTATTCGTTGGTGTTCCTTGTGTCCTTGGTAAGAATGGCGTTGAACGTGTCGTTCAAATCGAACTTGACGAATCCGAACAAGCAATGATGGATGAATCTGCTTCGCATGTTGCTGACCTTGTCAATACAGTGAAAACAACATTCCCAGAATTAGCATAAAAAAACACTATTAAAAAAGGCGGCTCAGAGAGCCGCCTTTTTTAATTGAAATAAAATTTATTCGTTCTCGGCCATCATTTTCATCATATCAACACAGCGGTTGGAATATCCCGCCTCGTTGTCGTACCAACTCACAACTTTGAAGAATGTGTCGCTTAGACCTATTCCAGCATTTGCATCAAAGATGCTACTTCTTGAATCACCAACAAAATCTGAACTTACGAGCGGTTCTTCGGTATAACCAAGAACACCAGACATTGAACTTTCAGATGCGGATTTCATTGCTGCGCAAATGTCTTCATAAGAAGTTGCCTTTTTTGTTCTAACTGTCAAATCAACAACTGAAACGTCAGCGGTAGGGACCCGCATCGACATGCCGGTGAGTTTACCTTGCAAGTGTGGCAAACAAAGACCAACTGCTTTAGCAGCACCGGTGCTTGCAGGAATAATATTCATGTACGCATTACGTCCACCGCGAAAGTCCTTTTTGGTTGGACCATCTTGAGTTGGCTGCGTTGCTGTGGCCGCGTGAATTGTGGTCATTAAACCCTCTTCAAGACCAAATGAATCGTCAATAACTTTTGCAATCGGCGCTAAACAGTTTGTTGTGCACGAAGCGTTTGACAAAACCCTGTGCTTCTTTGGGTCGTATTCATTGTGATTCACTTTGTATACGAACGTTGGAACTTCATCAGGTGTTTTTGTTGGGGCCGAGACAAGCACTCGCTTTGCCCCCGCTTCTATATGTTTATGTGCTCCGGTGTAGTCTGTAAAAAAACCAGTTGATTCAAGCACATAATCAACGCCTAGATCACCCCACGGCAACGCTGCTGGGTCGCGTTCGCTCAAGCATTTTGTCTGCATACCCTCAACATCAAAACCGTTATCAGTAACAGTCACTTTTTTAGAAAAGGTGCCGTGCATTGTGTCGTATTGAAGTAAATATCCAAGATTGTCTTGGGGAACCAAATCGTTGATTGCAACGATTTCAAAATCACCCGAAAGTACTGCCGCCCGATACACAAGCCGTCCAATACGACCGAACCCATTAATACCAATTCGAATAGACATATTAATTACTCCTCTTTAGTTCTAGGGTGCCAAGGGATGTCGTTCACCCCTTGAGTTGTATTTGCAAAACGTGCTAGCGCAAAAAGCAGGTCGCTTATTCTATTAAGTAGTATAAGAGCTTCACCTGAACATCCACCGTCTCGCTGTAATGACAAGACTGTGCGTTCTGCTCTCCTGCAAACCGTCCTTGCATAATGTAACCGCGCGGCTGTTTGAGAACCGCCCGGTAGCACAAATGTTTTCAGTGGGGCGTTGTTTGCATCTGCGTCGTCAATCCACTTTTCAATGCAGTCTATGTCGGTTTGTGTAATTCGAAAATTTTCCTCACTACCAACTGGAGAAGCGAGATCAGCCCCAAGTTCAAACAACATCGCCTGTAGTGGTTGAATTGATTCGTCACCGACCATTCCTAACGATGCGTTAAGTTCATCAACATCACCGACTGCCTGCATTCTTACGCTATCTTTTTCTATGCGTCCACCACCAACTGTACCCGTTGTTCCATCATCACCAGTTCTGGTGTAGAGAGGCATCTGTAATTACTCGAGGGCTGCCGCTCCCGAGATAATCTCGGTGAGTTCGGTTGTGATTTGAGCTTGACGGGCGCGGTTGTAATCACGTTTTAAATCTTTACCAAGGTCGTTTGCGTTTTCGGTTGCGGCTTTCATTGCAATCATTCGCATGATTTGTTCGCTTACAGCCGCATCGTTAAAAGCTTGAAAGAGGGCTGTTTTAACACTTCTTGGAAGTAAGTCGTCGAGAATTGCTTCTGCGGATGGAGAAAAATCGTAGTTGGTGGATGTGGCTTCAGCCTCACCTTTTTCTTCTTGAGACAACGGTAAGAGTTGAATTACTTCTGGAATTTGTCTCGCGTTTGTTTCAAATCGCATATACGCAACACTTACAGAATTCCATTCGCCATTAGCGAATCCATCCATGTATTTATCGGCCAACCGTGCAACATCTTCAAACTGTGGGGTGTCGCCCAAGGTGTGTTTTTCGGCTGGATCGTGTTTTTGAAACTTAAAAAACGATGCTGCTTTTTTCCCTGCGGTCTCAATCACTATTTCTTTGTTTTGTGCTTTTACTTCACGAAGTTTTTTGAGCGCAACGCGCAAAACGTTACCGTTGTATGCACCACACAAACCACGGTCAGATGAAATCACCAAAAGTAGTTCTTTTTTAGCACTGCCCTTTGCAGCAAAAAGCGGTGAATCATAATCACCTGCAGCCCCAGAAACCTCGCCAACAAGATTTCGAATAGCACTTGTATATGGGCGAGTGTCTTTCGCCCTTGCTAGCGCTGCGGTGAATTTAGCTGTTGCAATCATCTGCATTGTTTTGGTAATACGGGTGATTGTGCCCACGGCGGTCATACGATTTCGGATAGCGCGAATTTGTGCCATAAGGGGCGTAATTATAGCAGAATTAGTCGACAGAAACACGAAGCGAGTCGAACGCGAGATTGACCTTTAGGGGTAATTCGCTCTCGGTTTTTGCGTGTGACACGCAATGCGTCATGTGTGTGAAATATGTCTGTTTTGCTCCGACCTGCTCTGCAATTTCTAGCGCTTGATCAAGGTTCAAATGGGTTGGGTGGTGGCGAAACCTAAGCATATCAAGCGCCAGAACGTCTAAACCCTCTAATTGTGGCCATGTTTCGGGTGGAACCGAGGAGACATCGGTGCAATACGCGATGGACGATTTTCCAGTATCAATCCGAAAGCCAATAATGGGAAGGCGACCATGAAGTAGACGAATGGGGGTGAACGAAGCGCCAAAGAGGTTAATGGGTTCACCCACCGTGAGCTCATGGGGAACAAGGTTTGCAACAAACGAGTCATTCACGTTCTTGTGCGATTCAAAAACATGCTGAAAAACTCTAGCGAGGTGATCAAGTGTTCGCCGTTCAGCAAATATATCAAGCGGCTGTTGCATCGAAATATTGAACATTCGGGTGTCATCTAATCCAAACGTATGATCAACGTGGTTATGTGTAAACAAAATTGCATCACAGCGCGTTAGTTTTTCTCGCAATACTTGTTGGCGCAAATCTGGCGATGTGTCAATTAGCACAACACGGTCTTGATCGGTTTCGTCTTTAAATCGAATACAAACACTGCACCGTAATCGTTTGTCTTTTGGGTCTTTGCTGGTACACACATCGCAATCACATGTAATTACTGGGACACCTGCAGAAGTTCCTGTGCCGAGAAACGTAAACGAAAACTCACTGATCGTCACTTGTTACACCCATATACCGAATCAATGGACCAATAGTCAGACCCTGTAACAACAAACTTACAAGCACAACCCCAAATGCTATTGGAACAAGCGTTTGTTTAAGTTCACCACCCGGCAAACCTAATACCAATGCAAGTGGTATGGATCCTTTAAGACCAGACCAAAAAACAACGTGTTTCCATCCCTTTGGCCAGTTTTTTCCTATTGTTAGCGCAGTTGGATACACCATGATCGCCCTTGCAACCATGATTGCTATAAAAGTTGCCGCAATAGCGAGCAGCACTTCGGGTTGTAAAAGTGTGGATAAACCACCAATATCTTGAAGTTCAAAACCGATAAGTAGAAATACAATTGAGTTAATGATAAAGTCTATTGACTCCCAAAACGTATTTATCGTTTGTACGGTCTGATCACTCATCGCAAGTTTTGTGCCGTAATTTCCAATGATAAGACCAGCTACAACAACTGAAATTACACCCGACGCTCCGTTTTGTTCTGCCACAATAAACGATCCCCACGCAAGCACAATGGTAATCGCGTTTTCTAAAACATGATCATTAAGGCGGCGCAATATCCAAAACGCAATGAGACCAAAACCCAACCCAAACACAACGCCAAGACCTGCCACTTTGATAAATTGCATCAGGCCATCTACTATGGATAGCGGGTCGCTGTGTCCCGTTGTTGTGAAAACCGCAGCTACTAAAATTAAAAAGAGCACAACGCCGGTGCCATCGTTAAATAAACTTTCGCCTTCAATTAGTGTGCGTAATCTGTGTGGGGCTTTGGCTGCTTTTAGAGTTGCTAGAACAGAAATTGGGTCGGTTGGGGCGAGCATGGCACCAAACAAAAGGGCGGGGAGCCAAGCGTGGTCGCCAATGAATGGCCTGACCGCAGCTGCAACAAGAACCATTGAGAGAAGTACGCCTGGAATCGCCAAAATAACAACAGGCACCGCTTTTTTCTGGAGTAAATCTATGTCAAGGTGTAAGCCCGCCTGAAACAACAGCGGTGGAAGTAACAACACAATAATGAGTTCTTGTGTAATGACAACGCTTCCCGGGGCAGCACCGAGAATCGCAACCGTGAGGCCCGCGAGAACCAACGCAATTGTGTATGGAACTTTAACTAGCTTTGCAAACACACCAACAACTGTTGCGAATGCTAATAATGAAACAAACGTTGTGAGTGTTGTTGACACAACACCATGGTGTTCTACTGTGGCGAGCATCATGCTGATTGATGCTCCGGTTGCAGAAGGGTTTTGATTATTTTCTCTGGGGTTTCTGAGTTAGCAATAGAAGCACTCACCGCAATACCTTTACAGCCCGCGTCATACAACTGCTGGACATTTTCTGGAGTAATACCACCAATTGCAAGGTGATTGAACGCAAGGGCGTTTTTCAACAAACCAAGCGATGCAATTTTTGCGCTCGGTTTTGTTTGAGATGTAAACATCGCACCAACGCCCACGTAATCTGCACCAAGCGAAATACATTTATTTAATTTGGTTGGGTCGTGTACTGTCGCACCAATAATATACTCGGAACCACACAGTTTTCTTGCGTCTTGAATAGAGATATCGTTTTCACCAAGGTGCACACCAGCGGCGTTCGTTGCTATCGCAGCATCTACGCGATCATTAACGATTACTTGAACACCATACACGTCTGCAATTTCCTTCACCTCGTGTACATGTTTGATGAGGTCTCGAGTAGATAATTCTTTTTCCCGAACTTGGACGCAATCACAACCCGCGACGATAGATTGCACGAGCGAATCTTTCCACGCCAAAACACAGTCGTTTTTCGTCATCACAAAACAAAGTTTCCACTGTTGTTTTTTTGTTGCGCCAAGTAGTGATACCACTTCCGCAGAAAGGTCGTACATGGTGTATCGAATTTCTTCGATTGTGTTTTGTTGAGACTCGAGTTTCAAAAACTCCTCAACCACCCGAAGTGCTTCTCCACACCGATTGCCTGCGGCGGTCGCAACATCGTGAAGTGAATTTCTGTCTTGTTCCTGTGGCGTGGAGATAGTCGTGCCAACATCGCTTTTTGTGTCACGAGATAACACTTTTGGGGTGAACGAACGTAATTCGTGTCTACAATTTTTGATTCCACTACTTAGAAGTTTGTTATCAAGAACAAACCGTGCGACATCTTCGAGTACACGCATACCTTCGGCAGCGCGGTTAATGTTGGCGTCTAAAACTCGATTGATTACGCTCATATCTGTTCATGGTAGGCTGTAACGCATGTTTAAGTCTATAAAAATTGGTTCTTCACGTTCTGCAACTACCGTCTTGGGGGTTTGGCAAGATTCCAAACGGGTTCCAACATCTCTTTCACCATGGAAAGCGGAAGTTGAGGGCTTGCTTGCTCAAAAAACATTCTCGGGTAAACGCGGACAAACGGTGGTTTCCGGCAACGTCCTCCTTGTGGGACTCGGCAAAAAGGGCGATCTTGATTCTGCTGGTTTACGGAGCATTGGGGGGTCGCTTATCAAAATACTTAATCAAATCGAGTCAAACAGCGTCGATCTTCGGTTTCATGCCACTGTTCCAAGTGGAGTTGCGTCACCTTCTGAAATTGGACAGGGAGTTGTTGAGGGAATGAATATTGCAAATTGGCGAGTCGATATGTTCGACGGTGTCGCCACAACAACAAAAGCTGTTTTGAAGACGATTGTTGTTGGAAGCCAATCTATTAAATGTGTGTCTGGAATGAAGCGTGGGGTAACGATCAGCAATGCTATCAATGATGCTCGCAGAATTGCAGCTACACCTCCAAATATTTGTAATCCGCCATGGATGGCAAAAGAAGCAAAAAAAATTGCAAAAAAATGTGGGTTAGGGTGCAAAATTATTACATTTGCAAAAGCAAAAGAACTTGGTCTAAACGGCATCGTGAATGTTGGTATGGGATCAGCAGAAAAACCGTGCATGATCATTCTCGAACACAGGCCCAAAAAGAAATCTTCCAAAGAACACCTTTGCCTTGTTGGAAAAACAATCACCTACGATACGGGTGGATACTCACTTAAAATTAGCAATGGTATGAAGGGGATGAAATATGATAAAAATGGCGGCATGGCAGTACTTGGCGCAATGGAAGCAATTGCAAATTTGAAAGTTCCCACTCGGGTTACAGCAATTTTACCATGCGCGGAAAACATGGTGAGCAGTAACGCATACAGACCCGATGACATTATCAAGATGTATAACGGCGTCTCTGTTGAAGTTACCAACACAGATGCTGAAGGGCGGCTCGTGCTTGCTGATGGCTTAGCTTGGGGGTGTAAACATATAAAACCGACAGCAATTGTTGACGTGGCAACTCTAACGGGTGGGGTGGTGGTTGCACTTGGTTCTTTTTGTGCTGGCTTATGGTGCAATGATGCAAAACTTCGCAAACGTGTTGAAAAAAGTGCAGAAAATTCTGGTGAACGTGTTTGGCAACTTCCACTCTGGGAAGAGCATCGAAATTATATGCGAGCAAAACATGCTGACATTCACAATTCCGCTCCGGCGAGAGGAGCTCACCCGATACAAGGTGCGGCATTTCTAAGTTTCTTTGTTGATGAGGATATTCCGTGGGCACACATCGATATTGCGGGTGTGAGTAGTGTTGAGCGAGACCGTGGACTTTTCTGCGCCGGTCCAACTGGTTGGGGCGTTCGTCTTCTCACAAATCTCGCTGAATCTTTTTGACTTTTTGACCCGCGGTCAAATGGAACTCTGGTCAACTTGGCCGTGAGTCAAAAAGGGCGACGCGGCGTTGGTGCCTACCACCCTCAAAATCGGTAGAAATCCACGTGTCTACGATCTTGTTGTAATTACTGTCCATCGGACCATCCGCAGCCATGCAGATGATGTTTGAGTTATTGTGCCTGCGGCTCATCTCTGCAGCAACCGGCTCATGCACAAGCGCCGCGCGAATACCAATAATCTTATTTGCTGCCATAGACATCCCAATGCCAGAACCGCAAATCAAAACGCCACATACCGCTTCACCTGAAACTATTTCATCTGTCACCTCTTTTGCAATGTTTGGGTAATCAACAGAATCTGCATCGTCACCATAGTGTTTGTGCACCGTCCAGCCAAGTGTTTCTAGATGGCGGGTAATGTCATCAACAATTATTCTCGCTCGATGATCTGATCCAATTGCAATTGTGCCCACCGTAAATGGCATGAGTTACTCCTTTTTTTCTAGACGATTTGTTATTTCCAACAATCGTTTGGGGATGATTTCTAACATTTTTTTTGCCAACTCATCATACACCGATTGGTCACAACCTACGGGGTCGATGATTTCACCGTATAAATTCAACATCTCAACTTTGGTTGGGTCTGCAGCAATCGAAGCAACATCCATACAGTGGGACGATGTCATACAAAGTACAACCGAGGCGCGATCAACTAACTCCTTGGTTAATGGTGTACTTTCGCCTTTAAAAATCACCCCGTGCTCACGTAGAGCCTCTGTCGTTTCCTTGCTTGTTGGAAAACCAACTCCGGCAAAAATTCCTACAGATGCCACTTCCCATCCCTCAATTTGATTGTTTTTCATCCAATTTTGGGCAAAACCCTCGGCCATTGGGCTTCGACAAGTATTACCGGTACATACAAATAAGAGAAGTTTTGTCATAAGAGGTTGCAGTTATGGTTACTATCGTATTGAATACGCATTGGTGCAACCCGTACCTGCTGGAATTAGATCGTTGGAATTCTTACCCGAACAAGAAATTGCTGGCTTGCTTGCCGAATTAGGTGTCACAAAGACTCCCCAAGGGGAGGCTTGTGTACGCCTGGAGATGGATAGTGCTCGGTGCGATGAACAAGATTGCCTCTGCAGAGATGGTTCTTCTGAAGACACCAATGTTCAATGCTGTTTCCTTAGTGAGGAGCGGCTCATCGAAGCAACATGTGAAGCTGCCAGAAGAATACATCAGGGTCAAACAGTGCTTATCCCTGCAGGAAAATGGAGATCTGTGTTTGATGCCGTTGCGTTCAGTATGGCCACGAACGAAGTTTGGCAAGAATTTGACGCCTCGGCGACAACCATGCTCAATACGCGTGACCCACTCCTTTGTGAAAGCGGCGATGAACAAGTTATGATCGACCTTATTCACGCAATCATGCGAGACGGTGAGAGTGTTGAGCAAAGCGTGTTCCTTGTTCCAACCGGAACGCCGGTACTTATGCATATTCAACCGGCAGGACCTGTCCGTTTGTGGTTTGGAACGCAAGTGACAGCCGATGAGGTTTCTGGAGCGTATAAAGATTAGTTCCAAAAATCTAACGTCAACACTTTCATACATTATGCCTAGACGAAAAATGACACAGTGGTTCAAAGATTCACGGGCATCGAAAATCAAAATCACAAGAGCTAGAAAAAATGGAGATTGGGCTATCCTCCAATCTGCAACTAGTGTGCTGCAACATGCAAACAAACAACGTTTTTCCTTATCCAAAAATGGCCGGCGTGTGCAGGTCCTTGAAACATATGAAGACATCGATGAAATAAAAGACAATGGGCGATATCTCGTTTGCCCACCCCTAGTTGCAAGAAATGCTGGAGATCTTCAGATTTCTCTCGATGAAAGAGGGTTTTCCGCGGTTGTTCTTTGTAGAGAGCCAAAAACACAATTGGGGCTTTGCCCAGTCGTTACCCTTGGTGACAACACAACAGTCAGAAGTCAAATAAAAGAACCCACAAACCCAATCAAACCAACCGCGGGCTGGTTTGATTCTGGAATCGATGAATTGGGTCAAATCATTGTCGAAAAAACCAACACTTTTGCAACCAATGATCGAAAACTTGATTATTTACTAGGGCACCTCTGTGCCGTTCCCGCGTACGATGGGCTTTATGTTGCAATAATTACTACTTGCGATGCACTCATTGAAACAAGCGGGTAATATCTAGGGTGACAGAATAGGAAACAATCTGGTGGCATTCACAACAACACTTTCGACTCGGTACTGGCTTAAAACACTCATCATGGCTGCGGTTTGTATTGTGCTTGGGCTTTGGGGAGTATGGGATTATGTTGTTGTAATTCCTGAAAAAGAAGAAGCCTCGCGGCGAGCGGTTGTGTTAAAAATTGTTAACGCTGCGCTTAATACAGAAAAAAACAGCATTGAACGAAGTGAGGGGAGTGTATTGGTTGACCTCTCCCTTGAATTCTCCGCAAGAGAACCTGTTGGGGAACCTTCTGGTGGTCAAATGGATTTGGGCAACACAGCTGGCTGGATCACATCTCTAGAATTGTTTCAATCCGCACTCTCTTCAGGTGATTTTGAATTACAGGCGCAATCTCTCGCACTTATTAATGACGGGCTCAATCAATACGGAAGTGTCACGCCGCCTAGTAAATACGATCGACCAATGCAATGGGCGTTTATTTTATGCATACCGTTTGGGTTTTATTATTTTTGGGTGTATGGAAAAATGTCTGCAAATGCAAAAACATACCATCTTGATGACGAGGGAACACTCACAACACCAGAGGGTATTTGGACTGCAGAAGAAATAATTGACATTGACATGTCCCGTTGGATTGCAACAACTGGAAATGCCAGGGAAACATGGAAAGCAAAAGCTGTCACAAACGATGGGCAAACAATTGTTTTAGATGATTATATTTTTGAAAACATGCATTTAATCATAGGCTCACTTGCACACAAGTTTTATCCTAAACAGTGGACACCTATCGCAAAACGTGTCAAGGTGGAAGAGTTGGAATCAGTGGACCGGCAAGTAGAAGAAGAATAAAAGTGGCTCTCTTAACCACAACAAACTTAGTGAAAAGTTACGGTAGCCGCCGAGTTGTCGACAAAGTCTCTCTTGAGGTAAACGCTGGAGAAATTGTGGGGTTGCTTGGACCAAACGGTGCTGGAAAAACTACTACATTTCGCATGTGCATTGGCATGATCACTCCCGAAGAGGGTCGAGTTTTGTTTAACGGTGAAGATGTCACATACTTGCCTATGTATCAACACGCCCGAAGGGGAATGGGATACCTCGCTCAAGAACCAAGTGTG
Source organism: Phycisphaerales bacterium (assembly GCA_014238125.1). GTDB lineage: Bacteria > Planctomycetota > Phycisphaerae > Phycisphaerales > SM1A02. The sequence goes on from JABABS010000026.1 coordinate 34,949, forward strand.
TTTCGTGGAATGACATGTGAAGACAATCTTCTTGCAATTCTCGAGACACTACCAGTTCCAAAACTGATACAAAAACAGCGTTGTGATGAGTTGCTTCAACAGTTTCATTTGGAACACAAACGAAAACACCTTGCAAAAACGTGTAGTGGGGGAGAGCGGCGAAGGTTGGAAATCGCCCGATCTCTGATTACTCGACCCCAGCTTATTTTGTTAGATGAACCCTTTGCTGCAGTAGATCCACACACTGTCGAAGATGTTCAGGCAGAAGTTCGGAAACTTGCTGATTCTGGTATTGCAATTTTAGTCACAGATCACGCTGTTCAACAAACATTGCATATTTGTGATCGCGCCTACATTATTGACGGCGGCAAAAACCTTATGGATGGAGATCCCAAAACCGTTATCAACGATGATGTGGTTCGCAAACATTATCTAGCTTCTACGTTTAAGGGTGATGAGTTTGATGAATAATGTAGTGGTACAATATCAAGTCATGCGTGCGCTTTTTTTCATATTCCTACTTATCCCACTTGGCTGTGTTAAGCGTACTCTTTCAATTTCAACAACGCCTACCAACGCGCTTGTGTGGCTAAACGATCGTGAGGTTGGACGAACACCTTTAGAAATAAGTTTTTTATATTACGGAGAATACGACGTTCGAATTCAACACGATGACGCCGAGTCGTTGATGACAACTCGGTGGATTCAATCTCCTTGGTGGGACGCACCGTTTGTTGATATCGCCGCCGAGGCGCTCCCTTTTGATTTAAGCGCAAAACCGGTTTGGCACTTTGAATTACAACCACGCAACGATAATCTAGGTGATCTTGTTTATCGAGCAAACAATTTTCGGTCACAAGAGGTTGGTAAATAAACTTGAGGCGTAGAACGAGGTGGGTAATGCCCATTGTTATTGTTATCGTGGCTACCGCAATGTCTTGGTGGTCTGCAAAAACAGAAAGCGCGGTTGAGCAACACGTGCGAGACGAGGTGCTTGAACTTATTCCACTGATTCGAGATAATCCAGAAATTGTTAACAGAATGGTTGTAGACCCAGTATTAAGTGGACCCGTGGGTAAAACATTGTCTGAGGTGTCACTTGTTTGGTCTGGAAATAAAAAAGATTTGCTTGTAACTGTAACAACTGGTGATGATCCAAATTATGGAGATGGAACCGCAACACATGTTGCTATTGTTGATGTTGGAGAATATGACACTGTTAGCCTTAGAATTCTTTGTGATGGCAAAAATTCACCCATGTATATTGCAGGAATCTGGACACCGTGAAAGTTTGGATAAACGGCTCGTTTGTTAAAGACACCGACAGTATGGTGAGTATTTTTGACGCGGGCATACAACATGGGGTTGGATTGTTTGAAACAATTCGCGCGCAAAATGGTGTGGCGTTTCGAGCCAAACAACACATGGAGAGGCTCGCGGATTCCGCGAAACTGCTTCGTCTTACTGAACGGTTACAGGTTGAACCTCTTGTAGAGGCGCTTGAACTTTGTTTAGAAAAAAACAAACTTCAAGAAGCGCGAATCCGTTTAACACTAACTGGTGGTAACCTCAGCATGTTAAACGGGTCTGGTGGAAGTACAGATCCTACAATTTTTATTCAAACACAGCCGCCAACAGAATATCCAAAAGAGTTGTTTGAAAAAGGTGTTTTGGTTTCACTAGCAAGTGGCCGAATCAATCCATACGATTTAATGGCGGGGCACAAAACGCTTAATTATTGGTCAAGGCTGTTAAACCTACAACTCTCGGCTGCTCAAAAGTGTGGGGAGGCGCTTTGGCTTACTCCATCGGCACACGTGGTTGGGGGTTGTGTCTCTAATGTTTTCATTATGCGAAACGGCCGACTGGTTACTCCCTATGCGCGTGGAGAAGAATCACTCGTAGATGAGCCCTCGGCTGTACTGCCAGGAATTACAAGGAATGTAATGTTTTTAATTGCTAAAAAACTTGGAATTAAAACAGAACTTTCTCAAATTTCACTCGATGATTTTTTAACAGCTGACGAAACTTTTTTGACAAATTCAAGTTGGGGTGTTTTACCCGTTGTGGGAGTTGCTGCAACCGTGCAGGGCGAGGGGGAGGCCACTGCTGATCTTCAGCAAGTTGGAGATGGGCGTGTTGGACAATTCACTAAAAATTTTCGAAATGCCTACTGGGACTTAGTTGAAGAAGAAACCACCATCTAATTATTGTTGATTTGACGGGGGTTTCCTTATTCTTACATTTTTTCGACCTTCGGAATCTTTTTTGGTGAATCCTTGAAAAAAAATGACAATCCGACCATAGACAGAAAGAGCACAATACGCGAACATTGCCACCACGCCGGCTATAAAGAGGAGGAGCAATATGGGTAAAATAAGTAATACCCCAAGCACCACACCAAAAATAGTCATTGCGATTCCAGTGGGTGAAAACTTTATTTGTTTTCCAAACTTAATTTGGTTAGAAGACATAAATTCAAATGATACCGGAAAGTTTAGAATGCTTCTTGTTGCTATCATGGCACAAGCATGGATGCACAAGAAAAAAGTACATCGGGACAACTAGGCTCATTTGTCCACCTCCACTTACACAGTGAATACTCGTTATTAGATGGTGGAAATAAAATTGACCCTCTTCTTGAAAAAGTCAAAGAGTTTGGAATGGGCGCTGTGGCAATTACAGATCACGGCAACCTCCATGGAGCATTTGAGTTTTTTAACAAGGCAAAAAAACATGGCGTAAAACCAATTTTTGGAATTGAAGCGTACGTTGCGCCAGCAGATCGAAAAGATAGAAAACCAACGGGTGTTCGCGATGGTGGTTTTCACCTCGTGTTGCTCGCAGAAAATATTTCGGGGTGGAACAATTTGGTTAAATTAAGTTCAGATGCTTTTTTAGAGGGGTTTTATTACAAACCCAGAATGGATCACTCAACGCTTGAAAAATATAGAAGCGGGATTATTGCAATAAATGGTCACCTTGGTTCTTCTATCGCCTATTACCTTTGTAAGTTTGTTGAAAGCGGTAAGGATGAACATTGGCAAGCGGCGGTTGAAGAAGCGGAGTGGCACAAAAAAGTTTTTTCGCCAAACAAAAATGGGGAGCCTTGTTTTTATATCGAATTACAAAGACACAGTGTGCAAGAACAACTCGCCATCAATCCACATTTAATTAGACTCGCAAAAGAACTTGAACTCCCACTTGTTTGTGATAACGACGCACATTATTTAACTGAAAATGACTGGGATTCTCATGACACACTTTGCTGCATTTCAATGCAAAAAACAAAGGATGATCCAGATCGAATAACCTATCCTCGTGAACTTTATGTGAAATCGCCTGAAGAGATGTGCGAGCTTTTTAAGGATGTTCCAGAGGCAGTAGAAAACACTGTTCACATTGCCAACAGGTGCAATGTTGAGCTCGATGACTCTCAAAGTCACGCGCCCGTTGTCCGAGTAACTGGTCCCAATACAGTTACTCCATTTAAGGGTGGGAATGTAACCGAGTGGTTTAAAGAACATTGTAGAAAGTTTGAACTGCATCCATTTGATTCTAGTGTTAATGAAAACGTTTCGGAAAAAGAACTAAATGTCGATTGTGACAATGCACTTCGTTGTCTTTGTGAAGGTGGCCTTATTTGGCGATACGGAAACGATGGTGTGACAGAAGAAATTCGCGCTAGGCTAGAGCGAGAACTAAAAATACTTAGTGATAAAAAAATTAGTGCTTATTTTCTCATTGTTTGGGACTTTGTAGATTGGGCAAGACAACGAGGTATTCCGGCAAACGCTCGGGGCTCTGGTGTTGGGACCATGGTTGGTTTCGTTCTTGGGCTTTCAAACGCGTGTCCTGTAAAATATGGTTTACTTTTTGAACGATTTACAGATCCAGACCGGTCTGAATATCCAGATATCGATATTGACATTTGTCAAAATGGTCGCGGTGATGTTCTTGAATATGTACGAGAAAAATATGGCTATGTCGCACAAATTGTGACATTCGGTCGGCTCAAAGCGCGTGCTGCCATTAAAGATGTTTCAAGGGTGCACGGCCTTTCTCCAGGTGATGGCCAAAGATTGGCAAACCTAATTCCAGAAGAGCTCAACATCACAATTGACGCCGCCCTAAAGCAAAACGAGGATTTTCAAGCGGCCTACGAAGAGTCTACTCAAACAAAGACGATAATTGATACTGCTAGGGATCTAGAACACCACGCGAGACATATTGGAGTACACGCAGCAGGTGTTGTCATTGCAACCGAACCGTTAGATAACATTGTTCCTCTCTGCAGGGCAACTGGAACTGCTGAAACTGTAACCCAGTGGGACGGGCCAACCTGTGAACAAATTGGTTTATTAAAAATGGATTTTTTGGGGCTTCGTACACTTTCAACAATTGAATTATGTAGACAACTTGTTTTGTCAACACTCGGCGAAAAAGAAATATGGGGTGCGGTTGGTCGAAGGGTGGATGATGGTTCTCACCCACTTGATTTGGAGCGAATAAATTTAATTGATGCAAAAGTGATTGATGTTTTCACGCGAGGAGACACTGCGGGAATATTCCAGTTTGAATCGGCTGGCATGCGTAGATTGCTTCGAGAAATGAAACCAAAACGTTTGGAAGATCTGATTGCGGCTAACGCATTATTTAGACCCGGTCCCATGGATCTCATCCCAGAGTTTTGTAACCGCAAGAATGGTCAGGAAAAAGTCCCAAAAGTACACAAAATCATTGACCACTTCACCGAAGAAACATATGGAATCATGGTGTATCAAGAACAGGTTATGCAAATTGTGCATGGGCTTGGGGATATTCCGCTTCGTGATGCATACACATTAATTAAGGCAATTGGGAAAAAGAAAATAAAGGTTATAAATGCAAATCGACCAAAATTTGTAAATGGTGCTGTCGAGAAGGGGATGGACAAAAACACGGCGAACGATTTGTTTGACCTAATTCTAAAGTTTGCAGGTTATGGTTTTAATAAAAGTCACTCGACCGGGTATTCAATCATTGCTTTTCAAACTGCATACTTAAAAACATATTTTCCTGTTCAGTATATGGCGGCGGTGCTTACTTATGAAAGCGGTGCAAAAAAAATTGAAGACTGGGCGCCATACATTGGTGATTGTGGAAAAACAAGATTTCCTGATTACACAACCGAAATTCCGCATGTTGGATTTGCTGTTGGCCCACCAGACATCAATCAGTCTGATGCATTGTTTTCTGTTGTTTTTGAGGATGATGAAGAAAAAACAAATTGCAATGGTCACATCAGTTTTGGCCTTGGCGCCGTGAAGGGTTCTGGGAACGCGGCGGTTTCTGCAATTGTGAAAGAGCGAACGAAAAATGGTCTGTTTGTTTCGGTATATGACTTTTGTTCTCGCGTAAGCGGGAAACTCGTTAACAGGGGGACAATTGAAGCGCTTGTTAAGGGTGGGGCGTTTGACTCTATACACGGGGTCGAGAGTCGCGCTGCAATTATCTCCGGTCTTGACCAAGCAATTTCTGCGGGTGCATCTGCAGCGCGCGATCGCGTAAGTGGGCAAGGTGGCCTGTTTGGTGGGGAAAGTTCAAACAACACTGCTGCATCAGAGCCGGAATGGAGGTTGCCAAAAATAACACCATGGAATCAAAATGAATCTTTAGGTTATGAAAAAGATGTTCTAGGTATACATGTTTCGGGGCACCCCCTAGAACAATATGAAGATTCCCTTGAGTTATGGTGTAGCAACACAACAAGGTCGCTCAAAGAAAAACCCGATGGCAGCGAGGCAACCGTTGGGGGAATATTGTCCTCTGTGAGACTTACTGTTGTGCGAAATGGCCGAAGTGCTGGTAAAAAAATGGCAATCATTACTTTGCAAGATCGTGGTGGAAACATAGATGGTGTCATTTTCTCAGATGCCTACCAGCGATATGCGGAATTATTGCAACAAGATGAAGCGGTGATTGTTATGGGTAAAGTTGACCGGTCTCGTGGAGATTTACAATTACTAATCAATAGAGTAATTCCAATTCAAGACGCTTCACTACACTTGGCGAGAAGATTAGAATTAACTTTTATAAATGGTACTGAACGGGGTGATACAAAATCAAAAATGGAAATGGCTTCGGGATTAATTAAACAAGCTGGCGGTTCCCGCGTTTCTTCTGGCGCTACACCTGTTGAGGTGCTTGTACATGTACATACTGGAAAGCATGTAGCAACAATCAGAAGTCAACGAAGGGTTGTTGTAGAACCAAAGTTACTAGAACAGCTCGGTGGTGTTGTTGGAAAAAACAATATTCGGGTAATCTCAAAAAACTAATCTAAATACAGTGGATGATTTTGCTACTGTTTTGTTTTTGTCCAACCAGAAAGCTAGACTCCAAGTTGCCACGCCGGCGTGGTACCCTTGTGGTTGTAACTAGCGAAATTCTTTTTACGCAGCATTTCCAAATGACCAGTCATCGTCTTCATTATCTAATGATTCTGATGGCCATGTTGTTTCTGCACGTCGGTGAATTTTGAGAATAGAGCCAAGTTGAGAGCCGAAGAGTGGGGAAATAGTTTCAACTATTTTCAATGACTCGTCATCGAATCGTTTTGAATCGCTTCGGAAAAACACGATAACAGCCATACATTTTTCTCCGTCAAAACAACCAATGGAAAGCACTTCGTTACCTTCAAAATCTAACTCGTCTGTGTCTATCCAGTTTGTAAATGAGTTTCCGTCAGTAAATACACGTAGTGTTTTTTCCTGAGAAACGGTTGTACACGCCTGTTCTCCGAGCGTTTGTAAAAACTCGGAGTAGTTTTCGCCTTGGCGATCGTAATTAATATAGGCACCAACTCCCCAACCAACTTCACCCTCACGGATATACACGGCGGCGTTCGTTGGTCCAAGCCGGTGCAACAAGTATTCTAGAGAGGTGCGTAACATTGATTCGACTTCTAATTCCTGACTTACAAGTGTTCGGAACTCTGCTGCCATTGCCACGAGGCGCATTTTCTGGTCTTGAACACATTGTCCGTTAGCAAGTGTGTGACTAAGTGATTCTATTTCTTCAACAGCGGCGCCGTGTGCTTGGTGAATCTCATTGTATAACCGCTGAATTTCATCGTGTTTTTTTGTTGCTTCCTGCATATTGGTGTTCTTAGACATCACCAACTCGATACGTTCTTTTACAACACCTAAATCACGCGGTAAACAAAATACATCTGATGCACCGTTTCGCATCATGTTCATCACAAGTGTTTGTGAACGAGAGGTTGTGAATCCTACCGTTGGGGTTTTAGGCGATAGAAGTGATGTGAACTCTGAAATTGATTCAACAACCGAGTTGTTTGTGTCACAATCAACAACAATAAGTCCGTAGGCTCCTTGTTCAAGTGCTATTTCAGCGGCTTTCATTGTTCCTGCGTGCACAACGTCGTATCCAGCAACTTCTATTGAAGCGCGTATTGCTGTTGTTTGTTCGTTTGCCTCTCCAATAAGGAGAATCTTTTTCGGTTGTTTAAGTTTTTTCATTGTGTGTATGCCTTCCATCACGCGCTCATCAATTGTTGTACGGCTTGTTTAATTGCGTCCGTGTGGCTTCCGTTTCCAAAAGTAGTACTGAGGGCGTGTTGTGATGTCTCGATAGTTACAACGTTTGTATTTACTAATTCTGGGTTAGTCTTAATTGTGTTTTGCACTGCTATTTCATCTACACCAGACGATGTTAGGTTGAGCAACACAAGGTTTGGCTTGAATGCGTGTGTTACATATCCAGCTGTCCACGCATCGTCAGCGTGGCAAATTTCAACTTTTCGATCTTGGGCAAATTCTTTAATAGTAGAATCGGTTTGTGATGGTGAAACACCAACAACAAGAATGCGAATAGGACCAGATTGGAGCTGAGACATATCCATGTCATTGTGTTGCATAAAACGTATCAACTCTGCTCGAGGAATACGACGAAACCGTGATCCTGGCACCTTAAAACCATGAAGTCGACCGCTGTCAAAACATCGAATTATTGTTTGCTGTGAAACCTTGCAAATTTTTGCGGCTTCGCCGGTTGTAAAAACTTGTTTGTTTTTAAGTTCTGTTGTTTCTTGAATATCTGTCATGTGTTGCCTTTCGATAAATCCCCCAATTCCCCACATGACTGTTTCTTCGGCAACGCGAATACCCCACTTCACCCAACTTCTAAAGTTTGATCAAAATTGTGAAAATAGACAATTAAACCCGCCAAAAACAGTGTTTTTAACCTTATTAGGAGATCTGTTTCCGGTTCATTAGTTATTCAGTAGTGCTAGACCGCGTTTCTTTCCACATACGAACCGCTTCTGGTTCGCGTGGGTAGAGTGGCAATAGCAACGCTGGGTCAATATGATTTTTATCTCCAAGCGTACTCCCAACCGCCATGATAGATGTTGCCGTAGATTGCATTTCCCTTAACGTAACCCCAACTTCTGTACACATCTTTGTGATTTCGTCGGTTAAAAATGAATCACAATACAACACAGTGTTTTGCTCTATATATAAGGGTAGTTGAGAAGCATTCACGAGCCCACCCTCACAATTCCATTTGGGATTTTTTGTCACAACAGACAGCCAAAAGTTGTCTTTTTTAATAGCAGAAACAACAATCGACTTTGGCACATGTTCTTTATCAGCACAAACAACTCCAAGTGCTGTTTTAATTGGAATAATAGTTGCCCCGGTTGTATAAGAAAGCATTTTTGTTGTGGCAACAGCAACTCTAAGGCCAGTAAAACTGCCGGGTCCAATAGAAACAAATGTTGTATCTATTTCATTTGGATTTCCCCCTACGGTTGTAACCGCTTTTTCAAGCGCTGGCATCATTGCGTCTTTTTTTCGATCGCCTTGCATTACTGCAATCTCAACGATTTCACCATTTCCAAGTCTCGCAGCAACCGATCCTTTGTGCTGAGAAAGTTCGATAGAAATAACAAGTGGCTTCTTGTTAGACATGGTCTGGTTCGTGTGGAAGTGCCGCGAGCTTAACCGCTGACCATATCGCTGTTTCTGCGCTAGGAATATCACTTAAATCAATTGATAAAACCGCGCCCTGTTCGTGGTCGCTATTTAATAGAAGAACATTTGGCATTAACATTTCTATTCCCTCTGAAACAAACGCGTGCCCCAAACAAAACAGTTTGACGTTCCAAGCTTTTGCTAAAGCACAAACCTGAGATTCTGTATGTACTCTTCCCCACACCATCAGCGTGGCAGAACCATCTACACTGTTACGGTCAGCCTCTGTTAATGATCTATTTAGAACATCTTTATCAAACACGTGCATCAATGGAGCGTTTGGCAAACTGTGACAACACATTAAACCGCTTGCTGATTTAACCGCCAAGGGCATTGCTAAAAAAAACGAGTCAATTGCTTCGAAAACACTGTCTGATTCTGTGCCAAACACCCATTCAACACCGTCGATAAACAATTCAACAATGTTTCCCTTGCCTTTTGTAATTCCACGGCGAGTTAATTGAGATAATTCGTGATTTGCAATGATGGGGTGAACCTGTGTTGGATAGGCAACAATTAGTGCGGCAATTCTAACGAGCATTCGAAAGCTCATGTCAACCCCGCTAATAAGTTTGTCACCGTGGATCAATTCTTGTAGCACAACGTGGTTAGTTTCGCTTTTATCTAATTGCGCAAGCTTGACAATTTTGCTGTAATTAAATGGGTTGTCGTGTAAATCTCCTGTAACTAAAATTTTCCCCGTACTTGGTATGTGCTGTGTAGACCCAACACGGCCCTTCGCGTTTTCCATAATAGTTGCCCCTTGAATAAGAAGCTCACTCACTGCAACGGGGTCAGACATGTTGACTGTTTGTATTTTTTTCATGTTGATTTTCTGGCTTTAAAAATGGCAGAGCTCTGCCCAACAGAGCAGTTTTTTCTGACCATTTCAACATTAATAATTCTGTTCCATGCGCTTTCTGCATTGTGTTCAGAATATTCAACACAAATAGATTTTCGGTTGTGAGATCTTGCAACCGTGCTTGTTGTTCCGCTGCCCGCAAATGGATCGAGAACTAGGTCGCCTTCATTTGAACACGCGAGAATCACTCGTTCTAAATACACTTCTGGGATTTGGTTATGGTGTCCGTGTCTTCGCTCTTTGTTATTTCCTTGAACCCGCCCCCAAAATTTTCCGTACCAAACATCCATTGGAACTCGCATTCCCTTGTTGCTTTCTTTGTTGTGTGTCCGCTGATCTTTATAAATACTTGCCCTGTCGCTTTGTTCAAGGATTGCATCGCTATTCCATGTTCGATTATTAGGATCCTTCACAAAATATAATGCGTGTACTTTGCTCATAATAAAAGACCCTGTCCTACACTGGCCAAACCGAAAGTGCCAAACACACCAATTAATCATCGTTAAGCCGCGGCGCTTCAAATGCATCACAACTTCCGCAGCGGTGTCATCTGGAATGTTCACCCACAACGCGCCCGTTGGAGATAGTAAATTAATACAAGCATCAAGCCAATCGAATGTAAACCGTTCATACTCATCTCTCGACATGCCATCTTTCCAACCTTCGTATGGAACGTCCCAATTAAATGGTGGGTCTGCAAATATAAGATCAACATTGTTTTGTTCTGATAATCTTGGTAACACTTCTCTGCAATCTCCAACATACAAATCCGTACTCGGATTTGACTCTGTAAAATTAGATTCAATTGTGTTTTGCGACGAGGGTTTGAACTTCGGAGATTCATCGCCTAGCATTTTTATGTTGTCAAGTTCAAGATCATGTCGCTGTGACGCAAGGGCGCCCGTTGGTGTTGAATAACCACCGTGTCTATCAAATAATCTGTTCTTTTTTTCTGGCATTTTTATACCGTTCCAAAAATACGGTCGCCCGCATCACCCAAACCGGGAACAATGTAACCCTGATCATTTAAACACCTATCTATTGCTGCTGTTGAAATTTTTAGTGTGGGGTGGTCCTTCTCCATTCTTGAAACCCCTTCTGGCGATGCAACAAGACATACCATTTGAATGTCATCACAACCGTGCTCTCGAAGAACGTTTGCGGCATATGAAGCCGAACCGCCCGTGGCTAACATTGGGTCAATAAGTAACACGGGGCCACTGGCAATGTCAGTTGGTAACTTGCAATAGTAAGGGACGGGAGTTTTGGTTTCTTCGTCTCTGTACAGCCCAATATGTCCAACTCTCGCCTCTGGAATCATCCCAAGGATCCCGTCGGTCATTCCTACTCCTGCTCGAAGAATTGGAACTAGTGTGATTGGGTCAGCTAGCCTTTGACCTGTGGTTTTTTCTATAGGTGTCCGAACTTCGGTCTCTACTGTTTTAAAATTTCGAGATAGTTGAAAAAACATGAGCCCAGCTATTTCGTTAAGCAATGATCTAAAAGTAGCGTGATTGGTTTTATGGTCTCTTATTCGGGTTAATTTGTCCTGAATAACGGGATGTTCAAAAATCCACACATTTGGATGGTTTGGAGATTGTAGTAGCATAAGAATAAAACAATTCTACAAGGTGAGTGAAGTGTTGACATCAAGTATCATCACCCACATGTGGCGATTATTAGCATTATGTCTGCTTGTTCTCCAGGCCTGTGACTCTGGATTTCAAGCTATTGATCACCGGGTTGAAGCCTTGTTGGTGGAGGCAAACGAGTCTCTTGGTGATGATTCTGTCCTCCCACGTACTGTTGATTGGTCTACTCTGGCGTCCTCTTCACCAGAAAACCCCTTGCCAGCAACAAATAATCCGCTTATTGACGAGCTCGCCTTGGTACCGTCGATCAAAATTGATAGTAAAACAGTTGGAAAAAAACTCGACGCTGCCGCACTAGAGCTTGAAGAGAATGGAATATTACTAACATTGGAAGAGTCGCTGGTGTGGTCAACTAAGCATGCACAAGGATACCGCTTTGCCGAATATGACTATCTCACCACCACGCTCTCGTTGCTTAGTGAATTACATTTATGGGGACCAAGGTTTTTCGAAAGCATAAGCGCAACAACAAGCGCAGATTCTACCGGTGGTTTTTATGATACATCCCTAAACGTGGTTAACGATTTCGAAATTACACATCGGCTTCCATACGGCGGGTCGGTTTCGGCAACTGCGTTAACAAATTTTGCTGACACATTACATGCCGCCACATCAAGTAACACCAAAGGAACCACTGTTGGTTTGGCGCTGGAATTGCCTTTGCTTCGGGGGTCTGGAACAGTTGCCAGAGAAACACTTATCCAATCACAACGAAATCTCATATATGGTGCTCGCACATTTGAACGATTTCGAAGAACTTTTTTTAGATCCATTGCAGGAGATTATTTAAATCTTGTTGTACAACGACAATCTCTTGCAAACGCGCAACGCGGGGTCGAGTCTTTGCGCCAACTTGCGAGTAGACAAAGGGCACTATATGAATCAGGAAGAACTCGGTTATATGATTCTGCCGATGCAGAAAACCAAGCACTTGCTTCGGTAGCGAGATTAAGTCAATCTTGGGAACGATATCGCTTAGCGGTTGACCGGTTCAAAGTTAAAATAGGTTGGCCAATCAAAGAGCTCGTTCGCATTGAACCAACATCCCTTGGCCTTCAACCACTTAAGGTTGATATGAAAACTGCTGTTACAAAGGCGTTGCAATATCGACTTGATCTTCAAACAGAAGAAAATAAAGTTGGTGATGCGCGTCGCCGTGTTCAGAATGCAAAGAATGGGGTCCTCTCAGATTTAGATTTTTCGGCTGGTGCTTCATTACCGTCTGAAAACAATGATTTCACAGACTTTGATGGCCGAGAGGTTGATTACTCTGTTGGGATTACATTTAGTGTTCCTCTTGACAGAGAAACGGATAGAATTTCACTGCGCAAGCAACAGATCTTGCTTGAGCGTGCAAAAAGATCGCTTCGTACTTCAAAAGAATCTATTGCAATTGAAGTTCGCTCTTCACTTCGCAACATTGAGGTGTACCAGTTCACGCTTGATCTACAAGAAAGAAATGTTGAAATTGCACAACTTGGTCTTAATTCAATCAATGCCGACCCTGACCGTGTTTCGGTATTAGATCAAACAAGGGCTATTTCAGAATTACAAAGCGCGCAAGACGCAAGGGATAGTGCTAGGCGGGACCTAGAATTGTCCATTGTTGATTTTTTATTGCAAGCCGGACAACTTCGAATTCAACAAAATGGAAACATGTACCCAATTGGTACACTAAATCATAATTTATGAATATATTCAAAAGTCGATTACAATCTATTCCCATGAGACGCGGTGTTTCTATTTCAGCAATTCTTTTATTATGTGTTGCTGTAATTGTTGTCATCGTTTGGGCCATTCCAACGGGTGGTTCTTCGGACAAGGGTTCACTTGGCGCGGGTGCTTTGTATGAGGTTGTGCGTGGTAGTTTTGAGATAACTGTCCCAACCTCTGGTGAACTTTCAGCCTTAGAACAGGTGAATATATACAACTCGCTTGAATCAAATGCTGTCATTATTGAACTGGTCGACGAGGGTTCTAGGGTAGAGGCTGGTGATGTTCTTCTTCGCCTCAATGACGAAACAATACAAAACGCAATTAGAAGCGCAGAAGATGGTGTAACAACCAGTGTAAACACTTTGGATGGGTCTACTGCAAACCTAATTGTTTTGAATAAAAAGAGAGATTCAGAATTAGCGATAAAGCAACTCGCCGTTGACCTTGCCGTGCTTGCCTTGCAATCGTGGGAAAGGGGTGAGGTAGTGGCAAGAAAGCAATCGCTTAACCTTGCTGTACAAACTGCGGAGAAAGACTTCACAAGACTTTCTGGGAAATTTAAGTCGTCCTTAAAACTATATGAACAAGAATTTTTAAGTAAAGACGAACTTGATAGAGATGAAATTGCTCTTTTGAAAGCTGATGCACAATTAAAAAAAGCGCTCCTTGATGTCGATGTTTACAATAATTACACATTTAAACAAGATAAACAAAAAAAAGAATCGGATCTTCAACAAGCAAAAGACGAATTAGAACGAGCTGTAGAACGACTCGCTTCTGAAATTCGAGGCGCCGAGTCAAACGTGCTTGCTGCACAAAAAAAACTTGCGAACAAACAAGAGGGTCTTCAAAAACTTGAGGATCAATTAGAAATGTGTGTTGTAACATCACCGGCAAGCGGCATGGTGGTGTATGCATCTAGCCTGAGGGAAGAAAGACAGCGTGACGGGGAACCAATTAAAATTGGGAAAAAATTATATCGAAATGAACTGTGTATGATTATTCCAAACACAGAAATCATGGTTGCAGAGGTGAAGGTCAATGAAGCTCTCAGTGGACTTATTAAAGATGGTCAACAGGCTTCAGTTATTTGTGATGCTTTTCCAGACGCTTTGTTTAAGGGTAGGGTGGTTTCAGTTGGCGTCCTTGCCTCTGGTGGTGGTTGGAGAGATCCAAACAGGCGGGATTACACTATTAAGATACAACTGACTGGAGAAAATGTTGTTGGGCTTAAACCATCAATGCGTTGCTCTGCAGAAATATTAGTGGGTGTTGCTGAGAACCAACTCTTTGTTCCCATACATGCAATACACAGAAAAGGGGGGACGGTTTGGGTTTGGTTACAAAAAGGTGGTGGGTTTGAGCAACGCGCGGTCACGGTTGGTCGGTTTAGTGAATCGTTTACGGTTATTGAGGATGGACTAGTTGAAGGAGATGTCATACTTCTTCGAGAGCCGCCCCAGGGAATGGTGACGGGGACAATTTCTAATTCTAATGAGGAACAATAATGGTCCCTAAAAAAATTGTTGTTGGAGTCACTGGTGCATCTGGAGCACCTTACGCCGTAAGGGTTGTACAACTGCTTATTGAGTATGGAGCACAGGTGCACCTCGCCGTTTCTACAATGGGCCGAAGGTTGTTGTTTGAAGAATCAAATATCAAAACTTTGTGTGCGGAGCAATTTAAAGTTGATGCACAATTTCTTGTTATCCACAATGACAATGATCTTGGTTCCTCAATCGCTTCTGGAAGTTTTTTGCACAACGGAATGATTATTGTTCCATGTTCAAGTAATAGTGTTGGTGCGATTGCGAGTGGTTTAACAAACACTTTGGTTCAACGCGCAGCGGCGGTCACTATTAAAGAAAACAGGCAATTAGTTCTTGCTCACAGAGAAACACCTATTAGTGCTATTGATGTAGAAAATCTCACAAAACTCTCGAGGGCGGGGGTGACAATTGCACCTTTATCACCTGGGTTTTATATGCAGCCGAAAACAATTGATGATTTGGTTGATTTTATGGCAGGTAAACTTGTTGATCTTGTGGGAATACATCACGATTTGCCGGTTCGATGGTGCTAATGAGCACTCTTTGATACACTTTACGTATGAAATATCTACTCACGCTTATCGTTATATCATTCCTGTCGTGCTGCTCGCCAATCGCAACCTATCCGCCAGTTGAGGTGAGCACCGCTGTTAGTTTTTCTAATTCCTCTTACGAGCCCGTTCCAACAATTTTGGTCACGACTATTGAATACGCACACAATCATTATGGTGGTATGGAAACTGTTGTGTACAACCTTCCAGAGGGAGTGTTGGGTGAAACATATGACATTGTGTCTGCAAGAGTTTCCGACTCAGAACCACTTCAAAACGAAGGTGAACAGGCGTATCACATCACCGAATTACGTGTTCGGGGATTAAGGGCAGAAGCGGATATTATTTTTCCACGTGCTGGCGGCGGATACGAAACAGCAACATTGTATTTATCTAAATCATTCTCTAATCCGTGGCAAGTAAACCGTGAACGAATTTGGTTAATTCCAGTTACACAGGCGCCCGCGCCAAATTATGTTGCTCCAGAACAAACCGCTATTGTTGATACGGAATGAAGTTTGAACAAGCGTGGCTTGATGCTGCCATTGTAGAAGCAGAAAAATCTTGGAGCGAGGGAGGCATTCCAATCGGTTCCACGCTTGTTGATGGGGGTGGTTCGATAGTTTCTTGCGGTCACAACATGCGGGTTCAAAACGGCGATCCGACCGCGCATGCAGAGGTTGTGTGTATTAGAAATGCGGGGAGAAGAAGGGATTGGAAATCTCTCACGCTTGTTTCAACACTAAGTCCTTGTATTATGTGTACTGGCACAACCCTCCTTTTTGGCATTCCACGCGTGATTATTGGAGAAAATGAAAATTTTCTTGGCGCAGAAGAACTTTTATGTTCGAATGGTGTTGAGATAGAGGTTATTCATGATGTTCGTTGTGTTGCGTTGATGCAACGGCTTATAAACGAAAAACCTGATTTGTGGGCCGAAGATATTGGCTTATAAAAAAAGGAGGTGCACTGATGAAACGACCAGTTACACCAAAAAGATCACAAACAGATAGGCCGCGTATTACTTCGCGCGCATCTATCAAGGTTAGGCGGCCAGCGTCAAACACAGCAAAAGCAACAAGACCTACTTGCTCTACGCGTTAATTAACTTCTTTGGCAGTATTTTTCAATGTCAAACATACCACTGCCGCTAAATGGTAGTAGGGGTGAGTGGTACGACAGGGCTTAATCACCGCTGGTGATAAACAAGATTAATGATTTCTTTAATCGCGCTCAAGCAGCATGGAAACAGCGTTGCCACCACCGAGACACAAACTCACAACGCCTCGTTTTACGTCAAGTCTACGCATTTGATGAATCAATGTTACGAGAACTCTCGCACCCGAACCGCCAATTGGGTGACCAAGTGCAATGCCGCCACCACACACATTCACCTTTGTTTGGTCAAGTCCAAGGTGTGTCAAATTTTGTAACACTTGCACGGCAAATGCCTCGTTAATTTCAAACAGGTCAATATCTGAAACCGTAAGGTTGTTTCGTTCTAGTAGCGAAGCTATGCCCTTTCCTGGTGCAGTAAAAATTTCTTTTGGATCAACGCCTTGTGTGTTGTAATCAACAATGCGTGCAAAAACTTCGCCTGCTGTGTCTGGTGAAGCGACAATGACCGCTGCACCACCATCAGAAATTTGCGAGGCGTTTCCTGCAGTCACGGTGCCTTCTTTTGCAAATGCTGGTCGTAATTTTCCAAGTGATTCGGCAGACGAATCAGCGCGAACCCCTTCGTCTTGTGTGACATCCGCACGTTGTTTTACCTGCTTGGCTTCAAAAGTAATTTGTTCATCATTAAACCAACCTTGGTTTATTGCGTGTGCCGCCCGTTGGTGAGATTGAGCTGAATACGCGTCTTGCGCTTCACGTGAAATATTAAACTCTTCTGCCGTCCACTCGGCAGCTGATCCCATTCCCCAGTTTTCAAAAGGACAAGTGAGACCATCGTGTTGCATGTGGTCAACGAGTTTTCCCTCTCCAAATTTTATTCCACTTCGAATATGTGCAAGGTGGGGAGAACTTGACATGTTTTCCATGCCACCGGCAACAACTATTTTTGTATCTCCAGCCTTGATTGATTGTGCCGCCTGAATGACTGATTGTAAACCACTGCCACAAACTTTATTAACTGTAACGGCAGAAAGAGTGGTTGGTAAACCGGCTTTTAATCCCGCCTGCCGAGATGGATTTTGTCCCACACCAGCCTGTAACACACAGCCCATTACACACTCGTCAATTGCCGCTGGATCAACACCAGAATCTTCAACGGCTGCTTGAATGGCCCATGATCCAATTTCAGGGGATGAAACCCGAGAAAGTCCACCTAAAAAACGGCCAACAACGGTACGGCGGGCTGCAAGAACTATGGGTTGATTTGATTTATTTGTGGTTGTCATTTGTTTGTGCCTTATTTTCTGAGGTGGGTAGAATATATTTTCTGTAACCCGTTGCAAGGGTACATATTCTATCTAAACACCCTAGGGTCATGTAAAACATAATGGAACACAATTGGACAAGTGACAATCTAACAAGCCTTCAAAGCCATATTTTGGTGGAAGAAAAAAAGTATGAAGGTGCTACTGGTGAGTTTTCATGGATTCTCTCTGCCATTTCTCTTGCTACCAAGGCAATTGGAAATAAAATTAGGTGTGCAAGAATTGAAGATGTTGTGGGTGAGGTTGGCTCTGAAAACGTGCAGGGTGAAATGCAACACAAGCTTGATGTAATTTCCAACGAACTTATTTTGCGATGCCTCGGAGATCGTGACAATGTTGGAATACTTGCAAGTGAAGAAAACGAAACACCGTTTTTTCTTCGCAAAAGAACAGAGGGTGGAAAATATGGTGTTCTTTTTGATCCTCTAGATGGTTCTTCAAACATTGACGTCTCGGTTGGGGTCGGCACTATATTCAGTGTCCTTCGTCTACCTGATGGTGGTACTAAAGAAGACGCCATTCTCCAAGAGGGTTATAAACAGGTCGCTGCCGGATATGTTTTATATGGATCGTCGACCATTCTTGTTTTAACAACAGGAAATGGAGTTAATATGTTTGTTCTCGATCAATCCATTGGGTCGTTTGTGCTTGTTGAATCAAATCTTCAAATCCCGAGTGGAAACAATACATATTCGATTAACGAGGCATATACCGAAAAGTTTAGTGATAGTGTTCGATCGTTTTTGGATTGGGCGCATCAAAACAATTATTCCAGTAGATACATTGGTTCAATGGTCGCTGATGTGCACCGAACATTATTAAAGGGCGGTGTTTTTCTATATCCACCAACAAGTGATAAACCTGAAGGAAAACTTCGTTTGATGTATGAAGCAAATCCAATGGCGATGATTATTGAACAGGCTGGGGGAAAGGCGGCTGCGTTGGGCGGTCGCATTCTCGACATTAAACCAACAGGATTACATGCACGAACAAGCGTGGTCCTTGGATCGACTGATCAAGTTGATCAATTTTTGAAACACACAACATGACAACCGCTACAGAAACGTTTGTAACCCTTTCAAAAAACTCAAATCAGGCGCTCGGAATCGGACGCTTTGCAATTGACTTTATAAATAAAGCAATCGGGGATCCTTCCAAAATTGTTCTTGATCGAACCACCTTGTTTTTTACAGACGCTGTGCTTTGTGGTCTTTCTGCGCTCTCGGTGAAAACAAATGCGCCGGTTGTATTACAAAACGAGGCGCTTGAATACACCGTTGAAAAGGGCGCGACTGTCTTTGGTTCTAATATACAAGTGCGCCCGGAAAAAGCTATTTTGGCAAATGCCGCCGCTGTTCGAGAGTGGGATTCAAACGGAACTAATTTTGGATTTAATCCAGAACTTGGGCACGTTGCTGGGGAGTTTGGGCACAATGATTTTTATGCTGTACCAATTGCCGCCGCACAAATAATGGATCTTGACGGCGCTGCTGCGCTTCGGGGCATGGTCTTGCTTGATGAAATCAGGGGGCGACTCGCTGAAGTGTTTAGTTTAAAAACATATAAAATTGATCACGTCGTACACGGCGCAATTGCGTCTGTGGCTGTATATGGAGCCATGTGCGGCGCAACTGCAGAACAAATTGAATCTGCAATTGGCATGACTGTTGCACACTACATACCTTGGCGAGCCATCCGAGCGGGCAAACAATTGTCTGATTCAAAGGGTTCCTCGGCCGCTATTAGTACAGAGGTCGCAATACTTTCAATGCAACGGTCAATGAGGGGGTTTATGGGTCCTCGTGATATTTTTAGAAATCCAGAAGCGGTCTTTAGGCAATTTGAATCAACTGATGGCGACTCGCCTTTTGATTTAATTTTGTCGCACAGTGGTGATGACTTTGCTGTCATGGGAATGCATTTTAAAATTGGTTTATATGAGCACCAGTCAGCGGGTGCGTTGCAGGGATTATTGAACCTTATTCAACAATACCCAAAAATTGCTATAGAACCAGAAAAAATTAAATCTATTCACATTACTGCGTATGAGCCCGCGTTTGGAATCATTGGAGATCCATCCAAGCGCGATCCAAGAACGCGGCAATCTGCTGATCACTCGATGGTTTATATTGTTTCTGCCATGTTGCGAAAGGCGCAAGATGTTGCGAAACAAGAGGGTGTGGAATTTTTCGAACAATCTAATGATGATGTTTGGAAACGGCTTATGCTCACTCCTTATGATTTTGACGCGGATGCAATTTGTCATCCAACAGCACGCGCCATTATGGAAACAATTTCGTTTGAACATGGGGGAAAAGAATACGACGAAAAATATCCAGACGGTATTCCAACATCAATGAAAATTACCCTTAAAGACGAAACTGTTTTAGAAAGTGGTATTATCATGTATCCAACTGGTCACGCAAGAAACACGACAGCGAATCTTGATGACATTCTTGTAGCAAAAT
This sequence comes from Phycisphaerales bacterium, assembly GCA_014238125.1. GTDB lineage: Bacteria > Planctomycetota > Phycisphaerae > Phycisphaerales > SM1A02. The sequence goes on from JABABS010000026.1 coordinate 55,230, forward strand.
TCAAAATGCATGGGGACATTGCTATGGACGATCCTGTGGAGGTTATTTCAAGTTGTATGGGTGTTGCAGAACTAGATTCAGGGGGTGTACAAAACTTGTGGAACTTTGAACTTGCTGACCGCCCTATGTACCGAGATTAATTAACCTTGGGGTTGATTAATCTTCCCGGGTGCATGTGTGAGCGAAAACTATTTTGTGGATTATTAAAACAGGTGATCTAACAATTCAATCACGCCTTTGCCCTGTGTTGCAATTGTTTCAATAATTTCTCTACCGTTTGCAATGTCTAATAACTCCCGAACCAACGCGCTTTCGCCATCGTAATCCGCCTTGTTCACAACAAAGGTATCTGCTATTTCTAAAATGCCCGCCTTGTCCATCTGCACAGAGTCGCCCATTCCAGGAACGACAACAACAACGGTTTCGTCAACCAGTGTACGAATCGCAACATCATTTTGACCAGCACCCACTGTCTCAACAATGACGTGTTCAAAACCCGCACCACCAATGAGGTCTAATATTTCTGGAAGGGTGTCGTAATCTTCCCCAACTCTTGCAAGACTTCTATAAAAAACATTTTCGTCGACTGCATTAAAGTCTACTCGAAGACGATCGCCAAGAAGTGCGCCGGCGCTGATCGGACTCATTGGATCGTAAGCGACAATTGCAATCTTTTCGCCCCTGCGAACAATCTCTGCAGCCATCGCTGCAGAAAGTGTTGATTTTCCGGCTCCCGGAGAACCCGTGAAACCAACAACTTTTGCTGGACGTTTTTTGGGTGCGTCCACTGTATTTCCATATTCAACAATACTAATGTTTCTTGCAAGTGTGGCGATGTGGTTCGTAGATACAATTGGTTCTTGTGCTTTTGTTGCGGATCGAACTGCTTCAACAATATCAAGCATGCTTGTACCCGTGTGATACACACCGCGAACTCCACAATCGAGAAGGGGTTGAATATCTTCTTGGGGAATAATGCCGCCAACATCAACGGTTAGGTCGGGGCGACCCACGTTATTCATTTCCTCCATCATTCTTGGAACAAGCACAAGATGAGAGTTGCTCATCATTGAACATGCCATCATGTCAACATCTTCATCCCGAGCAGAAATAGCCAGTGATCGGGGTGTTTGCCAAAGCCCGGAATATATCACATGGATACCGCTATCTCTAAGTGCTCTGGCAATAAGTTTGACGCCGCGATCATGACCATCAAGTCCCATTTTGCCAAGAAGTACTCTTGGGCGGTGATCAAGATTGCCACAGCGATCTTTTTTTTCAAGTTGTGTTGTTGGTTCAGTAGTTGGTGATGCCATAACATGGCGATAATACCAAAAAGTACACCGCGGCGAAAATTTGGTGGTGGTTGTATCGTATGCAAAATATGACCAAAGATCCTAAACAAACCATTTCTGGTGCTGTACAAGCGGCCTTTTCATTGGTGCTTGGTAACCAGCACAAAGATGCAGATCCTGTGGTACGACTTTCACAAAACTCAAAATTTGGTGATTATCAAATCAACGGCATAATGGGGTTGGCAAAGAAGGTAAACCAAAACCCAAGAGAGCTTGCTGAAAAAATTGTTGAGGCCATGGATCTTGGTGAGTTTGCCCAATCGCTTGAGGTAGCTGGCCCAGGTTTTATTAATGTCACACTCACGTCAGCCACTCTGGTAAAACTCTGTGAAGAAATGGATATTCCCACTTTGGGTATTCTTCAATCAAATGATTCGCACCCCATCGCAATTGATCTCTGTGGTGTCAATGTTGCTAAGCAACTGCATGTTGGGCACCTCCGATCAACCATTATTGGTGATTCGCTCGCAAGGGTTTTTGAAAGAATTGGGAGAAGGGTATATCGAGAAAACCATTTGGGCGATTGGGGGCTACCAATTGCAAAAGTTCTTGAAAACCTCCTGAGCACAGGTGTTGACCTTGACACAATTTCAATCGAGCAGCTCAATACCGCGTATAAAGATGCTCAATTTATTTCGAAGGACGATGTGCGCGGTCTTGAAACAGCACAAAACATTTGTGCTGGACCACACAGAATTATTGAACTAGAAGAACAAAACTCCGGGGCTCTTCCGGCGCAAGAAAGGGCAAAAACTACGCTTGTTAGGTTACAACAGGGTGATTCTGATCTTCTTTCTAGTTGGCAAAAACTGATTGATTGCACAATGAACGAAGTGTATATTTCACTTGATTTACTAAATGTAAAACTTGGTTCAAAACACAATCGTGGCGAATCTTTTTATCGCGACCGCCTTGGTGATGTTGTTGATAAATTTGTGGACACAAAGCTTGCACAGGAGGATGAGGGGGCACTGGTCGTACGTTTTAAAAACAGAAAACGACCCCTTCTTATTCGTAAGTCTGATGGCGGCTTTATTTACGCAACCACAGATCTTGCGGCTATCTATTTTAGAACACAAGAACTGAAGTGTGATAGGGTTATTTATGTTGTAGATGCAAGACAGCGTGATCATTTTAAAGATTTGTTTGACGCAGCCGCTTTAATCGGGTGGAACAAAACACCTGATAGTACCGATGTTGATTTTAAACACATCCCGTTTGGCTCTGTTCTTGGTGAAAATAAAAAACCACTAAAAACAAGAAGTGGTTCGACCGTTACACTTTCTTCTCTACTTAATGAAGCCATCGCTCGTGGTAAGGCTGAGGTAACCCGCCGAAGCGAGGATGAAAAATCCCAAACATATGGTATGAGTTCAGAAGAGTTATCAACTATTGGTAGGCAGATTGGAATTGGGGCGATTAAATACGCGGATCTATCTAATGATTTGGTTTCTGATTATGTTTTTGATATGGATCGGATGATTTCATTTGAGGGAAATACTGGTCCATATATTCAATATGCGTGCGCTAGAATTGCTTCGTTATTAGAAAAGTCTAAAGAGACGAGTTTTTCTTCTTCCATCATTGTCGATACCCCACAAGAGCGGCAGTTGGTGCTTGTATTGTTACAATATGGCAACGTTGTACAAAGTGTCGCGAAGCACCTCGAGCCCCACCTGCTCTGTCTGTGGTTGCACGAGGTAACCGTCGCTTTTAATTCGTTCTACCAAGCGTGTCCTGTGCTTAAGGTTGACGACGGGGCAATAAGGGGCTCGCGGCTTCGCCTTTCTGAATTAACCCGAAGGGTTATTGTCGATGGTCTTGATCTTCTTGGTATTGAGGTTCCCAAAAAAATGTAGGTATCCATGACTGAAAACAACACACAACAATCTATGTTTTTTTGGGTTGGTATATTTGCCGCTTCTTGCGCATCAATTGCATCCCTTGTTTTATCGGGTCCTAAACTAGGGTTGTGGACTTCAATGCCTGGGTGTGGACCAGAAAGTGGTTGCGATGTTGTCACAAATGGACCACTTGGAAACATTCCCCTTGGGTTCATGGTGTGGCCCGTCTCGTTTGTTGGAACAGCGTGGTTTATAGCCATTTCTGGTCTATGGAAAAACACAAAAGGGAACTCTAAGCCCCTCCTTTGGCTCATCCGGCTCGGGGTGCTTGGTTCGCTTGGTTTTATTCTTGCCATGATAATAGGTGGACACTTTTGTAAATGGTGCGCATTGGTTCATTTTTGTAATTTGGCTCTCTGGATTTGCGCTGAACTTCAAGTGCGTGCAAGTAAGAATATTTGTGATAGGTGTCTCGGGAAGGGTTTTCTTTTTGGATTTGTGCTTGTCAGTGTTATCCTTGGAGTGGTCTACATGTTTGCTTCTACAAAAAAGAAAGCGGATGACAAGAGGGCGGGTATTCAAAACGCGGCGGAAATTATTAGGGGGGAGGTTGATAACACTACTTTGAAACTCCTTGAATCAGACCACCGTTTTGGAAGCCAAAACGCACCAATTCAAGTTGTTATGTTTACAGATTATCAGTGCCCCGACTGTAAAAGATTAGAAACACAACTTACTCGCATCTACGAACAAAGAAACGATCTTTCTATTGTTGTTAAGCATTTTCCACTTAATTATGATTGTAATGATGAAATTGGAAAGATGAAACTGCATGGCAATGCGTGTTGGGCCGCGAGAGCGGCCGAAACTGCTTTTTTGCTTGGTGGACAGGATGGGTGGGAACGAATGCACACTTGGTTGTTTGCAAACGGTGGTTCTTTTACGGATGCCACTTTTGCTAGCGATTTAACAATGTTGGGGTTTGAGTCGCAACTGTTCCTTCAAACAATGCAATCATCGGCCACTTTACAAAATGTTAAGAGGGATGCTGTTGATGGAAAGGCGCTTGGTATTTGGTTTACACCCATGATATTTATCAATGGTGTTGAGTACCTTTGGTATTACGGTGGACAAGATTCACTTGCAAGAGTCATTAATTCTGTTGGAAATGCTGTTGCGTCTGGAAAATCTTCCGTTGTCGCGCCCCCTTCGGCTGTTGAAAAACTTGTTGCGGATTGGCGGGTTGGTAAAGTTCACTCTTTTCAAGAACACGACCGGCTCTCCTGGTCTGGAGATGGAGATGTTGAAATAATTGTGTGGGGAGATTATCAAACAGAGCCAACTATAAAACTTGATTCGCTTCTTAGGGATGTGCTTAGCGAGGGTGTAAATGCAAAATACGCGTACAGACACTTCCCTATTGATAGTAATTGTAATCCTGGTGTAAAAAATTATAAAAACCAATATCCTGGATCGTGTGAAATGGCGAAAGTTGTTGAGGCTGTTGATATTTTGTGTGGCAACGAGGCAAGGTGGAGGGTACATAAGTTGTTTATGACAACACAGCGGTCTGTTTCTTTAAATTCACTGACCAATGCGGCGGCTTCAGTTTGTTCTCAAAGCGCTGAAACAATTGCCGATGTAGCCGCTAGTGTTGATGTGGGCATTCGCTTGCGAGATGATATAAACTCAAAACTAAGGGTGTGGAAAAGAAGCGTCCCTGTTCTTGTTATTGATGGGCGATTTATTCCCCGTTGGGAGATAGAGGGGACAACGGGCAGGGACACCCTGCTCCAAATCATTGACGAGGCGTCAAAGTAAATATTATCTCTTGGGTGCAAAACTCAACTCTGTATATGACGTGTTTATCTCAATTTTTCCATCCACAGTAATGGTTGTGGTGATGTCACCGTCGATACATGTTACTAGGCGCTCCGTACTTGTTGGAATAATCCACTTGTCGCGAGCGTATCTTGATTTGCTTGTTGACTGAATAACCGCCAGTGGTTGAAGTTTATGTATCAGGGCGATTGATTCATTACTCCATTGGCCATGATGTGGCATTTCCAACACATCCACCAGGTTCATTTTTTGTAATAAAAATATAGAAATTGTTTTTTCATTAATATCACCTGTGAGCAAAACAGATCGACCACTAGATTTGATTGCAAGAACCACAGACGCTTCGTTTGAAGAGGTATAATCAATGCCTTTTTTTGGCCACAGTGCCGTGATTGTCGCGTTGTTTGTATTTACGCTCCACCCCCTGGTAATTTCGTTCACTTTAATTTGTTTACCCTTTGCAACCTGAACTATTTTTCGCACAACCCGTGTTTGGTTCGCAAGGGCGTAGGGCGTCATATAAATTTGTTCTATTTCTATCTCGCGCATCAAATCTAAGATCGCCGAACAATGATCCAAATCATTGTGTGTAACAACAATGGTATTTATTTTATTAATTCCTCGTTTTCGAAGCGAAGGTAGTACTTTGTGCAGCCCAATATCTAAATCAGCTCTTGAACCAGCATCAACAAGGATTGTTGTTTTTCCGTCTTGAATAATATGTGATGTTCCGTGTGCAACATTAAGTGTAGAAATAACAACATCACCATCTTGTACTATTCCAAAAAAATACAGGGTCAAAAAGATCCCTATAATTATTTTTGTTTTAATTCGACCCGTACTTATTATTATAAAAATTAAAAATATGAATAACAAAATTACTATTAAAATGTTTGGTGGAACTATATAAAAAAATAATGGGATTTCGCCATATTGTGTTACTGTTTCAACCATTTGCGAAGAAACGAGGTTCATGCACCAAAACAGTTGGTCATCTATAAAAGGGCAGGTCCAACCAATGGTTAATCTTATTATTCCTATCAATAAAATAATAACCAAGAACAGTGTCCCACCAACACCGGTTATTAAACCAATGGGCGCTATTGATCCAAACATGTACATTGTAAGTGGTGTGGCTATCAACACTGCACAAAGCCCCACGACCCAGATCGATGACATCGTGTACCTAATTGTTTCTAACATTGGCGAGTTGTTGTCTCGTGGTCCTAATAGTTTCCATTGAAGCGTAGGTAAAAAAATGCAAATACCAAACACAACTAGAAAACTTAAAATAAACCCGCTAGTTAAAATTACCGCTGGTTCAAGCCACACGATTATCATTGCAGCGGCTGCTAATATTCCAGAACCACTAAATCGCTGACCACGAATTTGAAGTGTTGATGCAATCACAATCATCAAAACAGCCCTAAAAACTGGTGGTCTAGATTCAATGATCGAAAGTAGAAAAACAGAAACAATACAAATAAGCACAAATGAAATTAAACTTCCAAAAGTCACCCGCTGAACTACAAAAACTATCATTGTCATAATGATGGCAATATGAAGACCGCTTACCGCCAAAATATGGGCGAGACCTGCGTGACGAAATTTAGTTGATATTTCACTCCAGCCCGCCCCCCTTTCTCCAAAAAACAATGCAGAGACTAGGGTTTTTTCTTCACCCTGAAAATCATTTAAAACGCTTTGCCTTACTAGTTGTTTTATTTCAAGATTTACTTTTGTGTTTTTATTATTTGTTTTAACAAGTGATTTTTGCGATACAAAAAGCATTGGTGTTGTTGTTTTTGTAAAAAAATTCCTGTGTATTTGCCCTATTATATTTATTTTATCCCCTTCGCTAACCGCCAAAGTTCCATTAACTTCCACAGTAAACAGGTTCTGTTTCTCCGTTTTTAGGGGTGGTGAACCTAAAAATTCAAATGAAGTAACCGGTAACCTGTCGTCAATATCTGATAGATATCCTTGTGTGCGAAGCGTTGTTGTTGAGTTTGAAACAACAACACCATTAAGTTCAACGAGATCGCCGTTGTTCACAACTAGCCATGAATGAGGTGTTGAATGTAATACGCAAAGAGTTCTTGAAAAGAACAGGCCAAATGATGCGATAAGCAGTAAAGCTAGTTTTTGCTTTTTGGTTTTCGCGCAAACCCCAAGAATGCTTATTGAAATTGCCAATGAACTTCCAGCTAGATAATCAAACTCAAGGGAGTTTGACAAGGCGGTTCCGGTTAGTGTTCCAAGAATTGATGTCACCGATATATACACGACTGGCGGGATGGTGATTGGCGGTGGTTTTATTTTGAGTTTTACAAAACGCATTCCCTTTTATTTTCTCAACCCCTTTGCGCTGTTCAGACAGAGTGTGCCTTTTTTCTTTTTTCCGCCAAAAGGCACTACTGTTGGTTGACGAGTATTATGGGCGTCATGACAGTTATCATCGGTCAAAAAACTGCTAAAAAAACGATTGAAAACGCATTGTGTCATGGCAGAACCCATCACGCATGGGTTTTCCGGGGACCTGCGGGTGTTGGAAAATTTACAGCCGCTTGTGAGTTTGCCCGTTCGCTAATATTGGGTGGCGCGTTTGGAACCACTCTTGATAGTTTTCAACACAATGATCTTCATATCATTCGAAAAGAAGATGCTTCTTGGTCAAAAAATGCGGCGCTCGCTAGAAGAAAGCAAACTAACATTCCAGTTGATTTGTTGCGCGAACGGATGATTGGTGGCCGAACAGGGGATGATAAAACGCACGACTCCGTTGCTTTTAAAACTTCTGTGACTGGTGGTCAGAAGGTTTTTATTATTGATGAAGCCGAGCTGCTTGATGAAACTGCGCAGAACGCGCTCTTAAAAACACTTGAAGAGCCGCCAGTTGGAACCTTCGTTATTCTTGTAACCTCAAGAGATGATTTACTTTTACCTACAATACAAAGCCGGTGCCAATCTGTAAACTTTTCGCAACTTAATCAGTTCGAAATGAATTTATGGTTAGATAGCATGAGTTTTAATGTTTCTAAACCAGACCTTGATTGGTCTGTTGCTTTTTCTTCTGGTTCTCCTGGTGATGTTTGTGTTTCAATTGAAACAAGCCTTCCAAAACTCGCCGTGTCTCTGCGTGATTTTATACGTGGAGTCGGGGGATCAAAATCTTTTCCTGGTGCCGCTCCATTAATGATCGAATATGTTGATTCTTTCATAAAAATACAGCTTGAAAAAAACGCTCTTTGTAGTAAAGAGGCCGCAAACAGGCGGGCATTTTCTGTTGTTTTACAGCTGTTGGGCATGGAGATTAGAGAACTTCTTAGTGATGACAGAGACCGATCCTCTTTAGCAATTAGAGCAGCAGCTATTCTTACAGATGTCGAGGGGCAGGTTCGAACAAATATATCAATCAAGGTGTTGCTTGAATCGCTCGCTGTTAGGTGGGTTCACCTGTGTAGTGGAGACGCTACGCTGATGCCTGTTTAGTTCGAATAATTCCACCATATTTTTTTGAGCCATTTTTTGCACATATTAAAATCATTACAGCCCCTACAAGCACCATGCATACACTTAGTAGTTGCCCTCTTGCTAACCCAAAAATAATTGATACGCCCTCGTCTGGTTGCCTAAATACTTCTGTCAAAATACGAAGTATTCCATATACCACCAAGAAACTTCCGCTCACGATCCCTGGTTTTCTTGGAACAAGCCAAACTAAAACCAGTGCTCCAAGTAAAAGTGGACCATCGCTTATAGCCTGAAAAAGTTGCGATGGATACCACGCTGTTAGTTGTGAAGCAATGGTTTCAATAACAACGGTATTTCCTGCATATGCTTCAATAACAATTTGTTGATAAAACGCATCGCTTCCACTCACAATGGTTGTCTTAAGTGGCTCTAGTGCTACTAACTTGTCCCCATACTGATCTGTGTTATTTACCCAAACCTCTGTTATTTCGGCTGGGTATTTAACTGACCACCAGGGTGCTTCTGTTTGATTTGGAAATTTTTTTCCCCAAAGTTCGCCATTGATAAAATTTGCAACTCGACCAAAAAACAGGCCGACTGTTCCGCCAACGCTTGCCAAATCTGCAAGGTGCATCGCTGGAACTTTGTGTTTTCTTCCCCAAATAATAAATGCAAAAAGCACGCCAATGATACCGCCGTGACTTGCCATACCGCCACGGTTGATAGCCAATAAATCCCACCAAGGAAATGCTGATGAAAAACCAGTAAAAAGGTGTGGATCATAAAAAACGGCATACCCTATTCGGCCGCCAAAAAGCACGCCCAACACACCTGCAAATAATAAATCGCCCGCCTGATCTGGCGCTAATGGCGACCGATCGGTTTTCGCCATCCATCGAATAAACCACCACCCAACTATAAATCCGGCGATATATGCCAGACCATACCATCGCAAACCAAAGCTTTCAGTGAGTTGAATGGCGAATGGGCTAAGTTGGTGAATGTATGCATCAGCAAGCACGATGCAATAGTACCCGCACCTGCGTATGATTTGCAAATCATGACCAAGGCACTCGATACTAAACAACTTGAACCGCTTCGCTACGCCGTTGATCGTGTCCGATCAGGCCACACCCTCGGGGCCAATGAAATTGCTAATGCCTGGAGTATTTTGATGTCAGGGCAAGCTCCAGATGGGCTCATTGGCGCGCTCCTTGCCGCGCTTGCAACGCGCAATCCAACAGGAGAAGAACTCTTTGGCGCTTCTTCGATTATGAAGAAGTTTGCACAAAAATTAAACCTTAATGGTGATCACACTCAATTTTTAGATACCTGTGGAACTGGTGGCGCTCCAAAAACATTTAACGTTTCAACAGCAGCTGGAATTGTGCTTGCTGCCTGCGGTGTAAAAATTGCAAAACACGGAAATCGATCTCGAACGGGCCGGGGATCTGCTGAGGTTCTTGAGTCTCTAGGTGTAAATATTCATGCAACCGAGCAGCAGCAGCAAGCTTCGTTCGAAGAAGAAAATATTTGCTTCTGTTTCGCACCAAATCATCACAAAGCAGTTGCAAGCGTCATGCCTGTTCGAAAGCTACTTGGATTTCCTACTATTTTCAACCTTCTTGGGCCACTTTCAAATCCATGCAATGCCGGTAGGCAGTTACTCGGGGTCTGGGGAGATCGGTTTGTCGTGCCCATGGCAGAATGTCTGCTTCAAAGTTCCACCACAAAATCTGCCGTTGTGCATTCTACTGATGGTCTAGACGAAGTATCAATTTCTGCACCGACAAAAATAGTGCTTGTAGAAAACGGAAAACTTGTGGAATCAATTATAAATCCAGAAGATCTTGGACTCACCTATTCCAAAAGGAAAGACCTTGTTGCGAGGGATCTAAAACAAGCATCGTCTTTTGTTTTAGACACCCTTTCTGGAACTCTACATGGTGGTGTGCGGGACATGGTTGTAATAAATGTGTCTCTAGGCCTTTTTCTTGCTGATCGTGTCCAAGACCTCTCTGAAGGCGTTCAAATGGCGAGGGAAACCATCGACTCTGGCTGTGCAGCAGAGACGCTGTCAAAGTGGGCGAAAATTAGTTTTTCTACATGACTCATACACACACCAATGTAGACACTTATTAAATAAAATATTCGTCTTCTTCGTTGTATGCCCTGTTACTATGTGGACTGAGTGAAACACAAAAACACAAAGGTATTGTTAACAAAAACTTATGTGTTTGTGCGACACCTAACAACCTGTCAACAGGGCTGTTGTTTGTCGCCCCAGATCTACACAAATCTACCGTAAGACGTGTTTTTGGCGTTGTTTTTTAAAGCTGAACCACCCAGTATAAAAAATGATATCCACGACTTATCCACAAGGCTGTTGCGGACCAGACAGGCTTTTAAAAACAGGTTTATTCAGCGTCTGTGGCGAGTTGATTTTGAAGTCTCACGAGGTCCTGATCAAGCTGGTCGTTTGTAGTTTTTTTAGAATTAACACTTTTTATGGCATGCATAACAGTAGTGTGGTCACGCCCGCCGAAATAACCACCAATTTCCTCGAGGCTAAATCGCGTGTGATGCCTTGCAAGCCACATGCCAACCTGTCTGGGCATTGTGATGGACTTATTTCTTCGCTTTGAAAGTAGATCTACGAGTTTTACGTCGTAAAAAGTACTAATAACGTCAAGAATATCTTGAATAGAGAGGTGTTTTGGGGCGTTTATTAAACCGCTGCCGCTTGAAATGGCGGTTTTGGCCATGGCTAAATCAATTAGTGAACCATCTAATAGGGCGAGTCCCTGAAGTTTTGTTATCGCGCCCTCGAGTTGACGAATATTTTGGTCTAGCCGAGCGGCAACATAATTCGACACATCGTCTGGAATTTCTATGTGCCGAAGGGCGGCCTTCTTTTTAATAATTGCAACCCGCGTTTCAAATCCAGGTGGATCAATACCCGCAACAAGCCCACAACCAAATCGACTAATAAGCCGATCTTCAAGATGGGGAATCTCGCTTGGCGGAGCATCTGAACTTAATACAACCTGTCTTCCAGATTGAAACAAAGTGTTAAAAGTATGAAAAAACTCTTCTTGTGTTTGTTCTCGATTCGAAAGGTCATGAATATCATCAATAATAAGCATGTCGAATGCCCTAAATTTATGACGGAAGTCAGACATTTCACCAGCTTGCACAGATTCTAAAAACTGCGTTAAAAAACCATTACAAGAAACATAATAAATTTTCATAGAACTATTTGACTGCATGGCGGTTTGACAAATAGCTTGCAACAAATGCGTTTTACCAAGACCAACCCCGCCGTGAATAAACAAAGGGTTGTATGCCTTCGCCGGTTTCTTCGCAACAGCAATGGCGGCGGCGTGCGCAAGTTGATTTCCGGGACCAACAATAAAATTATCAAAGCTATAGTCGGGACTGATTAACATATCATCGGTAACAACCGAACCAGACCAACTAGGCGTTATTGGAGAGTTTTGGAAATCAACCTCTTTGCTGTTTACAAATAGAACTCCAAGGAGCCGACCAGTAATAAGTTGCGAGGCCTCAACAAATTGATCCTTGCATTTTCGTTCTAGGTAATTTAATTGAACATCTTCTTGCAAAAAAATAACAATAGAACCATCTGAAATCCCTAACACTTCTATGTCTTCAAACCATTTCCGACACATTCTTGGGTGTTCTTTGCGCAGTTGTGCCAACAAATCCAACCTTAATTGTGCGGCATTAACATTACTTATTTGCATAGATAAAAAAGTGTAATCAATACAAACAAAATAAACAATACTAGCACTATGAAATTATATAAATTTATTTAATCAACAATTTTCTCGCCGCCACCAACAAGCTCAAGTTGTTTTTCATACCGACCTCGGTTTGTTCGGTGGTCCATAAGAATATGAATTCTAGACAAATCGCTTGGACTAACTTTTTTAGCAATTACAGCACGAGCTTGTTCAATTGTTGTTCTTCTGCTCATATGTACAAGAACAACATCCTCAGCACCCCATATTGTGAGCAGCTCAACAATGTCATCTATATGTAGATGTTTTCCAACAGACGCCCTGGCGCGGTGGTCTTTTTCAAAGAAGGTGCACTCGCTAATGACAATGGGCGATCTTACGAATTCTTGACGACACAAGTGGTCACCCATTGCAGTATCACCCGTGAACGCAACAATTGGCAACTGAAGCGTTTGTGTTATTTCAGTACCAGAGAGTTTTATTTCACGTAGTTTAGATTGCGGAACATTGCTAAATTTTTCAAGCAACTTTTTTCGGTATTCAAGTACCACGTAAGACATTGCGGGCACGCCGTGGTCTGCTTCAATACCCCGGAGCTTAATATTTGGTTTTATTTCATACTCCCCATTTGGAGCAAGCGGAATTATGTTGTGTGGTGTATTTTGTTGTTCTAAATCAACCCACCCACCCATCATTTTTTGAATTGCAGCGGCAATCTCTTCATGACAGACACAAGTGCCAACGCCCATCTTTTGAAAAAAACGTTGACTGAAATAGTACGGGAGACCAGCAACATGGTCCATATGACCATGTGTGATAGCCACAACCGATGCCGAAAGTGCTGGGCGGGGGCAAAGTCCAATATCAAAAGCCAAGTCTAATTCAGGGATATGAATAACCGTTTGCTCCCCTGCAACACTTACTCCTTGAATTCGGTATGGAGGAACATACAAAAACCCCATTTTTCCAGTCGAGAAGGGTCGTCTGGGCAACATATCAAAACTCCAAAAGTAACGCTTTCGCGCAACTTGGCTACATGAATGTTCCGAAGAGGAATCGAACCTCTACTTTCGGCGTTAAAAACGAAACACCAACTCCTCTGCCTTAAGGTGAACGGAACGTTGGCGACAGTGTATCCCAAAAAGAAACCACAAGTTGTAATTAAATTGGTTCAGAAAGTTGTCTGGCAAACTGAACCAATAATTTTCCACACCGATTTTCTTGTAGAGAACTAATCGAAACGACCGCATCATCAACAAGTTTACAAATAATTTTTTCAGCACCCGCAATAGAAGAACTTTCAATTAGCATATTTTTAATACAAGGCAAATCATCGCCCGCCAACGCTTTTTGTAGGCGCTGCAAGCAACTAGGGTCATTTTTTAACATCAAAATTGCGGGCAAGGTCATTTTCCCCTTTGCAACATCTTTCCCCGTTGGTTTTCCAGCAGATCGTACATCAGACAAAATGTCAATTAAATCATCTCTGATTTGAAATGCAGTGCCAATGGATTCACCAAAAATACCAAGATTTCCAACAGTATCATCATCAGCATTTCCAAGAATACCGCCAATTTTACACGCCGCAGAAACGAGCGAAGCAGTTTTGTCGTGGATGATTTGATAATATTCAGACAAACGAAGTTTCACGTCGTTGCGATGATATAACTGAACAAGTTCTCCGGCGCAAAGCGTATTTGTTACTTCGCCAAGTAAAACATTAAGGCTTGGATTTCGAATCATTGAGCAAAGGTGAAATGCGCTTGATAAGAGATAATCACCTAGCATTACAGCACCTTCGTTTCCCCATAACGAATTAATGGTTTGCCCACCTCGCCGAATGTCTGCTTCATCAAGCACGTCGTCGTGCACAAGGGTTGCAAGATGAATTAACTCAACGACTCCTGCGGCGCGGTGCACGTCGCTTGGCACATCAATCTGGTTTTGTACCGAGCGCCACGACAGCAAAACGAGAGAGGGCCTTAGCATTTTCCCTCGATATCCAGAGAGGTGTTCACAAACCTCATTTACAGCGTTGTGTTTATTTTTTAGTTGATTTTCTAACAACAACCCAACCGAGTCTAGTTCTCCCGAAAGCCAGTTCCCCGTTTCTGTTGTCATATTTAACAACGTGTTCATATTTATTTAACCGCGGCTAGATAAGCAACCCAGCCAGCGCAGGCTTCCCCGCGTTCGTCAATTTTCCACACCCCGTTTCCATCACCATCCTCATCGGTTCCCTCCCAATACACAACAACACTATTAAAACCAGCCTCAAGGAGAACATCCTTAATTTCTGGGAGTGTCCAAAATCGCCATTCATATATGAACGCTTTGTTTATTTTTGAACCATCTGGGAATTCAAAATGAATATAGTTGATGACATCACCGTTAATTGGATTAACCAGATGTTGATCCCACACATAAGTAAATCCATCCATATCCCTCTCTTCGTCCATTTCTAAAAACGAATCGCTTCCCCCATACGCATCTAATAAAAAGACCCCATCATCTTTGAGTCCTCCCCTTACGCTTTCAAAATAACGAAGCAATTCTTCTCGTTTTTTAAACCCGTAATAACTAAAGTTCATAGCGAGCGTGCAATCAACCTGCGGGATTTCAACAGTAAATACATCATGTTCAACAAGAGTTATTCTCGAGACCTGAGATTCTGTTAATTCTGAAATTATTTTATTATTTGCCCATGTAAGCACAGCGGGGTCAAGGTCGACACCAACAACAGAATTTGTATCGTTTTGTTTTACCCACTCGCGGGCGACAGCAGAAGTTCCACAAAAATCCTCTCGAATAAGTTCTGGTTTTCTACCACGCAACTCTTTCCACGCTTGATAAATTAGTTTAACTTCTGATTCTGGGCATTGCACAGAACGTTCATAGAGGTCATTAATATCAGCGGTTTTTGCTGTAATCCAGCCTTTTTTTACAGGTCTAGCCATAGTTTGTAAAGGATAATCTTTTTATGTTGTGCGGGGAGTAAATTTGTTCAAAAATTATTCAATTGGCCGAAGCGTGAGCGGGTCGCGCAGTGGAAGTTCAACAATCAATCTACCAATTGTTTCGAGAACAGACTTTTCAGTTGTCGTTATTGTGTGTGATAGGTACCTGTGACCCATAAACGGAGAGTGTAGCAAAATACAGTTAATTTAATGAACCCACAAGAAGCACAGCTTAAGATAGAGGTAAAAACCACCGACAAAATAAGAGTTGCAGAGGCGAAAAAAGTATCAACCCCTAATAACAAGGGTGGTGAAACAAGCGTGGGATTAGTTTTATCGTTTCTTGATTCCCACACAGAGCTTAGGCGCCCAAACACGAAAGTTGGAAATGGATATTTTGTTGATTTTTCAAAAGTAGACAGGCGGAGGGGAGCGGGAAATTTATCAAAAAAACAACCTCTTCCAAAATCAATGGGTTTAACAAACCAAACAGTAATAGATGCAACAGCCGGTTTTTGTGGAGACGCCGTTCTTTTGGCACTCATGGGGTTTCAAGTTATTGCGATTGAAAGATCGCCCATTGTTTCGATTCTTCTTCGGGACGGCATGAGGCGGGCGAAGGAAGATATCGAACTCTGGGGTGCGATTGACAACAATCTCCATATTCTTGAAGGCGATGCAAAACAACTATTACAAGTCCATCAAGATATAGATGTTATTTATATTGATCCCATGTTTCCCAAAAAGAAAAAAAAATCACCACTACCCCCTGGGCATATTCAACTCTTAAGTCAAATTACAGGGGATGATTTAGATGCGGATTCATTGTTTTGTGCAGCACGCAACGCGCATGCAAAAAGAGTGGTAGTAAAACGACCAAATTATGCAAAACAAATGGGCAATAATCCGGTTGCGATACATAAAGGAAAACAGGTGAGGTATGAGGTGTATGGTTCTGTCTCATAAAAAAACGACCTGCTCTTATGCAGGTCGTTTTTAATGGAGCATATCGGACTCGAACCGATAACCTCTGCCTTGCAAAGGCAGCGCTCTCCCAATTGAGCTAATGCCCCAGTAGTTCCTAAAAAAGGAACAGGGAGCAATGGAACGGTCAGCGGGAGTCTACTAGTTGTTCCAAAGCAAGTTAACTATTGTATATCACTAGTCACTTCAGCGGTAGTGGGTGCAAGAAGATCAAAACCCGAGGCTTCTACAACACTGACTCTCCAAGACGCATCCCAGTTCACGTTTCCGCTAATTCCTACAACCTGCCCAACGATTGAAGAAAGATCCCAATTTGGATTAACGGGTAAATAACCAATGGTTCTGCCAGCATCATTTTGTACTCGGTACATAAACGGGCGTATTTTCCCATTAAATGTGTTTGAGAGGGCTAACCGACCAATCAAGGCGTAGTCCCCATAAGTGTCCATAACCTCAATGTACTCACCCACAGTTCCGGTTTCTGTACCCAACTTTGCTCGAAGCGCGGCAATTCTATCTTTTTGTGATTTGAGTTGTTTCCAAATCTCAAGCTGTTTCATGCGACCTGCAGATATTCTCTCGATGACCAAATCACCAATATTTTCTTCTAATAGTTGGCCATAGAGATCATGCAACGGTGCAATTTCCGCCCCAATCACTGGTTCTTTAGAAATAGCAGTCCACGCTTCCTCAAGTTCAGAAAGTGTAAGTACGAGTAACTCTTCTTTTATCTCATCAGTGACAGAATCCGTACTCGGTTCGGAGGAATTTGTTGTTTCGATATCATCAACCTCACCCTGAACAACAGGGGTTGTGTTTGCCACAGTTTGCTCTTTAATTAGTTCGGTGGTTTTTTTGATATTAGAAACATTTATCCACGCAGTCGCTTCTTGCGGAAGCGCAACCGTGTGCACAATATAAGCTTCGCGGTGAAGTGTTCCAGGCGCTTTTCTCTCTGTACTTATAACCCGAACAGTGTCACCATTTCCCAAGCGATAGACAGGTCTCCACGAGCGGTACATTTCATTCGATTCAACATTTTTTGCAATGATTTCAATTTCACCACTAGATGTACCACTATTAACCTCAACCATAAACACCGACGAATCTTTTTCTGGGTATTTAATGTATCCAACAACACTTTCAAAAGACGCACCCTCTGTAACAATTTGATACCAATCTTGTCTTTTTCCAACAACACGAACAATATCACCAGTAGTTAAAAATGTAAGTGGATAATAACTTTCATTCGCACCACACCGAACAGGGGTCGCCTCATTGGTGATTTCCCCCCACCACGCGTTGTTAGGAACAATATTATCTTGGGCATGCGTTGAAAAACTGAGTGTTGCGACCAATACTGCCGCAATATTCCAGAGAGTTGTTTGTTTTGTCATGTTTCGCCTCCTCGACATCCATGCTTGGGGGTTTCTAGCCAGTAATTTAATGTGAGAATATCGTCAATGAGAAGATTGAGCAACCTGAAAATGGGTAGTTCTTCCGAAGATTGGTATTCTATATGACATGAAACTCACCCAACTACGCAGTTTTTATATTTCCCCACCCCTCATGTGTGCATTGACAATCTTTACAGGGTGTCAATCCCCCCTAGATTCACACCTAAAGACCGGGGGGGTTGGAAACTTTAATCATCTAATTGGTAATGAAATTGAATTAGAAACGGGACTCTCTGTGTCCATTCAAAACATCCCAAAGGATATCGAACCAGCACTTATCGAGAGGATGGATGAACTAAACGCAATTACACCCATTGGTTCCAAGACAGCTTGGCCATCTGAAATAACGACCTCAATTGGGAATGAAACAATTCCCTCTACAACAATAGGGGTGGAGGACGCTGTTCGGTGGGCAGTATTAAACAACCTAGATTTAAAAATAGCTAGGCTTGAACCCGCAATTTCAGAACAATCCCACATACAAGCAGAAGCGGTGTTTGACTTTATATTTTCTGGTAGCGCCACAGACAGGGCGATAAAAATACCACAACAACAATCCCTAGTTGGCGGTGTTCCTTTTGGCGCATCAGAATCTAGAAGCGATGTACAAGCATACGAAGCGTCACTTGCTAAAAAATTAAACAGCGGAGGTATATTAACACTCTCCACATCAGCTACAAAAACAAATGCAGAGACACCAGGTTTTACATTTGTACCAAACCCAAGTTGGGAATCGGTTGGAACAATTGATTTTAAACAACCGCTCTTGAGGGGGTTTGGAGAAAAAGTAGTTACTGCAGACGTAAAACTTGCGGCAAACATTACAGAAAAATCAATACAAAATTTTCGTCAATCACTTCACCAAATAATCACAGATACACAAACAACATATCTTCAACTAGCGCTTCAGTGGCGGGTTTTACAAGTACAAAAATGGTTATTAGGAGAAGGAGAATCGATTGTTGAAATTTTAGAATTACGTAGGTCATACGACACGAGTGAAGCGGACTACGCGCAAGCGGTAGCAACAGTAAAACAACGAGCCGCTGACGTTATTTCACAAGAAGCAGTGGTTCAAAATGCATCAGATAAATTAAAAGCGTTGATGAACAACCCCACCATACCAATAGAATCAACAACAGTTCTTTGTCCAACCGGGGAAATAGAAGTAGAGGACATCATACTTTCGTTACGCGAGACTATTTTAACAGCGGCGGAAAACAGGCCAGATCTTCAAAAACTAAAAATAGCTGTTGAAGACCAAAACATTCTGGTTGATGTTGCAAAAAACGCAACATTGCCACAACTTGATTTACAAGCACAACTTTCATACTACGGTTTAGATTCTGGTTCTGGAAATGCATATTCAGATGTTTTTGGTGGAGACTACCTAAACCACCTTATTGGTTTGTCCTTTGAACAACCAATAGGAAACAGGATGGCAGAAGCAGGGTATACATCTTCAAGATTGCAACGAATTGCGGCAATTACTGCTTACAACATAGGGCTACAAAAAACAATTTTGGAAATAAAAGAAGCAATGAGAAACGTTGCAACTAGCGCGGAATTAGTTTCTGCAAACAAATCTTTTAGAATTGCGCAAGCAGAAAATCTCCGAGCACTTCAGGTCGAAGAAGAAACTCTTAGTGGGTTAACCCCTACGTTTCTTAATTTAAAACTCCAAACACAGGCAGGGTTGGCGAACGCCCGCATTGCGGAGTTTACATCTGCTGTGAACTTTAATACATCACTAGCATCCCTTTATTTAGCAGCAGGAACAACCCTAGAGATGCACCAAATTTCACTTGATGATTCACTTTTTTTAGAAGAGTAAACATGTCAATTGTTTCGGCAACAGAAGAAAACATCGAACAGGCCTCTCAAATATTACAAAGCGGCGGCGTTGTGTCGTTTCCAACCGAAACAGTGTATGGGCTTGGCTGTGACACCCTAAACAAAGAAGCGATATCACTCGTTTATACACTAAAAAACAGACCTAATAACAACCCATTGATTGCACACGTTAGCAACCTGGGCGATGCTAAAAAAATTACAAATGGCTGGGACGATCGTTGCGATAAACTTGCAAGCGTTTTTTGGCCCGGACCACTGACACTTGTTTTAAATAAAAATAAATGTGTTCCAAAAGAAGCGAGTGGAGGAGGAGATACAATCGCTGTTAGGTGTCCAAGTCACAAAACGGCAATAAAACTACTCACAAGGTTTGGCGGTCCAATCTCTGCACCATCGGCAAACGTGTCTGGCCACACATCACCAACAACAGCAATACACGTACAAATGGATTTTGGTAACGAACTTTTTGTATTAGATGGTGGCGCATGTGACAAAGGAATTGAATCAACAGTAATTTCAATGGTGGGTACACCAACAATCTTGCGGCCTGGGTCAATTGGCGCTGATGCAATTTTAAAAATAATAAGTGACACTAAAGTGCAAAAGTCAGATAGACAAAACGAGTCACCAGGTTCATCTGACAAGCATTACGCCCCAAAATCAAAACTTGTTTTACAAACAAAAGAGCTGATTCAAAACCAACACGGAGAAAACATAGTTTTTTTGGTAATTAATGCCACGCCAAACATCGGTGTTTTGGTTCAGATGCCATCCAATCCAGCCGAATACGCTAAGTATATATACGCGAAAATACGTGAGGCCGACTCGATGAATCCGAAAATAATATATGTTGAAAAACCACCAAACAGTCCCGAGTGGGAAGCCGTTAACGATCGACTTCGCCGCGCATCATCCTAGCTATTTTTCTGGATCCGACCCAATAACCATAAAGTCAGCAATTTTTGGTGTGCCACCCCACTCTTCTTCTGGTATTTCATTTTGAATTGAAATTGAAAGCACATTTGCGTCAGGTAGCATTTTTTTTAATTCTTGCACAACACCACCGTTGTATTCAATGTGGAATTGTCCAACTAGAAGCAGCACCTTTTTATTTAAAGTGGGTTTTTGTAATGCAACCGATTCTGCCATGGTTGAGTCCCAAACCTGCTGACTTCTAAACACTGGCAACATTGGATCGTCTGGATCAATTATGGTGACATCAATTTCTTCTCGATCATTGTCGTTATGAAAAGCTGTCTCCCAAAATCGCTGTCGATACCGTCCAGAAGACAACTCGCTTGGATAATGAACAAAACCCCTTCTATCACCAACTAGTTCATTTATTTTTTCATACCCATTAATTCTTGCAATTTTTACATATCGCCTTGGTGCATTTGCGGCGACAACCTTCCCTTGTGAATTTTTTACAACATCAATAATAGGTTGATACCACGCGTCCCAACTCCCGCTTCCGGCCCAAGAAGCGGAACCCGTTAGTGACGCAAAAGTTTTAGCATCAATAAAATCTTCCATATAATCATCAACAAATATTTGTTCATCTCGTTCTAGCATTTCAAAAGCAATCACACTTGTTGGCCATTTTTCTAAAACATCTTTTGTTATGGCAAGTTGCACAGCGTGTCCAACTGCGTGGTCGTGTAACTCTCCAAGTAAAATAATTTCTGCACCGGCAATTTGTTCCATCATGTTTTCCCAAACAACATGTTCACCACTAGTGGTTTCTGTAATTGTGACATACTGCCTCACATTAAAATTTAGGTCATTTGCCGACAGTAGTTTTTGTGGAGGAGAGGAACAGTTTGCGAGCGATAAAAAGCACAACAATGAAACATATACAATTTTAAGCATCTAAGTATGCTGACAAAAACAAACCACGCTGTCAACATTGATTGTTCATCAAAAAACCTACCTAGGGTCAATTTTTTAGGGGTAAAAAACACCAAAAACCACTATTGATTTGTTCAAAACAAACACAAATTGGTTTTGTAGTCAATTAAAATCAAAAAACCAAATGAATCCATTGGTATTTTGGCCGCGAATAGTCATAATGATGAGTCTATGATGATTACAACTATTCTTACCACAGCAACGATTCTATGCTCCCAAATCCTTGGTTCCCCAACAATTGACCGTTATGAGGGTTGGGTGATGGCAAATGTAGAAATAGAGTGCCCAGAGGACATCGAGTATCTCAGAGACATTGGTGCAAGATCTCTAGCCTGTTACGACCATCCCGGTCAGACACAGATGTTGATGACGGAAAAAATGGTAGAGAATGCCCGTCTTCATCGAATTGAAACAAAAATTACTGAGCGAGACATCGCCAATTACATTAAAAAAATAGATCAGATTCGAGGCGAAGCCAGAACGGCCGGTGTTGGTGGTTGGTACAGTGATTTTAAAACTTGGCCTGAAGTCAATCAACAACTTCAACAACTGGCAAATAACAACCCTAAGCTCGCATCGGTTTTTGAGGTTGGCATAACCCACGAAGGCAGGGCGATCCGGGGAATTAGAATTACATCGCCCGGCGATGCTACAAATAGAAAAAGAATTTTGTTCAATGGGTGTCAACACGCGCGTGAATGGATCGCGGTAATGGTTCCTGTTTACATTGCTGAACATCTTATTGAAGGGTGGTACAACAACGCAGAGATACAATCGTTTTTGGATACAACAGAAGTAATCATCGTGCCAATTGTAAATCCAGACGGTTATGAGTTTACATACGCCGTTGGGGGCGATCGGTTTTGGAGAAAGAATAGGCGAAATAACAGTGGTTCATGTGAAGGCGTTGACTTGAATCGAAACTGGGACATTGATTGGAACGGTGGGGACAGCACAAGCACGTCAACGTGCAGTGATATTTATGTAGGTCCCAGTGTTTTTTCTGAACCAGAAACACAAGCTATGCGAACCTTGATTGAATCTCTTCCAAATTTAGTTACACACATTGATTTTCATAGTTATTCACAACTTATTTTGAAGGCTTGGGGATACACCTCAACTCCGCATCCTGACGACAATATTATTCAAGCGCTCGGTGTTGCTATGCACGATGCATATCAATCTGTTCATGGTGAGCAGTACACAGTTGGCACTCCCGGTGACATCTTGTATTACGCCGACGGTACTTTTCAAGATTGGACAACAAGTATTGGAACGCTTGGATATACCATAGAACTTAGACCAACTGGTTCTCCTGGATTTGATCTACCACCAAGTGAAATAGTTCCGACCTGCGAAGAAAGTTTTGAGGGCATTTTGGCAATGATGCGGTTTATATCAAACCCAGTTACCGTAAGTTTTCCAAACGGTTTAATTTCGTTTGTAACTCCAGGCGAAATGCATGTGCTCCACGTAAGTATGCAACCCACTTTTGGAGGTGAAGTTGATCCTACAACAGCAAAAATTCACATTCGTTATGGAGAAACTGGAGTTGAAGGGACAGTCCCACTTGAACACACCGGTAATGGTTTGTTTAAAGCTAATATTCCAGGATCTTTTTGCGGTCTTTCTACTGAATTTTGGTTTGAAGTTGAAACAACAACAGGTCAGAACCAAAGGTACCCAGCAGGAAACGCTGTGTTAAATGTTGGGGCAGCACAACTCGTCGAAGAGATCACAATGGATCAAAATCCAAACTGGTCTACAGATGGGCTCTGGTCTTGGGGTCAACCAATAGGTGGCGGCGGTCAATATGGAAACCCAGACCCAACAAGTGGCGCGACTGGCAATAATGTTATGGGATATAACTTAAACGGTGACTATGAAAGCAACCTTTCAGAAAAACACCTTGTTGCAGGTCCATATAATCTTTCGGGTAACCAAAACACCCAATTGCAGTTTTCAAGGTATCTGAATGTTGAGCAACCCATGTACGACCACGCAACCATTTCGGTTAAGTCTGGTAATGACTCATGGCAAACTGTTTGGACAAACCTCTCTGAAATCACTGACGATCAATGGCAAGCTGTTTCGTATGACATATCTACAGTCGCAGACAACTCCCCAGAACTATGGGTTCGCTGGACGATGGGATCAACAGACTCAGCGTGGCAGTATTCTGGTTGGAATATTGACGATGTTTATATTTCAACATCTATAGAATCAGGAATGGTCGGCGATGTTAACTGCGACGGTTTAGTGAGTGTTGAGGACGTGCTTACAATTATTTCATCTTGGGGACCATGCGAAGGTGTTTGCGCCGAGGATATCGTTCCAGACCAAAATATAAATGTATCAGATCTTCTCCTTGTGATAGCGAATTGGTAATCTACGCATAGTATTCACACTAAAGGAGAAGCGCGATGTCACTATTACTCACATGTGCAATTGTTGCACTGTCATCATTAACACCAAAAGAGTGGTTAGACCCACGGCTTGACACGGTTGACAGGGAAGCAATTGAAGAAATGATTTCATTTTCTATCCCCTCGTTTGATGAGGATGTAGAGTGGGTACTACAAGAAAATGAGGAACCACCAGTATGGGAAAGTTTTCGTGGAAAGGTTCTTGTTATTCAAACCTGGTCAAATCAATCAGCCTCTGGAAGAGTTGCGCCATTTGCCTCCCAAAAAATTATTGACTCACTAGAGCAAAACGAAGATGTTGCACTTATCACGCTTCACACTCCTCAGGGCGCGAACAAAGCAAAACAATTTATACAAAAAAGAAAACTTGTGGTTCCCACGGCAATTGATCGCTCAGGTGAAACATGCAATCACTATGGAGTGCATTACGACCCAGTAACAATTGTTGTCGATAGAAACGGAGCAGTACGCCACGTGGGGCTACGTACAAGAGGATTATCAAAAGCAATTCAATCCCTTCTTGCGGAAGAATACGATCCGGTTTTAGAGATTGATAAGTTTATTCCAAAAAGCAAACAAACAGAGATAGCGGCAGAATATCCCATATTTAGTAGTAATTTTGGTAAAGCAACAAATGTGCAAGGGAAAAAAGCACCTTCGTTTTTTGTTGAAAAGTTGATATCAGAACCACTCGATGTCGAAAACAAAGTGCGTGTGGTTGAGTTTTGGGCTACATGGTGTCCGCCGTGTAGAAAATCAATTCCCCACCTCAACAAACTTGCCGCACACTTTGGAGACAAAGTCTCATTCGTTGGCGTTTCGGGAGAGAGTGTCGATAAAGTAACTGCCTTTCAAAAGAAAAATCCCATGAATTATGGTGTTGCAATTGACTCGAGTAAAAAAATGCAGGGCGAAATCAGTTGCAGAGCAATCCCGCTTGCGATGGTGATAAGTAGCGACAATACCGTACGTTGGCAAGGAAATCCATCATTATTAACAGAGTCTATTATTGATCATGTAGTGCGTGCTGATTCTGGTGAAACAGAAACAGTGGATAGAGGCAGATGGAAACTGAACAAAACAAGAAAAAATTAGATAAACCTAACAGCACATCAACAATTAATCCATTTATAGAAGTTTGGTCCATTGCGTGGCCAACCATTCTTACAATGGTTAGTTTTACGTTTATGCAGTTTGTTGATAAGCTCATGGTGAGTAGGGTTGGCCCGTTAGAGGTTGCGGCGCAGGGCAACGCCGGTACATGGTCGTTTGCAATGATTGCAACCGTGATGGGTGTTGTGACGGTTGTGAATACATATGTGAGCCAATATTTAGGTTCTGGAAAACCAGAGCTTGGCCCTAAATACCCATGGGCAGCCATGTGGATATCTCTTGTTTTGTGGGCAACTCTCTTGGTTCCTTGGGCAATTGTTCTTCCGTGGGTTTTTCAGTCAATCCACGTTGGTGATAATCTGAATAACGCCACAGAGTTAATTTCACTTGAATCTAGTTACGCGACAATCACAATTCTTGGCAGCGTGTTTTTGTTGGTAGGAAGAGGGTTCACGCAGTATTTTTTTGGCATGCACATGCCAAAAGTGATAACCGTTTCGACAATTATTGCAAACATTGTTAACGTAGTTTCTAACTATATATTTATATTTGGAGAAGAGGGTATACCCGGAATAATACCAGGAATACCCGGTACACCCGCATTAGGGTTAGCCGGCGCAGCTTACGGTACGGTTGTTGGAATGTTTTTTGAAATGCTCATTCCTTTTTTGGTTTTTATTAGTGCAAAGTTTAATAATGCATACCAAACACGTAGTCCTTGGCGGCCATGTATGAAAACATGCAAACAATTGTTTCGATTGGGTTGGCCCGGAGCAATTCAGTGGGGGAATGAAATCATTTGCTGGGCAATATTTATGACCGTGTTTGTGGGACATTTTGGAACAGACGATATGACAGCTGGCTGGATTGCCCTTGGATACTTAAATTTAAGTTTTATGCCAGCGCTCGGGTTGAACGTAGCAGTAAATTCAATAGTTGGAAAATATATTGGCGCAGGAAAGCCAGATATTGCAGTGTCTCGCGCAAGGGTTGGCGTTTTTATAGCGATGGTGTATATGACAGTGTGTGCAACAGTGTTTATAGTTTTTAGAGAAGATATGATTTCGTGGTTTGTATCCGGTTCTGATATAGATCCAGATCGAAGAGCTTCAATTATTGCCCTTGGGTCTAAAATGCTCATCCTTGTGGCACTGTTCCAAACAGTTGATGCCCTTGGCATCGTGTATTCGGGCGCACTCCGAGGAGCAGGTGATACAGTCTGGCCCGGTATTGTCACAGCTATTTATAGTTGGGTGTTTATTGTGGGGGGCGGATGGGTGGCGGTTACTTATTTTCCAAACCTAGGTTCCATTGGACCATGGATTGCTGCGGCTGTGTACATCATTCTTATTGGAATAACCATGGTTGTACGCTTTGAAAAAGGTAAATGGCGTGATATAGACCTTCTAAAGGACCCAGATCGACTCGAAGCAGCAAGATCTGCGCCAATTACAATTGGTCCCCCAGCGGCCGAAGCCGACTCGGCGGTTGCCGACCTTGGTGACCACTATCCAAGGTAAGTGTTGGCGAAAAGTGAAAAGTTCTGTACAATAAAACGTTGCAACCCAAAAAAGATGGAGAATCAAGACGTGATAGTAGAAAAAAGTGATAATAATCTCGAAACAGTCATCGGCGGTGGCGATTCAGCAGCCGCGGATCAACACTACAGCACAGCCCTTGAACTTGAACAAAACGGTTTTCGAGTTGGAGCAATAGACGAATTACGCAAAGCTGTTGCCGCCGGGTCTAACTCAGACCATCTGTTTAAACTTGCCTACTTGCTCGATTTGGTCGGTGAAGAAATGGAATCTACAACTCTTTATGAAGAACTGGCTACTGCAGATCGGCCAAACATAAACGTATTACTTAATCTCGCCGTTGTTTACGAAGATCGTGGAAGAATCAACAAGGCGGAAAAATGCTTAAGACAAATTCTCGATACCGATCCAACACATAAACGAGCCCGTTTGTATCTTAAAGATGTTCAATCGTCTGCTCACATGTATTACGACGAAGATATTGCACGCGACGCAGCCAAAAACCAAGCGCTTATGAACACGCCGGTTACCGATTTTGAATTATCTGTTCGCGCTAGAAATTGCTTAAAGAAAATGCAAATCAGATCACTTGGCGACCTCCTTAAAATAAGTGAATCCGAGTTACTTAGTTATAAAAACTTTGGCGAAACATCACTGACTGAAATCAAACACATGCTTACTGCTCGCGGTCTTCGCCTTGGTCAGGGTGCAGATGGACCAACAAGCCAGATTCATCAAGATCGATATGAAGAACTTCTAGCCCACACTTCCGAACAAGTTCTATCAAAACCAGTCTCATCACTTAATCTCTCCGTTCGAGCACGTAAAGCGTTACAAATGTTGAGCATTCAGACTGTTGCTGATCTTGCTATTCGAACAGAAGCAGAGTTGCTTGGCATTAAAAACTTTGGTTCAACAAGTCTTGTTGAAATTCATGACGGACTCGCAATATTTGGCTTAAAACTTCGAGAAATTGACTGATCGTTGGATCTAGTTAGGGACAAAAACACGGAGTAGCGGGGTCGACCAACACCTATTTTGGCAAGCCAAAACACGGAATCAAACTAGCCACAAGCCCACCCCACCGCGGTGGACTGTTGACACACATTAGCACTATTGGCCCCAAATAACCCCATGGGTTGTTTCAATGTTTATAGCTTTGAAAGATTACCCAATCATTGGAATTGGGCAATCAAGCACATCCCCAATTGCTCTGATTGTTTCTGCTTCAGCAACAGTGATGACACCATCGTGTTCAACGCAAACCCCGCAAGCGCGTAGTAGTTTTTCTTTTTCTACAAACAAAAGGGAACATAAACTTATAAGTGCGCTGTGGACGGACTCCATGTTACACCTATTCACCCCACATATTTCTTTATCTTTTAACCCAACCTCATTCAGCGCATGGGCAAAGGCGATGCCGGCTTGTTCTTTGTTTTCCGCGCCACTGTAGGCAAGCATCGAAAGAACCAGGATAACATCACTAGAAAGAGACCGAATTTTTTTATTCGCCCCCTTAGATAGTTTTTGTAATGAATTTCCTGTTAAATGTTTTTTGATAACAGAAACAAGAACCCACTCAAACCTGCTCACCTCTGCGTCACTCTTGATGATATCGACGAGTGTTTTTGTAAACACAATCTGTTGTTTATTACTTAATTGTTTAAGAGCTGGTGAGGCAAGATCAATCATGGGAAGCCTTGAGGACTCCTCTTCTTTATTAACAAGAAGGAGAAGTCTTTGTAATTCAACTAGTTCATTATCAGAAAGAGCACTCTTGAGAAGCTTTTGTTGTTTTTTGTCTTGTGCATTAATGAGTAAAGAAAACATCACAAGCCTCGCTGACCAGCTGTTTTCTAGGGACTCACGAATAAGTGGTGAAATGTTATTAATAGTAAATCTTGCACGAATAATACGTTTGTCTCGTATAGCAGAGGCTTCTTGAACTGAGGTTTTTACACTTGTTGAAGAAAAACCAGAGATTTGTTCGTGCCCACTACTTGTCTGTACATCAACTTGGTCTGGAAGAGAGGCGGTATCAATTCCCTCAATACGCGCAACTCGTTCAGAAATTGGCGGGTGGCTAGCGAAAATTGAACTTACCGCCTGTGAAAAAAACATATGGTTACATTGGCCAGATTCTTTTGCTAATGAATATTGCTCTGCAATTCCACCAATTTGCCTTAGCGCACCCCCAATGCCACCGGGGTTTCGAGTGTATTGGACAGCCGAAGCGTCTGCGAGAAATTCACGTTGTCTTGAAACCGCCGCCTGGATTAATCTTCCAAAAAAAGTACCAATCGCTCCGCAGATAACTAGAAACAAACCAAACAAAATAATTGCCAAACCAATTCCAGCACCACCTGCACCCTCTTTTGATCGAGAACGCGAAGATGTGTGCAATATGATTGGACCAATGTGTCTTACAAAAATCCAACCAGTTATACCAAGTGCCATAATTCCGAAAATTACTCCAATGAGCCTAATATTAATTCGCATATCTCCATGAGAAATATGACTAAATTCATGAGCGATGACACCCTGTAATTCATCTCTATTTAACTGCTCTATGCACCCGCGCGTGACGCCAATCACCGCATCGCTTGGTGTCCATCCAGCAGCAAACGCGTTAATGGAAGTGTCTTCAAGAATATAAACTGGCGGTACAGGCATGCCACTCGCAATCGCCATTTCCTCAACAATATTATTTACTTTTTGTTCAGACGAATTATTGTTTGTTCTTTGCAGTTGAGTACCACCGAGCATTTCAGCAACAACATGTCCACCACCATTAAGTTGTCCAAGTTTTACAAGTGTAGAAATTCCCACAATAAGCAAACAAAAAACCGCCGAAATAACAATAGCGCCAGGGCTCCACTCAGAAATTAAACCAACTGGAATAACAACCATTGCTACAATCATTAAAACAGCAATAATAAACAAAAACACTATGATCTTCGTCCGCTTTCGCGCACGATCCTGGTGTTCGTAAAAATTCATTTGAGCGAAGTGTTAAAAACTTACCTTTGGAACATCTCGAGCCGCCTCGTCATCAAGTTCCCAACTTTGAGCAAACTTAAATCCAAACATACCAGCAACAATGTTTGACGGAAACATTTCACGTTTGTTGTTGTAAGTCATTACAGCATCGTTATATGCCTGTCTTGAAAACGCAACACGATTTTCAGTGCTTGTCAACTCTTCTTGAACCTGCATCATGTTCTCACTTGCTTTTAAATCTGGGTACGCTTCCATTACAACCATCAATTTACCCAAAGCACCGGTTAAAGCGCCGTCAGCACCAGCAAGGTCAGAAATTGCTCCAGCCGCGGTGGGGTCTTTCGAGGCAGTAGAAGCAGCAGAAACAGCTTGGTTTCTTGCATTGATGACTGCTTCCAAAGTTTCGCTTTCATGCTTCATATACCCCTTGGCAGTCTCTACAAGGTTAGGGATTAGGTCATATCTTCGTTTTAATTGCACATCAATTTGTGCATACGCGTTTTTAACCCGATTTCGCAACCCAACTAGACCGTTAAAAATACCAACAACAAAAACCACCACCAATAAAACGAATCCAACGAGGACCCCGACGATAAGTCCCATGGAGGCAAGTGTTGGTTCTGTGTTCAATATGTTTTTCATGTTAAAACTCCTTCATAAGCAATGTACCATCGATACACTACGGAGCGTGATGTCTAGTAAACTTTTTCAACCAGATTCCTGTAATCGCCGGAATTTCTTAACTGCAGCAGGTGTATTGGTTGTTGGAAGTCTGTTTTCTTGTTCCAAAATAAACGACAAATCGCAGAGAGTGTCTGAAAAACAACTTTCCATTCCAACGGAAATGATCACCATGCGTATTCGTGTTGGGAAAATCAGAAACAAAGACGGTTTTGAACTAGATGGTGATCACGTTTTATTAACAAGAGACGGCTGGAAACTATTTTCTTCTAACTCAAATTTTACCGAATCACCAGATCAGGTGATGTGGGTTCATAATAAAGAAACCCACACAATGATTATGGTAGAAAAAATAAAGAGGTGCGCCGGAAAAATTTCGATGCACCCAAGACGAGACGTTTCACCACACGCGTTTGACATAGTGGTTCACGTACCAATGGAGGAATATCTTCCCGGTGTAATCGCAGGGGAGTTATATTCTCACTGGCATTTGACTACATTTGCTGCCCAAGCTGTTGCCGCGCGTAGTTATGCAACAGCCCAACATTTACAAAGAAAAGAAACAAGTTATTACGATGTTTCTGACGGACCATCATCTCAAGTATTTTTAGGAGACGTAACTCTAGATGTAGCGCATCGCGCCGTGAAGGATACGCAGGGGGTATTGCTTACGTGGAATAATACGGTTGTGCCCTCGTATTACAGCGCCTGTTGTGGCGGTATAGCAGCGGCGGCAAGTGATGCAATTAGTTCGTCATATCTACACAACATTCCTCCCCTTTATGGGCGTGAAGGTGCCGATGTTTGTACATCACTAAATGTTCACCAGTGGAAAGTGAAGCGGCCACACGAAAGCGTTAAAAAAAGATTGTCGAAATGGTCTCGCTCCCTATCAAGCAACCCACTTAATCAACTGGGTTCGATAGAATCAATCATTCCAACAAAAACAAGCAAGCGCGGTAGACCAAAAAGTTTTGAAATCATAGACAGTAAAAAAAACCAACATGAGATCACTGCAAAACAACTTGTTCGTGCTATGAACACTAATTATCCCACAATTTCAGAACCAACACCCAAGGTGCGGTCATCTTGTTTGGTGGCATCGAGACTGGGTTCTGATATTGAGTTTCGCGGGGTTGGTATGGGCCACGGCGTTGGCTTATGTCAATATGGCGCACAGGTTCTTGCTGGGCAAAAGATGTCTTGGGAATCTATTTTAGAGTGGTATTATCCAAAAGCACTAGTTTTAAGTGTTTCATAGGTAGTACATTGCATACAAGGTAATTAAAAAAGCGGCGACCGAAACAATCGGTCGCCGCCTGTGCCTTCCCCAAAAAAATCGTAATTAAACTCATGGAGTTTAATGTGTATTTTATTCATCAAGCAAAGCATATGGACCCACGCCCTCGCTTACGTGTACAGGTTTTGGTTCAACAAAAGGATTTTCGTTGACGTTTTCACTCAATGCAAATCGCGCGCGTGTTTCATAATCTGATCCGCCACCAGTTTCGGTAAGTGCAAGGATTGTGCTTTCTTGGACAGTACGAATTTCTGCTAGTTTTGAACGCACTTGATCTAAGTTATTACCAGAACCAAACTGATCAAACGAGGACAGGGTTTTCTGTTGCCGTTCTACCATTGCAATGATGTGGTCATTTCGTTCAATTGCGTCAATTTCTCGGTCAAGTTGCCAAAGTTGCGAACGATACTGTTCGTGTTCGAGTTGTATTTTATCTAAAATAGAAGCAAGACGATCGCGTTGTTCACACATCAATTCCATTTGCCTGCGATCAGCAGCGAGTCGATTTTCGTAATTTGCCCTTACGGTTCGTATTCTTCTTGCTTTTGTGTACGCGCTCTCAAGATCATACCGCACCCCATCAAACCAAAAAGAAACAGGTGTTCCACTAACACCCTCTTCGTTTTCAGCAATTACAACCAGTTCTTTAAGTGCACCAAGATCGTCTGTAGTTAGTTTTACAACATTCAGTGCAATTGATTCATCTTTCTCAAACTGCCCCATTTGGTGATCAATTTTGGAAACCTCCCCGGTAATTTCCGCAATCCTTTTCGGATATTCACGTGCGAGCAAGTCAAGTTGACGACGAAGTGCAACTGGATCGTCAACTAGTTCATCTACAATTGACGAAGCCTCTTCTTGTAGTTGATTGAAGCAAGCAACAACCCGTTTTGGCCCAACTAACAAAGTGACTCCACCTAAAGCAAGACCTCCAATTAATCCCCATCGAACAATAAATCGCGTTGTGGCGCCCATGGCAACCTCCTTTTATACGTGTTTTGCACAGAACAGCCCGTGCGTAACAAGTATTTGGGGAAATATCATGAACTATTTCATTATGACCCTAAAATCTCATCATGAATTGTCCCAACAAGGAAGAGTGCCAATGAATGTCCTGACAACCACCTTTGTGCGCAGGCTCCGCGACCGCGATGAAGCGGCGTGGTTTGAATTGTGGCAGGATTTTGGTCCCGCCATTCGGTATCAATTATCAAAATGGGGCAGTGGTCGCATAGGTTTTGAAACAGTACAAGATCTTACCCAAGACACACTGGCAGCACTTTCTAGGTGTATAGAGAGGTATGACCCAGAAAGGGGCGCGAGATTTAGCACGTGGCTTCTATCGATTGCAAAACACACGCTTGGCGACGAGTTCGATAGGCGCAACGCTCAAAAAAGAAACAGTGGTGTGAAACCACTCTCTCTTGATGAGCGAATCGATTCGTGTCAAGCAACGGTTGAAGTAGACGAAGTTTTTGAGCAAAGAATGTTTGCTGCAAAAGTATGCGCCGCAATCCGAAGAACAGAATCAGAGGTGGATTTTGTTCAGTTTCAAGTATGGCGAATGCGAGCACTTGACAATCACACGGGCAAGGAAATTTCAATAGCACTGGGAATTAGCGAACCAACAGTAAGTAGATACATGGCAAAAGTACGAGATCAACTTAAAAAACGAATTGCAGAAGTAGTCATGCAATATAGTTTTACACCAGAAGAAGAAGCAGAGGCGAAAAAAGCAAGTCTCTCTGGAAGTGAATCAATCTTCGATGATTCCGTAAGCAATCTTTATCATGCCCATCAAATATTCTTAGGCGATGAATCAAGGGGACGAACATAATGGTCTCGTTTTTAATTGGGTTGTTATTTACATTGGCGATTCTCATTGGTGCTGTTATTCTTTTTATATATATTGTTATTCCAGTTATTGGTCACATATTCACATTTGTTGGGAGGCTTTTTAGGTTTGCTTTTCAGGAAATTCGTGACATGTTACTTGTTCCCTTGGCACTTTTTATATGTCTCATTAAACTACTCCGTGCAACGATCTGTATCGTCTTTGCTCGGTGGGACATTGTTAGTGTCGAAATAGATGCAGCAAAACGCAGGTTTTTAGAAGCATATAATCGAACAGTTTCTGTTTTTGTTGACAACCCACTTCGTCTCTTTGGAATTGACTCTGTAAAACAAAAACAAACACCAGACTATGTTCAGCAAGTCCGACCTGAATTAGATGGTGTAATACAAGAAATTAAACACGTTGTTGGTGAAAATAAAAAACCAGAAAATAAATTCAAAGGATACACCGTTGTTGGCACACTTCCGCCGGGGGGTAGCGGCGCAAAATTATATATAACCAAGCCACACAATGGATCATCTAGGGCGGTCATCAAATGTTTTGATATTTCAGATGGCTCTGCGCTTCCACAAATTGTTCGGGAATCGAGATCTATGGAAGCAGCAAAAAAACTTGGTTTGATTATTGAGCACCATCTTGATAATGAGAGATTTTGGTATGCCATGCCATTCCACGACGGGGATCACCTAGGTGTCGTAACAACATCGATGCACGGTACCTCCTCAAACCTGAATAACAAAAACTTGCGAACAATTCTTTTATACCAACAAACACTTTTACAAACACTGCGAGAATACCACCTAGCTGGCTTGTGGCACAAAGACGTGAAACCAGACAACATCATCGTACATGACAACAGGGCGCACCTTGTTGATCTTGGTTTGGTGACACCCCTTGCCTCTGCAATGACACTCACTACACACGGCACCGAATATTTTCGAGACCCTGAGTTAGTTAGACAAGCAATGCGTGGCGTGAAGGTGCACCAAGTCGATGGTTCAAAATTTGACGTGTATAGCGCGGGCGCCGTTCTGTACTTCATGTTAGAAAACACATTTCCTCCACACGGCGGCCTTAGTGGGTTTAGTAAAAATAGCCCAGAATGTATTCGCTGGGTCGTTCGCCTCGCAATGGCAGATTATGACAAGCGTTATGTATCAGTTGAAGAAATGCTTGCAGACATAGAAACTATTTTGTACGCAAAAGACGTCTCTCGCGTTCGCCCCGCAGACTTGCCATCTATGAATACCAAATCTGCAGTGCTAGGTAATGTTGTGTCTAAAAAAAGTGTTCGCCCAAGAACAACACCATCTACGGGTGGTGGTCCGTTTAAACAAGAAAAAAACAAAACAAAACCCGTTGGCATATTGGCAGCATTTATTATTGGCGCGATGATTGTATATGCAACAACATCTACAGATGAACCATCTATAACACCAGAATTTGTAAACACCACAACCTCCTTATCTATTTTTGATCACCAAAGACCGGGCGGGCGGGTTCTTTTATTAGAGAACTGTGCAATGGCATCCAACCCAAAACTATGTGGTGAACAGGTCTCAGATATTGTAGAAAAACTAATCACTCATGGGTGGGACATTGTGTCTGACGAACAACTTGACGCCCGCGCTCGCGTGTGGATGCCAGAAGAAATTAACAATATAACTGAGGTTGCATCAAAACTAGAACGCGAACAATTGTCAGGAATTATAGTTTTTACAGAATCTGCAAACACCACACTTTTGGCAAAAATAATTGAACCAACACAATCAACAACTTTTGCCTTTAGTACTCAAGCTAATTAACCAACGTACAATGGTTTGGTGTTTAATGACCAGGCGTTAATTATTGGGGTCGCCGTTCTTATTGTGGCAGCCCTATACTCAACAGTGGGGCATGGCGGCGGATCTGGATATCTCGCGGTTCTGGCGTTGTCTGGGATTGCCCCAGAAGAAATGCGCACGGCAGCGCTGTTTCTGAACATTGTTGTAGCATCGATTGGAACTTGGAAGTTTAGTAAAACAGGAACGTTTCGAAAAAACATTTTTGTACCACTGGTTTGCGCAAGTGTTCCAGCCGCATTTATGGGCGGGAATGTAGAAGTGCCATCAACAATATACAAATCAATTGTTGGAATTATTTTGCTTTACGCAGCAGTTCGCCTGTGCATTCCAATAAAAGGGAACGAGCAAACAAAACAACCTTCAATCGTGTTGATCATCATTACGGGTGTGATTATTGGTTTTCCAAGTGGCATTATTGGAGTTGGTGGAGGTATTTTTCTAAGCCCATTGATTTTACTGCTTGGCTGGGCAACAGCAAAACAAACAGCGGCCATAAGCGCCCCTTTTATTTTGGTGAACTCAGTTGCTGGTCTCTGTGGAATCGCTGTAGTTAACAAGGGGCTTCCAGTTGATTTGTCTTTCATGTTTCCACTTGCTATCGCGGCGGTTGTTGGTGGGGTTGTTGGTGCATCTTTTGGTTCACAAAGGCTCGGGCACCAAGGATTACGAATGATTCTTGGTGTTGTTTTACTTGTTGCCTCGGTGAAAATGTTTATATCCACGCCGCCTCAACACGCTGCTGAGCTTGTTGATGTAAAATATTCACAATGACACACGCTGGAGCAATTCTTAGGGAAAAAATGGCTAAGGGCGTTGTGATGTGTCCGGGTGCATGGAACGGTTTGGTCGCAGCGGCGATTGCAAAAACCGGTTTTGAATCTTGCTATATCAGTGGTGGCGCAACAGCGAACGCTTCGGGATATCCAGATATCGGATTGATCTCTTTAACGGAAATGTGCCGCACTATTCGCGAAGTAGTTTCTGCGAGCCAACTTCCAGTCATCGCAGATGCTGATACGGGATACGGAGAAATTGAAAGTATTTCTCGTACGGTCATGGAATATGAAAGCAACGGTGCGGCTGGTTTACACATAGAAGACCAAGAGTTTCCAAAACGGTGTGGGCACCTTGATGGAAAAACACTTATTTCTCAATCGGCAATGGTTGAAAAAATTAAGTTTGCAGTAGACAGTAAACAAGACAAAGAATTCATTTTGGTTGCTCGTACAGATGCTCGCGGTACAGATTCACTGTCGATGGCTATTGATCGCGGTTGTGCATATCGAGAAGCAGGTGCCGACATGGTTTTTCCAGAGGGCCTTCGATCTGAAGATGAATTTAATACATTTGCAGAAGAGTGCCCAGGGCTCCTACTTGCGAATATGACCGAGTTTGGAAAAACACCACACCTAACGGCAAAGCAGTTTGAGTCACTTGGTTACAACCTTGTGATCTATCCTGTGACAATGCAGCGGGTTGCGATGGGTGCGATAATTCGTAGTTTATCTCTGTTGCACGAAACAGGATCTGCTGAAGTGTTTGAATCCACAATGCAAACAAGGCAAGAGTTATATGACACCCTTGATTATGTCCCCGGTGAGCCGTGGAAATTCAAAGGTACATAAGACCCATTTTTTCAGGTAGAATATGGGGCGCAGACCACTTCAATTGGTTGTAAGTGGATTGCGGAAAGACTACCTATGACACAAACAAAAGAAACAACAAATAAACCCACTGACCAACGAGGCCTTGCGGGCCAAGTGATTGGCGACACCTCAGTATGTGCTGTGAACCAAACACAGTTGATGTACAGAGGATATGAAATTGCAGATTTGGCGGCGAACGCAACGTTCGAAGAGGTTGCATATTTACTATTGAATGGTGAAAAGCCAACGGGCGAAGAACTTGCTCAATTCAAAGCACAACTTGTATCGATGCGAGAAATTCCAGAAAGCGTGAAAGAAGCAATTATACATATTGCAAAAAATTCACCAGAAGCGCACCCAATGGGCGTCCTTCGAACGGCAGTTTCACTTTTATCACATATGTGCCCCGTATGTGAAGACAACAGTGCTGAAAACGACATGCGAAAATCGATGAGCCTTCTTGCACAAATTCCAACGTGTATTGGTACACACCAAATGGCACTTGATGGAAAGGTTCCTGTCGATCCAGATCCAAATCTTGATCACGCAGCAAACTTGCTGTGGTGTATGTCTGGGGAAAAACCACACGAATCAGCGGCAAAAGTGATGGATGTTTCACTTATCTTGTATGCGGAACACGACTTTAATGCTTCAACATTTACATGCAGGGTAGTTGCTTCGACAAACGGAGACCTACACTCTTGTGTGTGTGGTGGTATCGGGGCCCTCAAAGGTAATTTGCACGGTGGTGCTAATGAAGCTGCAATGAAAATGCTCCAGGAAATCATGGCAGAGGTTGAAAACGGCACAACCGCGGACGAGTTCATGCAAAACGCTTTTGAAACAAAGAAAAAACTTATGGGTTTCGGTCATCGTGTTTATAAAAACGGCGATCATCGTGCCGGAATACTTCGAAAATGGGGACTTGAATATTGCGCCACGGCAAACCAGGATGCAAAAAAATGGTTTGATCTTGGTGACGAAGTACAAGCGATTATGTTGCGGGACAAAAACATATTTCCAAATGTTGATTTTCCTTGCGGCATGACGTATTACGCATTGGGAATTCCTGTTCCACAATACACACCAATATTTGTAGTTGCAAGAATTACGGGTTGGTGTGCTCATATTATGGAGCAGCACCAAAACAATAGAATTATTCGCCCACTAGCAAAGTACACTGGCAGTGAACTAAGAAATTGGAACGATTGATCAATGTCTACAAAAAAAATAGCAGTGGTTGGTGGGGGCACAATGGGTAGTGGTATATCGCTCACTGCGGCGACGCACGGTATTGAAGCAGTGATCATTGATATTAATGAAGACCAACTAGGTAGAGCTAAGTCTTATCACGAAAAACAATGTGCTCGCGCTGTGTCAAAAGAACGAATGACACAAGACGAATCGGACAAAGCGATTGCAAGACTCTCATACGTTTCATCCATGTCAGAAGCTTCGGGTGCTGAGTGGGCTGTAGAGGCAGCAACCGAAAATGTGGAAATTAAGAAAAAAATATTCACACAGATGCAGGAAAACTTTGGCAACGAAGTTGTTCTTGCAACAAACACATCATCTATCTCAATTACAGATCTCGCCTCCGCTGTTCCAGAAGCAGAACACCGTGTGATAGGAATGCATTTTTTTAATCCCGTTCCTGTTATGAAACTTGTTGAAGTGATAAGGGGTGATAACACGAGCGAAGAAACAACCGCGGCGACAGTTGCGCTTTCTGAATTAATGGGAAAGGTGCCTGTTTTAGCCAACGATTTTGCTGGTTTTGTTTCAAACCGTGTACTTATGCCAATGATTAACGAAGCCTTTCATGCGTGGTCTGATGGCGTGGCAGAACCAAAGGATATTGATTCAATCATGAAACTTGGTTGCGCATTTCCAATGGGACCTCTTCGCTTGGCAGACTACATTGGGCTTGATGTGTGTAGAGATATTATGATGGTTATGTATAAGGGTTTAAACCAGAACGAAAAATATCTTCCAAACGAAAAACTTGTAGCATTGGTTGAAGCGGGAAGCCTTGGTGACAAATCTGGCCAAGGCGTGTACAACTACGATAAAGGTTAACAAATGCCGCTAAAACCAAAACCTCTCTTTAAATGGCCAGGTAGTTTACTTTGGTTGTTACCAGCGGCAACCTTGGGTTTATTGTTTTGGCGATCTGGTGAAATAGGCAGTTTGTGGTGGTATATATTAATACCAATATTTGTTTCTCTTGCGTTGATTGATCTTTTTACAAAAGTGTGGTTCGGGATCACAACACTTTGCCTATTGTTTGTCTATTCCTCTATTGGATCCTCGGGCGTTCCAATAAGTTATGAAATTTGGGAACCGCAGACTTGGGTGAACATCCGAGAATCGTTTGAAATGACAGAATTTGAGTGGTTTCACTGGTGGCCATTTAAGTGGCTTGTTGCAACCCTATGCTTGAACATGTTTATAGTTACTGTCCGTAGAATTCCAATTAATATATTAACAGTTGGTGTTTGGTCAATACACAGTGGAGTGATTACTTTGGTAATTGGCAGTGTTGTTTATTTTGCCAACAAGATTGAGGGTGATGTTGTTATTTCTCGAAGCAGAATAGAAATAACAACACCAGATGGACAAACCGCTTCAATGCTTGCAACCCCAGCGAACACTATTCAGGTTAGTGATTGGTTTTTTACCATTTCGGATTTAAATCCCCACTGGGAACTTATGTCTGGTGTTGATATAGGCAAGGAAGTATACGCAGTCTCTGTTTCTGTTCAGGGACCAGAAGAGACAAAATTTATTCGTCAACTTCTTCTGGGGTATCCAGAATATACAGAAGACATAGTTACAACGGGTGATCCTAAAAAACCCATGGCAAGGGCAAAAAAGGTTTTAGGCACTGCTCTTGCAGATGATTCTATACAAATCCAACTTGTGCCAGATTTCAAAGACAGGTTTTTTGTGACCCAGAGTGCAGCTATATACACCCGAGAATTATCAGCACGGGGTAAACCCATGGGCGATTGGATGGAGCGACCAATAGAAAATCTTCCGCGTTTTAATGATCATGTTTCAACCCTTGATGATGTGTGGTTCGCTCAACCACCTGAGTTACAACCACTTTCACTACACCTTTCACCAACTAGTGAAAAAGATTCGCTTCAACAAGACATTGTTGTGACAGGCTATCTTCGATACGCATTTCCAGACAGAAAAACCGTGAAAGGAGAAGAGTTATTTCCAGTTGTGTGGGTAACGCTTCAAAAAAACAACGACACAAAACAAGAAGTTGAAATGTATGCATTCGACTCAACACTGAACACGGCTGATGCAACACTCATGTCATTTATCTGGCTTGAAAACGAAGCAGAATTAGAAACCGTTCGACAAAATGTTAAACCATCAATTCTGTGCACAATTGATGGTAATGAACACAAGGTTCCAGTTACTAACAGTGAATCGTTTTCTCAAATTGGAGATACGGAATATTCATACAAAATTAAATCGGTTCAAAACAACCTCCACATTTCTGGGATAGTGGTCTCCCTCGCGCAAGTAGAAATTAAAAAAGGTGAACTTCAGTGGGAACGGTGGGTATTTGATAAAGCGGAGTTGAACCGAGATGTCATTGAAAATGTGGAACATGATTCCAGTGGCGCTGCTTTTATAGATGACGAAATTTTTATGCAATATTCGCCAGGCGGATCGCCCATCACCGTTGTTGGAGGGATTGAAAAAGATACATATGGCTTACTTATGGGAATTGATGACACCGAACCTGAATACCACAGTTTGGTTATTGGCGAACCGGTACGTCTTACTAAAGAGGTGACAATTGTGTTAACCCGTGCTGAGCCCAGAACCAAAAGCGAAACAAAACCAACAATTGTTCCACCGTCTCAACGCGATGTAGGTGCAAGTAATTTTTATTCCATGGTTAAATTAGAAATCCCAACACCGAGCGGTCCAAGCACTTCATGGATTTCATTTCATCAATATCCGTTTGAATCTGAAAACGAAAAAGTGCACAGGTTTCGCTATGAACCAACATCAATAAAGTTATCAGATGGGAGAACGTTTGAGGTATTGTTTTCCCGCAGAAGCGAAAAACTTCCCGCTCCAATTGCGCTTGACTCATTTGAAATTGATTCTCATGTTGGTGGATTTTCGGGAAGAACTTCAAGTGTTTTGAATTGGAGAAGCCACATACGTTTTATGGGCAGCGATGAAACCAAAGCGTCTGTGAGTGTGAATGATCCAAAAAGCTATGGAAACTACTGGTTTTTTCAATCACAGTGGGATCCTCCTGATAGCGATTCGCCAGGCCTCAACTACACCGTTTTGGGTGTTGGAAATAGATTTGGAATATTTCCTATGTTGTTTGGGTGTTGTCTCACTGTTTCTGGGATGATTTGGGCTTTTTATGTAAAACCAACGATTAAGCGTAAGCGACAACAAGCGATCTATGAAGGTGTTGCGTAATGAAAAAAATGATTACCTCTTTATTTTTGCTCGTTTTAACAGCCTCTTCACTTGCGTCTCAGCCCCCAACATTTGAAGAGCAGGTCGACATGGCACCTTGGGGGGATCAAGTTGCGGTATTTACAGAAGGACGTGTAAAATCTTATGAAACCTTTGCTCGTTCATATATGCCCTTTATTATGGGGACAAAAAAATTCGAAGGGCAAAGCGCAGCATTTACGTATTTTGACATGATGTTGCGACCAAATCGATACATTGACAGCGACTTTATTTATGTCAAGCACAAAGGTCTACGCGCTAGCATTGCAAGCAAATTACATACGGTTGATCCTACTAGTAATGATCGGCTAGCCAGATTTATGGAAACGGGTTTGATTTCAAGAGAATCTCTTCAAACCCCAGCCGTGCAATCACTTTTGATTCGCTTGCGACGCGATAACCGAAGGTATGCAAATTCGATAGAAGTGATAGATGCAGCAATTAGGGCGAGTGACCCGAGGAATCTGTGGTCTAGTTTTAGAATAATTCCACCCAAGAGTGGGAGTAATGCAGACCCTTGGAACACACTTGATACTGTTGAAAACGAAAATATTATTGATTCGTGGAAACGCATGGCAGAAGCTTGGAAAACAGGCGACGTAGAAATAGCGAATCAAGAAATTTTAGTTCTTTCAAAACTAATACCCGCCCTTGGTGCTGGTACTAGTGCTTATCCAAAAGCGGGAAAATTAAAATTAGAAAGTATGTATTTTCGACTTGGAAACCTTACGTTGATTTGGCTTGTTTATCTTGTAAGTGTGGTGCTGTTGCTCATGGCGTTCGTCTATCGATTTAAAAACATCGGTCGAGTTGGCATGACATTCTTCTATCTTGCGGTATTACTCAATATCATTGCCGTGATCTGGCGGTGGTATGTATCTGGTAGATATCCAAATACCAACATGTTTGAATCGATTACCACCTCTGCGTGTATGGGCGCACTGTTTGCTGTTTTAATCGAGTTTTATCTCCGTAAAACCGCAATGAAATACTTACTGCCACTCGCCGCGGCGATCACTGCAATGGTTGCACTGCTCGCGGTTCGACTTTACCCACTCGAACTGAATCCACATATTTCAAACAAGATGCCGGTTCTACACGACGTGTGGTTGTATATTCACGTAAATTTTATTATTTTTTCTTACTGCCTTATTTTTGTCGCGTCGGTTACGGGTGTCTTTTACTTAATACGACGTG
Source organism: Phycisphaerales bacterium (assembly GCA_014238125.1). Taxonomy (GTDB): domain Bacteria; phylum Planctomycetota; class Phycisphaerae; order Phycisphaerales; family SM1A02. The sequence continues at coordinate 97,778 of JABABS010000026.1, forward strand.
GTGTTCAAAAAATTAAAGGAGTGAATGGAACAAATGATTTCGCAAAGGCTGGTGGTGTTGCATCTCTGGTTGAAAAACGAAAGGGTGGAAAACCTGTCCTTGGCAACAACATTGGTGCCGTGTTAGATGGCGCGACCATGATTCTTGTCGAACTCTCATTTATCCTGCTGTGGGCAGGAATTGTGATGGGCGCAATTTGGGCGGATCACTCGTGGGGAAGGCCTTGGGGCTGGGATCCGAAAGAAGTATTTGCGCTTAATACATTTGTAATATTTGTTGTACTGATTCACACCCGTATGAAAGTGAAGGACAAAGGTCTTTGGACAGCATGGCTCGCACTTCTGGGGTGCGCCGTAATGCTTTTTAATTGGATTATTATCAATTTTACGATTTCAGGTTTACACTCGTATGCCTAGTACCATATAGCGATGACCCCACTTGTTATTCAAACCGAGAATATCCCGCAGGTTTGCAGTGATTGGTTGGCAGGACGAGTCGATTTGCACATTTGTCCATCTGATTCACTTCAGTTTAATGAACTTCTCCCCCAGGCCCACGGGTTAGTTATTCGAACATATACAACCGTAGATTTGTCTCTTATACAAAAGGCACGCAATCTCAAAGTTGTCGGCAGGGCGGGTGTTGGGGTTGATAATATTGACATACAGGGTTGTAATCAAAATAACATTCGGGTTGTACACACCCCCGAAGCAAATAGCGAAGCCGTGGTCGAGTTTGTATTATCTACAATGCTTTCAAAACTAAGGTCGGTGCGCAAGATAACAACAGCTATAGATATTAATGCGTGGAAATTACACCGCGAAGAATCAATTAGTCCACGCCAATTTAATGAAACTACTTTGGGCATCATTGGGTTTGGTAGGGTTGGGTCTCGGCTAGGTAAAGTTGCAACTGGTCTTGGTTTCCGAGTTCTCTATTTTGATATCAAGGAAATTGAAGAAGATTTTGGATGCCAATGTGTTGACATGAAAACACTACTAGAAGAGAGTAACGTTGTTTCTATACATGTTGATGGCCGCGCAGAAAACACCAACCTTGTTGACGCAAGCGTGTTTTCTAAAATGAATACAGATACTATATTTATTAATACTTCCCGTGGGTTTGTCGTCAATTCAAACGATTTGGCGATGTACCTCACAAAAAACCCACAAGCGTTTGCCATTCTAGATGTACACATCAATGAGCCGTTCACCCCAAATTACCCGCTAATTGGAATTGATAATGCAAACCTGTATCCGCACATTGCTGCGAAAACCGCTACTGCAATGAAGAACATGGGGTGGGTTGTGAAAGATATCGATGCTGTACTCATGGGAAAAAAACCAAAATACGAAGCAACTACTTAAACCACCAATATAGAATTCCTCACTACGGTATGATTCTATTCTTGTGAGTTTCAACTTATGACAACATTAATAACTAAAGTTCACGCACGACAAATTCTCGATTCACGAGGCAACCCAACCCTGGAGTGTGAGGTTACGCTCGGTGGAGGTGGTTTTGGTCGTGCGGCGGTACCATCTGGGGCAAGTACGGGGGAAAACGAAGCAGTAGAACTTCGTGACGGTGGTGATCTATGGTGCGGAAGGGGTGTATCTAGTGCGGTATCTCACATTAACAAGGAAATTTCTGACACTGTCCTAGGAAAAGATGCTTTGGACCAGGCTGATATTGATCATGCAATGATCGCGCTTGATGGAACCGAAAACAAGAGCAACCTCGGCGCGAACGCACTCCTTGGAGTTTCTATGGCAGTCGCGCACGCAGCGGCAAATGCAACAAACCAACCACTGTACAAATATTTAGGAGGAGCCACCGCACACGTTCTTCCGGTACCCATGTTTAACATTCTTAATGGTGGAAAACACGCTGACAACACGGTTGATTTTCAAGAATTTATGATCCAGCCGTGGGGATTCGATGATTTTAATGAAGCTCTTCGGGCTTGTGTTGAAATATATCACACACTAAAAAACGTTTTACACGACCGTGGTCTCTCTACCGCCGTTGGTGATGAGGGAGGCTTTGCTCCTAATCTTTCTGACAATGAAGATGCACTTCGGGTAATCGAAGAAGCGGTTGACAAGGCGGGGTACAGTTGGGGCGAGCAAATATTTGTGGCTTTAGATCCCGCAACAAGTGAGCTTGTGAGTGAAGCAAGAAAACTTGGCAAGGAGGGCTATTGTTTCTTCAGTAGTGAACCCGAAAAGGTGATCAGCTCTAAGGAGATGATTGACATTTGGTCAGATTGGTGCAATCGATATCCAATTCGATCTATCGAAGATGGCTTAGGTGAAGACGATTGGTCAGGATGGAAACAATTAACAGAGCGGCTTGGGAACAAAATTCAATTAGTGGGAGACGACCTGTTTGTAACGAACCCCTCGTTTTTAGGTAGAGGGATAAGTGACGGCAGCGCGAATTCAATTCTTGTTAAAGTGAATCAAATTGGCACGTTGACCGAAACTTTTGAAGCAGTAAAACTTGCACACAAAAATAATTACACAGTAGTGTTAAGTCATCGAAGTGGCGAAACCGAAGACACCACAATTGCAGATCTTTCTGTTGCGACAAATTGTGGACAAATAAAAACAGGTGCGCCGTGTAGAAGCGACCGCACCGCAAAATATAATCAACTCATACGAATCGCGGAACAACTTGGCGATCGTGCGAAGTTCGGAGTTTGATTCGCGAGATGCAACAATGACCAAGCTTGTTGTATGGAGATTAATACAACTGCCAATTATTTTATTTGCGGTGTACACAACAACATTTGCACTCGCGTGGCTTATTCCTGGAAACCCGCTTGAAAAAGATGGCCGCAGGCCACCACCAGAGGTGATGGAGGCGATGGCAGAAAATTACAATTTAAACGATCCTGTTGATTTTTACACAGGTTATCTCTGGAAAGCGAGTGGCGTAGCGTGGTTATCTGGCGATCGAAATGGTCCTGTTTTTAACTTTGGGCCAAGCCTTCGTCATGAAAACTGGACAGTCAACGAAATACTCGCAAGCCAACTTCCTGTTTCGATTATTCTTGGCCTTTCGGCCATTATTATTGCAATTGTTTTGGGAATTACAGCGGGGGTTTTGGGCGCAGCTTGGCCACGGTCACGGATTGATGTGCTAACAATCTTAATTTCACTTGTTGGAATCAGTATCCCCACATTTGTTGTTGGCGTTGTGTTGCTTCTTGTTTTCTCGGTGTGGCTCGAATGGTTTCCTGTTGGTGGCTGGGGGACGTGGAAACATATTGCATTGCCCGCAGTTACACTGAGTCTTCCATTTGCTGCATACATCGCGCAATTCACACGAAGTGGCATGATAGAACAACTTGCAAGCGACCACATAAGAACGGCACGGGCAAAAGGGTTGCCAGAGCGAGTTGTTGTGATGAAACACGCACTTAAGAACGCGTTTTTACCCGTGTTGAGTTACCTTGGACCCGCAACAGCCGCGGCAATGACTGGCTCGTTTGTGGTTGAAAAAGTGTTTGCGGTTCCTGGAATTGGAACACATTTTGTTGACGCGGTTCTCGGTAAAGACATTACCGTGCTCATGGGAATTGTTTTGGTATACGCAACAATGTTGATACTCTTTAATTTACTTGTTGATGTGGCATATCGATTTGTTGATCCCCGGGCGAGTTAACATTGACTCTCCACAATTGCTGCGTTAACCTTGGGTGAGTTGTGAGGCCACTGACGCGTTCGGGTTCGTACATATATAATTGCAACAATTGACAAATGACAAGCATTGGAACCTCTTTAGTAAACAACGTTTTTTCAATGTCATGCAACATTTTCATTCTTTTTTTAGGGTTTAATTCAAGAGTTGCAAGGTCAAGTTCGTCATCCAACTTTTTGTTTACATAACCACGATCATTGTTACCGTTGTTTGATCTAAATACATTCAAAAACGTAGTTGGGTCTCCATAATCTCCATACCATCGACCCCTTGCGATCATAAAATTACCACTTCTTAGGTCAGAACTAAAAAATTTATTGTCTGTACCCCGAAGTTCAACTCTAATTCCCAATCGTTTTTGCCACTGATCACGCAACTCTAATGCAACCCATTTATAGCGAGGTGTGTTTGTGGTGTACAACACGTCTACAACGGGAAATAACTCACCCGTCCCATTTTCAATAAGGCCATCACCGTCACGATCTTTCCAACCCGCCGCCTCAAGTTCAGCAGTTGCTTTTGTGGGATCAAATCCAATTCCAACAACAGTTTCATATCCATCAATAGAATGTGGTGGTACAAAACTTGAAACCGTAGGCTCAAGTAATCTTGTCGCGTGTTTTACAATTGCTGTTCGATCCGTTGCAAAAACAAAAGCTCTGCGAACAGCAGAATCGTGAAATGGGTTTACAGCTCCATTATTTAGTTTTTCCCGACAGTTAAAAGAGAAAAAATCAGTTCCAAAAGTGGGCAGGGCGTGTATGTTTGTTCTCTCCCCAAGCGACTGTTGTTGTAGCATGTCCGCCTGATAATCTGCATTTACACCATTGAGCCAATCTGCACCCCCCGATTCAAAGGCCATAATTGCCGTATTTGCGTCTGCGATGGTGATGGCTTTTATGGAATCAAGGCTTGTTTGGTCTGGAGTATGAAAAAACGGGTTGCGAACGAGTTTCATGTCACGCTTATATCTCCAACTTTCGAGCATGAAGGGACCATTGCTAATAAGCGTGTTTGGCCGCGCCCACTCGTGTTTTTGTTTCAGCCGTCATGTGGTTTCATCAATTTTTAACCATTTTCGATTATTCATTGTTGGCGGGCTAATGGTGTGCCACCCACCCGAAAGCAGTTTGTCAGAATCGGCTTCACTAACATTCCATCCCTCGACACAAGGTTTATAGACCGGGCTACACACAGCAAGTGCGAGTTGGTCGAGAAAGTAGGGAATTTGCTCCTCGAGTTCAACCCGAATAGTGTTTGGGTCAACAATGGTAATCCCAACCATTTCCCCAAACATGCTTGAAAGTTGATCGATAGACAAATTTGTTTGATTTGCAAGTTGTTCAGTTCTCCATTTCCAATATGATCGAGCCCCTTTTATTGAAAAGAAAAAATCAGAATAATCAGAAGCGAAATCAGGAGTTAATAACCGCATCCAAGCGTATTGAAAATCATAAGCAGTTAAGGGTGCACCGTTACTCCATTTGGCATCGTTACGAATATGAAATGTGTACGACAAGCCATCTTCACTTTGTTCAACTGAGTCTGCCGCAGCAAGTTCTATAGAAAAATCATTAGGGTTCCACCGAACCAACCCCTCGTACAAACAATATGCCATTTGCATATCGTTCAACCAACTCATTCGCTGTGGGTCTAATGTAAAAATATCTCCACGATTTATAAAAACAAAATCAGCTCTTGAATCCTCGGTTTCAAATGCAAACAACGCAATGACCACCGCAATAAGAGTAGCGACAGGTAAGAGGAGTTTATACACAGTTTTTTATTTTGAAGAAACTTGACCGTGCCAATATGAGATAGAGTCTGACAAGGGTTGCGTATCTCCGGATTCCCATGATTCGCGAATGTCAACATCTACAGGGTGTTGACCACCAACAAACCGCTGTAACATTTTGTTCGCAATTTCAATTACCCCCCCATAAGCAACAAGAAGATCGTTACTCTTTTTTGCATCGTTTGACTGTTCTAGTGATATTTCTAGAACGCGTATTAACACAGGAATAAGGCTGTTAATCGTGTCTTCTTTGAGTTCCGAATCAACACCTGGCTCAATCAGTTGGAGTCTCAAAGACGACAACCCAGAATGGACCGGTCGCATTCGAAGACTCGCTACTTTGTTCGCAGAAACATCCTCGAGTATGTTTGAAACCGCTTTAACCTGCAATTCAAATGCAGTTTTTTGAAGTTCTACTAACTCAGACCTGCGTAATCCAGGAGTGGTTCCAAGCGAACCTAATGCTTGAAGTTGCCTTGAAGCAACATACCAAACCGGTTCTCTTGAAGCGGCGTCAGTTAATAAAATTGCACCACTTGTAATTCGAGTAAGTGGTAGTCGACCAGTTTTAAAACTATTTTCTAATCCCACGGCAGCCCATTGGCGAAGAGCGGTTCTGTCTTCAAAAGAGTTACTCACGTGTCGCATAATCGCAGTAACGCTTCGTTCGGTTCCTAGCAACGACAATATCTGTAAGGCGTTTACAGATGCTAATTCATTGTCGTTTTCTTTTGAGAGAATAGGTTCAAAACAAGTGAGTAGTGATTCACAGTAATGCATCCTTGCGGTATTTGACATTGCCCACCGTTGATCCAACGGCTCCGAAAGACCACGCCTTGCTTCACTAAGCCCATCCGCACTGTCGGTGAACATTTCTGCGGTCCAACCTTGCGTATACCTCTGAATATCGGCTTTTTGTCGATCTGTGAGATCGCGATGGCTAATAAACGATGTAATTCTAAATGAAGGTTGGGCGACAGCAGTTGTCGAGACTATCAAAAGAGCAAGGAGGATTGTTTTTTTAGTATTAATCATAAGTAAAATGGTTTTAGGTATTCTATTGGATTCCCGTGAGAGGTGACGAAATTAACAATGCTAATGCGTGGTGTCAACGGCTTTTGGCGATTCCTCTCTACGATTTACCCAAGAGCATCAATTTGCCGATATAAGCAAGTTAAAATGCACTACCGTGTAGCATATAGACCGCTTTATGATTTTTTTTATCCAAAACAGTTTAGTCTTTAAAATCAACCTCTTCGCGCTGTTATTAGCCTTGGTATGTGGCAATATTTATGCAGACGATTTTTCTCGCAGTGAGATCGAAAGAACAGCATCACAGCACCTTTCAGAAGAAATTCTCCGAATTGCTCGCACGGTTCTCCAGCAAGAACCCCTAGATGTAAAAGGAATTAATGTTGGAGTCGCTTTAATCGAGACGGCAGCAGAAATTAACCCAAACGATCCTGGTGTTTGGAGAGCGTGGATTGAAATGGCAACGATTTCAGACGACCCCGAAATGCACCAACGTGGGGTACGAGAGCTACTGAGGTTGTATCCAGACGAAACACCTTTGCAACTCGCCCGCCTTCGGAATGCGATTGACACCCTTAATACCGCGCCTAAACGAGTTGCACTGTATGAGCAACTGTTATCACCAGAAGGCCAACAAAAATTAAATCAACACGTAGCGTCGAGGCTTGCATTTGACTCGGCAATGTTACAAAGGCAACTTGGAGACAAACAGCAGTTTGCAAGGTGGCTTGCTGAATCAGTCGCACTTGATCCATATTTCACAGATGCAACAGCTGTAGCAGTTGGTTTTTTTGGCGACGAATCGGCAGACCCATATAGAAGAGTTGAATTATTAACTTCGTTGATGCTAGCAAACCTGCGGGATGTAACAACGCAGGTGTCTCTCGCAGAATTACTCATGTCATATGGAGCATATGAATCAGCAAGCCGTGTTTATGATATTGCTTTGGCAGACAATGCAGGAAAACCAAATGTAGTTAACAACAATTTATTATCTGACATGGTGATGTCTCACTGGGGTGCAAGAGATATTGAGTCGGCATTAAAAATTATTGCAGCAAGACAAAAGGTAGCGGATAAAAAGTTTAGAAAAACTATTCGTGACCAACAGCCGAGAGTCACCCCCCTTGAACTTGCAAGAATTCACTCGCCACTTGCGCCAAAATTAGCAACAATAAAAGCGGCAATTTATTCTGGAATGGAAAAAGAAGGGTCACAATGGTCGTTAAGACAGGCGCTGGATTCGTTTGCTTCAACCCTGCTTGTGATAGAAAATCAGCCACAAATATTAAACAAAGAGGCACTGATTAAAGAAAACTGTTTGCAAGCCGCTTGGATATCTGTTTGGCTTGGAGATTTGGTAGAAGATTCGAAAAAGTTTATCTCGATGGCAGAACTGCACACCACGGTTTCCCAAACAGAAAAGGATTTAATCGAAGGGTGGGGTTCACTTCGTTTGGGGGATTTAGATGTGGCAGAAAAAACATTTTTGTCATTGAACGACAAGAACGACACCGTTGCTGTTGGTCTCGCGTCGGTATTGCTTGCACAAGGTCGCACACAAGAATCCGCAAAAATGTTTTTGCAAGTAGCCAGAAATAGCGCGGGAACTCTTTTGGGTATTTGGTCTCGCAATCAACTCGAGAAAATTTTAGGACAACAAATTGTCGCGCGTGCAGACACCGAGCAATTAGAATTGATGATTGACGATATTCCCGCAGTAATTGATACTTATGTAACAAATCCAACGATGGCATTAAATGTTCGTGCAAAGGCTGTGTCGGCAAATATAGACCCATACCAACCTATTTTGGTTGAGGTACAAATTTCCAACAGCGGACTATTACCGATGGAGATCTCGCAACAAGGCCCTATTCAGCCAACGGTGTTACTCGAGGCAGAGGCCCAAGTTGTAGGTGGAACAATAAACAACCTTATTCCTATTATTATTCCAATAGATAGAAAATTAATTTTACACCCTAGAGAAAGAATTACAGTTTTGGTAGACCTAAGAAATTACTGGGTCGGATCAGTTTTTAACGAATGGTCGGTCAGTGGCGGGTTTCTAAAGTTTTACGCAATTTCAAATTTTTTAGTTCGGACGGGAAAAAACATACAAGGTGATGTAGAACTGGTCTACGAACCATCCATGCTTGGTTCAAGATCAAAACCAATAGAGTTGCGTGTTGAAGGCGTTAAACTCACGAACCTTTGGCTCGAAAAAGCGATTGCTCAAGTAAACGAAATGGATTCTCCAGACGACCTAGTTTCGCTTGTTCTTTTAACTTGGGTTGTGGGAGATGACACACATATTCAGGTTGTCGAACCAGCAATCACGCCACCAGCTGGAGAGGAGGTGGTTCAAATTCCAGAAGGTGAACGCCACCCACTTCAGGATGAGGCAGTTGCGGCTATTTTGATGAAATTCCCAAGCCTTGGTGTCTACTCAAAAGCGTGGGTTCTTTCGGTTATGTCGAGAGATCCATCTTTTGAGTCCCTTATTGGAATGGCTGGTGTTGACGAAAGTGAGATTGCGTCAATTGGATGGTTGTTGCGATTCATTTCACCAACGGTTGACGACATGGTGCTTGATAATTTACGCCTTCTTTCTGCAATGGAAGACGCGAATCCTAGGGTTAACATGATTGCAAATTGGGTATATGGATGGGTTGAAAACAAGGTGAATCAAAGACGCGACAAGGCGCTTGGTAACATTGGTGATGAATAGGATTCACAATGAAATCCAAGAAAAGTAATATAACGCGAACTATTGGGTGGATTGTCAGTGTTGTATTGTTGTCCGCAGCAGTTTTTATAATTTGGAACCGGTGGGATGATCTCTCTAAGGCAATAGATTCAGTTGAACGCCCAAATGCAGGTGTTCTTTTGTCACTTGTGATTATTACGATTCTATCACAAGGGTTTGTGTGTGAATCTTTTCGACAGTTGTTGAACAGGGTTGGGATTGCGAAAAAGGGGAGCGTACCAATCGAAAAAGGAGAGATGTTTTGGTTAGTGATGGCAAGCGGCATGTTGAACTGGCTTCCAATGCGAGCGGGCCTTATTGGCAGGACGGTGTATCACAGTAAAGTGAATGGAATACCCGCACACAAATCACTTCGAGTTCTTTTTGAGTCAGTTGCAATCATCGTGGGGGTGTCTGGCGCCGCTCTTCTCATGACCATTGTTAGCAACCTCTTTAACATGCACATTCTCTACCTAGGTTGTCTGCCAATTTTGATTTCTTGTGCTTTTGTTGCTCAGAAATCAACTAGGTGTTGGTCTCTCGCGATTATATATCGTTATTTTGATCTCTTATTCTTTGCAACTCGCTATTGGCTCATTTTTGATTTGATGAGTTATGAAATTACAATAGAAACAGCAATATTGCTTGCCGCCGCTGGTTCAATTGCGTCATTGCTTCCCCTTCCAACTGGTGGTCTCGGTGGCCGCGAATGGGTCATTGGATTAGTTGCCTCGTGGGTGACTGTTTTTCCCTCTGCAATCGCACTCGGGCTCATCGCTGACCTCATAAACCGTGTTGTTGAACTCACCGTCGTGATTCCTTTTGGTCTTATCGGGCAGCACCTTCTCCGTAAAAAACTACCCACGAGCTAGTTTCGGGAAAAGTGTTTCAAGAGGTGTGCTAGCTACGCTTTTTGGGGTCAAAAAGCGTAACCGGTACACATTGGGTGTGCTGACTTTGGTTGATAGAATGTAGGAATGACACGAGATGAACTAGCCAAGCGCATCGCAGAAACTGCGATTCTTCATGGAGATTTCACGCTTCGAAGCGGTCGCAAATCCACTTGGTACATCGATAAGTATCTTTTTTCGACAAAACCAGATATCCTCAGGGCAATTGGACCGCTTTTCGCAAAGTTGATTCCAGAAGGAACAACGCTTCTCGCAGGAGCCGAACTTGGTGGTATTCCACTCGTCACATCGGCCTCCATGGCGAGCGATCTTCCTTGCATATTTATTCGAAATCAAAAGAAGGAATACGGCACCGCTAAACAGCTCGAAGGGATTCTTCAGCGAGAAGATCAAGTGGTGATTGTTGAAGATATTGCAACAACGGGCGGCCAAGTGCTTGAGGCAGCAGAAACAATCACAAACATTGGCGCAAGAGTTTTATCAATCATCGCAGTTATCGACCGGTGCGAAGGCGCAAGAGAAAATGTAGAAACCGCAGGTTACAACTTTCAATCTCTCTTCACAACAGCAGACCTTGGAATTACAGAGACCGCGCAATGACAAAAATTACTTCCTCTCGGGTTCTTATTGGTATGGAAATACACGTTGAACTTGCTACCGAAAGCAAGATGTTTACTGCAGCCCCAAACGCTGCATCACCCAAACAATACGACGCTGAACCCAACACGCTTGTTGACCCAGTTGTTATGGCGTTGCCCGGATCGCTCCCGGTTATCAACAGACGTGCGGTGTCCATGTCGATGCGTGTTGGCTTAGCACTAAATTGCACAATTGCAAACTTTACGAAATGGGATCGTAAAAATTATTATTACCCAGATCTCCCCAAGGGGTATCAAATAAGCCAGTTCGACAAACCACTCTGTATGAACGGAGTCGTTGAAATTGGCGAAGATCGCAAACCTGTAAAAATTATTCGAGCTCACCTTGAAGAAGACACGGGAAAACTTGGCCATGAACTTCCCGGCGGTGAACATTACGACGGATCGCTTGTTGACTTAAACCGTGCGGGCACACCTCTGCTCGAAATTGTTTCTGCCCCAGATTTACACAGTGCAGAAGACGCAGTCGCGTATGCACGGGAAGTGCGTGACATTTGTAGATACCTCGGTGTCACCGAAGGCGTTATGCAAAAAGGGCACATGCGGTTTGAGCCAAACATCAACGTGATCATCACAACAGAAGATGGTGTTGAACACGCCACGCCGATCGTTGAAATCAAAAACCTAAACTCCTTCAAGGCAATCGCTGGCGCAATTGAACACGAAACAACTCGTCAAGTCGAAGCATGGCTTGAAGACGGAAAAGAAATGGGACCAAACGCAAAAAGCACTCGTGGTTGGGATGACGACAAACAAGTAACAGTCATGCAACGGAAAAAAGAAGATGCGCATGATTACCGTTTCTTTCCAGATCCTGACCTTGTTCCACTAACAATTTCTAGGGAATGGATTAACGAAGTGAACGAAACAATTCCAGAACTTCCAGCTTCAAGAAGATTGCGATATCAATCCAAGTACAAAATTTCTCTAAAAGACGCGTTAGCGCTCACCGCAGAACCAGACCTTTGTAACTTTTTTGAGCAATGTGTAAAACAAAGCAACAACGGATCAGAAAGCGCAAAGTGGATTCTGAACGCTGGCGCAAAATACGCCAACGAGAATAAGTGTGAAGTAAACAAACTTGGAATTACCCCCGAACAGTTGGCTGGGCTCATCGAACTTCGGAAAGAAAACAAGGTTGGCTCATCATCAGCAGATAAACTTTTTGGATTGCTCTGTTCCTCAGACCAAACCCCAGAAAATCTAGCAGAAGAAAATAATTTGGTACAGGTGACAGATGGTGGAGCAATTGATTCTTGGGTAACAGAAGCAATCGAAGCCCAACCACAAGCAGCAGAGGATGTTCGTGCGGGAAAAAACGCAGCAATTGGCAGGCTTGTCGGTGAAGTGATGAAACGCAGTGGTGGGGCCGCTGACGCAAAAACTGTACGAGAAAAACTGCTTTTACAACTTCAGGGTTGACGATTCGTTTAAACAAAGGGAATATGCTTATATGTTTGAATTACTCATTGCCCATTGTCTTGTTTCCACATCTCCAATTACACCAGACCATCTTTACAACGGTGTAAATCGAAGTGTAATGGTTCAAGTTGATTTGCCAGAAGGGGAAGATATTGCACACGTGGTGTTGCTTGACGAAAACAACAACGTGCTTTCTAAACCAGCTGCGATCACAGAAGGTCAGCACGATTTACTGAGAAGAATACCAAAAATAAATAGTTTGCAAAACGCAGCGTGGGCGCAACTCTTGATAGATGAGAAACCAATTGGCTCACCTATTGTTGTGGAACCACTTCGTTCTCGCCTTGTTCCAGTTGTAGAAGAAAGTTCGAAGGATGGCGGAAAAACTTCTTACACCAAAATTGTTGATTGGAAAGATGAAGCAATTGACGATGAATTTGAAGAGTCAATTCTAAATGGCTGGCGGGTGTATGAATGCAAAGATGCGATTATTGAAACAAGCGAGGGTGAAATTCACATTAAACTTCGACCAGACACAGCACCAAATACCGCTTGGAATTTTCGGGAATTAGCTGATGGTGGTTTTTACTACAACACAATTTTTCACAGAATTGTTCCCCTCACCAACAAAGGGTTACCGTTTGTGATTCAAGGAGGGGATCCCACCGGAACGGGTTCTGGTAGTTCTGGTTGGTGGTTGCCAATAGAACCAAGTTCACTTGAACATAATTTTGGTGTAATTTCAATGGCAAGGGCAAGTGATCCAGATTCCGCGGGTTGCCAGTTTTTCATCTGCCTTTCTCGCAGCGGAACAGCCCGCCTTGATGGTCAATATTGTGCTTTTGGAGAAACCGTCCTAGGCGGTGATATTATCAAAACAATTGCCGCGTCCCCAATTGCTGATCCAAAAACAGGCCGACCAAAAAACCCGCCAAAAATTCATAACATTAAAATGGTCCCCTCGGCACCGCGTTATCCATCAAGATGATCAGCAGTATGTACCCTGCGCCAAGAACGCAACAATAAAAAATTATGACCATGGTACGTTAACACTTCGCCCGAAACTAAAAGTGGAGTTGTAAACCCACCCCCGCTTGCATAACTAAAAAGTTTTTCGGACGCAGTGCTTGGCAATACAGTGCACGCTGGGTCAGAGAGTCCTGTTGCATCTGCAACAAACACAAACACCCAGGCACCATCGTTGTTCCGAACAACGTGACCCCTGCGATTTGTAATTCGACCACCTTCTTTTCTTATCGACGATTTTTTGATTGGTTTCTTTGCTGCGTTTCGAATAGATTTGGTAAGTGAACCAGTTGCTTCTTTGAGTTCGTCGATTATAGATTCAACGGAATCGTTATTAGAAGAATTTGAATCGTCTTCAGCGTCTGGCGAAGATGGCGTAACGGCGGGTGATCTGCGCTCTGCAAACGAACCAATCGCTGTCACGTCTCGCACCAACAAAAAGTTACCCCTGTCATACGTAAACACTTCACCACTTAGGCGAAACCGAGTATTTTGTTTTTTAGAAGTTTCACCCTCCATTTCAGCGAGCCTTGTATTTGGAAAAACAACCAACTCTACACCATCATCACCTACTTGAACCCTAGTTGGTGATCCATCGCTAAAAAGAATGAGTGTTGCTTCTGCATCCACGATCCTTGATCCCTCTCGTATCAAGGAGACAGTTGGTGTCTCGGCAACTGCCAAGGTGCCCGAAAACAGAACTGTTAGAAATATATAAACTATAAAATCACGCATAACAACCTCTAAAAAGGAGTGTGAAGGCCGAGGTGGGATTCGAACCCACGAATGACGGATTTGCAATCCGTTCCCTTAGACCACTTGGGCACTCGGCCGAGAATGGACAGGATACTCAGCCTTGGGCAAAACGGCAACTCGCTAGCATTAATTGCACATTCAGTTCTTTTTCCTATAAAATCCCATCATTCATACTTCATCAACACGGCATAGATCAACAAGGAGACGATCGATGTACAAACTACTTGCACTTGTGTGCACAATGACAACAACAGCAAACGCAAGTTCAAACCCAACAACCGCTTCGGTGGATGAACTTCGGCAAATGGTTGTAGAGCTTCAGAGTGAAGTTGCACAACTTAAAAATCAAGATAACCAGTGGCTCAACGAACAAAGATCTGATCAGGTTCGAAGTTTGATTCACGATGTTCTTGCAGACGCGGATACAAGATCTAGCCTTCAGGGCACCGGCGCGAATGCTGGTTACAGCAAAGGCGCATTTCTTCAATCTTCCGACGGCAATTGGAAATTAAAAATTAACGGACAACTTCAATCTCGATGGTTGTATAACGATGCAAATGGCCTAGATTCACAACACGGTTTTGAACAACGTCGTACCAAAATAAAATTTTCTGGCCACATAGGTGACCCGTCTTGGGTGTATAAAATTGCTTTAACGTGGTCACGCGGCGGGGGTTCAAATACCGAAGATGCTTGGGCAGGCAAAAAATTTGATGATGGCAGTTGGTTCAAGTTTGGACAGTTCAAACAAAACTTCCTTCGCGAAAATATTATTTCATCAAGTAAGAAACTCGCCGTTGAATCATCAATGCTTAACAACGCGTTTAAGTATGGATGGTCACAGGGGCTTGAATATGGGTGGAAAAACGAAGACATTAAAATTATCGTCCAATATACAGATGGCCCAGGACAATCCAACACAGCAGCGCTTTCTGCCCCAACAAACGCATGGGTTGCACGAACCGAATTTCGTTTTGGTGAAGCGGGCTGGAAAGATTTTGATTATCTCACTTCCAAATCAGGTGCAAAGAGTGGTTGGCTCATTGGTGTTGCGTATGAAAATTACGACAATGATGGTGGTACATTTGAGTATGGGAACGCAAACGCAAATGAAAGCAGTGGTTGGACAGTAGATGTTTCGTACCGATCTGATGGTTGGAACGTGTTTGGCTACATGGTAGAAACAACAGGCAAAAACACAGCAAATGCAGATGAAGTCGATTCCTCAGGTTGGCTTTTGCAGGGCGGTTTTTTGGCCAATGACAATGTTGAACTTTTTGCCCAATACCAAGAGGGTGAAGTGAGCGGATCCAACATGGACATGGACGCCATTCGCATTGGTTTCAACTATTGGCCAACAGCTGGTAGCAACAACATTAAATGGACAACCGATGTTGCATGGGCAGGAAAAACTATTACCAACGGTGGCGCCGGAACCCCATCCGCAGATTGGATATCATCTGGCAATGGTTGGCGAGATGATACAGGTTCCGAAAAAGACCAAATGTTGCTGCGTACACAGCTTCAAGTTCTCTTTTAAGGGTCGCTTCTGCATATATAACACACACCGTGTATAGTCCCAAAATCAGAGGAGACCACCCATGCCCGTAAACGCAATGGCCAGACTTTTTGGTCGATCACCATTTGTGCCACTTCAGTTGCACCTCGACAAAGTCGCCGACTGCGTCGAGGCCGCGTTCTCATTGCTTGATAGAATTAGAGAAGGCGAATATCCCAATGTCGAAGAAACCGCCCGTGAAATATCAAAGTTAGAACACAAGGCGGATCTTGTAAAAAACGATATTCGGAACAACTTGCCGCGTGGATTGTTTTTAGCAATCGACCGAGGTCAATTATTGGAAATTCTTAGTTTGCAAGATTCTATTGCAGACAAAGCAGAGGACATCGGTATTTTAATGAGTCTTCGTTCTGCAAAGATGCTTGATTCTCTCGTTCAACCCTTTGGGGAATATATTAAAGAGAACAAAGACGCGTTTCACAAGGCAAGGGATGTCATGCGTGAACTCGACGCGCTGATTGAGTCTGGTTTCGGAGGAATTGAGGCCACGAGAGTCGTAGAAATGGTTGATGCAGTTGCAGAATCCGAACACAACTGCGACATCATGCAACGTAAATTGATGAAGCTGGTTCTCGATCATGAAGACGAACTTTCTGTAGGTCATTTTTTTGTTTGGCAACGATTGCTCCATGAAATTGCTGGGATTAGTAATTATTCTGAAAAACTAGCCAATCGCGTTCGGATGTTATTAACACTGAAATAGTTCAATGGAATACCAAACCACACTCATTGTTCTTGCGCTTGTCTTTGGTTTTTACATGGCATGGAATATTGGTGCCAATGATGTAGCCAACGCTATGGGGACAAGTGTTGGCTCGGGAGCACTGACATTTAAACGAGCGGTTATTTTGGCTGCAATTCTAGAGTTTGCTGGGGCGTTCTTTGTTGGATCGCACGTTTCCGATACGGTAAGAAAAGGAATTGTTGATCCCGCACTGTTTGCTGGTGATCCACAATCCTTTGTATTTGGCATGCTCTCCGCTTTGCTTGCGGCGGGGCTTTGGTTACAGTTTGCTTCACGTTTTGGGTGGCCAGTTTCAACGACCCACTCAATAATCGGTGCAATTATTGGTTTTGGGATTGTGTATGGCGGCATGTCAGCGGTGCACTGGGATAAAGTAAGCTCGATTGCTGCAAGTTGGGTAATTTCTCCTCTGATGAGCGGAACAATTAGTTTTATTGTTTTTCAAATTGTTTTGCACAGGGTTTTTTACAGGGCAGATCCCGTGGAGGCAGTGCGCAAATTTACTCCCTATATGGTTTTTATTGTATTAATGATAATGACGTTAGTCATGGTCTTTAAGGGATTGAAAAATCTTCATCTTGACCTATCACTTTCTTCAGCACTTTTGGTTTCTAGCGGAGTCGGGCTTGTTGGTGCCTTGCTGTCTTACGTGTTGTTAAGAAACTATAAATCGGACGACAAAGAAGAAGAACAACAACAAGCAAGAGAGTTGTACGTGGCAAGGGCACTGCAGCGAAGCACAAAGCACTTGTTACGAGCCCAAAGGGCTGCAGATTCAGATACTAGAGGCACGATTGATTCGATTCTTGAACTTACTCGGGCAACAACCGACACATCAAGTAAACGAGCAAACCTAGGCTCGAGCAGGCCGGAATTTAGACGAACGGAGAGAATTTTTATCTATCTCCAAATTTTAACGGCGTGTTTTATTGCGTTTGCCCACGGTGCAAATGATGTTGCCAATGCGATTGGACCACTCTCGGCAGCTGTCCAAACCGCGCAAGATGGACTCGTCGCGGCAAAAGCAACCGTACCCCTGTGGGCATTACTTCTTGGCGGTACCGGTATCGTGATTGGTTTAGCAACCTATGGATGGAAGGTGATGGAAACCGTTGGAAAGAAAATTACTGAGCTTACTCCGTCTCGCGGTTTTTGTGCCCAGTTTGGGGCAGCAACGACTATTGTGATTGCATCGAAGATGGCACTACCTATTTCCACCACACACACCCTCGTTGGCGCAGTGCTTGGAGTGGGACTTGCACGAGGTATTGGTGCAATCAACCTTACTACTGTTCGGGATATTGCAATTAGTTGGGTGATCACAATTCCAGCAGGTGCGCTGCTTGCAATCGTCATTTACATGACCTTGGGTCTGTTCTTTTAAGTCAAATTATTCAATAGAATACGCACATGCCCACATATGAATATTATTGTGAAGAGAATGACCAGAGTGTTGAAGTGATCCATTCTATGAACGAGGAAATGGTCACGTGGGGTGAGCTTTGTGACCGCGGGGAAATTGATTGTGGTGTAACCCCTAGGGAAACTAGAGTTATGCGCAAACTTTCTGCTATATCTCTGCTTGGCAAAAAAAGCGAGGCTAGTCCGCAGGGCGGCGGATGTTGCGGCGGCGGGTGTGGTGGCCACTAGTTTTTAGGCGAATGGGCCCGGAGGGACTCGAACCCTCATGAGGTTTAATCCTCGGGGGATTTTAAGTCCCCTGCGTCTGCCAATTCCGCCACAGGCCCA
>JABABS010000043.1 GCA_014238125.1 Phycisphaerales bacterium
CCGGTTTGCTAAACCGGCGTACTGGTTATACCGGTACCGCGGGTTCGAATCCCGCCCTGTCCGTTTCAGAAAATAAACTTTCCTTAGGGGTAGTTTATTTTCTTGGATTCCACCTGAAAAGCAGTATGATTGTGGGATGGTGAGAATACAACAAACAATAATGATCACTGTATTTTTGGGCGCCTCCGCACTACCCTTTGCAAGTTATGGGGCTGATGACCCTCATGGTCTGGATACGGTCTATTACGATTCTGTCACAGAAGATGGTTTTTTTACTGGTGGAAAACTGCAACTTCCAATGGAACCAATGGATGGACTTATTCGTGCTGGCGTTGGAGAAGTTACAACGCTGCTGGACAATGGGCCAAACACAAACCGAATCGACATAGTCTTTGTAGGCGATGGGTATCTTGAGAGTGAACTTGGTTCGTACGCATCACACGCAAACACAGCAATGGCGGCGTTCCTTGGCATTGAACCCTTTACTGAATATCAAGGACTTTTTAATGTGCACCGCGTTGATGTCATTTCAAATGAATCTGGCGTTGATCATGACCCGTATGGAACGTACCGAGACACTGCAATGGACATGGCATTTTGGTGTAGTAACATCGAACGGCTTTTATGTGTAAGTACAAGTAAAGCGTGGGGGTATGCAAACAATGTGCCAAGTGCAGACATTGCTCTGGCAGTTGCAAACTCTTCGATGTATGGGGGAGCTGGATATACCTCTGCAAACGTTGCAACATTCTCTGGTGCAAACAGCGCTGCAGCTGACGTGGCAATTCATGAACTCGGACACAGTCTCGGCAATTTGGCAGATGAATACTTTTATACAAATGATACCTACACAGGGTCTGAGCCATCTGCGCGAAATGCATCGACATACGATGCTGCAACAATGGCATCCAACGGGGCAAAGTGGGCCCCTTGGCTTGGCGAAAATCAATCGCAGTGGGATGGGCTTGTTGATACGTACGAAGGGGCGGTCTACTGCCAGTACGGTGTGTATCGACCCACAAATAATTCAATGATGCGTGCACTTGGTCGACCATTTAATCTTCCTTCGGCTGAATCATTCATTATCGAGTTTTATAAAATTGTTGACATTATTGATGAAGCAACGCCTTGTTGTTATGTTGATGACAATGACACTGTATTTGTAGACACTGTTGACATTGCACACGCATTTCAAATTACGTGGACAATTGAAGATGAAGTGATTGATGCATTTCAAAATCAACTTGAAGTTGACCTCTCAGAATTGTCACTTGCAGCGGGCAACCATATTCTTGAAGTAGATGTTGTTGACCAAACGCCTTGGGTTCGAGATGAAACTGCACGATCGAAGCATATGACGGGTCACTCGCAGTGGATTGTGCAGGTAACAGCGCCAAGTTGCCCAGAAGACATTAACGGTGATGATGTTGTCGATGTTACTGATCTTTTAGAAATCATTGACAGTTGGGGAACATGTACTACTTGCGATGCAGATATCAATGCAGATGGCATAGTCGATGTCACCGACTTGCTGATGGTGATCGATGCGTGGGGCGCGTGTACTTAACTTGTTCGAGCCCGTTGCAAAATTGACATAAACGGAATGAATAGTATGGTCGCTGCAGCAATGAGTATGCCACCAACGAGCCATTCGTGGAATAGCAGTTTGCCCGTACCAAGCAGAATACATAATAAGAGTGCCATCACCACGACCCACTCGTAAAGACCTGCGGTGAGTTCTGCAGGAATTTTTGAGATGCGATTCCATCCAAAGCCGCCTATTTGCATTTTGTTGTGAAAAGCGATGGCCGCTTCGCTTGGTCTTTTAGAACTACTAATTGCAAATGGAATCCAGAATGCTGAAACGCACACTGTCATAATTAAAATACGGAGACCAAACCTATCAATAGTTTCCCCATCAATTGTCAGGTCAGGAATAAAAATCAAGACGATTGGTGCAAAAATAATAGTAGCATAAAGTGCAAAGAGTTCAGTGGCAGCATTCACTCTCCACCAGAACCAGCGAGCAATCATTACCGTGCCAATGCCTGCGAAGAACACGCCAATGAACTTAAAAGCGCCGAGAATATCTGGGATCCGTGTCGTTGCGAAAATCGCTGCTGCCATGATGAAGATCATGGTGAATCGTGCCACCCACACATAATGTCGTGGCGATGCATTGGGTTTGATATATGGCTCATACACATCATTGACGATGTACGACGCGCCCCAGTTTAAATGCGTGTCGATTGTGGACATAAACGCAGCAAGCATCGCAGCAACCATGATTCCTTTAAGACCTGTTGGCAAAAAGTGATCGATCATGAGCGGAAAGACATGTTCTGTATCTTCAACTTCTGGAAAGTAAATCATAGAGAGGATGCCAACAACAATCCATGGCCATGGTCGCATCACATAATGCAAAAATGCGTACCAAAGAAAAGCAAGTTTTGCGTCTCGTTCACTTTTTGTAGCAAGCAATCGCTGCACGGAGTACCCTTTGCCGGGGGCAGATGCCCACCATAACACCATCACATACACAACAAAAGTAAAGAGCGGCCAACTCATCTCATCGTATCGCGGGAAAAATTGTAAAAGTTCAGGTTTGAAATCGGATGAAGCGGCGAGTTTTGCCATCATGCCTTCGCCGCTTGATGCATCGATGTATGCAATGACTGCAAGGCCGATAGAACCGATCATTGCGAGTGAAAATTGCACGATGTCGGTATAGACAACACCATATAAACCTGACATTGCAGAGTAGAGCAAGCCGACGAAACCAAGGACAAGCAACACAAGCGATGTCGCATCAAGTTCGATGATACCAAGGTCATACAGTTTGTTTGGATCCAGATCAAGCAATACTGTTGTGATTTTGACCATGGCTAGTGTGACCGCTGCCATCACCACGCAGTTCACAAAAATGCCCTGAAAGAATGATTTAAAAATACGAAGGAGTTTCGTAATTGGTCCTGGTCCATAGCGAAGTTGCACGAATTCAACATCAGTAATGACTTCGCTTCGCCGCCAGAGCCGTGCAAAAATTGTTGCAGTTGCAACTTGCCCAATCAAGACACTCCACCAAAACCAGTTGGCAGAGATCCCATCTGTTCTACTCATTGCCGAAACAAAGACAGGCGTATCAGCGGCAAAGGTTGTCGCGACGATGGAGGTGCCTGCCACAAACCAGCCAAGTGATCGCCCAGCAACGAAGAAGTCTGCAGTTCCTTTGCTTGCTCTTTTGGTAAACCACGCACCGATGCCAATCGCTGAGGCGACGTAGAGTCCAACAATCGTCCAATCAATCCATGTCATTGCATGGCATCATACCCAGACTCTGGCGGTCTGCTGTACACTAAATGATGAAATGGCAATGATTCGATTTACAAACAGAATAGGTCGCCATGTCAATTGTAAAGAAGCAACCTTTGATGGGATAAGCAAGAGTAATTGGGATGAGTGACAGAGAAAACAATATGACACGAAGGGGATTGCTTCGCGGTGATTGGTTTAAAGCAATTCGAAAGAAAGGCACCGATGCGATTGATGATGAACCTGAGTTTAAACTAAGAACTCCAGAAGGACAGGCAAAACGAGGGGAACCATTCATTCACAGACCGCCACATGCAGTGCCTGAATCGGAATTTATTGCAGGATGCACGCGGTGTGATAAGTGTATTGAAGCATGCGAGCCGCACTCAATTTTCAGAGCAGCAGAGAGCGAGTGCAACATTGCAGGAACTCCAATTATTGATGCGAGTGGTCAACCGTGCATTATGTGTGAGGACACGCCATGCGTGCCAGTTTGCGAAGCGGGTGTGCTTCGCATCGATGCACCAGTTGCAATGGGTCTTGCTGTTATTGATCAAGATACTTGCCTTGCTTTCCACGGAACAGTGTGCACTGCATGTGTCGAGAGGTGTCCAGTTGAAAACTGTATGACGATGGTGGGTGGTCGTCCTGAGATTGACTCAACTAGTTGCACAGGCTGTGGTGTTTGTTTATATGTTTGCCCAGTCCCTGGTTCTGCAATCCATCTTCTACCAAAATAAGATAAACGCGAGTCGTTTATTCCCAAGGTTCGATGATAACGCCCTCTGGAATCTTTCCTTCTGTAGATGTACCACGTAAGTTGGCGACATATGCAGTGAGTAACACCATTTCGGTTTCGGTAAGAATGCCATTCCATGGGGGCATGCCCTTGGCGATTGATCCCCATTTGATGTTCTTATAAATACCTTCAAGATTTTTAATAATTAGGTAATGGTCATCGGTGAGATTTGGACCAGTCGCACCAGCGCCATTAGCCCCATGGCAACTGGCACATTGGGAAATAAAAAGTCCTCTCATCGCTTGCATCATGTGTTCGTCATCCATATACAAAAGAATTGTTTGCTCATCGCCCGTGAGATCGCCAAGATTCTCAATACTTATGGATTGCTGCTCAGTCAGTCCACGTTGATCAAGTTGAACCTGCCCACGGTGATCCATAGATAGAAAACCGACAGCTCCAATGACGAGCAACACAAATAAGATGACAAGAAATAGACGCATGTTGTATGTTTCGACCTAGAAACTACCCCGCGGGTAGTTTATTTGCTTTTAGCAATAAACAACCCGCGGGGTAGTTTATTGTTTATCCTATTGGAATGGAAATAGCGAAACGATTGGAACCATTTGGCGAGTCAATTTTTGCGACATGGTCGAGAGTAGCAATAGAGCACAATGCAATCAACTTAGGGCAAGGCTTTCCTGATTTTGACGCGCCTGATTTTGTCAAGGAAGCAGCGATCAAGGCGATTCGCGACGGCGAGAACCAATATTCCCGTTCTGCAGGTCATCCGAAGTTGGTGCATGCTATCGCCGATACTTTTGAACTTGATGTAGATCCAATGAATGAAGTCACAGTCACATGCGGTTCAACGGAAACGATCGCTGCAGTTATTCTTGGTCTGGTTAATCCGGGTGATGAAGTCATTATCATCGAGCCTTTTTATGATTCCTACCTTGCCTGTCTTTCTATGGCAGGCGCTAACGTGAAAATGGTCACATTGCACGTCCCTGAATTCAAGTTAGATGAAAGCGAACTCCGCAGAGCTTTCACTGACAAAACAAAAATGATCATCATCAATTCTCCCCATAATCCAACTGGAAGAGTGTTCAATAAAGAAGAACTCACGCTTATTGCATCACTTGCGATCAAGCACGATGCAATTGTCTTGAGCGATGAAGTGTACGATAAACTCGTCCTCACTGGATCACATATTCCCATAGCGACGTTGCCACAGATGAAAGAACGCACGATCACACTACGATCACTTGGCAAGGTCTTTTCGGTCACTGGTTGGAAAATTGGTTGGTCGGTGGCCCCCTCGCATCTCACGGAATCCATTAGAAACTCGCACCAATTTTTAACTTTTTGCGCAGCAACCCCACTCCAAGTTGCAGCAGCAGAAGCGCTGCGAGCACCAGAGAATTATTTTAAACAGTACAAAATTGAATACCGAGAACGCCGCGACCTTCTCGTTAAAGGGCTTCGAGATGTCGGCTTTAACGTACATACACCTGAGGGAACATATTTTGTCCTTGCAGATCACACTCCATTTGGTTTCGATGATGATGTTGCCTTCTGCCACCATCTTGTGGAAAAATGCAAAATTGTTGGTATCCCCCCCTCTGCGTTTTACTCAAAAAGCGATGATGGCAAGGGGCTCGTCCGTTTTGCCTTCTGCAAAGGGCTTGAGACCCTAAATATAGCGGTTGAACGTCTTATGGGGTTGGCTTAGTCTCACGTTTTTGCTATGATGCCACGTTCCCCAAAGGACAGGAGCCCTCAGATGTACGCAATAGTAGAAGACAGTGGAACTCAAATCAAACTCACCTCAGGAGACATTCTTGAGGTCGATCTACGTGATTGCAATGACGGCGATACGTTGACATTAGATAAGGTGCTTATGATTGGTGGCGATGGCGAACCAACACTAGGCACACCTTATGTAGATGGTGCAACTGTCGAAGTTGAAGTACTTGAAGAGTTCAAGGGTGAAAAGCTTGACATTATCAAGTTCAAACGACGTAAAGGCTACCGTCGAAAAACTGGTCACCGTCAACGTTACCTTCGAATTCGTGTTGGTGAAATCTCTGCTACAGCGAAGAAGAAAACAACGAAGAAAAAAACAACGAAGAAGAAGACGACTAAGAAAACAGACTCTGACGAGTAAGTGTTAAGGCTTCAATTATGTGTATACCGTTGCGCTAATGCGGAAAGTTTTCGCGCGATGGTTTTATCTGATGGCGCGTGAATAAAACCAACTATCGTCGCTGGCGTTAGCAAATCGGAAAAGTTCGATGTAGAACTTTGCAATTCAATCGTTGCATCTTCCATATTAATTGAAAGACCTTTTTCAGCTGAGCCAGTTGGCCATCCGTAGCCGGCTCCAACATACACTCCGCTTTCGTCACCAGATATGATGATATGTTGGATAGTAATATTTGTAGAAGTGGATTCAAGTGGTGTTTTTCCGGGAGACGGAATCCAAAGCACTTGCATGCGAATAATTTGTCCAGAATCAAAGTTGCCAGCTTCCAACAAATCAAGTGGAATATCTGTAGCCCACAATTCCCCCTCAGTGCCGGAACTTGACATGCTTGCAATAACATTAAAATTACAATGTAGTACTAATTGATCTGGTCCGAGTGAATGTATTTGTAATGCTTGATTATTTCCTAGGAAATTTACAGTTGAGCACCCAGTAAGGAATATTATAAAAATAAAAAGGAAACTATTTCGAAGCATTTTTAGTTGGATTAAAAGAGGGCATGTCGCTTGGCGTATGCGCGTTTTTACCTGAAAGAGTTGATTGAATTCCTAAACAAGCGAGTGCGTCACGTTCAACAACTTCTCGAACCAGAGAGCGTGAGACACTTGGTAGGGGTGTACCTTTTACCGAAACATTAACACTGTATAAAGATTCAATTGCTTGTTGAGGAGTAGAAAGCGGGAAACCGCTTCCAAATAAAAGTCGATCCATGACGCCTAAACTAGATGCAGTCGACAGGGCGTTGTATAACTGCCAGGGTCTTGTTGCTACGCCAGAAACTTCGGCAAACACGTTTGCATGTTTGCCTGCAAGAACAAGAAGTTCATCGATCCATGGATATCCCATTTGTGTAAACAATATACGAAGGTCAGGGTATGTTCGTGCGACTTCGTCCCAATGTACTGGTCTAGCAAAATCAAGAATTGCTGAGGCAGGAATTGGAGTCGGCATTGTGACAATGACAGGTAGTGAATGTTCAATGCAAAGTTCGTAAATTTTCATTGCAGCGGAATGCGTTGGATGCACTCCAGTAAGTGCTGGCGAAAGAGTAATTCCCGACATGCCAAGTTGTAATGCAGTTTGCAAATCTTGCTCTGCGCTTTCGGCAATTGGATCGATGCCGGCAATGCCAACTCTGCGGTGTGGATCTCGCCCAACAAAGTCTGCAATGAGTTCGTTTGGAACATTTGCACCAACAAGATCAGCTCGCAAGCCAAGGACAAGTGAGATGTCAACACATGACATCTCTCGGCCATGCGCTGCAGCATCTCCGCTTTCTAATGCCCACGTGGAGGGCGTTCCTTTTCGCAACACAGTCGCGGCTTCTGGGCCGAGTTGTGTTGGATCAGACCATAATCTTGTGTGGCAATCAACGATCATTAGAACTCTCTACTGGCGAATTGTACCATTTATATGCCACAGAAGGTATCATCGGCATGATGTCAAATGAGATCAAAAAAGAAAGCATTTCAGCTGGGAAACAACCCGCATGGTCAGAAATTGATCTTTCTAGCGACCCTCACGCTGCCTCTGATAAAGCAAAACGAGTGGAGGTAATGTTCGAGTCAATCTCAAGAAGATACGACTTGAACAATCGAATTCATTCCTTTTGGCTTGATCAACTATGGAGAAAAAAAGCAGTTGCAGCTTCAGATTTGCAAGTTGAAGATCAAGTTATTGATATCGCCTGTGGGACAGGCGACTTGTCGATTGCATTTGCAAACGCCAATGCAAAATCTGTTATTGGAATAGATTTTACACAAGGCATGATTGATCGCGCCAATGCAAAAATTGACGGAACAAATATTCCAATTGAATTTCGCTGCGGCGATGCGATGGCGCTTGAACTTGAGGATGAGAGTGCGGACGTAATTTCTATTGCATTTGGAATTCGCAATGTTCAAGATCCTGCGATTGCAATCGAAGAATTTTATAGAGTACTACGACAAGGTGGAAGGCTTGTTGTTTTGGAATTCTCTACACCTAAGAATGCATTGATTCGCTATATGAATAACATCTACACAAAACATATTATGCCAAGGACAGCTTCATTTGTTGCCGGCGATGATAGTGGTGCTTACCACTATTTACCAAAAAGTATTGATACGTTCCTTGGAGCCGAAGCGTTGGCTGAGCAAATTGAACACATTGGGTTCAAACGTGTAACTCAAACGCCACTTACGTTTGGGGTATGCACAATAACAGTGGGACACAAAATTACTCGGTTGTAGTTTCTTCTACATCGGGAACAAACGTTTCGGAATTCTTCATGCCTTCACGAATAATGTCATAATCTTCTGGAACTCCCTGTATAAAACCAGAACACCCAAGTTCGCCTAGTATTTCTATCTTGTCAAGAGAAAGAAGTGCTTGTGTTATTGCTTCTTGCAACGGTTTTGCTAAATCAGCTCTTGCTAGCCAAGGTTTTGTGACATTTTCAAATGCGTGGATAATTGAGATTTTTTTAGGGTCGCAAAGTTTGCTATACGTACTTTCTTTTAGTGCGCCAACGTCGTGTGTGCCTGAGATAATGGCGTTGGCGACAAGGTCGTGCCTTCCAAGGTAATCATAATGCTTGAGATCGTCTGCATCAATACCCGCTTTAAGCAGTTCTGATTGTGCAAGGAATGTTCCAATAGTTGAATTGGCGTCGCCAAAAGCAAATGATTTTCCCCTTACATCCTTAAGTTCAGTGATGTCAGAATCTACTCTTGCGATGATGAAGCCATTGAACCTTGTGAGCCCTTTTCGCAGTTCCATCGCAAGAAATGAAATATTCGGATTTCTCTGCTGGGCAAGAATATACGATGCTGGACCAAATCGTACGAAGTCGACTTTGCCAGTAACAAGAGCGTTGATTCCTGATTCGTAATCATCGAAAATAGTAAGATGGATATCAACTGGGCGTTGAAGTAATTGCTCAATTGGAAATTGAATCGCGTCAAGAATTGGCGAAAATTTTCGATACATAACAGTTGCTCGGTCAGACTGGTAAACACCAAAATCAAGTCTGAGCGGCTTGTCATTCGCAAATACAAATGAAGTACTACAGAATAGGATGAGAATAAAACGAAGCATTATTTATAGGATACGGGTAAATAATGGTGGATGTTGCTAAAGATCAGCCAAAATGGCATCAACATTTTCACCTGCATCGCCAAAGAGCATGCTTGTGTTCTCATTGAAGAAGAGTGGGTTTCCAACACCAGCGTATCCAGTGCCCATGCTTCGTTTCATCACAATGACGTCCTTCGCTTTCCAGACTTCAAGGACAGGCATGCCTGCGATCGGACTATTAGGATCATCGAGTGCGCTTGGGTTTACGATGTCATTTGCGCCAATTACCATTACAACATCTGTTGCGGGGAACGTGTGGTTAATTTCATCTAACTCCATCACAATGTCGTAAGGGATGTTTGCTTCTGCAAGCAGTACATTCATATGTCCAGGAAGACGACCTGCAACAGGATGGATTGCGAAAATGATATGAGTATTATTCTTGCGAAGTTTTTTTGTGATTTTTGCGATAGTGTGTTGTGCTTGTGCTACTGCCATGCCGTATCCGGGAACAATGGTGACACTCTTTGCTTTTTTCAGTAACGCAGTCGTGCCAGCAACATCAATTGATATGACTTCACCATCGGGTGTTGAAATAGATCCTCCACCGCCATCGCCAGTACCAAACCCACCAAGAATGACGCTTGGTAGCGAGCGATTCATTCCTCGGCACATAATTAAACTTAGAATTGCACCACTTGATCCGACAAGTGCACCAACAATAATTAGCAAATCATTTCCAAGCATAAACCCCGCAGCAGCGGCTGCCCAACCCGAATAACTATTTAGCATAGATACAACAACTGGCATGTCCGCGCCGCCGATTGCCATGACAAGATGGATACCAAGAATGCCTGTAATTACCATTGCAATAAGCAGAATGGTTATTGCATTGTCGCTATGTCCGACAAAAAGTATACCTAGCCAAACAGTTGCAAAAACAATAATCAAATTAAGTATGTGTCTCGCAGGCAATAGTAGTGGGGCACCCGAAATTTGACCACGAAGTTTTCCAAATGCAATTACTGATCCTGTGAATGTAATAGAACCAATGCAAACGCCGACAAATACTTCGATGTTATGAATTGTGAGTTCTATTGGAGAGAGTGCTTTGTGTGATAATGGATTCAATTGCAGCGCAAGCCCCACAAGGACCGCTGCAGCGCCAACAAAACTATGCAAAATAGCAACGAGCTCTGGCATTTGAGTCATCTTGACTTTGCGTGCAAGTGCGCCACCGATAAGGACTGCTGGAAATAATGCAGCAGCGAGGATGCCGTAACTAGTAACAGCATCGCTTGAAATAACAGCAATAAGGGCGACTAGCATGCCAATCATCCCAAACATATTGCCTCTTCTTGCAGTTTCTTGATTGGATAATCCGCCAAGGCTCAAGATAAAGAGCACTGCGGCGACAATATAAAAGATAGTAACTAGGCTATGTGACATTGCTTACCTTCTAAACATCGCGAGCATTCGATTTGTAACAAGAAAACCACCTACAACATTGATAGCAGCAAGTAGCACAGCAACTGCTCCAAGTATCGCAGTTGCATTAATTTCGGGTTGTGAAATTTGTAAAATCCCACCGATAATAATAATGCCGGAAATTGCATTTGTCACACTCATAAGCGGCGTATGCAATGCGGGTTTTACATTCCAAATAACCTGCCATCCAACAAAACATGCCAAAACAAACACAGTGAAATGGCTGAGGAATGATTTGGGCATGTTAGTACCAATGTAGATGATCGCGATTGCTGAGATCACCATGCATAAAGGTTTCAAGATCCACTTGAGAGGAGTTTTTGTCGCAGTTTCTGAATCGTCTGGAGATGCTGCCTTTTTCTCTTCATCGTCTGGCCGTGGACCAGTATCAACTGAATACGCAGGGCCGGGATTACGTGGCTTAGGTGGGGGCCAAGTGATGTCGCCATTTTGCAGCACTACAGCACCGCGGATGACATCATCTTCCATATCTACAGTGTAATTTTCAGATCCACCCATCTCCTCAAGTAAATGCACAATTGTAGAACTATAGAGGCGGCTAGAAAGTGCGGACATGCGACTAGGTAAGTCTGTATACCCAATAATTGTCACGCCGTGATGGACGATTTTTTTGTCTGGGACTGTTAATGAGCAGTTGCCACCACGTTCCGCAGCGAGATCAACAATGACGGACCCTTCACGCATAGATTCAACCATGCCGCTTGTGATCAGTGTCGGAGCTTCTCGCCCCGGAATTAACGCGGTTGTAATAATAATGTCAACGTCTATTGCTTGCTCAGCAAAAAGTTTTAACTCTGCTTTGAGAAAATCATCTGACATTGTCTTTGCGTATCCGCCACCGCCTTCGCCATCTTCGATTGGAAAATCTAATTCAAGAAATTCAGCGCCAAGACTTTCTACTTGTTCGCGAACAGCTCTGCGTGTATCAAATGCTCGAACAATTGCGCCTAGCCCTTTTGCGGCACCAACTGCAGCAAGACCCGCAACACCACCGCCAATGATAAGAACTTTTGCAGGGTTAATTTTCCCAGCAGCAGTAATTTGTCCAGTAAAGAAGTGCGGGAATGCATGCGCTGCTTCTATAACAGCTCTATATCCAGCGACGTTCGCCATTGAACTGAGCGCGTCCATTTTTTGTGCGCGAGTAATTCGTGGGATGCAATCCATTGCGAGCACAGTTGCTTTTTTAGTGCTGAGTTGCTTGAGCAATTCGCCATTCTTATCTGGCCAGAAGAAAGAGATGATTGTGCTAGCTTCTTTAAGTTGATCTGCTTCGTTTGGAAGTGGCTCACGAACTTTGACGATGATGTCGCTTCGGCTCCAAAGTTCAGATGTGTCTTCAATTATTTCAGCGCCGACTTCTTCGTATTTCGGATTGCCGTAATCCGCGTGGATGCCAGCTCCGGATTCTACGAGGACTTCAAACCCTAACTTTTTGAGTGCTTCTATGCCTCGGGGTACGAGGGCAACTCTTTTTTCGTCAGGTTGTAATTCTTTTGGTACACCGATGATCATATTTGTGTCTCCAATGGTTGAGAGCCCCATATTCTACCTAAAATAGGCTCTCGTTGCATAGTTAGGTAATGATGTCTTTTTATCTGAAAATAATGGCTTGTTTCTACCATTTCACTACAATGGTTCCATGGTAAAAGCGGTTTTAAAATCTGCGAAAACAAAAGCAAGCGTAGCATCCTTTGTAAATAAACTGTCTGCAGTACAGAAGAAAAATTCCAAAACTCTCATCAAGATGATGAGAGAAGTAACAGGTTCAAAACCTGCCATGTGGGGTGAATCCCTCATCGGGTTTGGTGATGTACATCTAAAGTACGCATCGGGCCGCGAACTCGATTGGTTTAAAATAGGATTCTCGCCTCGCAAAAACAATCTTTCTCTCTATGTGCTATGTGAAAGTCCTCTCGTTGATCCACTATTGAACCAACTTGGGCCACATAAAAGAGGAAAAGGGTGTTTGTATATTCGTTCACTTGATATCATTGATATTACTGTGCTTGAAAAAATTATCAAATTGGCAAGTAAGTTCAAAAAAGGAGGTTGTGTATGAACAACGGAATCGATATTGATCCTGCAGCAGCGTTAACAGGGGCAGGTGTAGCTGGCTTAGCCTTTTTCTTTCTTTTTCTCATGGCTTTGGGATTATTTTTGCAACTTATCGCCTGGGCCGGTATGTGGAAAACCACAACCAAAGCAGGGCAGTTTTGGTTACTCGCTTGTATCCCAATTGTTCAATTCTTCATTTGGGCAATCATGGCAAAGAAGGAACCTTGGTGGGGCATTCTTTGTTTAATCCCAATTGTGAATATTGTGATCATCATTATCATTCTCAATGAGATTTCGAAAAATTTTGGACGAGGTGTAGGTACGACACTTGGACTCATGTTCTTACCCTTTATCTTCTGGCCAATCCTTGGATTTGGCGATGCTGAATATCAAGATGCCTAAAACAGAACTTTCAAACAAACAACTCAAAACGCTCGCTTCAAGGCAGCATTACACACTTATTGCAATTGCATTAATCAGCCTATTTACCGTGTTGTCGTACATTGTTGCCAAAAGCGGAGGTGATGATAGCATTGTTAGTATTCTAAAAACGTGCATATTTTATAGCGTTGTTCTAGCAGCGATCAATTCGTTCTTATTGGTCTTTTCTGCCTACGGCTTTTTTAGCGGCTTTTTCGTTGCATTGTGCTTCGCTCTAGCGATTTACTATTTACCATGGATATCGATATTCTTTTTGGTTGGTATCAATCAGCAAGCAATAGCAATTTTGCAATCACATGATATAAAAGTTGGATTTCTTGGTTCAGATAAGAAGCAATTCGCTGGAAAAACGTAAGATTTAGTTTTGCGGATGTGTCTGTAACACAACCATGTCGTGGTAGTGTTCGCTACGCGCCATGAGTTCATCATGGGTTCCCGACTCCACGATTTGCCCTTTATCTAAAACAAGAATGAGATCAGCATCTCGAATTGTACTTAAGCGATGTGCAATCACAAAACTCGTTCGATTCTTAAGCAATGTTGCCAAACTGTTTTGGATGAGACGTTCTGATTGTGTATCTAAATTGCTTGTCGCCTCATCTAAAATGAGTATTCGTGGATCGGCAAGTAATGCCCTTGCGATTGCGATGCGTTGACGTTGCCCTCCGCTGAGTTTAACGCCCCGTTCGCCTATCTCAGTTTCATATCCAGCACCAAATTCTGATATAAAATCGTGGGCAGCTGCTTGCTGTGCAGCAGTTTGAATTTGTTCTGGGGTTGCTCCTCGTTTGCCGTATGCAATATTGCTTGCGATGGTGCCCTCAAAAAGAAAAATGTCTTGCTCAACGATTCCAAGAAGGGTGCGATACGCATGCAAATCAATGTCCTGAAGGGGTGACCCATCTAAGGAGATGCAACCGTTGCTTGGTTTATAAAATGCAGCAACTAAATTACACAACGTAGTTTTTCCAGAACCACTTGGGCCCACAAGGGCGATGGTTTTGCCTGCGGGTGCAACAAAAGAGATATTGTGTAGCACCGCTGCATCACTGCCAGGATAACTGAACGAGACATCATCGAATGTAAGTTCTCCTAATGAAGATTTGCAACTGACGACCTTGCCTCCTTGATGTTTATCCTGTTCAGTAGGTTCTTCATAGAGATCAAGAATACGATCCATCGCAGCGAGTGAGTTTTGTAATTGCGTAGCACTCTCAGCAAGCGTTGCGAGTGGACCCATGAGCATTGCCAAGTATGTGAGGAACATAACTAAGTCGCCAGCAGTGATCGCCTGCGATTGCGTGATTGCGCCAGTTGCAATGAGTTCGCGGTCGTGAAGAACCTGCCAACCACCGAACCACAGCAATGCACCAGTAGCAACAGGAACAAGTATTGACCAAGAAATGTCTACTCCCCGTGACCACCACCAAGCGAGGAGTTCTTTGCGAACAAGTAAATGATTTGAACGGATCCAACTTGTTGCTTCAGTTTGCTGACGGGAAAAACTCCTTACAACGCGAGCTCCTCCAAACGACTCAGTGACCATTGCGTCGCAGTATTGTCTCGTTCCTCTGATGGATCGCCACATCGGGCGAATCCGACTGATCCAGGTTCGATGCGTAAAGAAAACAATCGGAAACAGGATGATTGAACCGATGAGCATTCGCCAGTCAACGACGAGTAAAATGATAAGGATGCCAACAAGTTGGATAATTGCACGCCACGGGTTGTAGCAAAGTCCAAAAACAAGATCACCAATGTTCCCCGCATCTTCACGAACAAGAGAAGCAGCGCCCCCGGAGCGAAGTTGGTGAATACGTTGGAGTGGCAAAGACGTCGCGTGTAAAAATGCTTTACGACGCACAGAAATTTGGATGCGTTTTGTTGTCCGAGTAGCAAGCCAACGCCCTTGGATATTAAATGCCAAACTAATAATTGCTAATATGATCGTTGCAATAGCAATGAATCCGAGCAGCGTAATTTTATTGTTAAGTGAAGGAAAAACGTTAAGAATATTCGAAGGTAGTTTTTCGTCACCAAGAATATTATCAAAGACAACTTTGGTAGCAGCAGGTGGAATAAGACCGATGGTCGCACCAAAGGTAAGAAAACCTAAAGACCAAAAAAGATCGCGACGGTTTTTACCTGCGAAGCGTAAAAAATGTCCAAGGAGTGAGGCAAATGATCGAGTACGTTCAAGTGATCTTCTTCCAGAATCAAGTTGTGGCGTTTCACCACTTTCGATAGGTTGATCTAAACGCTTGCGAAATGCTACGAAGCGTTGCTTGCTTGAATGTGGTTTCTTATTCATAAAAGAGGCATTCTATCGCATATTAAAAAAAACACGCGCCCCGTTAAAAAGTAATCTCACAGGTAGTCTTTTTGGCAGTCGAGTATATTTTTCGTTTTGTATATGATAGCGATCGTGCTTTCACACCTCATTGCAAAGTGGGTTGGTGTCGAAGAGCCAAGTATGGTAGTGAACCTTCTTCCAGTTGCGTTTTTATTCTTTGTGTTCTATATTTATGGTTATTACAAGTCTAGTTCTGGCAAATAATTGCAGGGTAACTATTTCATTACATCTCTAATGCTGAACGCAACACAGCCTCGAAATTGCCTGTGATTGCACCATTTGTCGTTACGACTTCACATCCACATGTTCGGGCTTCATCTAGTTGTGCTGTAGCAACATGCCCGCAAAAGGCAATGATTGGCGAAGTTGTTGCTTGCTTAATCATAGATATCGTTGATGGGATGTCCAGATCTTCCTTGCCAAGATCAATAAGTACTGCAACAGGGGAGCACGACTCTATTTTCTTGACAGCACCCGCAGTCCCAATAGCGCCTTTGTATTGGTAACCAGCCCCTTCGCAGAGCCCCTTGAGTTTTGCTCCAAAAAATAAGGATGCGATCGCCACAATCGTTTGTTCACATGACATCAATGAGTTCCTTTACAGCAGAGCGAATATCTTCCATGCCATGATCTAACTTAACGCCAAGATCATCGGTGACGTATGACGTGTCAAATGAATTGATTGGCGCAGGTGGACTGCTCGTATCAATAGAAACATCACTGCCAAGTTCCTCTGCTGCGAAGGTTGCCCAGTCTGCCCATCGTGCATAGCAATTGGCAAGGTTATAAACCCGTGGTGAAGCCTTTGGATTATTTATACACGCAATCGTTGCTGCAGCAACATCCTCGACATTCACAAATTTCCCACCGCCAAGTTTGGTGTATGGCTTGCCATCCCGCAGTGATTGAATGATAGGGAACCCAATTGACCGATCAATATTAGGATCAATTCCATAGACGGCGGTTGGTCGAATTGCTGTGACACATTGTCCGCGGCTAGAATGATTTGCCCACATGTGTGCTTCTATAGAGGCCTTGCATGCGCCGTATAGACCGCCAGGTCTTGTGGGATGCG
The DNA here is from genome assembly GCA_014238125.1 of Phycisphaerales bacterium. GTDB lineage: Bacteria > Planctomycetota > Phycisphaerae > Phycisphaerales > SM1A02. The sequence goes on from JABABS010000043.1 coordinate 16,814, forward strand.
ATTCGTCAATCTGCCCATTCCAATTTGGATGCATGTGATGATGCACAGCAATACTACTGATATAAATGAAATGCCGATCGCCACTTGCTTCAAGCAGGTCAATAGAACCTTGCAGGTTACTCTTGATGTGACGATGAAGATCACCACTTTTCAAAGCAGCCCAATCAAAACTATTGTGGATGACAACATCGGCACCATCAAGCAAGGCTGCAATTGCCTTTGGGTCATTGTGTTTGCCGACAATAAAGTTTTCGACAGATGATTCAATATGATGGCGGGTACTTGTTTCACGAACAAGTGCTGTAACAGTGTGTCCATGTTTGAACGCATGTTTCGCAATAACGCTGCCAATAAATCCTGAAGCTCCTGTGAGTGCAATGTGCATGGTGTTCCCTTAACTGGAAATTGGTATTGTAGAACTCGGCTACCACTGCTTCTTGCACCAGAGGGTATGCCAATCAAAACTTGTATGAACAAAAAAAGTGCTTTCGTACTGATTTACATCATATCCTCGGCTTTCCATTCTCGCCACATCGCCCTAGAATACAAAGTACAGATGGCAGACAATACAACGAAGAGTACCGGTCCTATTTTTCCTGAAGTCAAGATGAATCTCGTGACTCCTAAATCCCCAGTGGTGGGTACGGTCGTGAAATCTGAAGTCTGTTTAAAAGGCGGCAGAAAATCGGCTAGTTTTGTTCGCCATGTTGAAATCGATATTAGCGGAACACCTTTAGAAGGGAACTGCAGAGCAGGTCAGTCCTTTGGTGTCATTGCTCCTGGTGAAGATGCAAATGGTAAACCGCATAAGGTTAGGTTGTACTCACTTGCAAGCCCAACTTGTGGCGAAGATGGCGAAGGAAAAATTATCGCCACAACACCTAAGCGCGTGATTGATGAATACACACCTCAAAAAGAGGGTGATGACGAAGCGCGACATGATTTATTTCTTGGCGTTTGTAGCAATTATACGTGTAGCCTAAAAGTTGGCGATAAGGTGCAAGTCACTGGACCAAGTGGAAAGCGTTTTTTATTACCTGTGGAGCACAACAAACACGATTATATTTTCATGGCAACTGGTACTGGAATCGCACCATTTCGTTCCATGTGCAAAGATCTTTTTGAAAATCCCAGTGGTGCAACAACAAGCCAAGTTCATGTTGTGATGGGTACGCCTTACACAACTGACTTGTTGTACGATGATTTTTTTGTTTCACTCGCCGATAAACACGACAATTTTCATTACCACACAGCCGTCAGCCGTGAAAGGCAAGCCGATGGATCGCGCGGTTTGTATGTTGGTCAAGTGATTGATAAAAAATTCGATGATGTGTTCGGGAAAATTCTTACAAGTGATCGTGGGTTGATGTACATGTGTGGTCTAATTGGCATGCAATTTGGTGTGTATCAATTGTTTGCAGAACGAGGGATTACTGATCCGTACATGACGATTAAAGATGAACTGAAAGATATTCCATGCTCAGAATGGAATCGTGAACAAATGCGGCGGTATATCAAACCAACCCATCGAATGATGGTTGAAGTATATTAAGGAGTAGTGATGAAAAGATTTCTGACTTTTGCGGTTCTGACTATTATTACACTTGGGCTGATTAGCTTGATTCATAATCTATTTGATCTTGGAGAAGTGTCCTGGCTTATAATAGTAATTCCAATTCTAATAATGTATTATGGTTCATACGGATTAACAATTCCATTTGTAAAACCGAAGGATAAATAATGAAAAAGTTTATTGCATTCTTCATTTGCTCTGTTGTTGCAACTGTATTAATGAATTTCGTGTATCACTGGTTAGGCTTCGATAAAGCCGGCACTGTTTCAAACATGATGCCTGTATTAGTATTGTTTCTAGTTTTTTATGTTTTTAACCGCTCAAGTGAGCCC
>JABABS010000036.1 GCA_014238125.1 Phycisphaerales bacterium
GTTGCTGGCTCGTGGAACCAAACTTCGCGACCGTCAGGATTTGCCATTGGAACAAAGTAAAACGATCGTTCATCAATGAGTTCTGTGATGCGATCTATAACACCATAACTTTTACAGAGATACCAGATGGAATACAACACTGTTTCGGCTGCTTGAATTTCATTACCATGAATGTTTCCATCGATGAACATTGCAGTTTTTTCTCGATCACTTCCTGTTTCAGGATTGTTAAGTGTAATTAGCCAAATATCTCTGTCACCAACACTTTTACCAAGCGACTGCATTGTTAGAAGTTCAGGATATGCAGCAGTGAGGGCTTTCATCGCCTCTGTCATTTCTGCAAAATCATACCAGTGATCGAATCGTAGATTGACGCGGGATGGGTGTGGTGCTTGTGCTGCGGAATTGCAGATAAAAATAAGAGAACACAATATAGAGAAGATGCGATTCATGCATCACCTCCTTTTGTTGGCTTGAGTGGTAGTGTTGTGATTTCGGTACCAAATTTTTCACTAAATAACGTAATGGAAATATTTGACATTGATTTTCCTTGGATAATCCAGCGGTACCAGGTACGGGTTCCGCCCCCATCTAAAGCCCAGATTCGATGCGCTTTTTGGCCTGTGACAATGGAGTCATTTGGAACATCTATACGAACTATAAATGGACGCGCGCGTTTATTTCTCTTCGCCATAGCAGTACCACTCGGAAGCCAACCATTGTTCACGACTGATACTTTGATTTCCCAAAGACCATTCCCAAGTTTTTTAACAATTGGGGTTTCAAGTGATACTTTGGGTAATCGACTTGCGAGTTCAATAAGAAAATCAACTTGTTTTGTTGTGATTGAATCAATTTCACTAGTTGGCGGAAGCGTTTTGAAGTAAGGAACCCATCCACCAATTTCAACTAGACCAAGTTGTGGATGGTCGAACTCAGTCCATTCGATGAAGCCTTCGCCATTGCGAAAGTTATCGCTGTATGCAAGCCACGCGCCATCGCCTTCTTTTTTGCTTTTTCCGCCATTGGTCTCTTTCGAGACTCTTTTTATTTTTACACCATGCATTGTTGCATATTGCTCAATCATTTCTGGAGTGATTTCAGCCATCATCTCTTCGGTTACAGTAACTCCTGCCGCTTCTGCAGCTTGTAACAACTCTTCTAGAGTTTCTTGTGAAATATCGCCGACACCAGAATCTGTAAGTGCAACATTTTCTTCTACAATTTGTTTCTCGCCACCGTCTTCTTTTGTGTCCGAACTTTTTTCCGTTTCTGGTCTACCCCACAATGGAGTTGAAAATGCGGGGACACCGTACTGAGCGTATGCCCAAGCAACAAAACTACCATCCCATGATGGCTGCTCAACGTTTTTAATTTCTGTCAGTTCTATAAACTTTTTGCTTAGTTTTTCGTAGAATTTCTCATCATTTTTATCGATCGTTTTTGGCGCGCCCGCATCATCTTTTCCACTTTCCTTCAGCGGTTTTGAGAGTGTGTCGTGTTGTCCATATACAACAATGGCAGCAATGTTTTGGTGATCAAGTACAAAATCTGCAAGTGCTTTTGTTTCTGGTTCTGAGAGTTGCCATGGTCCTGCGCCATCACTATGGTACTTGTATCCATGCATGAAATTCTGATTTAAATCAACACCGCCAACACCGTCTTCATTAAACATTCCGTCTTCATCATTGTCAATACCTTCTGTGTAAACTATGAAAGTTGCGGATTCGCCATCTAGGGGGTTGGGTTTTTTGTTTAGTCTTGGATTGTCTGAGTCTGTAGTTTGAGTAGCTTTTTCGAGATCTGGAACTCTCATCATGGTGATGTATCCATCACCATTAAGATCATCACCTCCGTCTTCGTCAACTAATCCATCTTTGTCATTATCATAAGGTCGGAGATTTCTGCGTTGTGCATTTTGAATAGATGAAAAGTAATACTCCACAGCGTCAGGGTTGACTTGCGGGATAATATAGAATGTGTTTGATTGCAAAATCGATTCTGTTGGTGCATCATCTCTACCGAGTAACTCTTGAATAATGTCAACAGCAACTTCACTCCCAAGTAAATGGTCGCCGTCGATTCCAGCAACTATAAGAACAGCAGGACGATCTTTTGTGGGTAAATCACCCCTAGAAATAGTGACGACTTGTATTGCGTGATTGTTTCTGCTCATGCCTATCGTATCGATAGACACACATTCGGTTGAATCTAGAATTGTGCTGATAGAAGCGCGAAGTTCTGGCGGTGTTCGCCAAGTTCTTTCTTGGTCAATTGGTTGTGCGGCAAGAAACTGGGTGGTCAATAATAAAGTAAACAACATCGTATGCTCCTCTGCAATGTGTGGATGTTGAATGGTAACTGTTATGCGCCTGAGCCGTCAAAGAACATCGAGCCGCCCCGATAAAATAGCAAAGCAGATCCTATGCCGAGCACATTTGTCAGCACGACATAGAGCATTGCTTGCCCGAAGCGGCCATCATCAAATAATTCAATTGTGTCAAATGCGAAACTTGAAAACGTTGTGAAACCGCCAAGAACGCCAATTACAAGTAGTAAACGAAGCACTTCGCGGTGCTGGGATTGTGATCCAACGATCATTGCAGTGATCAAACCGATTGCAGCACAGCCTAGAATATTGACAACCAAAGTCCCAATCGGAAAGGAATAGGTTGTCCACGATTGACCTACATTTGCTACGAGATACCTGAGCACTGCGCCGATAGATCCACCAAGTGCGACAAAAAGAATGGTTGTCATTTCCATAACGCGCCCAGCAGGATTCGAACCTGCGACCTTCGCTTTAGGAAAGCGATGCTCTATCCAGCTGAGCTATGAGCGCCGATATTGGTGATTGTATCGTGCTATACCGCATTGAGCGATTGTTTGAACAAACAACCCGCGGGCTTGTTTAAAGTTCTTCAGCACGAATCCGGATGACAATTTGTCGAACAGCTCGCATGACACGGCTCTTTGCGTGACGTACCGCTTCTTGGCTCATGTTCAATCGTTGGGCAACTTTTTCACAACTCATACCCCGACGCCCATACAGTTCGAATGCTTCCCAAGTTTTTGGTTCAAACTTTGGCCGCGCTTCGGTCATTGCTTCGGAAAGTAAATGTTCTGCCCATTCCCGGTCAAATGCCGCTTCAAGATCATCGCGTGGATCTTCAGCAGCCTCCATACCAAACGTGTCGAGGTTACCTTCTTGTTTCTTGCGGTATCGCTGCCGAATTGCATTGAGCGTAATTCGTTTTAAGTACCCTCGAAACCGACCCTTACTTGGATCGTATTCAAACCGATCAGCAACTCTGAAAAAATTGAATAACACAGTCTGCATAATGTCATCCGCTTCGCTACTTGGCAGTCCTGCATTTCTCGCAAATCCACAAATGATTGGTCCGTAGCGATCAACAAAAATACCCCAGCCCATTTCACGGTTGACTGTTTCGTCTGACTTTAGTTGCAGAAGTAAATCCATATTCGTTTCGTACCGACCATTAACAGTACGTATGAGTGTTGGAACTTCATCACCAGTTTCTCCTTCAGGAACACGATCGATTTCTTCGATCATTTCTGGGTCGAGTTCTTCATCAGGTTCACCAAGCCGAACGAGAAATTTCCATGGACCAATTTGAATTAAATCGCCATTATGAAGTTGGACCTCTTCACCTTTTTCCATTCGAATTGTGTTGAGGTACGTTCCGCTCCGACTTTCCAAATCATGAAGAAGCCAACGATCTTTACTCCACTTCATCAATACGTGTTTTCTCGAAACATATCGATTGGACATTTGTGTCGTGCAGTCAGGACTCCTCCCAAGCGTAATTTCTTCATCAGTTGATGCTGAAATAGGGGGAATTGGCTTGCCATGTATTTGGTCAAGTATGAGTCTGTTTGGTTGTTGAGTGTCTGTTTTCAACACTGATCTCCACGTTTATCGTACAGTGAGCGTACCATTTTTCAAGTTGATGTGTTTTTTATAGGTCGAAACAGCAAAGAATGGTATTGTAGTGGTTACGGTCACGCTCTTTTTGAGATAAAGCACTTTAGGATAGTTCTATGACAAACAATCACCCACCTACAGATCCAGATGCCGAAACCATTGGAATGCCCAGTGATGACTCGGGAAAGGGCAGTATGCCCGAACCTTCCAAGATCCCTTCGATGGGGATGCCAAGTGAAATTGGCAGGTACAAAATTTTGGGGATCATCGGAACTGGCGGCATGGGACATGTTTACGAGGCGATGCAAGAAGCACCAAGAAGGCGTGTTGCACTTAAGGTCATCAAAGGTGGCGCCGCGAGCGAGATGGCGCTTCGTCGATTTGAGTTTGAAACGCAAATTCTCGCTAAGTTACATCACCCAAACATTGCTCAGATTTATGAAGCGGGGACATGGAAAAGCCCGGAAGGTGAAGTTCCATTTTTCGCGATGGAATATATTCCAGGTCGGCGAGGCCTTATCGAGTACGCTCAAAAACGAGACCTTTCAATACGCGATCGACTTGAATTGTTTACCAAGGTGTGCCAAGCAGTGCATCATGGTCACCAAAAAGGTGTGATTCACCGCGACTTAAAACCAGATAATATTCTCGTTGATACAAACGGTGAACCAAAAATTATTGACTTTGGAGTGGCTCGTGCGACAGATGCAGATCTCGCTGTGACGACTATGCAAACAACCATGGGACAACTCATTGGTACGTTGCAATACATGAGCCCAGAACAATGTGATGCTGATCCAGATCGAATTGACACACGTAGTGATGTATACGCACTTGGTGTTATTTTATTCCAATTGCTTTCTGGAAAACTGCCCTACGATCTTCGCCGACAAGCAATTCACGAAGCAGTTCGTGTCATTAAAGAACAACGCCCAGATTCGATGGCCACTTTAAGTGGAACACTGAAGGGTGACGTTGACACGATTGCAATGAAAGCGCTGGAAAAAGATCGAAATCGTAGGTATCAATCTGCTGCTGAACTTGCAAATGACATTGGTCACTTCTTGAATAGTGAGCCAATTGAAGCGAGGCCGCTGAGTCTTGCATACCAAATGCGTTTGTTTACAAAGAAATATAAACGGACCTGCGTGGCAATGATCGCACTGACGCTTTCGATTATTCTTGGCATCATGGGAACAACGTGGGGTATGATTGAAGCTGAGCGTCAAAAAGAAATTGCAATTACCCAACGTGATTTAGCGGAACAAAGAACAGAAGATATTCTAAGCATGACGCAAACTTTCTCCACAGAAGTGTATGAAGGAATAGAAAAAGTTAATGCAGCAATCGAAGTACGAATGGAAGTACTAAACGCAGTCATTTTGCATCTCAATGAGTTGCGAGATTCTGTTGGAGATGTAGTAGACGTGCTTGCACAAAAAGCATTTGTGCACGGTCGAATCGGTAAAATTTACGCTTCTACCCAAGGAGCACATCTTGGAGATCCAGATAAAGCCATTCAAGAGTTTAATAAATCATTTGATATGTACACCCAACTTGTGAATGATGGCCACACGCAATATCGAAAGCAATTGGTTGTTACGCTGACACGAATCGCCAAAATTTACAAGATGACCGACCGTGGCCCTTTAGTATTGCAAACGTATGAAATAGCGAAAGATCTTGTTGACAAAATGTATGCAAACAATCCAAATGATTTGGGATCAATTCGACTGTATATTCAAGTACATATAAATATTGCTGATTTGTGGAAAAACGAAGATAAAATGGACCTTGCTTCAAATGAGTACAACAACCTACTTGATCTTTCTAAAACAGCAGTGAAAAGGTGGCCAAATGACCTTACTGTGAAACGGGATCTAACTTCTCTTTTATACAGAGTGGCAATGATGTATGTGAGAGAAGATGATTTTGAACGGGGTTTATCTTATTACAAACAGGCACTTACTATTTTTCAACAACTTGCAATAGCAGAGCCTACGAATGGACGGGCGCAGCGAGATCTTGGATGGTCTCATTATTTTGTAGGTCATACGCTTCTTGAAATGCAATCAAGTGAGGGGGGCTGGAAGGAATTAGATCTAGGACTCAATATTATTGTTGCTCGATGTGTTGCATTTCCAGATGCCGCAGACGCAAGAAAAGATGTCATCACGTATCTCAATTCAATTTTGGAGTTTCGTGTTGGAGCAAATCAACAAATAGAAGCTCTAGAAGAATGCAAACAAGTACTTCTCGCACTACAACCGGTCGTTGAGAGCAACCCAAATAACTTGGCGTTGAGCAATTTATATCAACAAATTCAACTTTATCGCAGTGATTTGCTAAAAGAAGTTGCTTCTATTCAAGAAAATTTAAATTAAAAAACACGTTATTTAGGCGATTAAGCCACTTTTACGTATTTTTTAAAGATAACGATTCACATTATTGGTTTACTTGGATAGTTGGTAGTACATGGATTACGAAATAGAACGAACTAACACTCTTCCGCACCGTAATACAGACAACTAAACTCTTCTCCTCCTTTTTCTTCTCTCTTTCTTCCTCTCCTAACTCTCTTTATTTTCTCCCCTCTCTCCCCTCTCTCTCCGATTTCTTCCTTGAAGGAACACAAAAACTCCCCGAATTTTCGGGGAGTTTTTTGTATGTGATCTAGATTTTGGTTCGGGGTACGCTCGAAGGTCTAGCTCTCGAATGGGATAGTGCCATACTGCTCTTTGAGAGATCGAATGCCACGTTCGTCACCAATGACTGTAAGTTGGTCACCTTCTTCAAGCAGGGTGCTTCCTCGAGGGACAACCATATGTCCTCTGCGGTGAATCAGAGCAACGAGACATTCTTCTGGGAAACTCAGGCTCTTAATAGGTAATCCAATAAGTGGTTCTGTAACTGTAGTTATTCTTAACCGAATTGAAAGAAATCGATCATCCCGAAGTAAAATTTCCTTCATCGCTTGGTTCGTATTTGCAGAGAGCCACTTCGCCATGAACCCTTCCTTGTCGACGTGACCAGCAAGTTGTGCAAGTAAGCGAAGGTGTTGCGAGGGGTCATTTTCAGGGCTTATGAGGAAGAAGATGGCGTGAATCGATTGCTCTTCGTGGTGACCTCCAAACACATCACCAACATCTATGACGAGACCATCTTTTGACCGAGCAATGACCATGATTGGGTGTTCGATCCCAGCTAGGCGAAGGTGAGGTAGTGCAACGCCACCGGTTACGGGTGTTGCGCCAACCTTCGTCCCGTGCAAGAATCCCTTTGAAAGATTCTCGGCAGTGACTGGAAGTAGAGCGGCAAGTTCTTCTGCAGCAATGTGAGTGATATCTTCAAAAGTGGAACCATGGGCAGCATCGACGACTCTTGCTTTAGCCACAATTTCATCAAATGGATCGTGAGCTCGTAGTCCTTTTTCTTTGAGAATTTCTCGAAGTTCAGTATCGAGTGCTGCAAAGCGTTTTCGTCCAAGCCGCTCGAACACATGATAGATTGCACCGTATCGATCAACGCGATGACGAGCGTAGATAAAGTACCACACTATGCTAACGGCAACGACACCTGCAGAAAATAGCACAGGTAGCCAGCCCATGATAAATATAATCCAGATACAGGAAACAGCACCTATTATTTGCAGCCATGGATAAAACGGTGACCTGTATCCAGGGTCGTAAGAATCTAATTTTGTTTCTCGCATTACAATGACAGAGAGACAAAGGAGTGAAAACATCATCAGTTGAAATGCACTTGCAAGTTTCGCAATCTTAAGTGGATCAAGAAAAAGAATGACAAGTACGATCAGCGAAGCTGAAACGATGATGCCCAAAATTGGTGTTCCCTTGCTATCAACGTTTCGTAAAACAGGCGGAAGCAAGTGATCACGACTCATCGCAAGTGGATATCTGGAAGAGCTAAGGATTCCAGCATTTGCAACAGACAGAAAAGCAAAAATAGCAGCAATTGCCATTACATATGCGCCTACATTAGATCCAGTAATATCTGCAGCAACAGTTGAGACAGGTGTTAGGTTAGTCATCCCATCTTTTATCGAAACAGCTTCAGTTCCACTGACACCGATCATAACCCAGAGTCCAAATACGTAAACGACTATTGCAGTTCCAATTGCAAGGAATAATCCCAGAGGCAAGTTACGCTCAGGATTTTTAATTTCACCTGCTACGCTGATAACCTTTGTAACACCAGCATAACTAATAAAAACCATACCCGTAGTTGCTAAGAGATCAGACGTGCCACTCCCAAAAAAATTAACGAAATTTGCAGGTTGTATTTTTAAACTTCCAAACACAAGAAACCAGCAAAGAAATAAGAGCAGGAGAATGACCAACATCATCTGAAGAGAAGTGGTTTTCTTTGCACCAAGGATATTTATGCCAGCGAAGAAAACAACAAGCCCTATCGCGATAAAGGTGTATAGAGAGCTACTGCCAGTGTCTGATAAAAAAAGTTGGATGTATGCACTCATTCCAACAAGGGCAAAAGCGGTTTTTAAAAGAAGTGCAAGCCAAATCCCAAGGCCACCGATTGTTCCAACCATTGGACCAAGGCTTCGATCAAGGAAATAATATGCACCACCAGATCTTGGCATTGCTGTTCCAAGTTCTATCTTGCTGAGCATAGGAGGAATGAGTAGCAATCCAGCGAAGAGGTATGCTAAAATTACCGCGGGCCCAGCAAGTTGTGTTGCAAAACTAGGCAGGAGAAAGAATCCACCACTGAGCGTTGTACCTGTTGCTACTGCAAAGACAGCGAACAGCCCGAGACTTTTTTTTTCCTTCTTGTATGTCGTGGTAGCCATGGTACAAATACCATTCTACCAACACAGGTACTACCCAGTAGGTTCAGTCATTGCATGAAAATTGAGCAATTCGTCAAGTTCTTCGAGATCAAGGAGACCTTCACGGGTCACAATTTCTCGAATGGTTTCCCCAGTTTTGAATGCTTCTTTCGCAATACGAGCAGTTGTGTCATATCCAATCACAGGCACAAGAGCAGTGCCAACCATGAGACTTTGCTCAACAAGTTGCTCTGCAATTTCTTTGTTGACTTCTAAATCATCGATTAGTTTGTCTTGCATGATTGTTGATGTGCCAGCAAGCAGGGTGATGGTTTCAATAAGTCGCTCTGCAATGACAGGCATACATAGGTTCAGTTCCAAAATAGAACCAATACCACCACTTGCAGCGAGGGTAATCGCTACATCGTTTCCAGCAATTTGGCAGAACGTTTGCATTGCTGCTTCGCAAACGACTGGATTAACCTTGCCAGGCATAATCGAAGATCCCGGTTGTGTTGCAGGCAATGTAAGTTGGAACAGACCACATCTTGGTCCCGATCCTAACCAGCGAATATCGTTTGCAATTTTCGAGATACTCGTTGCAATTGTTTTCAATTCTCCGTGTGCTTCTACGACGCAATCTCTTGTTGCTTGTGCTTCAAAATGATTTGTTGCTTCTGCAAATTTCACTTTTGTGTTTTTAGAAAGTTCTTTACAAACAAGCGAGGAAAATTTTGGATGGGTATTAATGCCAGTTCCAACAGCGGTGCCGCCTATGGGCATGTTTTCTGCAAGGCGCATCATTGCACGTTCTGCTCTTCGGATTCCATTTTCAATTGCAGCGGAATACCCAGAAAAAATTTGACCCATTCTTATGGGTGTTGCATCCATGAGATGCGTTCGACCTATCGTGACTATTTTGTCCCACTTCTTCGATTTTCTCTTGAGACCTTTATGAAGATTTTTTAATGCCGGCAAAAGTGTATCGCGAATGTCGATGCACGCAGCAAGCTGCATGGCTGTTGGAAATGTATCGTTTGATGATTGACCCATGTTGACGTGATCGTTTGGATGAATTGGATCTTTTGAACCAATTTTTGCACCAACGGATTTGCAAGCAAGGTTTGAAATTACTTCGTTCATGTTCATATTTGTCGATGTACCTGAACCCGTTTGGAATACATCGATTGGAAAGTGTCTCATCATTCCTTTTGAACGATCTGCATCATCGAGTGCTTCGATGACATCTACACAAGAGGTAACAATCAGGTTCTTTCGATCTTCATCGAGGAGTTTGAGCTTGAAGTTAGCAATCGCTGAAGCTCGTTTGAGCAACGCGAAACTTCGGATGAGAGATGTAGGCAATGGACGACCAGAAACAGGAAAATTTAGAACTGCCCGTTGTGTTGTTGCACCAAATAGCGCTTGACTTGGAACTTCCATTTCACCCATAGAATCTTTTTCAATTCGGGTACGTTTTTTTTGTTTACTCATGGAATTTTTTCTTGTTCTGGTGTTGATTCTTCTGTAAGGACTGAAGTTTGATCGAGACCGAGTGTCTCGCTTTGTGTTTCAGTAAGCTGTTGTTCAAAGCGTTGTATAATTTGTTGCCGAATAACAACAGCGGCAGTTGGGTCATTCGTTTTCATTATTTCCCATTCGTTCATCCAAGGCTGAGGGATTTGCCAGACTTCTGCAGCAGAATCCCAAGATGAAGCGAGAATTGCGGTGTGAAATTGGAGGGAAAGTAGATCTTCATCAACCATTCCGTCTCCATAGGCTCTAAGTAATCGAAGTGCTTCGTCAGATCTTCCCTTTAAGTTGAGCAGCGGTACCGTTCTTTTTGCAATAGCTATTCTTGCTGAAAGTGATCTGTTTGCTGATTGTTTCCAAACATTCATAAGGATGTTGACACGAAGATCTGTCTCGCCTGCTTCGGAGAGGATGTCATCAGCTAGGAGAAAAGATCGCGTGTCAAGTGCTTTGAGTATATTGAGAGCTGCGCTGTCCCACCGAATAACATCAACGGATGATCTCAGTGAAAGGAGTGTATTAAACGCTTCAAGGTCAGCGTTCGTTTGCAATCCTGCAATGAGAAATGGAGCTATAACTGGATCGTTTTTATACGGCACCAACGGCTTCCAGTATCCAATGGTTGCAAAACCATCCGCAACTGCAATTCGGACTGATTCTGAACTACTCTTAAGTAGTTCGCTAAGTACATTTCGATCTTGATCAGTCCCAAGTATCGCTTCAAGAGTTAGAAGTGAAGGGTAGTTATGGTTCTTCTTTGCATCCCTAACAATTAGTATCCATTTGGCAAAATTTTCTTCAGCGAATGGTGTTTCACGTAATAACGAAATAAGAGTATTGGTAGATACTTCTACGAGCGGTGAGTCTAATCTTGCAAGTACTGGTTCGATTGCTACAAGGTGTGGATTATCCTTGAAATATAAAATTTCAAATGCAGTAACCTCTTCGTTTTGTTCATCTTTTAGAGATGCGACGATTCGTTGTGATAAATCGGGTAGATTTATTTCAGGTAATAATTTTGCAGCAGAAAGTCGAACACTTTGATCTGTATCATCTAACAAGGATACAACCAACAGTAGCTCATCTTCGGTGGCTTCGCCATCTCGGTTTAGTACTGAAACACGCTCGATGCCTATCGTTCGTAACTCTGGGAGATTGTCTGCAAGCAAAGCGGGTAATTTTTTATGTTGTTGATCTATTGAGATCAAAGGCCATAATTCTTTGTAGGTATCAATCAGCCTCGATCGCATTTCTTCTCTGTCAACGTGGCCGATAACTTGCCGAGTTTGTTGTGGGCTAGAAGTACGCTGATTTGGCGACAATTCGCATCCAAAGCATAGAAAAATAAAGGAAACGACAAGCAGACAGCGAGTGATGACGTAATTCTCTTGCAAAGTACCTTTATTGTATGAGATAACTACCTCGTAGGTAGTTTTGTGTATTCGTGAAAGGCAGCGTATAATGTCCTGTTCTTATGACTAATTGGCAAGATGCAGAACAACACGCCGATCGAGCTCTTGATTTATTCGAGAGGGGTCGCTGGTCCGAAGCGGAAACAGAACTCCGCAAGGCGTTGGATATCGATCCGGATCAGGGAGATTGGCACTTTAATCTTGGGTTGACCTTGGAGCGATGCGGTCGCGATGCCGAGGCGCTTTCAAGTTATGAGCAGGCGTCGCGCCTTCTTCCAGAAGCAGTTGGTCCTCAATTGGCTGCGGGCTCGGCTTGTCTCCGTCTGGCAAGATTTGAGGATGCAATTGACTGGCTTGAATATGTTCTCACACAAGATCAAGCATGTGAACCAGCTTGGGCGATGCTCATCGATGCACGCACTTCACTTGATGACCATGATGGCGCTGAAACCACTTTTTATCTTGCACAAGATGCACTTGAAGAAACAAGCGCTATTGTGCTTGTATCGATGTGTGAGAGTTTACTCATTCGCGAACTTTGGGATCGCGCAGCATGGTGTGCTCGAGAAGCGATGAAACTTGATCAGGATGTTCGAGGCGGTCGAATTCGACTTGCGAGTGCACTCATCGCAAAAGGCGAAGGGCAGCAAGCTTCCCAGTTATTACTTCGCGAATTACGCCAAGATCCGGGAAATGTTCAAGCGCTGTTGTTACACGCAGATTTATTGGTAGAGACAGGTCGTCACCAAGAAGCAATGATGAAACTCCATCGGATTCTTGAAATGGAACCAGCAAATGTGCAGGCGCATGTCCGCGCAGGTGCAATCGCAATGGAAGATCAGCGATGGGAAGAATCTTTCATTGCTTGGGGTTTGGTTCGTCGGTTGGATCCATCACATCCAACAGCTTCACTGTATTTAGCGAAAACTTTGCTAGCAATGGGGAGGAATGAAACGGCAAGGCCAATCTTGCAAGAACGCCTTGATCGAATGGGGGATAGTGAATCTCGCGAGAGTAAACTTGAAATGGCAACACTTCTTTTGCAAGCGGGCGAACCTGCAATGGCGGTTCCGTTACTCGATGAATTGGCAAAGGATCGAAGCGATACGGAACAACTTCGTTTGTTAGCAGTCGCACTTTTTGCAAGTGATCAACGGGATGAAGGCGCAGCGGTGAGTCGCCGTGTACTTCGGTTGCAACCTGATTGCATCGCATCGATGCATAACTTAGCTCTCGCTGCTTTTTCATCCAATCGTTACAAATCAGCGTGGGGATGGGTGAAAAAAGGTTTGAAAGTTGATGCAAATGATGAAGAACTTCGCCGGTTGCGTTCAAGATTGATTTGGAAATCAATTCGATCTTTTTTTGAAAGATTGATTGGTTCGAAATAGAGGATTGACTATTAAAAATGTTTTAGGGGGACAAGCCGTTTTCTTCGTGGCTAAGCCACGCTATTTGGGCGTGTCACAATGTATAAGACCCCGCGTTTGCATGGCTTGTCTTTTTTATTGCAACTTCTGGGTTAATTTATTTACAGTGTGCCAGATGTGAATGGCAAGAGTGCCATAAACCGCGCACGTTTGATTGCTTGAGCAATCATGCGTTGTTGTTTTGCACTTGCACTAAGACGCTTGCGCGAATAAATTTTACCGTTTGGAGTCATCAATCGACGCAAATCTTCTACTGACTTGTAATCAATATACTTCTTGCCTCGGTTGTCAAGTTTGAGATATGTCTTTGAACGAGTTCGGTTACCGTAATCATTGCCCATGGTGGGATCCTTTCGTCTCGGGTACCCAAACCTATAAAATACAGGTTCAGAAAAAGAGGGGCAGCCCCCACACACAGCCGGTGGGGGCGACGAGAATCGCAAATCATAGCCGAACCTGGGCATCTAAGCAACGCTGAGTCGTTTGTGGCGGTATCCTAACCACTCTAATGAGGCCAATAATAGGCATTACAGCTGATCGCAAGGACGGTCGATTCCGAGTTGGAGAGAATTATGCCACTTGTATTACAAAGGCAGGTGGTGTGCCCGTGATTTTGCCACCTCTAATTGGTGAAGAAGAGAAATTCCTCGACATCTGTGATGGGTTTATTTTTTCAGGCGGCGATGATCCGGTGATGGAACAGTGGGGGATTGAAACACACACAGCAACAACACGATGTGATGAAAAGCGCCAAAAATTTGAGACAACGCTGCTTGAAAAACTTAGGCATCTACCCGATAAACCAGTCTTCGGCATTTGCCTTGGTATGCAATGGATGGGGCTCCTTGCAGGCGGAACATTAGCGCAAGATCTTGATCTGGAAGTTGCTGAGAATCATAAAAAAGGTACGCACCTCGTTTCTGGAGAACTTGGGTCTGGAGTTGTTCATACATCTCATCACCAAGCGATCACAGAAACAGGTTCCTTAGCAATCGCAGCAGTTGCTGATGATGGGATCATCGAAGCAGTGCGTGATCATGATCGGAAGTGGTATGTCGGTGTTCAGTGGCATCCAGAGCGAACAGAAAATGAAGTACTAGGACAAGGTTTATTCAACTCTTTTTGCAAGGCTGCAACCGCATGACAATTCCCTCACCACTCCATGATTGCATCTCAAATTATGAACTTGCATGGACCAAGCCCGAATCAGAAACTCGAGTTGGTGCATCAACAGGGTACATGGAAGAACAATTGCTTTGTGAATTTTTGCCATGGGGAGATGGCGGGTGTTCGATACTTGCAACATCCGGAAGTGTTGAACTGGAATACGCAGCAATGAGAAAAAACAAAGGTGTATTTGATGCAGCAAACAGGGGGACAATTTACTTGCAGGGTGAAGAGCGATTGACTTTTATAGATCGAATGACAACACAGAAACTCTTAGATATGAAAGTGGGCGAATCTCGACTAGCATTTATTCTAGATAGAAAAGGTCGAATTGTCTCAGATGTCATTGTTGTTTGTGAGGACAGCCAAGTACTTATTGATTGTGATGTTACAACAGTTCAACCGATTATTGATCACTTTGAGAAATATATTGTTACCGACGACGTCATTATTCAAAACAGAACGAAAGAAATGCATAGACTCTGGTTGCTTGGTCCCTCTGCAAAAATTACAGATAGTTTGGAACAAAGTCAGTTTAACTTGCCACCAAAGTTTTTAGGCGTACATGGAATAGCAATTGTTGTTGGACAAGAAGAAGCAGAACAAGTTTGGACTGCACTTGTAGATCAACAAGTGCGACCGGTCGGTTGGAATGCTTTAAATATGCATAGAGTCGAAGAGTTGACCCCAATGTTTAGAATTGATTTTGACACCGCGAACTTACCGCATGAGACTTCGTTATGTGATTCGAGAGTGCGCTTTGACAAAGGGTGTTATCTTGGTCAAGAAGTGGTGGCAAGAATGGAAAGTCTCGGGCGCCCAAAACAACAGTTAGTTTCTTTAGATCTTGACGGTGATGCTCTTCCTGTTGCGGGGACTCAAATTTGGAATCAGCAATCAACCAAGGAAGGTAAAGCCATTGGTGTTGTCACCTCAAGTGCGATGAGTCCACTGCGAGGTGGGGATATCGCTGTGATTGCGATGGTAAAAAGTGTCTCTGCTTCGAAAAACACAGAAGTTTTTCCTTGGATTGGTTCAGAACTAATAAGAGCAGTCATTCATCCGCTTTCGCCGAAAGAAGAAATGGCATGAATCTTCCTACGTCTATTGAAATTACCGAAGTCAGCCCGAGAGACGGGTTACAGAATCAAAGTTCTGTCATTACAACTAAAACAAAAATTGCTTTTGTAGATGCACTTTCAAAAACAGGATTGCAACGAATCGAAGTGTCATCCTTTGTGAATCCGAAATGGGTTCCACAGCTTGCCGATGCAGCAGAGGTTTTTTCTGGAATAATTCGATCAGGCAATGTAAAGTACTCAGCACTTGTTCCAAATGAACAAGGTTGGGAACGGGCAATGGAGGTTGGTGTAGATGAAATTGGTTTGATGACATCGGCGAGTGAAACGTTTTGTAAACGTAATACTAATACATCAATTGCAGATTCGATTGAACGCATAAAACCACTGGTTGAATCAGCAAAGGCAAACGGTGTGGGTACCCGTGGATATGTCAGTTGCGTTGTTGCGTGTCCATACGAGGGGGAGGTAGATTCAGGTCATGTACGTAGTGTAGTAAAGCAACTTCTTGACATTGGTGTTGAAAATATTTCACTCGGTGAAACCATCGGAGTGGCGGTGCCTTCTGACATTGCTCGTCTTTACGATGCACTTGAAGGCGTTCTTTCCCCAGAACAGTCGATTCTGCATCTTCATGACACTCGTGGAACTGCATTAGCGTGTGTTTTGTCTGCAATGCAGTTGGGCGTTCGCCGATTTGATGCATCAAGTGGTGGGCTTGGCGGTTGTCCGTACGCTCCGGGGGCAGCAGGTAATCTAGCAACTGAAGATTTGGTCTATTTTGCAAACAGGATGGGAATTGATACGGGTGTTCATCTTGCTCAATTGATTTCCGCAACTCGAATCATCGAAGAATCTTTAGACTCGCCATTGAAAAGCAGAGTCTACAGAGCACTGAGTTGCCAAGACCCAAGTTCTTGATCGAAGAAGTACGCGTTGTTGGTTTTTCGGATTCGAAATAATTGTAATTTGTTTCCATCTATTACTACACCGCGGGGATGGCTTGGAAAAGCAAAGCACCCCGTGT
Source organism: Phycisphaerales bacterium (assembly GCA_014238125.1). Taxonomy (GTDB): domain Bacteria; phylum Planctomycetota; class Phycisphaerae; order Phycisphaerales; family SM1A02. The sequence continues at coordinate 16,405 of JABABS010000036.1, forward strand.
TGATAATGATTCTATTTTTTATTTTCCAAATGCCTGCGCGGTGTGTGTGACCAACAATAACTATTTTAGTTTTAGGCGCATATTTTGTAAGCCATTCTTCAGTGATGGATGGACATCGCCACCATGTGTGTAAAATTTTTGCAATACACCACACGGCTCTATAAGGTATCTTGACAAGGCTAGGTCTATTTTTTACTTCTCTGCTTTTTGCAGATCGGTCGGATGCAATTCTTGTCGCTTCAAGTTGCGAGTCAAATCCATCACCCGATGCAAGCAAGAGTTCTTCTCGATGGGATTTTATTTTTGAGGCATACCAAGTCCAAGGTGCAATTTCTGGAAAAACTGCGTGACCGTGCATAATGAGAACTTTGTCATTGTGATACGTTAATGCGTGCTGATCACTTATCATTGGGTCATGGTTTCCGTCAAGTAAATGCACTTTAACATTATCGATCTCAGCACTTTCAATCAACGCTCTCGTAGCTCGCTGTGATTTAGCAGAGTGTTTCTTTGAATAGGATTCTTCAGTATCGCCATTCAAAATAAGTTCATCAAAACCTTGCCAAAGTGGGCGTAATTCTGCAACGTTTTCGATCGTTGATAATCTTTTACATAAATGCAAATCGGAAAGTATGAGTATTCGAGTCAACGGCAGTATTCCGTTATAAATTGAGTGATTTTACGATTCGTTTTTTCCAATAGTGATTGCGTTCTTGCCATGTCGTTTGGATTCAAAAAGTCTCTCGTCCGCTTTTCGTAACAGCGAATCTACCTCGGTGCCATCCCACGGAAAAGTAGCGAGACCTCCTGATATCGACACACTGCCTTGTGCATCTTTCCCTAGTTTGGAAAAATGTGCTCGGGAAACCTGCTCGCGAAATCGTTTTGCAAGGAATTCAACGGTAGTAGGGTGGTTTGAACCCGATTCACGAGGTGGTTCTGGGTCGCAAAAGAGGACAGCAAATTCATCACCACCAATTCGGCAGACATGGTCACCTTTTCTGATAGTTGCTTGAAGCAACCTGACAACCTCTCTAATAATTTCGTCGCCAGCTTCGTGTCCAAAACGGTCGTTGTATTGCTTAAAATCATCAATGTCAAAAATCATAACAGTCAATGGCCGTCTTGCTGAGAGAGATTGATTGATTTCTCTACGAAGACATGCGGAGAGGAATCGACGATTCCATGCACCTGAAAGTTCATCTCGATAAGCGAGTAATTTCATTTGACGGTGACGGAGATGTAATTCAAGCCAGCACGAAGTCCACCTTCCCCACCGAATTACCTGTTCCTTTGTTGGACCAATAGCAACAAGTATGCCATGCTCTTGGTGACCGTATCTAAGTTGCGCAAATTGTGCATTATGTGGAACTCTTGTTTCGTCATCAACAAATTAACAATATTTCCAGCCGGTTTGCTCTTTGAGTAGATTAAGAATTGTTGATCTAAAATTAGATGGGTTGTGTAATAGCATGCGAACAAGGTCAACATCTCCAAGGCTCTTGCCGTCAGGGGTTGTTTTTGTTTGATCGGTGAATCCCAGCGCTTGGTCAATATCAAAATCATCTAGTTCTGGTTTAGAAATAGGTTGAGATTTTGCATTCACTACAGCAGAAAGGAGCCGTTGAGAAGTTGTGTCTTGGGGAATAGAGATGTCTGCAAGTTTATAGTTGCGGTTTTCTCCGGAGATAACGATGATTGGGAAAGGGTCTACTCTGCGAAGCGCGTCAAATGCAGTGTCACTGTATGGTGCAATAAGTTGTTCATTGATAACAATAGCGTCTACGTTTTCTTTTGCACTGCTTGTCGCTAATTCTCCAATAATATCGAATAGAGTTTGAACTACATGCGTTGGCTGTTCAATTCCTGCAATAAGTTCAGGATCAAATTCTCCTGCGAATAAAATTCGACCTCGAGTGTCTCGTACTTCGCTCATTCTTCCGTCTCAAATTCTGTGCCATCGAGAAGCATTGAAAGTTCATCAGCGTCGACAGATTCTGCGTGAATGATTGGTGGATCTTCAAGAGTATCAACAGCGTGCGAGTTGTCGTTCATTGATTGGAGTTGACCATCTCTCATCGTTGAAATTTCAACGTCTGGGAGGTGTTGCCTTAGTGCCTTCATAAGGAGGGGAAGTCCTTCCATCTTGTCAGTATTTATCAGTACTAAGAGTGTGGGTTGTGGGGCTGAATTCCACGCGGCATCATTTCGCCTGAGTTGGTGGAGGAGCGCGAGTTCTGCCATTGCAAGTAATGGGCAATGCTCTATGTCGGCCTGCAAATCGAGCCGTTGTACTATTTTGTATGCCGCTTCAACGCCTTCTCTTGGTGTGAGAACCACGCATCTCGTATTTATATTGTTTGTCATCTCACTCATTCTTTCTATGCCTTGTGACCTTTATTTACCAAAGGTAGTATCAAAAATGCATAAAATCCACCTAAAACCTATTTTTAATCGAAAAAACATCATTCTTGATGTTTATAACGTGTTTGTACCCGGTCCTGTACCCAGTGTTGTACACGGTCCTGTACTCGGTGTTGTATCCGGTCCATTTGAGCTTGATTCTAAATCACAGAGAGAACAGTGTCTGCAATGAAAGTTGCGCCATTAATGGGAGCCTCGATGGTTAGTACTTGTTGCATTTCGAAGCGTTTCTGGTGGTTAGTAAGTAAAGAAAGAATCGATTGACCACCATTTTTTATGTTTGCATCAAGTTCTTTGTAATCAGTTTCGATCTTGACACCGCCAATTGTTGCAAGTGGTTCGGCATTTGTGTACTGATGATCATCATCGTGATACGGATAAGGAAGCACGACGCTTGGAACTGCATTGAATGCAATTTCTGCAATTGTATTTGCACCACCCCTTGTCACGGCCAAGTCTGCGGCTCCCCAAAATTTCCCCATTTCATTTGTAAATGGCAGAACTAGATGTGCCACAGATGTCTCTTGATACGCTTCTTTAACAGTCTGAGCCTTACCTTCCCCTGCCAAATGTAGAATTTGCCAATTTATAAAATTGTTTGGCGCAACACTTGCCAACGCAGGAATGAGTTCGTTGATTGTGCCTGCACCTTGCGAAGCACCAGTCACGAGCAACGTCATTTTTTTTGGATCTAGACCTAGCGCAATATTATTTGTACGTTGATCATGCGTAGAAATGGAGCACGCACGAAGAGGTGGTGGAACTAATTTTGCATCAACGTCATCCCATCGGACAGTTGAAAGAACTGTATCGGTCCAGCGACTGGCCAATTTATTTGCTTTACCGGCTGGCGTATCGAAATTCATCAATACTGTAGGTACACTCATTCGGTTTGCTGCCCAAAGTGCAGGGGCAGCAACGAAGCCGCCTGTCGCTACAACACACTTCAAGTTATGTTTACGAATCAGATATTTTGTTTGTTTGGCAGAGCGTAAGAATCCACTGCAAAATTGTACGAATCCTAATGGAGATTTAGAGAGGGGTTTCGCCGCAAGAGATGTAGCCTGGAATGAAGTTTCACTCACCATTTTCTGATCGATTGCCCGAGTTGAGTGCGCGATGAGCACATCGCATGATTTTATTCTAAGCGCTTCTGCAATTGCAATTGCAGGTGCAACATGTCCACCGCTGCCGCCACCGGCAATGAGAACGTTAGGCATGCGTTGGTTGCCACTGTTCTGCTGCTGGTGATACCTTTTTTTCTTGAGATGCACGATCAACTGCATTGATTAACCCGATGCAAAACGCAGTAAGTAGCCACCCCGTTCCTCCATTGCTTAGAAGTGGAAGTGCAATCCCTTTTGTTGGAGCAAGAGATGTTACAACGAGAATATTTATGCTCGCTTGTAATCCAATTGTTGTTGCAATTCCAAGTACAAGCAATCGTAAAAAAGTATCTTTGCAGTTGCGAATGACAGAAAAACTCAATATGAGCAATCCTGCATATAGACAAAGTACTGCACCCGCGCCAGCAACACCAAGTTCTTCACAAATGATTGAAAAAATAAAATCTGTTGTGTCTTCGGGCAAGTATCCAAACTTATGTACACCATGTCCTAGACCGAGACCCGCTAAACCGCCACTTGAAATCGCCGTCAATGATTGCAGAATGTGATATCCATCACCGGCGGGGTCATCGTAGGGATCGATAAATGCTTTCAACCTGCTAATGCGATAAGAACTTGTCATGATCGCACCAACGAGTGCTGCGAGTCCGAAAGGAAAGAGTGAAACAAAGTGTATTGTTTTGCATCCTGCTGCAAAAAGCAAAATGCAAGCAGTTCCAAAAATTAACACAGCGGTTCCTAAATCCTCTACTGCTATCACACCACAAATGAAACCCACAGCAAGAATAGCTGGCAAGAATCCTTTTTTGAGCGAGTGTATATTTTTGGAACATGTTGCACCCCACCAAGCGATCGCAGCAACCATTGCCCATTTAGCAACTTCACTTGGTTGAAATGCAAATCCGCCAAAATCTAGCCATCGATTTGCTGCGTTGACACGTTTTCCAACACCCGGAATGTAGACAGCAAGTAATAGTAAAAGAGCGATCGGAACAACCCAGAAAACGAGTGGTAGTCCAGCAAATTTTACTTGTAAGAGTCGAAGTGGAAAGCGGCTTCCTACCCACATGGTTCCAATTGCGAGCATTGCAAGCATAGCTGGTCTGCTTAAAACCATCTCTTTCAGGCTGAGTGGATCGCTAGAAACCGATAAACCTGCGGAGTTCACCATGACTACGCCAAGCATTAGCAGCATGACTGATAGAATGACGACACCTTGACCTGCTCTCATTACTTGAAATATCGACTTGATGGAGACAAAAAGCACAATTTTCTGCTAATTTCCGTCATAATACGAGTCATCGATGAAGGCTGAAACAGCACAACTCACTGCTACCAAAACAATCTTTTTAGAAACGTTTGGTTGTCAAATGAACGAGCTAGACAGTGAGCTTGTTTCTGGTCAATTGATTGCCCTTGGATATGAATTCAAGGGTGATCGTGAGAGCGCAGACATTGTACTTTTCAATACCTGTTCAGTTCGTGAGCAAGCCGAAAACAAGGTTCTGAGTCGAGTTGGTGAACTTGGTATAGAAAAAAATGACGGCCGTGAAGTCGTAGTTGGCATGCTTGGGTGTTTGCCTGAGCGAGAAGGCAAGAGGCTTTTGAGTACGTATCCTCAAGTTGATTTTCTCTGCGGACCAGGCGAACTCGATAAATTACCAATGCTTATTCAAAATGCAGTAGCAGGTGAGCGGCTTGCAACGGCCCAGCGAGCTGCATTACAAGGAAATAATTCTCGCCGAACTGCGGCTTTATCTGCAGCAGAAGACAATCTTGAGATGTTGGATTTATCAAGAGTATTCGACCCAGATCACTCCATGGGCGATCGGCGATCAGCATACGTTCGTATAACTCGTGGGTGTAATAAATTTTGTACGTACTGTGTTGTGCCAAACACACGAGGGGCAGAAGTGCATCGCCCACCTGACTCGATTGTTGAAGAGTGTCGGAATCTTGCAAAAACAGGTGTAGTTGAAGTGACATTACTCGGGCAAACCGTAAATCATTATCGGTACACACATGGATTAGCGCTTTCTGTCAATGGCAAAGAAGTAGCACAAGTTGGGCCGAGTTTAAAGGCGTTTAGGCAAGATGTTTCTGACGACGATCAAATTACTTCGTTTGCTAAGTTACTCAGGCGTATTCATGATGAAGTACCTGAAATTCTTCGCCTCCGTTTTGTTACAAGTTATCCAAAAGATTTTGGAGAGGACATATTAAAAACGATGCGTGATTGTCCGCGTATTTGCAATTACTTGCACGTACCTGCGCAATCTGGATCCAATAGGATTCTGAAGTTGATGAACAGGGGATACACAGTCGAGGAATACTTAGAATTCATTGACCGCGCTCGTGCTATTATTCCTGATGTTGAAATCGCAGGGGATATCATCGTTGGTTTCCCAACCGAAACCGATGAAGATTACGAGGCAACTCGTTCTTTAGTAAAGCAAGTTCGATTCAAAAACAACTTTGTCTTTCATTACTCCCCACGGCCCGGAACTGTCGCGATTGATCGTTTTAAGGATGATGTTTCAAGAGATGTAAAAAAATCTCGGTTGAACGCACTCCTTGCTTTGGGTGGTGAAATCAGCAAGGGTGTTCACGCTGCATATGAGGGAAAAGAGGTTGTGGTTTTTGTTGAGAGAATCAGTCCAAAATCTTCGAAAAATTCCGGTGTTGAACTTAAGTGGGAAAATCCTGTGATTCAGATGTCAGGTCGAACAATGGGCGATCTCATTTGCGTGTTTGACATTCCAGAGGGGTCGGACCCAAAAACATACCTCGGAAGAAATATTACTGTTAAAGTTACAAATTCAGGCCCTCTTTTATTATTTGGTCAACTTTGCGGCTTTTGAGGTCATTTATGGTAATTTAGGTAATTAAACTGGTTTTTTTTAGCAACTGATTGATAAAAAAAGTACTATTAGTGTTGACTCAATCCAATCTTCCGCTATCTTCAACCTGTTGCTAGGCATGTAGTTCTAGTAACATACTCTTCGAGTGAGTTTGCAAGGCAAAGTTGTGGGAACCGACTGCGTTTTTTTGCGAATAACTCGCTTCGTTGGGTAATATGGTTGGGCGTCCTAAAAGGTCAAGTCAGCTCTGAGCAGAGGCAAACGCCCATCAACATTTACGTTTTTTTCTAGATCTAGAACAGGAATGAAAAGGAAGGAAAGCTCATGAATATTAAAACGCTTTCATTAACAATTGTAGCTGGTTCGCTTTTGGCAACCACTACCATGGCAGACTATACAGGTCTTAGCTATGACATCGTAGAGCAAACAGGTGCAGGCGCTCAAGCCGGTACGTGGACTGCTCGAGTTTACGCAGACTTTAGTAACTCAGTTGATCGTGTTGACGCTGTTTTCGGCAACGCTGATAACATGCTTAGCATCGACTCAACTGATGGCTTCTACCAAAACACATCTTTTGGTGGTCCAACTTCAACTGCAATTAACAGTGCATTTTTCCCACTAGCGCCATCGCTCGAATGGGATTCATATGTCACTATTGGTGCTTTGTACGCTGATGGTACTCCATTTGGCAACAACGCACTTTTGGACATTGGTATTGACTTCTCAGCTTTTGAAGCTGGTGGTGCAATCAGCAGCGATAACGGCACATGGTTCGTTACTCCAGATGACGCTCAAGGCGGCGCTGGTGCAAGCATGCGAGTATTGCTCGGTCAATTTACCATGCACGGTGCTGATGCTGGTTCCGCTGTTCACGGCGTACTCAACATCCAAGGGAAAGACTCCGCTGGTGAAACTTTCCAAGTAACTGGTCAAGACTTCTACTTCGCAGTCCCAGCTCCGGGTGCAATTGCACTCTTGGGTCTTGCTGGTGTAGCAAGCCGCCGTCGTCGCAAGTAATTGCGAATGTATGGCACGTGTTGACTGTGGATTCCACATAAGGCACTGAAGGAAAACCTTCATGAAACGCCGCTGCTTTTGCAGCGGCGTTTTCTATTGGAGGGCAACTCGCAATGGGTCGAGAAGTTCGCCAAAATGTTCATATCGATTCATTGCTGAGCTGTACATTGGTTGTCGGACTTGATCTTGGCTTAACGTCAGCACAGCTCGGCCGGATTCCCAAAACCGCATGCATCGGTCATGGAATGGAAGATTACAAAAATCAAGAATTCGTTTTGTTTGCTCTTCTTGATGTTGAACGAGTTCTTCATATTGAACTTCTAATATACGATCACTGAATAAAGAAAGCCAATGTTTCATCAGTTCATCGTACTGTTTGTAGTACTGTCCAATGTCTTGCAATTTATTTGCCCAAGTGTTTGTATTTGGAGGTAATTTTTGGGCAAAGCAAGAGAGTCCAATCGAGAGAGGATTTCGTTTGCAATGAATGAACTTTGCACCTGGAAGGATAGATGCAATCGCACCAATAAACTGGTAGTTGCCGAGTTGCTTGTCCACAATGACAGTTGCATTTGTCTGTGTTGCATCCAGATATTCTTGGGCAATTGCATCAAGCGTCGAGGATTCAATATTATTCCAAAAATCAGAAAACGGTTGTCCTTGACTATATTTTTGTAAAAGGGTAGGAAAAGTTTCAATTTCTCCTAAGCCCGCTCCGTCTGGATGCGCATCAATGATTTGTTCTGTAAGCGTTGAACCGCTGCGAAGCATCCCGACAATAAAAATTCTCGAACTATTTTCATTTCCGGAATGCTTGAGAATAGTGTCTTTGTTGAATGCTTCTCTGTTTGTATTATGTTTTGTTTTGCATTGATCAATGTCAAAAACAGTGTAGGCGAGGGCGTTTCCTTGTTCGTAAGCTTCGAACGCACTCTCGTATTCGCCGCATTTTTCCATTGCTTTTCCTAAAACAAAGTACATGGTTCGCCGAGTTTCTATCGGTTCTCGATTTGCAGGTAAATGTGTAAGTAAGACTGATGCAGCATCATCAAATTTTTCTGTAGCAATCAACGCTTTTGCATACACCGTTGCGATTGTTACATCTTCATTTCCTTGCTTCATGGATGGTGAGAGTTGTTTTAATGCTTTTTCAGGTTCGTTTAGCCGAAGCCAAGTATTCGCTTTTCCAGCAAGCACTCCAGGATGATTTGGCTGGTATTTCAGCGCCTTGTCATATGCGCCAATTGCACTGCGAAAATCGCCTTGTGTAGTGAGCATATCAGCAAGTAAACCATGATAATCCGCACGTTTTCCATTTTTCGCAATGGCGCTTCGAATGAGTTGCAGTGCTTCTTCGTATTTACCACTTTGGTTGCATACTTGTGCGAGTAAGGCCATGGCGAGATCATCTCGTCGTCGATCCATCAACACTGCCCTACATAAAGATTCTGCATGTTCCACTTGCCCGCTTGCAAGAGCTCGCATCGCCTCAGTCAATCGTGGGTCAGTTTGTTTCGCCATGCTGTTTCATTACCCGCCAACAAGTTCTTCATTAGTAGGAAAACGATCAAGGGCTGCGAGTAACTGTTGTATTTGTGTTGGTGGTTTCATGTTGAGAAGCCGCCTGCGAAGAGCAGTGACAGTTTTGCATTCTGCGGGTGAGAGTAATAGGTCTTCTTTTCGAGTTCCAGAAGCGGCCAAGTTGATCGCAGGGAATAATCGCTGGTCAGAAATTGATCGATCAAGGATTAATTCCATATTGCCGGTTCCTTTGAATTCCTCAAAGATGATTTGGTCGGCTCGTGAGCCAGTATCCACAAGGCAACTTGCAATAATCGTAAGAGACCCACCCTCTTCAACCTTCCTTGCTCCGCCAAAGAGTTGTTTTGGAACGTCTAGTGCTTTTGCATCAAGTCCCCCAGACATTGTTCGGCCGCTGGTTGCATATTTTTTAGAGTTATTGAATGCTCTGCCTAATCTAGTGAGTGAATCAAGCAAAACAACAACATCTTTTCCAGCTTCTAATTTTCGTTTTGCTCGTTCAATTGCCATGATGCCAAGTTCAATATGTTCATCAACATTCTGATCGTTTGATGAAGCAAGAACTTCAGCGGGGACTGTTCGTTTAAATTCAGTGACTTCTTCAGGGCGTTCATCAATAAGAAGAGCAACCAATTCAACATCAGGATGGTTGTGATGAATGCCCGATGCGATGTTTTGGAGCAACACTGTTTTGCCGGCTTTTGGAGGCGCAACAATTAACCCACGTGTGCCGAAACCGATCGGGCAAAAGAGATCGATCAACCGACAAGCAGACGCACATCCTCGGTGTTCGAGTGTCATTTTTGGCTGCGGATCGATGACAGTCATTTCTTCAAAGGGCTTACGTTTCGCGTATACCGATGGAACAATGCCGTCAATTTCTAAAATTTCAGAAACCATCGGGCGAACATTCCGAACACCATCTTTGTTTTTGTTTTTTGATTTTTTATTAACAACAGAAGCGGTAAGTAACTGGCCTTCGCGAAGTGGATACTCATCTTTGAGTTTTATAGGCACGTATGGGTCGGATTCCGCAATGACGGGACCGTTATTCCATTGGCGTAATCTACCCTCATGCGGGGTTTCCCAATCAAGTAAACCAGTAATTGTTTCTTTCTGAACTTCTGTCATGTTGTAAAACCTAATTCCCGAAACCCGTGAGGGTATTATAGCTTAGATAAGAAAGTCAATTCGCCATTGCGACGGATATTTCGGCTGCGTGGGATGCGTTGTTGCAAAGCAAGGCGAGATTTGCAACGAGTGATTTCCCTTTGGTATGGCGAGCCAATGCATCGAGCAGGGCGGGTGTTCTCGTAGCGCCAACATCACCTGAAGAAGCCCAAAAAAGTTCAGTTTGTTCAATCACTTGCTCAAGTGTTCCTCTCCCAAGGGCAACATCATCAGGGACTTGGCACGTAGTTAAAACTGCTGAAGTGGACCCGAGTTCGTTCCAGTGAACATGGCAAATCTTAGCAACTTCATCAGGCGAAGCAACACAATAGATGTTTGGGTCATTTTCTGATTTTGTCTCTACAAAACAAGGAAAACTCTCTGTCTCGAGCCCTAAGATTGGAACTCCTAGAGTTTCAAGGGCTTCCACTGTCGCCGAAATATCGAGAATAGATTTAGCACCGCTCGCGATGACGCAAGTTGGGGTTTCCGCGAGTGCACGTAAATCAGCGGAAATATCTAGTCTGCTCGTCCAGTTTCTATGAACACCTCCGATGCCGCCAGTTGCAAAAACTCGGATCGCATGATTACAAATACTTTTAGTGATAGTACATGCTTGCAATGTTGTGGCGACAGTTGTCCCCGCTGATTTTTTTTGAGATAGAACAGATGCAATTGTCGAAAGTGAGACTTTTTCCGCAGTTTCGTCCATTGCAAGTTCTTCAATTTCTTGTTCTGAGAGACCAATCCGAAGTGATCCATTCATGACTGCGACCCATGCGGGAATTCCCCCAGCTGTTCGAACAGCAAGTGCCATCGCCTTGGCTGCTGCAAGATTGATCGGCGTATCAGAATCTACTATTGAAGGCCTTGTTCCAAATTCGTCACCCCAAGTTGAGTGCGGCAACCCTTTTGTTAAAACAGCCGTCTCTAACGCTACAACGGGTCCCCCAGATTGAAGAGCTTGGCGAACTTCATCAGAAAGGAGCACACTCATCTTCTTCGCGTTCGAACTCGCCCGCCTAGTCGTTTATTTGGCAATTGCTTTGGCACAACACCACCTGGAAAACTAGACTCGTCTTCACTTTTTTGTTTGTCTGGTAAATCAAGTTTTGATGGATTTTTTTCAACTCGAGCATCAGCAATTCGTTTTTCTTCTGCTTGTTGTTGCTTCGAAATTTTGTCAGGAACTGGTCCGGGTTTAAATTTTGGATATTCCTTGATAGGAATTTCAACGTTTGTTAATGTTTCTATTTGTGTAAGGAGTTGACCTTGTTCTGGGGTGACAAACATCCAAGCAACACCACCTCGTCCAGCGCGGGCAGTTCTGCCGATACGGTGAACATAAATTTCTGGATCTTCGGGAACATCGTAGTTAATAACATGTGTGATGTTCTCAACATCGATGCCGCGAGAAGCAAGATCAGATGCAATGAGAACGCTGAGTTTCCCATCGCGTAGTTCTTGCATCACAGCGTTCCGCTTATTTTGCGGCAGGTCACCATGAATTGCAGCAGCTTCGATATTTTTTCTAGTTAAAAAGGAAGTTAACCTATCAACTGTTGCTTTAGTTCTGCAAAAAATCAAAGTCATAACAGTTTCTTCATGTTTAAGAAGGTGGTAAAGTAACCGTTGTTTGTCCCAAGGCTGTACTGGAAGATATTCTTGGTGAACTTGTGCAACTGTCAAACTTCCCGAAGAAGATGTTACGTCCAAACTTTGTGGATCATTCATGTATTTCTTGGAAAGACGATGTATTTCGTCTGATATAGTTGCTGAAACAAAAATCGTTTGGTGTTTTTGTTTTAAACCACCGAGAATTTTTCGAATATCTTCACGGAAACCGATATCGAGCATTCGATCGACTTCATCAAGAATAGCGAGTTTAATTTTGTTATATGGAAGATGCCCTCGCTGGTGCAAGTCCATCACTCTACCGGGAGTACCGACAATAATTTGTGGGTTTGCTTTTAGTTTTTCAATCTGCGTGTTTATTTTTTGTCCACCATAAATTGGAATAGGATGGAGTTTAGTAAATCTTCCGAGTTCACGCAGTTCATGACAAACTTGGATAGCAAGTTCTCGTGTTGGAACTAGAATGAGTGCTCCGAATGCGTCGTCTTCTTGCAAAATTTGAAGTGCAGGTAAACCAAATGCTGCGGTTTTTCCTGAACCTGTTCTTGATTGCCCAAGGATGTCTGCTCCGGAAAGTGCAAGGGGAATTAATTGTGATTGGATGACAGTAGGATGATCGAATCCAGCCTTATCGACGGACTTTTGTAGAGCATCTATGAGCCCAATGTCCTTAAAGGAAGCTTTTGTATCGAAAATCTCGAGGTCGAGTTTTGGTGTAGTCATGTATATTTAATTCGGAATCACCTGTTGTGATTTGGTTGTCATGGTAGGATCGGTGAGCCGACGATATTGTTATTGTAACCGTAGTTGTCGGTAACTGAAGCATAAGATGCAAGGAAGCATATAGCTGATGCAAAATCAAAGTACATTACAAGTTGATCTCTCAGCAATAGAACAAAATTGTGCTGCGATTCGGTCACATATAGGCTCAGAATGCCGGCTTTGTGTTGTTGTAAAAGCAGATGGATATGGGTTGGGTGCTCTTCGATTGGGATCAATTCTCGCTCAACATGCGGATATGCTTGCTGTTTACAGTGCTGACGAAGCGGGGGTGTTATTTGGAGGAGGGGTGCAATCAGATATTCTAGTGCTCGCCCCAGTGTATGGCATTGATCGTCTGCATCCACTCTACCGTGGAATAACGACAAGTCGAGTGCATCTTGTGGTTCACGGCGAAGATCAATTGCAAGCAGTCTTGGAAATGGCAGGTCGTTTTGGATCGGTGATCAACGTACAAGTAAAGGTAGATACTGGCTTACATCGTGGTGGTTGTGATGCAGTTGAAGCAAAGCGAGTTATAGAAACAATACTAGCGGACAGGCGAGTTGCATTGACTGGAATCATGACACATTTTGCATCTGCAGTGCATGATGAAAAAATGACACGTATGCAACACAATCAGTTCGGACAGGTGATTGAGTCAGTGGAATCACCACTTCCAGCAAAATGTGTTTTGCATGAAGCAAATACTGCAGCAATGATGCAGTGGAAATGGTCACATCGAGACATGGTGCGTGTTGGTCTGGCTTGGACTGGCACTGTGCCCGCCCCGCTTCAAGGGTTGCGGGCGTTTCGCCAAGTTGTTTCATGGACGACGCACCTCTCGCATATTCGATCGGTGAAAAAAGGCGACCGAGTTGGTTACGGCGGCTCGTGGATTGCGACTCGTGATTCTGTCATCGGAATTATTCCAGTTGGATACGCTGTTGGTTATCCATTGGGAGTTGGAGCAGGTGCCAGTGGTGGTGGTGCTTTTGTAGATATTTTCCACGGGGGAGAGTCCATTGGTGATGCACAAGTGATTGGTGCAGTTTGCATGGATCAAATTGCAGTTGATTTGACAGATTTACCAAATGAGAGGTTGAGTTTGGGGTGTAGTGTAGAACTGTTATCTACGCGAGTCGGCAGTAAAGCTTCACTCAGTGAACTTGCTATTGTTGCTGGGGTTGTGCCACATGCAGTCATTAGCCGAATCTCTTCTTCGAAAGTGAAGCGAACGTATCGCTGTGAACCCACGACTATTTTTTCTAGATCAATGGATGCCATTGCTCAATAGGGAAGCCGCCTGAATTTTCAATCTTTCGTGTTATATAAGTTAGGGGATAAAAACGCATCCCACTGCCAAAAGGCAGCGGGACGATCGTTTTGGAGAGAGAGAAGAGAGAGTTTGTTGCGCGAATGCTGTCGAGCCCAAGGAACGGTAACGTTAGGTGGGTCGGCCCGTGGGCGGTCCCTTTAAGTGCTACTTTCATTACTTGGGCTCGAAAGCACGCTGTTCCACTCCAACTATCGGCTAATTATTCTTGGTAGTTAACGATTACGTCAAATTTTTATACGACCGATAATCTCTGCTCCGATATCCACGTACCCAGTCCCATAGCCGGCGTTGAACCTGACCTCGTATCTGAAATCCAATGGAATGTTCTAGAACAGTTCTTGCGTAGTCAATTATGATGCACAGGATGCAGCAAGTTCGATTAGGTGTCGTGAGTTTTCTCAATACTGTGCCGTTGATAGATGGCTTGGAGACGATTGAGGGTATTTCTTTGATTCCAAAGGTGCCAAGTTCCCTAATTGGTTGTTTAGAAGCAGGTGAGGTTGATCTCGCACTGTCTTCGTCGATTGATTATCAAAAATCTCAAGAATCTCTTCGAATACTCAAAGTTGGTCTTCTTAGTAGTGATGGCCCCACACTTACCGTTCGTCTACGTAGCCGAGTACCAATTGAAGAGGTACAAGAAGTTCATTGCGATGTTGATAGCCACACATCAGTTGCCTTATTGCAAATAGTGATGAAGGATACGTACGGGAAGAACATCAAAGTGATCCCGACGGAAATTCGCAATTTTGGTGAAAGTAAAAATTATTGGCCAGAATCAGTATTGATGATTGGCGACAAAGTCGTTTCAAGTACGAGCGATCATGAATATGAACTTGATCTTGGAGAAGCGTGGAAAGAAAAGACCGGACTCCCGTTCGTGTTTGCGATTTGGATGGGCAAGTCAGACCTTGCCCCAGAAATTGTAGAGCTTGCCACAATTTCTTTAGAGAGACAATTAAAAAGAAATAAACAATGTCTTGAACAAATTGTTGCAACTGCCGCGCCAAACCGAGGGTGGAACAAAGAAGAAGCGTTACTGTATGTTGGAGAAACGATGCAATACTCGTGGAGTAAAAGACACGAAACCTCACTTCAATTATTCTTTGAACATGCAAAAGAAATGAATCTTATTTCTGGCGATTACAAAATTAAATTTTTTGGTTGGGAATAAACAATGCCTATTTCGCCGCAGTTTCGAATAAAAGAAATGCGAGAACTTGGCGATCAAATTAAAATTGCACCGGAGCACATACGCAAGAAACAGATGGTTTCTTGTGAATTACTCGCTGGCGAAATAGAAAGTGATATCCTGTATCCTCTAGATTATGTTATTTTTCGCTTGACTGGTTATAGAGTTGATTCTGAAAATCAACCTGTGCTTCTTGGAGATCCACTGAAAAGTGATCTTGTTTCTTTAGTTGCAATCATAAGTAGAGCGCTTTCTCTCTCTTCGGAGAATATGTTAGCAGCCGAACAAGTAGCAGAGCTTTTTAAAGTTTCAATGAGAACGGTTAGCCGTTTACGAAAAGAAGGTTTGGTTTTTCATTGGGTAATTGATAAGAATGGCAAACGAAGGATTGGTTGCAACAAACAAACTGCGTTGCAATTTTTAAGTTCACATAAAGAGCGTCTCCAATCAGCAACTTGTTTTTCACAACTTTCACTAAAAGAACAAAAAACAATTATGCATGCGGCGCAGTCATATAAAGGCAAAGAACTTTCGCTGAATGCGCTTGCAAGAGAACTTGCTAAAAAAAATCATCGAGGCTTAGAAACCATTCGTTTACTCATAAAAAATGATGAAAAAGTGCAAAAAGTGTGTAAGCAAACACCCCCGTTTGATCAAAATGATACGCGTCTTGTTCAACGAGCTCTTCAATCTGGTGTTCGATGGAGAACAATACAAAATCGTTTTCGACGTACAATCCCAGCCCTTCGAAAAGCACTGTTGCGTTTAAAATCACAAGATTTACACGAGGACTCGATTCCGTTTGTTGCGATGCCATCTTTTTCACGGCAAGACGCAGAAGAAGTGATCCTTGGCGTGCGTAAAGTGGCAGATACTTCTGCGCCAAGGTTATTTGTAGATGTAGATGAAATGCATGCTTCATCTTTTTCTGAAAGTGACGAATTGTCACTTGTTTCTGCAATGCATTTGCTCAGTTTCAGAGCAACAAATGCAATAAAAATGCTTCCATATTCGCCACGAGCGTGTGAAATTGATCGAATAGAAACTGATCTTCGTTGGATATTCGTGCTTCGTCAACAGCTGGTTTTATCTGCATTGCCAGTTGGATTAGCAGTTTTTGTGCAACACGTTGAGAGACCACTTTTTGAATTGCCTTTGCAACAGTCTCTTGAAATAACGAGAAGAACCCTTGCAACTATATGGGATGTAGTTTCGAACATTGACCCTAATCGTGGACAAAAAGTAAGTCGTCTTGCTGCCACTCAAATTGACAGAATGCTTTCGAGAGAAGCTTCAATCGCTAGGCCAAAGCGCGCTGCAGCAAAAAGGCAATCAATGTCGATGTTGTTTCCGTCTAGTGCACTTGTTTCTTGGTCGCGTTTATTGCCAAAAAAAGAACCAGAAGTAATTCCAAGTAAAAATAGAGAAATGTACGAAATGCGCTTTGGTTGGAAAGGTAAACCAAAGACGATCAGCGAAATTGCTTCGCTTTTAGACTGTAGTGAAGTATTGGTAACACGAGTACTTCGGAGGTGGTAAAAAAAGCGGTTGCAACCAATGGTTGCAACCGCTTGTAGAAGTCTTGTGTAATATTTGGTTTAACGCTTGGAAAATTGGAAGCGCTTGCGTGCACCCGGTTGACCTGGCTTCTTGCGTTCCACTTTTCGTGGATCACGAGAGAGGTATCCGTTGTCTCGCAAAATACTTTCAAGGGAAGGATCATACTTAGCAAGTGCTCGACCCAAACCAAGAATGATTGCACCAGTTTGACCGGTATAACCACCACCATTTGCGTTCACGAAAACATCAACAGAACCTTTTGTGTTCGTCTTTTCGAGAACAGTCAAAATATTTTGATGATCGCGCGTTTCTGAGAAAAAGTCAGTAAGTTTTTTCTTGTTGACTTGGAACTCGCCGTTGCCTGGACGAATTCGGACGCGAGCAACAGCAGCTTTACGCCGTCCTGTACCCCACCACCAATGACCGTCAGGCGCATCGCCAGATGGTGTTGGAATTGGCTTTGATTCAATTTTTTTTACAGGCGCCTTTGTTTTAGAAACTTCTTTTTTTGGAGAAGTTTTTTCTGCTACAACTTCTGCAGTTGTTTCTTTAACCGCGGGGGATTCTGATCCGGGGGTTTCAGCCTTAGGCGTATTTTCTGGAGTAGGATTATTTTCTTCGGTCATGGTGTTCGTAGACTCTTGGAGTCCCTCTTGAGAACGTGGTGAGTGTGATGTCGCGAGTGCGACGAGACAATGTGTAATTTAGCAAGCCAACTCAGTTGGTTGTTGGTTTGTGTGTGGGTGAGTTGCACCTTTATAAACTTTGAGCCTTCGGAACATATCACGTCCGAGGCGTGATTTTGGAAGCATTCTTCGAACAGCTTCTTCAACGATTCGCTCTGGATGTTTTTCTGCCAAATCGCTGTATTTGTGTGCTTTCAAACCACCGGGGTAGCCACTGTAAACGAGTTGCGTTTTTTGTTCTAGTTTACGACCAGTCAATACAATATTTTCTGCATTTGTCACAATGACAAAGTCGCCAGTGAGCACGTGTGGTGTCCATTCTGGTCGGTGCTTGCCCATAAGGTGTGTAGCAATTGTTGTAGCCATACGTCCAAGGATCTTACCCGAGGCGTTTACATGGACCCAATTTGGTTCAATTTCACCAGTCTTAGCAAATGTTGTTTGGCGTGGCATAGTCGTTCATTCCTCATTCTGTCCCTTCATTGGGACGAACACATAAAAGTACCGAAAAACCGACCATTTGTCAACTGCTTTGGGTGGTATTATTCCATACATGCTGCATCGATATTCACCATTTGTAAAAACGGCTTGGGTTCTCATTACACTCTTTGTGGGTGCTTTTGCAGCACTTCAGGCCATTCCTGAGGGTGTTGATGATGCTGGAAACAGTGAAGATGCCACGGGATTGGTCATCGTCCGGCTGCAGGCGGAAATTATTCTCGGCGAGGGTGTGCTCATGGGCGCACCAGAGAGTTTGTCTTCTAGTGCTTTTCCACTTGATGCAGGCACGGTAGGGCAACGTCAGCGGTACATCGCCTTCATGCTCGCTTTAGGCGATATAGAAGCCGCAAGTTCTGCTGCACTCCGAATGCAGGGTGAATTGACATCCGAGGGGATGGAGATGACAGAACAGGAATTCAAAACGCAGGAGATGCTCGACATTTTAGTTGACGGTGGAACATTGCCAAGCGATCATACATTTCTTGCCCAATCGCTTGGATGGTTTGGAACTTTTCTTCAGGCAGACGAAACAGGACGAAAAGAGATTGAATCAACTGCTGTAACAAAAGTTTTGGTTTTGAGCGCTGTTTCGTTAATTGTTGGGATTTTTGCGGTCGTTGGCTTGATCTTAGTAATCGTAAAATTAGTGAAAGCATTTGATGGCAAATTAAAATCTGGAATGGGACAACCTGAACAGCATCATGGAATCTACGCTGAAGTGTTTGCCCTCTGGCTTGTAGTTTTCGTTGGGTTTACAACAGTTGCTGGGATTTTAGGATCAGTTGTTGCAGTTGGAAATGCGGCAATGAGTTTGATATTCGTGCTAATAGCTTTCTTTGGAAGTCTCGTCGTTCTTTTTTGGGCTCGCTTACGAGGTATTTCATTCAAGCAAATTCGCGCAGACATCGGGTGGACGACTGGCAGAGGGCTGGTCCGTGAGATTTTTACAGGTTTTGCTGGTTATGCAATGATGCTCCCTTTTTTAGGCATTGGGGTATTGATCACGCTGTTACTTTTTGTAGCGCAACAACTTTTGACTGGAGGCGCAGATACCCAACCGTTTCAGGGAACCGGCGGAGGATCACACCCAATTATTGTTGATTTGTCAAACGGTGTGTGGTCCACAAAACTCTTGTTAATTTTTATGGCAGCCGTTGCAGCGCCAGTTGTTGAGGAAACAGTGTTTCGCGGCGTTCTGTACCGGCAACTTCGTTCATCAAGTTGTAAGTTTCCAAAAGCACTTAGCATTATTTGTAGCGTTTTTATTGTTTCATTTGTTTTTGCTGCTATTCACCCGCAAGGATGGATTGCTATTCCAGCACTGATGGGAATTGCAGTTGGCATGAACTTGATGCGAGAGTGGCGGGGTTCACTCATTCCATCGATGGTTGTACATGGCGTGAGTAACGGAATTATTGTTTCGATGATGGTATTTATGTTACGTTAAAGAACTTCGAAAACCGTCTTATTGCACACTCAACGTTGGACGGTTAGGCTCCCTTAACGATGCTGTTTGCGCAAGATTTTTGCAAACGCAATCAAATGCATTGGACATCGCTTCATTGATTTCCCAGTTTTTTAGTGGTTCGCCCGTATCAGCGGCAATTCGCATGTCTGGGTGAATTGGAATTTCACCTAGGTAATCAATATTCATTGCTGCCGCCATCTGCTGACCACCACCACGACCAAATAGGTCATATTCCTTGCCGTCATCAGCTACAAAGTAACTCATATTTTCAACAAGCCCAAGAATTGGAACACCTAGTTGTTCAAACATACGAACTGCTCTTCGAGCATCATCTTGAGCTACTACTTGCGGTGTGCAAACAATTACTGCACCCGCTAATGGGAGGAGTTGAGCAAGCGAAAGGGGAACATCGCCAGTGCCCGGAGGAAGGTCAACAATTAAGTAGTCAAGTTCACCCCAACTTGTTTGGGTTGCAAGTTGACTGAATGCACTGTGCGCTCTTGGTCCTCGCCAAATAAGCGCGCGATCTGGTTCAACAAGTTTTCCTATAGTTATTGCTTTGATGCCATGTACTTCAAATGGTAGAAGTTGATTATTTTCTGTTTTGGATTCAAGACTGCGTAGACCAAGCATGGTGGTCATTGATGGCCCGTAAATATCGCCATCAAGCAAACCAACTTTCGCACCTTGCTTTGCGAGACCAATTGCAAGCAATGTAGCAACTGTTGATTTTCCAACGCCGCCCTTACCAGCACCAACAGCAATTATTTTCTTAACATTTGGGAGGGGGTTTGTCTCTTCGCGAACACGTTCGTTAGCAGATCGCATATCAGAGGAAAAAGTGACGTTGACACGAGCAACACCTTCGCCATGTTCTTGTCCCGCTTGGCGAAGGGCTGCTTCAATTTGTTCTTTGATTTGCTCTCTAAGGGGGCTATCTGCTGATGAGAGTTGAATCTCAATTGAGATATCATCACCGTCACTTTGCAGATCTTTTACCATTCCTGCAGTGACAATATCTTTGCCAATGTCCGTTTCTACCACCGTGGCGAGGGCGTTGCGGAGTTGTGCGGGTTGAAGGGGCATAATTTAGTACCTTTCCTAGCGAATTATTGCATTATACCGTTCAATTGAACCGTTGAATCAATATGCCCCAAATAAAAGGAACATCATTATGACTTTACGAACATACTTCGGTTTAGGAATACTCGTTTCACTTGCAACGTGTAGTTCAGTAACTCTTGCACAAGAACCCGCAGAAGATATTCTTGCGGGACCCTCTGTCCAAGACGAGGAAGTAACACAAGAAGATATGCGTGCAGAACAGTTGCGAGTGACAGGAAAAGGCAATAGAAATCAGCAATCTCGGCAACAAGACCGAGTGTGGATGAAGACATTGCAGTCGCTTGACTTGTCAAAGGAACAGCAAACTGAGATTCAATCTTTAGTTCATCAATTGCAGAAGGCTAAAGAAGAGTTTCAGAAAACGTACGGAGCAGAGTTAACCAAAATTCGCAAGGAACAACGAAAAGCAAATAACGCCGCTTTCGCCGCACAAGCGGCGAAAGAATCGGAAAATGCTAATGTGTTGATGAAACTGGCACCAAAGCCAGAAGAATATCAAGCAAAAGTTTGGATTTTATTGACCGAAAATCAACAACATAGTTTTCAACAAAAGTACCAAGCGGAACTTGAAAAATTAGAAAAAAGTCTTGAAAAACGGAAAGGTAATCACGATCCAATGATGGATGAAATGGACGAGCCTAAGAAAGGTTCTGGATCCAAAAACTTCCCATTCCGTGACCGAAATAGACCACAGAAAGATGAACGGCAGTTTGATAGGAACAATCAAGATGATGTATCTCTTCGTAGGGCTAGATTCCTTCGCCGTTTGCAGAAATTACAAAACGATAGTTAATCTGCAAGAAACTGTTCAATGCTAGAAGTGTCGTAGCCATGTTTTTCCATTTCGTCTTTAAGAATTGGAAGACATCTTTTTAACACATCTTTATCAAGGCGTTTCCATTTTTCTTGACGTCCCGAATCGACCATATTGTTGATTTGTGTTTCAACTTTTTCAGTGAGTTCAAGGTTGAAATGCTCTGCGATTTTGCGATACATTTCAACGGGGTTTTCGACGAAATCTTCGTATCGGATAGCCATAATTTTTGAGGGGTCAATTTTTGCAAAGTCTTCTTCTGCTTGTTTCGAACAGGCGACCCACTGTTTACAAATGAGTTCTTCGAGTGATATTTTTTTTAGATCATTGTAAATGCCAGCGTATCGGACACCCCAAATCGAAAAGTATTCTTTGCGAAGGATGTAGTGGCGATATCGATCTACTAGGAACCTCTTTAAGTAATGTGGAATTTGTGTCTTTGGACATTCCAAAAATCGTACCCAAAGATGATGCCAATTGCTTTCAAATTTCCACCTGATTTCAGCAGAGCTGAGATTAGCGAAAGGTTCTCTAATGATGTAGAGATACTTTGATTCAGGAAAGATAGACTCAACATATGGAATTCGCATGATATTCGAAGGCGTCTTTTCCATTATTCTGCGATTGGCATGGGATTTTTGGTGTTTGATGAAGCGTTTTCGAATGTATCGTTTCACACCCTTCGTAGCATCTTCTTCAGTGAATCGATCGTGTTGGCGACCCGGTGCACCGTATACCCAAATAGTTCTAGGTTCATACCAACTTTCTACGTCTTTATGAAGATTGAATATGTCATGAAACATAGATGTTCCAGAACGAACGTTTCCTATCAGGAAGATTGGTGGTTTTAGACTGTTCTTTATTGACATATTCTTTGGTATTGTTTGATCTGAATGTAGTTATGGTTTTTGGAAACGAAGGGGGGCTATTTAACGACTCTATTTCCTTTAAGGCGTTCACTAGGGATACGAGTGTTCTCTTCAACTGCTTCTTGCACTTTTTCGGGTTGACCCCTATGTTTTATTTTGTGGATAGTTTCGCTACTATTGGTGGGTTCTGCTAATCCATATTGACATTTTGAAGATGTTGTTGGTCCAACGATGACCTCTTTGCCCTTCATCTTCTTCGACCAAGCAGTTGATAATGCGCTTAGCAACTCAAAAAAGTACTTGTGTTTTTGATCGAGAGCGGCCCACTCATCTTGTTGGCTAAAGCCATAGTTATCCCACAATATTATTCCTTTAATTCGATGTTGCACTCCAGACGCATCTACCCAAGAGGCATGTAGGGCAGCATTGACTTGTTTTAGAAAAACCATGTCTGGAACAAAATCAGAATGACCCACTTCTGGTCCACAATATCTCACTGAGGCGAAAACATATACCGGCATTCTTCCGGCAGCGAGCTTAAGCACATTGGAAATATGTTTTTCAACTTGCCTTGTAGTATCTTTTTCTGGAGTGCAATTGTAAATATCTGGATAGAGAGCGGTGCAAGAATTTACAAGTGATTCGAGAGAGAGGCCTTGATCGGTCCAGGGCACGCTAGTGTTTCGCATCAGAGGAAGACCCCAGTATCCCCACTGAGCTGAAGGCTCGACTTCTTTTGCAACTTGGATTCCTTGTAGATACACATCTAAAATTTCTTGCAATCGCTCGGGGAGAACTGTTTTTGCCTGTAATTCTCGCCACCAAGGATCTTCGTAATCTAGTACGACTGGTCCACAGTAATTTTTGGTAAGTGCTATATGAACCCAATCGGTGAACGAGTTTATGTTCTCGTTTGTAATTTTACCTGAAGCATTCGTGTCTACTCCTCCATGGTACGCAACGGGTACTCGTGTGATTCCCTGCATAGTGGTGTATTCGATAGTGGAGTTGCCTTGATCAGCATCAGTCCACTTTATCGAGTTATAAATGATGGGGTTCCAATCGCCAGCGGAAGGTGCAATTAGACTGTTACATGCTACGGCTGAGCAAAGGAACAAAAACTTCTTAAAAATCACAAATGTACTTTACATCAAATTAACATTGTTCGTGCTGTCAATGAGCATTGCAAGGAAACCTTCTGGAGTGGCTTTATTGACCATATTTCTTCTAAAATCTCAACTAAACTTTGGAGAACTCAAATTCTAGAGAAAGCCCTAGGAATCATTTATCCGATACCATCCCAAAGAACTCCATGGAACGTACAGATGTATATATTCAAATTATTACGGCGCAGCCATTGCTCTTGTTGCCATTTGTCTTTGCCGTTCTCCTCTACTTCCTTGTCCCAAAAATCCACAGGTTATTCTTCTCAATTGTTCTGCTTGCCCCATGGTTACAAATTGGTAGCGCCCAAGAGTTGGGTGAGATTGCAGGGGCAGCGAAAGCGACTTCTGGTTTCGCTTTTTTGCTCGTGGCGTTTTCAGCATGGACACACCCAGGACCAAAAAGAATGTTACCCGGAGTGTTGTGGATTTATCCTGTAATGGCTCTATTCTGGATTTTCGCAATTCTGGGTGTACAAGATCTCAGCATTGCCATAATTACAAGATTTCAGTGGTTCATCTTTACAATCTCTGCTATTTCTTTGGTGAGTACAGTTGTGACATTCGCTGATTTTAAAAGGATTATTAACGGTTTCACAATTGGCTGTATTGTCGCTCTTTGTATACCAATCTCAGCTCTAATTCTGTTTCCAGGAGAATCGTTTTTGAAGGGAGTTGGTCGATTCCAACCTTGGGGAACAAACTCAAATCAGATTGGGATGCTCTTCGCTCTTTCAGCGCCTCTACTTGGGTACGCAATGATAACGTGGCCTAAAAAATATAAACCATTCTTGATTTTCATGCTCTCGCTCACGCTTGGAATGGCCCTTCTTACTGCAAGTAGGCAAACTAGTCTTGCGATATTCATGACATCATTTCCGATTATTTTTGTTCTATCCAAACGCCCCATAGTTACGATCCTCGGGATTGTAATTGCAACTATTGGAATAGGCTGGATAATGTCAATTGGAGGAGAAATTGCTCCAATGGAACGTATGACGAATCTGGATACTGGTCGTCCGCAACTCTGGTATAAGTATATAACTGAAGTGTTTTCACAACACCCACTGACAGGGTTGCTAGGAACAAGAGGTGGCGATTATCTCAAATCATCTATTGTTGGAATGCACCCTCACAGTGCATGGATGAACATGATGTACCACGGTGGTTTGTTGCTTTTTGTCCCAATGTTTTCAATGGTTATCTATTCTTGCTACTCGGGTTTTCGAGTGTGGAGAGTTCGGAAACAGTTAGTTGGCGACCCTCTTCTCTATAGCATTTCCTTTTTGATTCTTCTTGCCATGTATGTGCAGGGAACTTTTAATCAAGTCGTCTATTGGCCCACATACACTTGGTCTTACGTGCATGTAATTATGGCGAGTTTCTTCATTTGTATTTGGATTGATATTCGAGATGGTGATACAAGCTATGTACTCAGGGAAGCCGGAGAATTGTGGGATGAAGATGAGCAAGAAGAATTAGAAGAGTTTACAGAC
This sequence comes from Phycisphaerales bacterium, assembly GCA_014238125.1. Lineage (GTDB taxonomy): Bacteria > Planctomycetota > Phycisphaerae > Phycisphaerales > SM1A02. The sequence continues at coordinate 41,153 of JABABS010000036.1, forward strand.
TATCACGTACCAGTTTAGCGTTTGAATTGTTGAAAGATCAGTCGCTGTACGTCACATCGTTCTTGTTTGGAAAACAAAAAACACCAACTTGCTAGAGCATAGACAAGGGCGTAACAACACACGCTTACGATTACTCCTGCTAAGGTTATGATTTCGATTTCCGAAAAACAATTGGCTTCACGGGCCCTGCAATCGCGTACTCTGCAATATTCTTTTTAGTGCATTTGATTATCATGCCACAAGTCACAGCAAAATGTGTTGGTCTAA
>JABABS010000050.1 GCA_014238125.1 Phycisphaerales bacterium
ATGGAGCCTGAAGCACTACCTGAGTATGAGCCGGTACCAGCTGAACCGTTAAGGCCGCCCCAACTTGATCCACCAAAGCCTACGTTGTAACCACCAACGGATACCATTGCTGCGCCACCTGATACACCAATAAGCATATCACTTGACCAACTTGAGTCGCCAGTGTCGTTTGCCCATGAGTAGTTATAACTGATACCTGTAAGGGTACCTGAAACTGCACCAAGGTCAGTGTATACGTATGATGAACCAAGAAGGCTCACTTCGGCAACATCAACAGTGATGTCTGCTGGTGCGAAACCAGCAATTGCTGCAACTGAAACACCAGCTGCGGAAAGCATAAATCGCTTTTTCATAATAAAATCCTCTATTCTCTTCGTTGTTTGATCTCGACAAATCAAACGTTAAAACAATTTCCTCCCACTAGTTGGTGTGTCGACACATCCCTAGTATTGACCAGTCTTTACGGCGCTGACCATCCGTTTGTTAAGGAGGAAATACTCAAATGAGCATTACGATCCTGAGAAAGAGCTAGTTGTACGAGGTTGAGGGCTCTCTTCTCTCCTCGCCTCAAGGAATACTCGCTGTATGTAAGCGGGAAAACCCTGAGTTGGCGGAGGGGTCCGTGAAGACCCCAAGCCACCATGTATGCAATATGCGTCAAAACTCATCCGCTGTCAAGAGAATTACTTTAATTTTTTATTAAAATACAAGAAAACATATGCCAATGTGTTAATTTAGGCAATTAATCGCTAAAAAGAAGGTAAAACGCCACAGCGTGTATGCTACGCATATGAAAGTAATACTCCTAATCGTATTGAGTGCGTCCGTTATTGGCTGTGTACCTCAAAAAGCGGCAACACCAACAAAATCAGTGACTCCTACTTGGCGTGGATTCAAAAAAGAAACACTTCCAAGTGGTTGGCAAATGAGCGACAAAGGTATCCTGACCCACACCAAGGGTGGCGGTGATATTGTCACCGACAAACAGTACCAAGACTTTATCCTCGAACTCGACTGGAAAATTTCAGAGGGTGGAAACAGTGGTATTTTCTTCCATGTCAGTGAAGATCATGATTACGTGTGGCTTGGTGGTCCTGAAATGCAAGTGCTCGACAATATTGCGCATCAAGATGCGATGAAACCTGAAACAAGTGCTGGTGCTAATTACGCGCTGCATGCACCATGCAAAGATGTGACAAACCCAGTGGGTGAGTGGAACCATGTGAAGCTTGTTGTCGATGGTTCCCACGTTGAACATTGGCTCAATGGCACAAAACTTCTTGAATACGAACTTTGGTCTGAGGATTGGAAAGCGCGGGTTGCAGCGAGCAAGTTTAAAGACATGCCTCCCTATGGCCTTGGTAAGACCGGGCATATTGCCCTCCAAGACCATGGTGATATTGTCTCGTTCCGTAACATTCAAATAACATCCCTCGACTAACCTCACCCCTTGGCGCTGGGGTGTCCCTGGGCAGCACACAAGTGATTGGCATCAAATGGTACGATGCACATATGACACGACCAATGACAATGTTTACAGGGCAGTGGGCTGATCTTCCTCTTGATGAGGTCGCTTCGTTTATTGCGGATTGTGGGTACGACGGCCTCGAACTTGCTTGCTGGGGCGATCACTTCGACGTCCACGCCTCCGAAAGTGAATTAAAAGTGAAATGGGAGTTACTTAAGGGGCACAACCTCGACTGCTTTGCGATTTCAAATCATTTAGTTGGTCAAGCAGTATGTGATGAAATAGATGAGCGTCACAAATCAATTTTGCCAGAAACAGTCTGGGGTGATGGTGATCCAGAGGGTGTACGCCAGCGTGCCGCAGAAGAAATGAAGCAAACTGCAAGAGCAGCAGCAGCCTTTGGCGTGCCAGTAGTCAACGGTTTTACCGGTTCGTCTATTTGGGGCAAGTTTTACTTTTTTCCACCTGCAACAACTGAAATGGTCGATGCGGGATTTGATGATTTTCGGGGGCGATGGCTTCCAATTCTCGATGAATTTGAAAAGAACGAAGTGAAGTTCGCTCTAGAAGTGCACCCCGCAGAAATTGCCTACGACATTGCAACAGCGCAGCGTACGTTAGAAGCAATTGATTTTCATCCTGCTTTTGGCTTTAATTTCGATCCAAGCCATTTACTTTGGCAAGGAATCGATCCCGCCGTATTTATAGATAAGTTTCCCGATCATATTTTCCATGTTCACGCTAAGGATGTTGCAGTCCGTACAAATGGCGAACGGGGCATACTTGGTTCACATCTCCCCTTTGGCGATCCTAGGCGAGGATGGGAGTTTCGCAGTGTTGGCAGGGGAGATGTTGACTTTGACGACATTATCAGAGCGTTGAATCGAATTGGCTACGACGGACCACTTTCGGTTGAGTGGGAAGATGAAGGAATGGATCGCAGGCAGGGAGCGATGGAATCCTTGGACTACCTTCAGTCGATGGATATTGTTCCACCTTCTGGCGAAGCATTTGATGCAGCGTTCTCGGAGCAATCATGACAAAAATTCGAGCTGCAATGATTGGTGGAGGTATTGGCGGGTTCATCGGAGAAATTCATCGCGCTGCAATGCGACTTGATGATCGCTATGAACTTGTTGCAGGTGCACTTTCTTCAGACGCAACTCGTGCGTTGGAAAGTTCAGATGCACTTGGCATTCGTGGGCACAAATCGTGGCAAGCACTGTTAGAAAAAGAACAAGACACCGTCGATTGCGTTGTCATCGTAACGCCAAACGACTCGCATGCAGAAATTGCAACCGCTGCACTTACAGCTGGTTTTCATGTTGTGCTTGATAAACCGATGACGCGAACGCTCGGTGAGGCAATTGCCCTTGCAGAAGTCGCGTTGAATTCACCGCAGGTATTTGCAATGACGTACACGTATACGGGATACCCAATGGTTCGAGAAATGCGTAAGCGGATTTTTGATGGCGAAGTTGGAAACGTGCGAACAGTAAGCGTGGATTACCGGCAGGGCTGGCTTGCAGAACCAATTGAACGTGATGGTCAAAAACAAGCAGCTTGGCGAACCGACCCACAAAAAAGTGGGGCGGGTGCATTGGGTGATATTGGTTCCCATGCTGAGCAACTCGCTCGTTTCACAACAGGGCTTGCAATCAATGAGGTTCGCGGGGATGTGCACACGATTGTCAAAGACAGAAAAGTTGATGACCACGCTTGCGTACAATTAAAAATGGAACACGGCGTGGTTGGTGATCTAGTTTGCTCACAAGTTTGCACCGGCGAACGAAACCATGTTTCAGTTCGTGTTTGGGGAGATAAGGGCTCACTTTCGTGGTCGCACGAACGCTGCGATGAATTGAAATTCACTGCATCTGATGGCACCGAAACACTATCATTTTGTATAGAAAACCGTGCGCCCTCGGGCCACCCCGCAGGATTTGTTGAAGCATTTGCAAATATCTACTTAGATTGTGCTGACAACATGCTTGGCAAAAATGTTGCAATCATTGATGAACAAGAAGGCCTTAAAAGTATGTTATTTATTGACGCAGTATTGCGTAGTGAGGACTTGCAGTCGTGGTGCGAAGTTTAGTTCTACTTTTACTTCTTTCTGGGTGTGCAGTGCCAAAAAAAATGTTGGTCATTTCAAAGACTGCTGGATATAGGCACACATCAATTGAAACTGGTTTGAAATCAGTTTCTGACCTAGCAATGTCTTTGCATTTTGAAGTTGTTGCAACAGAAGATTGTTCTTTGATATTAGAGGACAATTACGATGTCGTTGTGTTTCTCAACACGACGGGTGATATTTTGAATGACGCAGAACAAAACAAGTTAAAAACAATCGTGGAATCAGGCGCGGGATTCATTGGCATTCACGCTGCTGCAGATACCGAATATGATTGGCCTTGGTTTGGTGAAACGCTTCTTGGAGCTTGGTTCGTTTCTCATCCACCTATCTCAGAGGAAGTGATCCAAGTGGTCAACAGTTCGCACCCATCTACAAAACACTTGCCAAAACAATGGCAATGTAGGGATGAATGGTATGTGTTCGATCGAACTCCAAGCCATGCCACGATTTTGATGGAAGTAAACTCTCATCCAATCGCCTGGTGTGACACCGTTGGTAAGGGGCGTTCCTTTTATACAGGTCGTGGGCATACGGAAGAGAGTTATTCGGACCAACAATTCCTTCAACATCTGAAAGGTGCAATTGAGTGGGTGTCAGAGTGAGAATTCTGCTAGAATACGTAGTTCGCCCTATTGGAGCACACTATGACAACGCAAGACCCGCAAAACAGTACAGAGCCGACTTTTGAGTCTCTTGGCTTAGCCAAGAAGGTGTTGCGTGTCATTCAAGATGTTGGGTACGAAACACCTTCTGCTATCCAAACAGCTTCGATTCCACCACTTCTTGAAGGCAGGGATATTCTTGGGCAGGCACAAACTGGGTCGGGAAAAACCGCCGCTTTCGCACTTCCACTTTTAAGCAACATCGATGTGAAGAATCGTGCAATTCAGATTTTGGTGCTTACGCCAACTCGCGAGTTA
>JABABS010000011.1 GCA_014238125.1 Phycisphaerales bacterium
ATGAGTAGGTCGAGTACATTGACGATGCCGTCGAAGTTGTACCGCTTCGATGGGGCGACATTCATTGGGATAAGGGAACCTTTACGGTTACAAGCCCCAAGACAGCACACCACGATGGCAAGGGTGAACGTGTGGTTCCCATCTTCCCAGAGTTGTTGCCATTACTTGAAGAAGCATTCGACATGGCCGAGGAAGGAACCGAGTACGTGATCCAACGCTACCGCAACCCTACCCAAAACCTACGAACACACATCCAAAGGATCATTCGTAAAGCGGGGGTCGAACCGTGGGTTAAGTTATGGCAAAACCTCCGTTCTTCAAGGGAAACCGAGTTGGTCGAACGGTTCCCAATTCAAGTAGTGACGGCCTGGCTAGGCAACACTCCAGCGGTTGCAATGAAGCACTATTTACAGGTGACCGACGACCATTGGAAGCGTGCGGTATTGGAAGATACAACACACTCACAGGGTGGCACAGAATGCGCACCAGTACCTAGCGGTTTGGGCATGAATCGCGTTGCATGTGGTTCAGGTGATAAAGTTGTAAGTGTTGACAGTGCAAGAAGAAACACCTACACGCAAGAACGTGCAGGTGTTAACAATGCGCGAGAGAGGACTCGAACCTCCACGGGATTTTACTCCCACCAGCACCTCAAGCTGGCGCGTCTGCCAATTCCGCCACTCGCGCTTAAGGGGAGGGAATTGTAGCAGGGAACAACACCCTCGGCTCCCTTCATCTAGATGTAGAATAGTCGCCAATGTCTGGTGATATTCTTAAAATTAATGAAATGTTTTCATCTATTCAAGGTGAGTCAACTTGGGCAGGTCAAGCTTGTACTTTCGTTCGATTACAAGGTTGTCCACTTCGATGTGATTATTGTGATACATCATATGCATTTCAGAAAGGCAGTAAATTCTCGATATCAGAAGTTATTGAGAGAGTAAAAGAATTTAACATTCAAGTTGTGCAAATAACAGGCGGTGAGCCGCTCATTCAGCAATCTGTACATAGATTAATTCAACAGTTATGTGATTTGGGTTACACAGTATTGATTGAAACAAGTGGGGTGTGCGATCTTAAGAAGTGTGATCCAAGGGCACACATCATTGTTGATATTAAAACACCAAACAGTGGTGCGCCCAATTCTTTTATTGAATCTAATTACAATTGTCTTGGCAATAAAGACGAAGTGAAATTTGTCATTACAAATCGTGAGGACTTCGATTGGTCGGTGCAAATCGTAAATGATCGCTCCCTTATCAATATGGTGAAGGCCATTCATTTCTCACCTGTAATGTTTCAAGAAGGAAATGATGAAGTAGAGGGGTGCGGAGCACTTGATCCGAAATTGCTCTCAAAATGGGTGATAGCAGAAGCGCCCTTTGCACGACTTCAATTGCAAATACATAAATACATTTGGCCACCAACGACTCGGGGTGTGTAGAGTACTTAGATGCGATTAGAAAAAACATTTCGTTTTGAAGCGGCTCACTGGTTACCCAATGTTCCTGAAGGACACAAGTGTAGGCGAATGCACGGGCATTCCTTTCGAGTTACAGTTGTTGTTGAAGGAAACATTGATCCAGAGGCAGGATGGCTGATGGATTACGGAGTCATTTCAAAAGCTTTTGCACCACTTGATGCTCAACTTGACCATTATTTGTTGAACGAAATAGAGGGCTTAGATAATCCCACAAGTGAGATCCTCGCTATTTGGATTTGGGATCGGCTCAGCGATGCATTGCCTTCACTTTTCGAAGTAGTAGTAGAAGAGACCTGTACCTGCCGCTGTGTTTATCGAGGGTGATTGAAACTTGCGTGTTTTGAATTTACACGTCTTCTCGTTCCACAATAGCTAAGTTGACACGTTCTCCTCGTCCCCGCAGTGGGTAGTCTTTTCTAAGTGGATGGGCGGGGTAATCTTTCCACATTAGAATGCGGCGAAGATCAGGATGATTATGGAATCTAATTCCAAACATATCGAAAATTTCTCTCTCTCTCCATTCAGCACCTTCCCAGATATCAGTTGATGAAACTAGAAAAAGCGAAGAGTCCTCGGTAATGCCAGAAGTTGGAATTGAGGGGTCAAGGAAAGTTTTAACACGAACTCTAGAAGAAGTTTCTGTGTTTGCAAGTATCCACACGACAGCAAAACGCCCAAGTGTTTGTGCAGGGTAGTCAAGATAATCTACGGCAGTCACATCACAGAGTAAATCAAAGTTGCAATCAGGATCATCACGAAGAAAGCGTAAGAGGCGATGGACATCCTTTGGATTTGCAATGAGTGATAATTCATCACGAAAATCAGTTGATCTAAGCGAAAGATCGGAAAGACCATCGCGTACGCGTTTGAGAATATGGTTGTTATCTGTAGTTGACATGAGTGCGGGGCATTCTACAAGAATCTACTGCGTCGAGGAACCTTGTAATCCGTCAATCCTAATTGAATCAATATTAGGATCCATATTCCATACTATGCTCGTAGCGCGAACTGGATATGGAGTACCTTCTGTCACAATTGCAACTGTTTTGCCAGCGGTTGCAGAAAGTTTCGCAAGACCTGTTTGTAAGTTGTAGTCGAAAGTATCACAATCCACGCGTCTAGTAGTAGTTGAAACGTACACATTGTTTTCAGCTTTAATCTCTCTGACATCCATGCCACGCATCGTTACAGTAGAGTTATGTAGTTGCGTGCTTGCTGTCGTGTTTTTTGAAACAGCATCGATGGTATTAGCGGTGAGCATGCCAATCATGCCATCTAGCCCTTTGTGTAGCATTTGTACATTATCAGTCATTTTAATACGATACAGATCATCAGAAATACTTGTTGTTCGTAAGTTTCCATCCCATGTAAAGTGTGTAATACCTCTGCCTGCAAGAGATGATTGATGAGTTGTGTTCAATGGCTTACGATTGTCTCGAATCACAAGTTCGCCATTTCCTACAGCTAAAAGCTCCGAAGTGTCTGTTTCATATTCAATGTGATCGCCGCCAATGTAATACAAAACAGGCAGTTCTTCTGGGTGATCTATCTCCCAGAGGCGATGTTCAAACTTCGCTTCATCACGAGCAATTAACCGCTGGAGCCTTCTCTCGTTTTCCTCTAGTGTTGAATTCGGCAAAGGGTCTTTTGTAAATTCCAACTGTAAGTTTTCACTTTGTATTTCTGTGAGCTCTATTGATGATTGTCGGCTTCTTGCGATGACGTTGCCGCGAAAATCAATAAGGCCCCCGTCGTCATTGAAATGTTGGTCAATCGCCATCGTATCTTCCCAAGTGGCTCGCATTGAAACATGTTGTGCTTCTGGGTCATCAATTGTCTCGTCTGGATCTATATTGACAGAAGGGCGTTGCATGCGTTGATCTTGATTCACAAGCAATGGTTGTGTTAAAAATCGAGCTTGCCCTGGGCCTTCCCAAAGTCCCTTTCCAGTTGAGCGATTAATCTTAAACCTGGCATCATCTCCTCGGTCCATCAGCATTCGCTTATATGCAACAACAACATTGCCTTCAAGTTCTGCAATCGATTGATTAATATCTCCGCGAAGTGTGTCGCAAAATGCTCTACCACCATCGTTAAGTAAAACTTGGACATCGCCAGTGGCTGTCATTTTGTCTGCTTGCATGGAACTAGCAAAATCTTCTGTTTCTTTGTAGCTTGGCGCTTCAACAAATGTCACTTCTGCTCTATCTGCCCAAAGTGTCTGCGTGTCGCTGATGCCTTTGACATCTCCTGTAGCAATTGCAAGATCAGGAGTTGAGGAACCCTCTCCATCCGATGTAAAAAGGATATCAAGCATGTCACAGGTGAGTACGCTTTCCTCAGTCGTCATTCGTATTTCTTTGTTGCAAACAACTTGTTTAAGGATTCCGCCTCCGGTTGTATCCGTTGCGGGAGTCATAGTAAAATCAACACCGCCTTCCCATGTAATAGTTGTTTTAACTCCTGCTTCAGGTTGTTGGACCAAGGACCCATTGCCAACAATTTTCCCGACGCCACTCTTTTGCGAAAGCCAAAGATGATGTGCGTACGCAGTTGCGTCGTTCATCCCAACAACTACTTGCTGAGAATCATTTCCAAATAAATCTACACGATCCTGCTCAAGTTCGTAACGAACAATGTTTGCGCGTGCAGACATGTCTGATGCATGATCAATAAGAATTGCTGGTGTGTTTTGCGAACCAAATATTTCAAGCCGAGTTTCATCTGGGAAAGTTGGAAGTAAAGTTACGTCATCTAGGGGCAACATTGTGAGCCCACCGTTACAAGTTATGACAGTTGGAATAATGTCATCAGGTGGGACTTGAAAATCTAGTCCTGTCCGTTTCGTTGGTTCGAAGCTTGCTCCTAGAAGAGAGGCTGTGATTGTTGCATTTGCTGATAATGGGTAGCTTGGTTTATGAATTGAGGAAGATGCAGTCTTTGTTTGAGAAAACGCAAATGCAATTGTCATCCGATCTCCATGACCCTCCTTCCCCGAAAGAACATCCCCTTGTTTAATTAGAACATGATCTGCAAGAGTGAGTAGGTAGTACTGTTCACTCTCTTGAATTGCGCCTGCAGAAATATGATGGTTAGTGATTTTGTTGGAGTTTTGTACTCGCGGAGAGTTGTAGGTTAATGTTTTTTGCGTTTTGTTTTGATACAAGGTGATTTTGTCGACCTCTTCTAATCTTAGATACTCTATCCTCCCATTTGTATCGTTGAATCGGATAGAGAGTTGCCTTCCAATGAGCGACGAGTGGTCTGCAGAGACAATGCGAACTTCGCTCTTACAGGAAACTTCACCTAGAAAGTTATCAAAACTTGCTTCTGGAGTGGTCATAACAATAGCAGGCGTATCAGTGAGCGTATTGATATTTATACCTTCAAATAATTCAATTCGTACATTTCCAAAGATGTCACCCGACTCTAATGCTCGATTAGGAGCATTGGCAATTGCAGTATCTCCTGTGATACGCACAACTCGATTTCTACTTAGAAAGAGTTCAACATCAGGATCAACCATCTCAATCCAACCAGCTGGCATGTTTGCTGGGGAGGGGTCTAATGAAGTGCAGCGGTATTGCTGCGCGAGATTGCCAACGTCATCTGTTTGTTGGATCCATCCACCAGAGGAAAGGGCAACGCCAACATCTTGAGAGGTTACTTCAGCAATATCGACAGACTCAGATTGTGCTTCTAATAATGCGACAACGTCATCACTCGGACTTACATTTCCTTGTGTTGGTTTTCGATCTGAAATTGCAAATAACAAAAGGATGAGAAGCGTGCAAAAAGACCCCGTTACCCCAACAATCATCCATATAAGTTTTTTAGTTGCGAACTTGGTTGGGTGTGGTGGTGGTTCGGGGAGTATCGTATTTCTAGGAGATTCATTTGTGCTCATGCGATGCGTCCATTCATTGCTGCGCGGTTGTAGATTTCAGTTCGTTGATGGCATCCTGCCAACTTCCTGTTTCTTTCATAATATGTTTAATAGCGTCTCTAACTGCGCCGCGGCCACCATTTCTAGGTGTGACCCAATTCGCTATGTCTTTGACCTCTTGAGCGGCATCATTAACAGCGATTGCATATCCAACATGTTGCATGACTGCCAAGTCACCAAGATCATCGCCCACAAAAACGGTGTGTTCTCGCGTCGAGTTGATAGTGCGAAGTGTAGCTTCTAAATCCGCTATTTTATCTTTGCTTCCTTGAATAACATGCTTGATGCCGAGTTCTTTTGCTCGGGTGTTTACGCAATCTGCTTTGCGGCCGCTAATAAGAATTACTTCATTCCCTGCTCCTAGCCAAAGCGAAATTCCAAGGCCGTCGTGTACATGGAATTGCTTATTTTCTACACCTGTGATTTGAGAGAAGATGATTGTGCCATCTGTAAGGACGCCATCAACATCAAGAGCAAGTACTGAAATATTTTCTAGTGTTGTCATATTGAGAGTTTGAGAACGTCAACAGCTCCGCCACACTGTAAGTTCATGGCAATTGCTGCATTAACAGCGTCAGTTGCAATAGATTCAATGTCATCTGTTCTGTTATACAGTGTATAAAGTACACCAATTGCGTACTCCCCACCTGACCCGATTGCGTAATAGCGGTTGAGAGGTGTAACGCCAAGATCAGAAGCCACAGTAAAAATACCCCCGGTATTTGCAATTAAGAATGTAGAGTCCAAATCACCAAAAGGTGAACTGGTATTCGCTGCTTGGTCATTGACGAATGTGTAATGCTCATGCAATGCTCGCCAAAAATCTAGGAAAAATGTAAATATTTTTCGAGCACTTGAAAGATCTGGCGTGGGTCTTGTTGAAAGGAAATCGTTGAGAATGTCGTCATACACAGCCCAACCAGCACCTCCAATGAGTGAATCACCTATGCGTCCGACTTTGGTCGCACGTGCGTTCTCTTGTGGCATGTGTTCAGAATCGCCAAAACTTGTGAGAGTATCAGCAGCCATGACGACTTGGTTTTGTTTTTTAATTGCAACGATTACTGACATGGTTACTCCGTGACTACTTTCATCGCGATAAGATCTTGAACATCAATCAAACCGATGGGGTTGTTTTGATCATCTACTACTGGTATTTCATCTACTCGGTGTTCAGTGACGAGTTGTTTAGCGTCGCGGACAAGTGCGTTTATTGGCAGACGCCTTGGATTTTTAGTTGCAACTTCACCAATAATACATTCCATTGGTTCTGGATTATCAATCACCAATCTCCGGAGATCACCATCGGTAAAAATTCCGACAAGTTTGTTTTGCTCGTCAACGAGTAAAATTGCGCCTGCTCGGCGTTTATTTTCAGTAGGTCGAGCTGTAAGGAGTGCTTTGCCAACAAGGGTAGTCGCTGGTACTGTTGTGAGGTTGTCGCCTACTTTGAATCGTAAAATTTCAGTAATTGAACGAAGGCCAGCACCGAGCATGCCACCGGGATGGTGTTTGTGGAAATCATCTGCGGAAAAATTTCTTCTTCTTGAAACAGCAAGACCAAGGGCGTCTCCAATAGCAAGGGTTGCTGTAGTTGATGCAGTTGGCGCAAGATTTAACGGACACGCTTCGGTAATCTCGCCAGTTGCTAGGTGGACATCAGAAAGTTTTGCCAGTGGTGAGTCGTTAGAACAAGAAATGCTAATGCGCGGTACGTTGTCAGTTCGTAGAATTGCAGCTAAGTTGAGGACTTCTTCAGTGGTTCCTGAGTAACTCATTAGAATAACTACGTCATTGCTTTTAATCGAGCCAAGATCGCCATGCACAGCTTCAGCAGGGTGTACAACATGAGACGGTTGACCAATGCTTGAAAAAGTTGCAGATAGTTTTGCGCCAACTAGGCCGGATTTGCCCATGCCACTAAAAATAACGTGACCTTCGCATGCTTCGAGAATGTCAATTGCTTTGGACCAATTCGCAAGAGTCGTTGTGTTTGAAGATATTTCATCCACGATGCGTGTAATCGCATCAGATTCTGCTTGAAGAACATCACAGATAAAGGCGCATTCTGTGGAAGGAGCGGATTTTTGTTGTGGGCGTGGCATGTTCATAGGGGTTATGATGCAATTGTACCGCAGTAGCGGCATTGTGAACATGATTTTACACCAAGCACAATTTAGAGTCTCATTAGAAGCCTTCGATGGCCCCCTTGACCTACTCCTGTACCTTGTTCGCCGCACAGAAGTGGATATTCAGGATATTGAGATTGCAAAGGTCACAGACGAGTACCTCGCAGTGCTCCATCACGCCACTTCGATTGATATTGACATGGCAGGCGAGTTTCTTGTGATGGCAGCGACGTTGATTGAGATTAAGTCTCGTTCCCTTGTGCCCGCTGATCAACTAAGTGAGGATGGGACTGACGAAACGACTGGTGAATCAAAATTGGATCCCCGTGAGGATTTGATTCGCCAACTCCTTGCTTTTCAACGAATCCGAACTGCTAGCGAGGAACTCATTAAGAGGAAAGATTTGTTTGCCTTGCGATATCGAGCCCGTGTTCAAATTAAAGAAGTTGAATTTAAAGAAGAACCTGCACTTGAACTCGAAGATGTGCATATTTTAGATTTAGCAGATGCTTATGAGCATATTGCATCTTCAATCGATTTTGCTCGCCTAGGTGAACACCGAATTGAAATCGATGATACGCCAATTGAACTTTGCCAAGAAGATTTACTTGATCGATTAGCGCGTTCAAGTAAAGGTATTATTAGTTTGAATTCAACTTTTGATGGTCTCAAGACAGTTGAGCGGGTTGGGATGTTTCTTGCAACCCTTGAACTTGTTCGAATAGGGAAAGTTACAGTTGCACAGGAATCACAGTGGGGTGAGATTACAATTGTGCAAATCGAGAACGAGTAATTTGGCGTTTCAGTGAAGTAAAGGTTTTAACTTTTTATTTAGCAGCTCTTTTAATTGCAGCAATTTCTTGCGGCAACAAATCACGCCACTGCCCAGTTCTCAGGCCCTTGAGTTCAAGTGGTCCAATCTGGATTCGGCGCAGCCGCTTCACTGGATGTCCTACAATTGCAAGAATCCGACGAATTTGACGATTGCGGCCTTCTGAGAGTTCAATTTTCAGAAGACTTTTACCTCGATCAGTTCGAATAAGCTCAATCGATTCTACTTTTGCTCGGCGAGCTTTTTGTTGCTCATCATGCCTGGTATGAACATCTGAAATGAATATGCCCTTGCGTAATTTTTCGAGTGTTTCCTGCTCAACAGTTCCTTTTACGGAGACTTCATACACCTTAGAGACTTCATGTTTCGGATGGGTAAGTTGGTTTGTGAGTTGCCGGTCATTTGTAAGGAGCAACAGCCCTTGACTTTCCATGTCGAGTCGGCCGATCGGAAAAATACGATTTCCAGAATGATGTTGCACGATATCCCCAACGCAGCGTCGACCTTCTGGATCGCTTGCAGTGCATACAATCCCTCTTGGTTTGTAATACATGATATAGACGGGTTCTGCGTTAAATTTCAGTTTTCTATCTTTAACTGTAATTTTGTCTTGCGAGATATCTACCCACGCTGGTAGAAAATCAACAACCGTGCCGTTAACCCTAACTTCACCTTCTGCAATTAGTTCTTCACATTTTCGGCGAGACGCAATTCCACCATCAACCATTACACGCTGCAATCGCACGCCTCTTGAGGCGTCGCGATAGATCGCTCTTGAATCATGATCGCCGCTTTTTTTGTCAACATTCCACGCCATTTAGGCTTAGTCTACACGAGATGCGACTATTACCCATTATCAAATGGCTACGATCTGCAATTCAGGATCCTTTCGAAGAACTTTCTAGGTGGGAAAAAATGGTGCGTTATATCTGGCAAGTCCTTCGTCAGGGTGCTTCACAACTCTCTGAAGACAGCGCAAGCACAATGGCAGCAGCATTGACCTACCGCACTCTTTTTGGCGTTTTACCGATGACCGTAGTTGGTGCAGGCGTAGCGAGAGCAATTATGGGAGAACAGCGGTTTGAACAATTTCTCCATGATGCTATTGAAATTTCCGGCCTCAATCTTGTCCGGATTGTGGATGACGGGGGCAAATCTTCACTTGGCAGTTGGCTCAGTGATTTAGTGACGAGTGGAATGAATGTAAGCATTTCAGCTTTAACTTGGATTGGCGTTCTTGTCCTTCTCTACTCAGCACTTGCTCTTATGGTAAATGTAGAGACATGCTTTAACGTAATCTGTAGAGCAAAGAAGGGGAGATCGTGGTTCAAGCGAGTTCCTGTTTATTGGTTTATTTTGACATTTGGCCCTGTAGCCGCTGCTGTGGGCATTTGGGCAGATCAGCAAGTTGCTTCAATAATCAATGAGTATGTTGGGTGGACATGGCTCCTTTTGATTGCTCAAAAGATCTGGAGTTTTATCCTCTGCTGGGGTGTCCTTGTTTTAATGTTTAGAACCATTCCGACGGTAAAACTCAGCAGCGGACCAGTTTTAGTAGGTGCAGCAGTTGCAGCGATCCTCCTGATGCTTGGGCAGGCGTCTCTTGCGTTTTATTTTAACCATGCTCTTTCGTTAAAACAAATGTACGGGTCCCTCGGGTTGTTGCCAATTTTCATGTTCTGGCTGTATCTGATGTGGTTGATCGTTTTGCTTGGCCTTCAAGTTTCTTCCATCCTTGAATCTGTCTCAGACCGATAACGGGTTATTACTCACATCTTGAATAGTACATTTTATTGCTAATTAGGCTATTTATTCAATGTTTCGTGAAAGGATCTATATTTTTGATGGTTTTCTTAGTACTAACCCAAGTGGAGCCCAAAAATGACCGAATACACAAACATGAACGGAATCAACAAAACAAGTAACACCTCAAAGAAACGATCTCTCTTCGTCGAGACCACATTCAAAGGAGGCACTGTCTACGCGACACTAGTGGGTCCAAGGATTGGTGAACGCGAAGCAGCAATCATCGCTAATTCGGTCAACTTTAAACTTCGTGAATACGGTTCTAAGGTGAACAACCTCGTACTCGATTTTAGCGAAGTACAGTTCATTTCTAGCCTTGGTTTAGGAATGTGCATCGATGTTCGCAACACTGCAGAGCAGTGCAAAGCAGGGACTTCGATCGTTGGACTTACAAGCCACTTGCAAGAGCTCTTTGAAATGATGCGACTCGATCGTCTTTTTACGATCAGTTCAGTAGCAAGTTCGCCTTTTGGCAACGCTGCGTAACACAAACAATTCGTATGAACTTGTATCATTGGCTGTCACAGTGCTCCAAATCATTGTGGCAGTCTGTATCATATAAAGCTTATGGGTCTCGAAGATGCCATTCCAGTAGACGGTTACTTGACAACGCAAATGAGTCGAGTCATCAATTGGGCACGACGTTCAAGCGTTTGGCCCATGCCTTTTGCAACTGCTTGTTGTGGCATCGAGTTAATGGCTACAGCATCAAGCCGATTCGATCTTGCACGTTTTGGGGCAGAAGTTTTTCGTTTCAGTCCAAGACAAGCGGATTTAATGATTGTGGCCGGGAGAGTTTCTGTAAAGATGATGCCAGTCTTACAACGCATTTACCTTCAAATGACAGAGCCCAAATGGGTGATATCAATGGGCGCATGTGCTTCTACAGGTGGCGTATTCGACACGTATGGAGTCGTGCAGGGAGTCGACCAATTCATGCCAGTCGATGTGTATGTCCCAGGGTGCCCCCCAAGACCCGAAATGCTAATCGAGGGTGTAATGGCAATCCAGAGGATCATCGACGAAGACAATATCCCGTACGACGGGGATGGCAAACGACACCCACTCGGAGTCGAACTTCTATCGTCTTCTGCAGAGCCAATCGATGTGACAATCAATCGAACCGGCGTCTGAGGCGACCCAAACTTCCCACGCCAGTACAGTTATCTGATACAACTACATGTAAGATGGTGGCCGCATGACATATGCAGTATCTCTTGAACAACAAGTTCTTGTACTCAACAGAGGGTACAGTGCTGTGCGTATCGTCCCAGCGAGGGAGGCATTTACACTCCTATGTAGGGATGCAGCTGAAATTATTTCCGATGAGGATGGACACTGGGCGACCTACAATTTGGCGAACTGGATTGATGTTGCTGCAATTCAAAAAGAATTTGAACCTGCTGAGCATTCTTGGATCCGCTTACCAAGTTTAGAGATTGCAATACCAAAAATTATTCGTTTACTTGCATTTGACAAAGTTATTAAACCGCAATTGCGGTTAACTCGACGAAATTTATATGCCCGTGATAAAAACAAATGCCAATACTGTGGCAAGCGTTTTTCTTCTTCAGATCTAACACTAGATCACGTTGTGCCTCGTGTGCAGGGTGGGGGTAATTCTTGGACAAATCTTGTTTGCGCATGTTTGCGTTGTAATACAAAAAAGGGTGGTCGAACTCCACGGCAGGCAAACATGGCTTTAATCACGAAACCATTTAAACCAGCGAAGTGCCAGTCTCTTCGATTTCGGATTGGAAGACAGCAGTATAAATCTTGGAAAACATTTTTAAACAATGCCTATTGGACAGTTGAGTTGCAAGAAGAATGAGTTTCAAATTAATGTGACTGTCACACTCTTAATGCCGGAAACATCGCTCGCCGGTGTGGAGAAGGGCAACTCCAGCATGCTCGCACACGTCAATAGTCTCTTTGTCACGCACACTGCCTCCTGGTTGCACAATGCATTTTATACCTGCATCAATTAATAATTTCGGTCCATCTGGAAAAGGAAAAAATGCGTCGGATCCAGCGACAGGATTGTTTGCCTCGGAAAGCGATATTCGAGCTCGTTGAATTGCAAGATTAGCAGCTGAAACACGATCAACTTGCCCCATCCCGCTACCGATCAAAGAACCATTTGAAACAATTGAAATTGAGTTTGATTTGAGATGCGCACATGTAATCCATGCAATTGCGGCATCGTTTTGCATTTCTTCGCTAGGTTTTGGTCCAGCCATTAGTTCCCAGTTAGGAACGTTTGCAAGAATAGGTACTGCGCTTTGCGTAAGAAAACCGCCGGCGATCGATCGGAATTGCTGCCAGTGTTCTCGTCTCGGATCATTTCCAACTGCGAGAAGGCGTACGTTTTTCCAACGATCAGTAAGGACTGACTTTGCTTCGTCAGTAAAAGTCGGAGCAATGATTACTTCTAGGAATTTTTCACCATGGGCAATTGCATGTGCTAGTGCTTTATCTACGTTTCCACTCAGGGCAACGATTCCGCCAAAAGCTGCTTGGGGGTCGCCTTTCCAAGCACGTTGAAACGCTTCAGTAAGATCAGATCCAAATGCTGCGCCACATGGATTTGTGTGTTTGATAATAGCAGCAGCAGGCCTTGTTTCATACGCATATAGATCTTGGACGAGCTCGAGTGCAGCTGCTGCATCGATGAGATTGTTGTAACTCAGTGGTTTGCCAGCAACAATACTAGCAGTGACAACATTCGCCCCTTTTGCGGAAGAATCTTTGTATAGATTCGCTGTTTGGTTTGGGTTCTCCCCATACCTTAGTGTTTGCACAAGTTGTGCGTTGATTTGAATGTTATTTGTATTATTAGAATTTTCATCTCGCATCCACTTACTAATAATGGTGTCATATTCTGCTGTACGAGCAAATGCAGCTGTAGCCAAATCACGTCTGAGTTCGTGTGTGATTGTCCCGTTTGCTGCCTTAAAATCTGCATAAATTAATTTGTACTGTTTTGGATCTGTTACTACAGTGACAAAATCAAAATTTTTAGCAGCCGATCGAATCATAGCTGGGCCGCCAATGTCAATCTGTTCTATTGCTTCTGTTGCTGTGACAGTTGATTTAGCAATAGTCTCCTCGAACGGATACAGGTCGATGCAAATTAAATCGATAGGAGCGATGTCATATTTTTGCATCGCTTCAACATGAGATGGTTTGTCTCTTCTTCCAAGAAGTCCGCCATGAATGATGGGGTGTAATGTTTTAACGCGTCCGTCTAACATTTCAGGAAACCCCGTCACTTGGTCAACATGCGTAACTGGCAAACCGGCTTGTTCTAAAACTTTTGCAGTGCCTCCAGTTGATATTATTTCAGCACCGCGGTCATGCAATATTCTTGCAAAATCAACAACGCCAGTTTTATCACTGACTGATAGCAGCGCACGGTTGATCGGAAGTGAAGATGTCATCGCACTTGATTCCTGTTAGTTCAAAGAAAGACGAGGAATCAATTTAATGATTGCATCATCGTCAGTGATCAAAATTAGATTTCCATTTTTAAACTTATCTACAAGAACTTCTCTCACTGTTGGCAATGCTAAAGTCCCTGTAATCGAACCTAGTTTAGTATCTACTTCTTGTAAAATACGGTTTTCACTGTCCCAGCATAAAAGACGATTGTTGGGAGTAGTTGTTATTACAATTCCATTCACTTTCTCTACAGCCCAGCGTTTTTCGCCTGTAATATCTGGTGCAAAAGCGGAAAAGGCTGTGAGACCAACTCCTGGAATTCTTTGGTACAGCGAGTCACCGATAATGATAGGGGAGTCTGTGAGTTCAGCGGTTGTTAAGTATTTCCATCGTGGCTTACCTGAATACAAGTCTATTGCCCTAAGGTATTGGTCAGTCCCAGCGATGTACACAGTTCCGTTGCTGATAGTTGGTGTTGCAACTACAGCATCGAGTAATTGAATCAACCAAAGTGCCCTCGCATTTTTTAGGTCAATTGAAGCAAGTGATCCATTGCCAGCAGTTGCAACGACAACACCGTCTTTCAAAGCGGGTTTTGTGCTCATCGTTTCTGCAATAGAGTATGTTTTCGAAGAAAAACCGATGCTACAATCGTGCCAGACAAGTTCGCCGTTCCTAGACCCGTACAAAAGAGTTGTGTCAGTGAGAATTGCGGGGGTATTGGCAGACCAGTGTAATTTTTGAACAGCTTTATCAGTTGCGCCTTGGATTGAATTTTCAGTGTGTGTTGGAAGATTGCCAGTATCAGATTCAAATGCATAGATCACAGAATCAGAATTAACGTACACCTGTCTTGTATCTTCATTAATATTGATCCCAAGGAGTCGGTAGACATGATTTCCAACAGGGGAAGACCATCGCCATACGCCAGACTCTAGGTCGTAGCATACGAGATGTTCGTACTCGTCTATTGCGTATAACGAATTGCCAGAGATTGTTGCTAAATGCAAATCTTTCGCAGTTTGTTGATTTACCCAGTCAATCCGATATGAAAGATCTCGCAATTCTGAGAGGTTTACACCATGTGTTGAGCCGATTGTTGGGGCACTTTTTGACCTATCATCAGATAATGTCGAAAAACATACGAAGCCAACAGTGGCGAAAAAGCAAAGTAAAGGTATCTTGCGCATCTAGAACTCCATTTCAAGATCTGCATTTTACAGATCTGAGATGGGCAGTATAGAAGAGTAGGCCCAAAGAGTTAAGTCCATCTGAAGGGATGATGCAATGTTTACTGGATTAGTGCAACGAATTGGAACAATAACAGCAATAGATGCTACAACAGCCGGAAAACGGCTCGTTCTCAAATGCTTGGCTTGGGATTCCCCAGCAATTGAAGGTGAGTCGATCTGTGTCAACGGGTGCTGTTTAACAGTTGTATCGTTCTCTTTGAAAGGAGATGACCTGCAACTCTCCTTCGATGTTGTACCTGAATCACTCGAAAAAACGACCCTGCGGGAGATGGAGGTTGGTGCAGAGGTAAATATTGAGAGAGCGCTCAGAGCAGATTCTCTTCTTGGTGGGCATCAGGTGCAGGGTCATGTTGATGCGATCGAGGAAATTGTAGAAGTAAGCGAAGCTGGTGGTGATGAAACACGGATACGTTGTTCAATGCGAATGGTTGATACAGATGCAGTTGTTCCTAAAGGTTCAATTACTATTGATGGAGTATCTTTGACAATTGCCTTTGTAGGTACCGAAACTTTTGATGTTGCTCTTATACCAACTACGCTCCGAGATACAACACTTGGCAAGGCAAAAGCGGGCAATAAAGTGAATATTGAAACAGACATTATTGCAAGGACCGTGGTCCGAGTCATTCGTAATATGAGTTGAAATCAAGCAGCAATGTTTGCAACATGTGGTGGAGCATGTAAGCAAAGCATTGTGAGATCATCGTGATGGCAAGTTTTAGTATCAAGTACATTTTCAATTGCTTTTACAATATTATTATTAACGCAACCTATGTTGTACATTGCTTGCAGGTGGGCAGGTAACCCTGATTTGATATTACATGTATCTAAAGCATCTTCGAAGCCGTCTGAATAAAATATTACACGATCATCTGAACCAATTTTTACTGTGTGCTCAGGGAAATCTGTATCTTTGAAGATGCCAAGAAGTGGTCCCTCAGATTCGAGCATCTCAGTTTCACAAGAACCCTTCATCCATAAGGCAGCTGGATGACCAGCTCCAGCAATTGTAAGGGCACGTGTTTTGCAATCAATGACGCCATACATAGCAGTTGCAAAGCGCGCGTTATTTCCGTTTCTATCTAGAATTGCTTGATTGAGAGTACTTAACACCTTAGAGGGAGAAGTGTAATTTCCCTCAGCATCAATTCTACATCCAGCTAGGGCCTTAGAAATAGCCATCGCTAGCATTGCCGCTGGCATGCCATGTCCAATCGCATCAGATATAAAAAATGAAATATGATCATCGTCGAGTTTTGTGATGTCGTACATGTCCCCACTAACTACACCAGTTGGACGCCAAAGTGTGTTGAAATACATGGAATGCACGGGTTCACAATGGCATGACATAAACTCCTGCTGAAGCATTGCTGCTGAGTTAAGATCAATATTTATTTGATCAATATCGTCTTGTAGGGTAGTACTCATTGTAGAAATAAGACCTACTTTACTACGTAGCACTGATAATTCATCCTCTCGTTGAAGCATTCCATATAGTATTCCTGAGGAAGTTGCCACATCTGTACTTGCACTTGCAACAATAATATCTAGTTCATTTGTAAGTTCAACAAGATGTTCTTGGTTGTCACAAAGTAATAGCACTGGGATTTTTTCAGAATGGAGTTGAAGTAGCGTGGGTAGAAGATCAAGCAATTCTTCAACTGTTGCAGCGTGAAGAAATGCTGCGTCAAGATGATTCGCAATATTATTTGTAAATTTAGGTGGAGTAGTTCCAGCCCAACAACGCACGATATCCATTTCTAGTTGAAGCGGTGTGGTACTTTGATTTTTGATATAAATAGTAGGGCGGTACATGAAGAAATCCATAAATAGATAACTCTCTTTGAAGAAGTATCTTTCTATTAATAATTCGGTTTATTACTTGTTTGACGCTAACTGTAGGTGAAAAGCATTTTCGTGAAATGCCGGTTATTTCGATTATTCAGATAGGAAGCTCTCTAGAGAGCAGTTATCGGGCGATATTACGTAAGTTTTGTAAATCCAGGATGACACGATCATTGACTCGCAGCTTTAACCGTTGAATAGAGCCCTCTTGAAGCTCTATAGCAAATCTTGCGGGACTGTTTGAATAATAGTGGTGTAGGCGCCTCTCATAGTCCCATTGTGATTCACCTAGATCTTGAGGAGCCTCTATTTTCATCTCGTGCGTCGCAGTAATGGTGCCCCGTGAATCAAGAAAAAGGAGGTCCATGTTCACAAGGCAATTTGCCATCCAGAACGAACGATCTTGTGCTTCTGGAAAAACAAAGAGCATTCCGCCATTAGCCGGAATGGACGTTCTTTCCATAAGTCCGTGTACTCTTGAAGGCAGGTCAGTTGAGAGTTCAAGTGAAAATATTTCGCCACCAATTGAGACATCAACTGAAGTTTGTTGCGTTGTACTTGTGCATCCAGTAGCGAGTGTAAAAATTAATAATGTTGTAATTAACCCAGTAGCCATTTTTCGTCCTCTTTAGTAAAAACGATATTCTCTGTGTTTACTTTTCGTATGTCAAAAACTTGTAAAAATTCAGAAGATGAGAGCGTTTCGTGTATTTTTGTAATCTTACACCATTTAGCAATAAGCCCTATTATTTTTTCAGGTTGCATATCACTCTCGAAATAAGTAAGCAGCCTAGTGTCACCGTGCCTTTTAGCTAAGCGTAAGCCATCTTCTCCAACAACTAGAGGCAAATGCCACCACTGCGGTTCCTCAAGCCCAAGAGCAACGTAAATTTGCGACTGCCAAGCTGCAGATTCCAGAAGGTCATGTCCACGTACGACATCTGTTACGCCTTGTCTCGCATCATCGATGACTACCGCTAGTTGGTACGCTGGTAAGTCATTCTTAGTCCATACGACAAAATCATTGAGAAGATTAAATCGTGTTTTGCCTAAAAGCTCGTCACAAACTACTTGTGGTTCATCATGCACTCTAAACCTCCAATTTGTAGACTGTTTGTCCCAACTTGTATTATGGGAAGAAATATCTAGGGGGCGTATCGCTTTTTTGCCTAAGGGATCATCGACATGGGGGGCACTTGCTGCTTGCTCAATTTCTTTTCGAGACAAATTGCAATGATAAATTTTGGATAAGGCGATGAGAGTATTGAGAGCATCTTTGTAAGGGATGAGATCCAAACTCTGACGCAATACTTCACCATCCCAATCGACGCCAAGCCAAGTAAGAATTGACTGAGTGTCTTTAATGCTAGAGAGATCGATTCTAGGGCCCACGAGATCTTCCATTCGCAATATGAGTTCCCAATTATTTTTTCTAGCAAGTGCCCAATTAATAAGAAAAGAACAGGCGTTTCCAAGATGGAGTGCGCCAGTAGGCGAAGGCGCTAAACGAGAACGCCGAACACTCACGCCGCCAATTTCTCTTTGACAAGCGTAGCTCTCTTTTCTTGGAGTTCAGTCTCGTTCAGGTCGCTGCCATATCGCCATTGCAAATGACCTTTTTGGATATCTATGAAAAGTTGATTGATCGCATTAATGTCAACGTTTGTTATACGCTCTAATGAAACGCCAAGTCGTACACGTCCCAAACAGTCCATTGCCTCGTCAAGCGGGAGAATTCTTGCGTTTTCCAATATGCCTTGTGCTCGGTAAACGCGGTCGTCAAGTTTTGCGCTATGTAGTTCTATGATCTTCATTCTTGCGTTGCGTTCGTTTTCAATAACTGTTGGAAGAAATTCATCTTCAAGCATCGATCTAAGATCTTCTTCATTGTATCCAAGAGTAACTTGGTTACTCAGTTGATAGAGATCGGCAATTGTTTCTGATCCTTCGCCGTGATATCCACGAATGGCAATAGACATCCCCTGGCAAGCATTGTGCAGTTGTCGGAATCCTTTGGTAATTCTTAACGCTGGCAGGTGCAACATGACACTAAAACGTGCGCCGGTTCCTATGTTAGTTGGGCACGCCGTGAGAAAGCCAAATTGCTCGTCAAAAGCATATGCGACAAGATTTTCCATTCGTCGATCCATTGCCATGACATCATTGTGCGAGTTGAGCAAGTCAAGACCTGGCTTAATGGATTGAATTCGCAAGTGGTCTTCTTCGTTAATCATGATACTTCGTGCAAGTTCTGGTCCAACCATTACGCCCCGAGGGTGTTTGGCGTCTGCGAAGTTTGTAGAGATGAGATGGCGTTCAGCGCACATGGAACGTTCTACAACTGAGAGTTCATGAAGGTCCACCCATTCGAGAGGAAAATCATCATCACTTTTGCAAGCAGGTGCAAGAAGGAGTTCTACTTCTTCGCAATCACCAGCAGATGCGCAATTCACAAATGGAAAACCTTCTAAATTCCTCGCTAGTCTTGCACGGGAACTTAATACGACATCTCCAAAAGCAGTAGTTCCGCTAGCATAAGGACAATTTATATCAGGATCAAACTGCATGATCATCATCCTTTTGGTGGAGTTCTCTGAGGGAGTCTCGGATGTCAGCAGCTTCTTCGTATGCTTCTTGCGTTACCGCACGTTCAAGATCTGTGAGCAAACGACGAATTGCAATATGACGATCAACATCAGCGCTTGCTCTTTTAGGCGAGCGACCCACGTGTTGTGTTTGTTTTTCTTGGAGGTTCGCAATGATGGGTAGGAGTTGTTCTTTGAAAGTGATGTAGCATTCTGGGCATCCAAGCAGTGTTTTTTCCTTGTAGTGAGTGAGTGTCATGCCGCAGTCTGGACAAGTACTAACACTTGGTGTGAAACTAAAACCCATTTTTTCAGAAGCGAGTGTAATTGAAATGCCATTTGGACCAATGTCAATACCGACTTCCTTTGCGTGGTCTTCACAAAGGCTCAGTGTTTTTGTTTCACCGTTAAGCACTCGCGTATCATGATAGATCGCAGGGCGATCACAATAGTCGCAGGTGGTCATGATTGCACCGATTCGCTTAACGAATTATTCAACTCCGCAATCGCTGCACAAGATTTGATCAACTCATCCATCACATCAAGTCGCTGCATCGTACTTGCATCTGATGCCGCATTAGTTGGGTCTGGATGACATTCCAAGAAAAGTGCGGGTACGCCAGCAGCAGTAGCTGCGCGTGCTAGTAATGCGGCTCGGTCTGGTCTGCCTGCAGTTTGATTTTTTCCCGCACCGGGAAGCTGTGTTGAATGAGTAACATCAAAACAAACAGGGGGACCAATGTCCATGAGGTCTCCAAGACCAATGAAATCATTGACAAGTCGGTTGTATCCAAAAAACGTGCCTCGCTCAGTGAGTATGACATCGGTGCAATTTGATTCTCGTAGTTTATGGACAACATGGTTCATTTCATCGGGGGAAATGAATTGTCCTTTTTTAACATTAACAGCCTTTCCCGTTTCGGCGCAAGCAACGAGCAAATCAGTTTGTCTGCAAAGGAATGCTGGAACTTGCAGAATGTCTGCTACTTGAGCAACTCTTGATGCTTGCGAAAGTTCATGTACATCAGTAGTTACAGGAACGTGGAGCTCTTCTTTTACATGCTGAAGGATTTCGAGACCTTCTTCAATACCGGGTCCTCGATTGGAAAGTAAACTTGTACGGTTTGCTTTATCAAAACTACCTTTAAAAATAAAGCCAACGCCGGCATCAAGACAAATAGACTGCAGAGTCGATGCAATGAGCATTGCTTGTTCCTTGGATTCAAGGACACATGGGCCCGCAATGATAAGTAGGGGAGCATCACTTCCTACACCTACACCGTTAATTGATGTGAACTTCGACATGCGGTATAGCGTACCAAAGGATGGCGATAGTCCGATAGTTCACGCTAAAAAACTTCAATTTTTGTGTAATTACTGTACTCGGCTTTAGGATGAGATCAATAAACCCGATATTCAAAGATAGGGGATAACGATAGGAATTTAAGATATGACACACATGCCACGAGAACCCGAAGCCTTTAGTGAACAAGTTGTAAGAATCTTGCGTCGACATTTTTCAGATCGAGAAGTTCGACTTGCTGGTCCAATGGATATTTACCTAGACGGACGACATCTCGGCCTTGAAAATCTTTATCGTATGGTCCAAAGTGAGCCACATCGAGGTGTTGACATTGTTGAGGATTTTCTTGATCGTTTGCTCGAAGGTGATGAAATATCTCATATGCCTTTACCACTGTCGATGGCAAAGGGGCGAATTATGCCACGAATTCAACCTGAATCTATTTTTGACCAACTTGATAAAGAGCAGGTAGCATTTCAACCATTTGTAAATGAAACAGTGATTTTATATGTCATTGATCTTCCTCGAATGACAGTCAGCATTACTATTGAACAGATGATGCGTTGGGGTGTTACTGTTGACGAGTTAGATACTTTTGCAAGAGAAAACCTTGCGGCGTACCAGCCAAGTTTGAAAATCCAAGTCGTTGAATCACCCGGAGGTGGACGTGCTGCTATTTTTAATATGCAAGATGGTTACGATGCTTCCCGTATTTTACTTTCATCGCTTTGGCGCCGTCTCGCTCCGGAGCTTAAAGGAAATTTCTACGTTGCTGCTCCAGCAAGAGACGTCTTCATGGCATTCTCTTGCAAGCCCGAACCGCTTGTAGAAAAATTACAGCAACGTGTAACGCAGGATTTCAAACGCCTTCCTTATCCAATTTCTACTGATCTATTCCTTGTGACACAAGATGGCGTTGCTGGCACTCGCGCTGCTTAGTAAATTTGCAATGGTATAAATCGTATCACTTAGAAATTTTTGCGACAAGCCATAGTAGTGCAATGCCAGCATAATAGGTATTGCCACGTAGGTGCCTCCCATATGCGTATACTGCACATATGTTGTTAATTGTCGATAATTACGATTCGTTTACCTATAACTTAGTACAACGAATTGGTGAAATTGGTATAAAGCAGGGTTCTATTCCAACTATGAAAGTTATTCGTAACGACGAACTGACAGTTCAGGAGGTCAAAGATCTAAACCCAAGCCGGCTTCTTCTATCTCCTGGACCTTGTACGCCGCATCAGAGCGGTATCTGCCGTGATTTAGTCAAGGTATTCAGGGGTAAAATTCCAATCCTTGGGGTTTGCTTAGGACATCAAGCCATTGCAGATGTTTATGGAATGACAGTCGAGCAATATGCATCCCCAGTTCATGGCAAAACCTCCAGAGTTATACATGACAATAAAGGAGTTTTTGCGGGATTACCACAACCTTTTGTAGCCACACGTTACCACTCACTCGTGATTGATTCAGAAACAATTACAGACGAATTTGTTCAAAGCGCTTGGACAGAAGATGGACTTTGCATGGGCATTCGTTGGATAGGGGAGGGCTCGCCATTAGAAGGCGTCCAATTTCATCCGGAAAGTTTTATGACACTAGCTGGACCCCAGCTTCTTGCTAATTTTCTTCGATAAAAGTGATGCTGTCCAAGAAAGAATTCCATTCGTTTTGGTGTAAACTAATTGTTTCTGTGGGACCAAGTAGTTTAAGAAATATATTCCCTTCTTCGAATTCAATCAATGCGATGCGCATGGTGTAGTTGTACCTATGCCACGAAGCTCCCATTCCCATATATTCCCCTGAAATTTCAACAACAGTTGTAGGAAGTCCTGCAACTATCGTTTCTGAGATAATCGCTCTCACAGGACCACCCTCGTTGGAACGAAAATGTTTTTTCCACCGTTCGATGTTCTTACTCAAATCACCGCCTTCATTTTTGTCAAATTGTATTACCGACAATTCAGCGACATCATTTTCTGCAGCAGCTTCAAGTGTGTAGTTGGCAATTCTCATATTTGATTTTGGTGTAGTCCATATCCAAGTAGTAGGTCTTGGAGACTTAAACTTGCTAAAAATAATCCAACGCGAATCAATTTCGAATCGAGGTTGATATTTGGCCTCATGGTCAATTTTTTCTCGTTGTTTATCTAAAAATGAAGAGTTTGAACTGGCTAACTCCACAGGCAACTCAGGTTCAGAAGTTGGTGAAGAAACAGCGTTTTTTTCTGAAGAGTTCTCGCAGCCAATAATAAAAGGACTCAAGAGAATAAATAGGATAAAAGTTTCTTTACGTGCCATAGCGTTAACGTTAACCTTCTGAGAGGATACGCACAGAGTAACATTCGGCTTCATTTAAGGGTCAACGTGAGTAGAACCATCCATTTACATTCAGGAATTATCATTCTCGACCCTTCAGACGAGATATTTGCTTCATCTATTACCTTTTGTGATGGAGCCGTTTCTGCGATAAATCAAGGTGCTCCCGAAGGTGCACTCAGTATTGACTTATGTGGTCAAACACTTGCTCCGGGTTTTATCGATTCTCACCTTCACCTCATGCTCGGAAGTAGTGGAAAAGGAGATGTTGATCTTTCTTGTTGTACTAATCAAATAGCTTTTCAACAATTACTACTACAGGGTTTGAATAAAGTAGAAGATGATCAGTGGCTTATTGCATCGGGTTGGTCTGAGGAAACGCTTGGAACTTCACCCACGCTTGAGTGGGTTGATTGTATTCAAAACCAACCTGTTCTTTGCTGGCGTACTGATTTTCATGCAGCGATACTTAATACTGCAGCGTTGCAACTTCTTGATCTTCCTTCGATAAGGAATGTTGTAGGGGGGAACGATTGCATGCGTGGAATTGTTAAGGAGACAGCACTTTGGGAGCATGTTTCGCCTCGCATTCCTATTCCAAGCCCAACTCAAATTAGAAATCGTCTTAAAAAACTAGCTAAATCTTTACATGCTGATGGCATCACGCTAGTAGGCGCGATGGAAACTTTAGAAGATGTTGAAGGCTATTTGTTTCCTTTGAAAGAGTCGCTCCAAGTTCGAATGCGCATGATGGTCTTTGACGAACCTACCAAAGAGAACATAATTCGATGCAATCAATTTACAGACGATCCGCTCCTGAGAGTTACTGGAATTAAAACATTTATTGATGGAACGCTAGGTTCAAGAACGGCGAAGATGTATGTGCCTTATTGCGATGCCAATTCTTCAGGACTTTTTGTTTCACATGCATTGCATGACGATCTTGACGATTGGATTGAAGCAGTTGTCCAAGGCGGCTTTGCGCCTGTTGTTCATGCAATTGGCGATGAAGCTGTTGGGCTTTCATTGAAATTGCTTCATCGCATATCTTCTCAATGTATTGCAAGAATTGAACACGCGCAATTTATCGATGAAAGAGATTCAAAATTTCTTCCTGGGCAATGGTTTGGTGTGCAACCTTTGCATAAGGAGTCAGACGATGCAATTGCAGTACAGGCAGTAGGCCCTAAAAGAGCAAGACGACTTCATGATTGGAGAGCGATGCTTGATGCTGGAGCGAATCTTAGTTTTGGTTCTGATTGGCCAATTGCACCCCATCAACCAATCGACGCGATGTCAATTGCCATTAAGAGTGGACTATCTTCAAAAGAAGCGCTGGTGGCAACAACAGTCGATGCAGCTAAATCTCTCCGTGAACCAAAGGCAGGGATTTTGCGTATTGGTTCATTTGCAGATGCAACTGTACTTAGCTGTAACCCTTTTGAATGCGATTGGGATGTTGAAACACCAAGGGTTACGATGACCATTGTTGGGGGCGTGATACAATTTAACGAGGAGCAAACAAATGCATAATCAACTCACACATATCGACGATAAAGGACAAGCTTCAATGGTCGATGTTTCTGCAAAACCGTTGGTTAAAAGGACAGCAATAGCAACTGGTTTTTTTATTGCAAAAAAGGAAACCCTTGATGCTGTGATGAACGGCAATCTTCCAAAGGGTGAAGCCATTGCAGTGGCTAGAATTGCAGGAATACAGGCTGCGAAAAGTTGCGGATCTCTCATCCCAATGTGTCACCCATTGCCCATTGAATTTGTAGGAGTTTGCTTTGAGCGGAACTTGCCTGAGAAGTTACAAATCACAGCAACGGCAACAATTACTGCAAGAACCGGCATTGAAATGGAAGTGTTGACGGCTGTCTCAATTGCTGCCCTGACACTTTGGGATATGACTAAAGCTATTGACAAGGATTTACGTATCGAAGGTATTACGCTTATCCAAAAAACGAAAGGCAGCGTTTCGTCAAGTATTACTTGACGAAATAACTGCTTCGATAAATTCGCAGATAAGCGACGGGTCTTTAATCCCCCGGCTAGATTCAATTCCACTGCTTACATCAACTGCTGCAGGATGAATTTTTGAAATCACATCACACACATTTTTTGGAGTTAAGCCACCAGCAATTATGATTGGTTTGTTTAGTGTTTCTTTCATGGCAATTAATTCGCCTAGATCGAACATTTTGCCTAAGCCTCCAGATGAGCCATCAATAAGAATCGCTTCAATGTGCGTTGATTGGTCTAATGCAATTACTTCCTCTTTATTCCATTGCAACGCTTTAATAACGGGGCATGAAGATGAGGAGATTGTTTGAACATCTTCATCGCCGCAGAGCTGAAGCCACCCTGGCCAATTCGAAAAATCACCCAAGTCTCCATAATTTTTCAGCACAGCAACGGGTAAAATTTCTGGAGGTAATTGAAGTAACAGTCTTTCTGCGTATGAACGATCGATAAAACGAGGTGAGTCTTCTACAAAAACAAAGCCAATTGCATCTGCACCAGCTCCAACTGCAACGTCGATTTCCTCTTCTGTTTTTAATCCACAGATTTTTATCGTGGTATTTTTAGTATTCAAAAAAGAGTATGTCATGCATTAGCCATTTCGGTTCGGAGTTGATCTGCAAGGCGTTTGTGTTCCACAGAAAATTGTTTATAAAATTGATCGATAAGTTTTAGACTCTTTTTCGGATTGCTTAAATTTCGAGCATATTTAGCAGCGAGAAGTAGGGCGACATCGCTAGCATCATCTGGAAGAGGTCTCTGGTTGAGGTGTTGTTCGTACAATGTTGCCGCCTCTGTAACTTTTCGAGAACGGAGTAATGTATTTGCAACTTCAACACGTGTTTTCGGATCTAGCATTACGGGAGTGTTAGTAGTTAGAGTTAGCAAGTATTCATTTGCAGCAACTTGGTGTTGACCAGAAGCAATTGATTGTGCAATTGAAGTTCTTGCTATTTGTGCAGGAGTGAGTGGTTTATGTACTTCTTTTTTAGGTGTATGCGATTCTGAAACTACAGTGCGGAATTGTCTACGTCGTTTTGCTTGAGTAATTACTCGAAATAGATCGTATTCACCACGAGGAATCACTCCAATGACAAGTAAAAGATAAACTACTCCCAATCCTGATGCATACCCGCCCAAGTGCACCACCCAAGCAGTAGCTCCACCATCAGCACCTGCAATACTACCAATCAAATTTAGAGCATCAAAAACAATTTGGAAGATGACGAGTAAGAGACCGGGGACTTCGATGATAGTGATGAGAAAAAAGATGAAAAGTATACGAATTTTAGAGCGTGGAGCAATCGCTGCAAACGCTGCTGTAATTGCGCAGACGGAGCCACTTGCACCAACTACAGGGTTGTCATAGAAAATTAGATGTAAACCGCCACCGACTGCCCCGCATCCTAGAAAAAGAGCTAAAAAGCCAATATGTCCCAGACGATCTTCAACTACTTTTCCAAACGGAAGCAGAAAAATCATATTTCCAATGACATGCCACCAACTAGCATGCATAAATTGATAAGTAAAAAGAGACCAAAAATGAAAATGAGCATTTGAAAGTTCGCAAGAGTCCAAAATGGATTGAATTTCGTAGATTGTCCCACTTGCAGATATTTCTTCAGAAACACGCCCCACAGACCAGGAAACAGCGAAAAGCAACATATTTATTCCGATGAGAAAATATGTCACCGAAGGATATTTGCGTAATTGCACATCTGTTCCAATAGGAAGTAGCATTTTTTGTATTGTAGGCTTGGATTCCATGACAGGTTTTGCTAAAATAAGGTGTTCAATAAACGCAAAGATCTCAGGTGGTCTTTTTTAGGGTGCGTTTTGCTAAATTAGGAGTTTTAAAATGAGTGCTGTAATGCAAGAAATGCAAACTGATATTGGTCTAGTCTCAACTGTTGTTGCAAGGTCTTCTCTTTCCTTTATTGATGGCGAAAAGGGAATTCTTGAATATGTAGGGTATGACATCGATGACCTTGCCCGCAGTAGTACTTTCGAAGAAACTACATTTTTGCTTTGGCAAAAGCGACTTCCAAGCCATAGCGAACTTGCTGATTTTACAACTCGCGTACAGAGCAATTACGATTTATCTGACGCGATGTGGGACATGATCGTATCCTTGCCACGAGACGCAAGTCCGATGCATGCCTTACGGACCTTGATTTCCTCTTTGGCATTAGAAGATCCAAATGCAGATGATCCATCCGAAGAAGCAAATGAGCGAAAGTCTCTTGCAATGCTCGCAAAAATGCCTGCATTGATTGCTGGTTTTGATCGGCATCGCAAAGGTCTTGATCTTGTTCGACCTGATACTTCAACTTCTATCGCTGAAAGTTTCCTTTACATGCTCTCAGGAGAGAAGCCAACACAGCGAATGGTAAGAGCGATGGATATTTGCCTTATTCTGCATGCTGATCATGGTTTTAACGCATCGACCTTTGCTTCGCTCGTCACGATCTCAACGCTAAGTGATATGTATTCCGCTATCACTACGGCAATTGGGACATTGAAAGGCCCGCTCCACGGTGGTGCTAACCAAGGTGTGATGATCATGTTGCAAGAAATTGACGGAATTGAAAATGCAGAAGAGTTTATTATGGGTAAATTGTCTCGAAAGGACAAGGTCATGGGCTTTGGACACAGAGTCTATAAGTCAGTTGATCCGCGTGCTACGTATCTCAAAACTTTTGCAGAAGGCATCGCACAAGACACTGGTAATATTGAACTTTTTAATATAAGTAAACGCATCGAAGAAATCATGGATCGGGAAGTTGGAGCGAAAGGCATTTATCCAAATGTTGATTTCTACTCCGCCACAACGTATTTTTCGCTCGGTCTTGATCTTGATCTCTTTACACCACTTTTTGCGATGAGTCGAGTTTCAGGTTGGACAGCTCATTGCCTTGAATACTTGCAAGACAATCGCCTGATTCGCCCACGATGTGATTATGTTGGACCTCATGAACAAGTATATGTGGATATTTCCCAGCGTTAACTCCAATTTCAGGTGTTCCACCGGAATATTTTGCAGCGAGAAATTTTCTTAGTGCAAAGCATGTGTTAGTGATTTATGAAGGAAGGAATAAATCACTGGCTGTTAGTTTACCTGCGGGTAAATTAAGACACGGTCATGGGCTAGCAAAACGACATCTGCATGCCCATCTCCCGTCAAATCAGCGATAAACACTTGACTTGGTTCATATTCACTTGGTTCACCGCTTGAGAAAATGCGCGTTTCGAAAATTTTGAATTCGGTTGCGTACAACATTTTTCCACCTTCAGTAAAAGTAAAAATTTCTAGCATTTGCTCGCCCGCATCTAAGGCAATCATGTCTGTAAAGCCATCGCTATTAACATCGCCAATAGCAAGTTCGTGTTCGACCATTCGCTCGCGATCACTTCTCCACGATTGAACTTCTTGAAGAGTAATGCGGTCGCCTGCGAGTTGTACAACAGCGAAGCCAGCATCCCCGACGGCGAGCATGTCGGAAATTCCATCAGAAGTAAAATCGGCAGCGTAAATTGGCCCGAATTCAAATCCTCTGACAAACAAACTGTCACCTTCGCTCCATTTGCCTTGAGTATTCTGTCCAATCAAAACTAAACGGTCGTTCTCTTCATCTGCGACTATTATCTGATTGTTAGATACAGCAAGTGAAATTAAATCTGATTCGCCATCAAGCAAATTAACTTGTTGCACCACTTGCCAGCCTGGGCTGATACTACTTGATGTTTCGGGTTCATACCGTACCGCTCGGACAAAATTGTCGTCAGCTATGAGCAGTTCAGGATAAGAGTCATTGTCAATATCTAGAATTGCAGTATTTTCTGCAGATGCTTCTCGGACAAGACCAAACTGCCCCATGTCAGAATCTTCTAATAGAGTAAAACCATCGATAGTAGCTTGTAGCATCATCATTGGCTTATCTCTAGTTAGTAGGAGTAAATCAATGTTGCCATCTTGGTCAGCATCAAAAGCAACAATTTCATTTGGACCCCGAGAAAGAGAGCCTAGGTCAACTGTCTCGATATTACCATCTGCATCGATAAGATCAAGTACGTAATTCCGCTTCTGTTTAGAAACGACTGCAATCTTCCATGTGTCACCAAGTTTTACAGCATCAAGGGAAACTGGTGTGTTTCCTGTAGTAATTGGCATCGGTTTTGGGAAGGGGATGTCACCCACCGAAAGTGGTGAACGTCCTACAACCCCCTCGTTTTCACTGAGTACAAAAAGATCTTGGACGCCATCTTGATCTATATCACACACAGCGATTCCTTCAACACCAGATAGTGTAGGCGAGGGAACACCTGCAGCTAGACCTTTGGTAGCCGTTTGAGGATAAATAACAATGGTATTATCGTCGGTGTTTGTAGCAATAAGATCTAGAAGCCCATCGCCGTTTACATCTGCAACCGTTTGATTTCTTTTTTCTTTTCCTTGAAATGGAAACACTTCTATCGAGGCTTCGCGATCACCAGAGGACTCAATAGTTTCAATTGCAAGTTCATATAGAACGATACGCTTAGAAGAGCGTTCAATTACAGCTAACATCGCGTCATCTCTGTTTGGTAATTCGATAGCTGCAAAATCACGCAACCCGGGCATTTCAAATCGAAGTTGCGGTCCCATGCGGACTTCGTTCCCATCATGCTGGGCAAGCCAAAGCCGAACTGGTTCGGTGCTATCTTGAACTACTCCAGCAATATCGTGAAGACCGTTCCCATCGTAATCTGCAAGGATAAACCAACCAATTCTGTCTTCGGTTGTAAAGGTGATTGGTTTGCCTAGTACATCGCCGTTGAGTGGAAACACCTGAATATTACCGTCAACTAGAGTGACTAATTCGGGCGCATCATCGCCAATAATATTTGAGACAACAAATCCAGACCTATTTGCATGTAATTTGCGAAGCCGATGTTGTCGTTCTTTCTCAAAAGTGCCGTCAGGTTGTTGTGCAAGAAAGACGATGTTTGAGGGGTTAGAAGCGTAAATAATGTCTGTTAATCCATCATTATTAAAGTCATGCAACGTAATTGCTGAAATTTTGTGAGAAACCATCACATGCTCCTTATCGAAGCGCCAATGGTCAGGAATATCATTTGCTCGCGTTACTTCTATTTCGTCTTCGGGAGTAGCGTTTTGCTTTTGGAGGAGGATGTCAATTCTACTTTTGTGGTTGTTAATGATTAGAAGATCGATCAAACCATCACCGTTGACATCGCCTTGATACATAGGTCCGGCGTTATTTCCGATTTTAATCGAATCTATAGATGAAAAACCAAAGTAATCGCCAAGTGGAGAAGGTTCAGTGTGTAGCATTGCCGTAGTTACGGTAATAAGTAGTGTTAAAAGCGTCATCATAATTAATTCCTATTATTGTGTGATATTGTATGCTATCACTTGTTGAACGAATACATTACTTCTTTGAGAGCCAATTATGAAAAACATACTTATTTTATGTCTATCCATCGGTGTTGTAACCTTTACATTGCAAGGAGACATTGTCCGTTTGCATGGGAACACAGAAGTGCATGGCACAATTTTGAAGCGTACTCAGCAACGTATTTGGATTGACATTGGACCCGAGGTGATTGCCATTGATATGGATCAAATTACAGATGTTGTTCAGGATTCGTCTGCGGTATCTCAAGAGACAGCTGATGTCTCAACAATGTATAGAACAAACTCGAGCTTACCTGATCTTAGCCCACGCGAACAAGCCAAAAGAGTTGGTCCTTCAGTCATAAAAGTTTCAACTCCTGGGGGATTAGGTTCAGGCGTACTTCTTAATGAAGAAGGGTACGCAATTACAAACGCACATGTGATTCAAGGTGAAACCGATCTACGTGTAACCGTCTGGATCCCACAACTTGACGGAACATTGAAACGAACTACGATTGAGGATATTGAAATAATTGCACTGAATAATCATCTTGATTTGGCACTTTTGAAGATTGAACATCCTGATCATAAACCATTTGAATTTTCGGCATTAGAAAATGCTGAAATGATAGGTGTTGGTCAAACTGTTTTTGCAATTGGAAATCCCCTTGGATTGGAGCGTTCTATGAGTCAAGGTGTAATTTCAACAAAACAAAGAAGCATGGACGGCTTAACGTACATTCAAACTGATACTGCGATCAACCCCGGAAATTCTGGCGGTCCGCTCTTTAACACCCAAGGGGAAGTTGTAGGCATTACAAATATGGGTATTCTTGCAGCAGAATCCTTGAATTTTGCAATTCCTACGCGTTATGTGAAGGATTTCATACGAAATCGAGAAGCTTTCGCGTATGATGAAAAAAATCCAAACTCCGGTCATAAGTATTTGGTTCCCCCAAACCGTAAAAAAGTTGGTACCGCGCCCCAATTGAAAGACGGAACAGCAGATTCCAAATAAGACACCGAAGTAACAACCAGTTGCAAAACACTAAAGGAAACAAATATGTTGATTACATCAATTTTAATTAGTTCATCATTGATAGCAGTAGGCGATTTTCAAATCAAGGATGTATTACCAACTGAAGCAGTCTTTTGTTGCTCAGTAGAGAATCTCAATCATGTGTGCGAATCTATGATTACAAAAACACAGCGTGAGCAAATTTGTGCATTGATGGACGAAGCTTTTGCCGCTGGAGATGGTGACGAGATGTTCAGTGCGATCGAATCTCAGTGCAAAGAATTGTTGGCTCAATCTGGCTTACCTGATGATTGGAAGCCAAGCATGCCTCCAGGGTATGCGGGCTTTGGCGTTTACCCAGTAGCGGATTATGAGGCAGGTACACTCGACATTGCGATGCTTGCTGTTCTGGAGTTACATAACCCCGAAATTGCAAAAGCCGCCGCATCTTTATGTGAGAACATTTCAGAAATGACCGATATTCAAGTCGAAACGGTAAATCTTGCTGGAGCAGATTTCTGGATGATGGACTCCTTTATTGATCCAAATCTAACTGCCGAAATTCCAATGGGTTTTGGTGACACATTAGCAATGGACAGAATATACTTGGGTTCTGTAAATGGCTACATGATCTGTGGAACTGAGGCAGATGGCGTCAGTAGAGCTATTGCTGCTACTTCAGGTGAGCTCGAATCTGATTCATTAGCTTCAAACGAAACATACATCGCGATGATGGATCAAATAGATGAGGGTGATCTTCACGCAGTAGTAATGTTCGACAACCTTGCAGATTATATTATTCAAGCAGATCAATCTCGAATGATTGGGATGTTTTTGCCAATGCTAAAGAGCGCAATTGGCGATGTTGATGGTTTTGCACAGTCAGTAACCCTTGCTCCTAGTGATGATGTATTTTTAAATGCTTCATATACCATGTTGATGCCAAATCGTCGTGAAGGGTTGCTTGGACTAGCGAGCGCTGTTACTTCGCCTGCTTCAACACCTAATTTTGTTGGTGAGGACACAATTTCCTATTCACAAATTAATCTTGATTTTGAAAAAATCGCTCCTTGGTTACGCAATATGATGTCCATGAACCCAATGATGCAGATTCCTCCTCAGCAGTTGGAGGGTATGGAGCAATCGGTTACTGCTGCGGTAGCCCCACTAGGTAATACAATGCACGTGGTTTCATCACTTTCTCTTCCATTAACTGAAGAGAGCATGGGATTCTTGCTGGCTGTTGAATGTGAAAAAAGCGAAGCAATGGAAACATATTTGTCATCGATGATGCCAATGATCGGTTCAGAACCAAGAGAATTTCTTGGGTATCGCATGTATCCAATTGAAACGGCAGGCGCCGACATGATGACTGGCAGTATGGATTTACCCATATCCGTGGCCGTTGGTGGCGGTTGGGTGATGCTGGGCATGACACACTCAGTTGAGAATGCCTTACGCCTTTCAGCTAATCCTAATTCGAACAAATCTACTACTACCCAAAACAGCGCAATGGAAATGATTTCAACGAGTGATGCAACCGGATGGGGTTACGCAGATTTAGGCAAAAGTATGCTTGCTAGCGCTGAACTATCTGAAATGCAAATGACGAACATGATTCAGGAAATGGAAACCTTCGATCCTGAAATGGCTGCAGAAATGAAACAACAAGTTGATTTGCAAATGAAAGCGTCAAAGGCAATCAACGAACTTGTCGCTTCGTTTCTCGGTGCAACCGCTTGGACAATGGAAGCAAATGACGAGGGATTTGTAGCACATGCAGTGCTCATGCGTCCGTAACTTTTAATTACAAACAAAGGGCGTTCGCGTGTAATCTCGTGAACGCCTTTTTTATTACACTTTTGTTTGTTTTATGTCCAACCGAACTGGTAAAATACCAGGGTAAAAACCATATCTACAATAACAATGGTCAGAATAGTTTGAACAACTGTATCTGTTGTTGCCTTGCCAACACCGGCAGCACCACCGCTTACTTTTAATCCATTGTGGCAAGCAATTGCTGCAAGAATCATCCCAAAGACAGCTGCTTTCATAAGGCCTGTTATGAAATCCGCAAGGACAACCTGACTCAAAGTATTGTCAATGTATACGTCGTAGGGAACACCTAGGAATTGCACAGTGACAAAGCACGCTGCCACAATTGCAATAACATCGCCAATAATAGTCAATAATGTCAAACTTAAAACAGTAGCAAGGACTCTTGGCATCACCAGAAAACGAATCGGGTTTAAAGCTTGTGAGTGAAGCGCTTCGATTTCTTCTCCAACAACCATCGTCCCGAGTTCTGCGGCTATTGAAGCGCCAGCGAAACCAGTGAGTACAATTGCTGCTATCAAAGGGCCAAGTTCACGCAGTACAGCAACGCCGACGATGTTTGCGATTTTGTCAGCTTGCCCAAATTCTGCAAGAGGTGGTTGCATTTGTATTGCAAGTATCAAACCGATACAACCACAAACGAGGCAAACAATACCAATAGAGCGAACGCCAATGCGCACAATCTGCGTCACAAATGCACCTTTGCCAAATCTAACTCGGTTGAGAATACATGAAGTCCAAAGTAATTTAACAACCTCGGCGAGCAGCCAAATAATCCCTCCAAGAAACGAAAAAAGTCGGACCGAAATAGACCCTAATATGTCGAGGAGTCGAAACGGAAAAAACATCTTCGTTCCCTTAGGCAATGAGTGCTTCCTCTCGGTTGGATGTGATTATAAAAATAGTATCGAGGCGAGCAAGTTCAATGATTGAACGAACTCCATCTTGTAATCCACAAATGACAAATTGTTTCGAATTTTGTTTGCAGAGTTGCAAGGCTTCAATCAAAGTTGCAATGCCAGAAGAATCCATATACTTCACGCCGGATAAATCAATAACAATACGTGATGAGGAAGATTCAAGGATTTGTTTGAGTTGATTTCTCAATGTATTTGATTCAATTGTGTCAACATCGCCATCAAGGGAAATAATGGTGGAATCATTAAGTATTTCAATTTGAATATTCAATGTATTTTTCTCTCTTTTTTTAAATCGGCAAAATTGTTTATTTTATTTCCTTGTTTTTCCATAAGCAACCGCATGCCACCATTTTTACGGTGTGACCAGATTGCCTCATCCATGATGGCTTTGATGAGATGTACGCCAAGTCCACCAGGCCGTACATCATCTAGTTCTCTGGATTTGATCTGATCGATATCGATTTGATCTGCTCTATCCTCGATGCAAATCATGATTTTCCAAGTTTGATCCCTGTTTGCACTGAAGCCCTTAATCTCGATGTCGATCATTTCACCGTGAGATCCTTTGTACCCATGTCTATGAATATTGCTTACTGCCTCATCCAGGACCAGTGCAATTGATCCAGCGTCCCTGTCATCGACACCGCAGTTCCTGCAAAGTTGGATAGTAAGATTTCGAATAACACCGTACCAAGCAGGGGATGCAGGTAGTGTAAGTTTTACGGAAGCAGTACAGACTGTATTCTTAGGCTCCATCTTTATTCATGGTACCCTGTAACATTCTTATGAACATGCATAATTCAACAACTAATTCCCAATCTTCTACTATTTTGGATCCTGTGATCCCAGTTGGTGTAAATCAAGGTGAAACTGTGCTTATTCTGGATTTTGGGAGCCAATATGCACAGCTTATTGCCCGCCGAATTCGCGAAGCTGGTGCTTTTAGTGTTCTCCTATCGCCAGATACTCCAATTGAAAAGTTGGCTTCTTACCAACCTGCGGGCATCGTTTTATCAGGCGGTCCCTCAAGTGTGAGCGAGATAGATGCTCCTCGCTGCGATGAACGAATCTTTGAATTGGGTGTGCCAATACTTGGCATTTGCTATGGAATGCAACTTGGATGTGAACTTCTAGGTGGCACAATCGAGGCGGCACATGCAAG
Source organism: Phycisphaerales bacterium (assembly GCA_014238125.1). Taxonomy (GTDB): domain Bacteria; phylum Planctomycetota; class Phycisphaerae; order Phycisphaerales; family SM1A02. Next base: position 35,308 of record JABABS010000011.1, read on the forward strand.
AGAATACGGGAGATCAGTTCTCAAAATCCTTGATTCAAATGGGCTCTTTAAAGGCATGCCAACGAATACTGCTGCGTGGATGAGCCATGGCGATCAAGTCGGAATTGTTGGTGATGACTTTACAATTCTTGCTGAAACCGAAACTTGTCCACTTGCAGCTGTCTCGCATAATACAATTCCATTTTACGGCGTTCAATTTCACCCTGAGGTAACACACACGCCCCATGGTGTTGAGCTCCTTCGTAATTTCCTATATGAAATTTGCGGAATTAAAGGTACATGGCGAATGGCTGATTTTATGGAAGCCCAATGTGAAAAGATCCGAGAATCTGTTGGCGATTCCAAGGTTTTGTGCGGTCTTAGCGGCGGCGTAGATTCTTCGGTAGTTGCAGCACTACTCCACCGCGCAATCGGCGATCAACTCGTTTGCGTTTTTGTTGACAATGGGTTGCTGCGAAAAAATGAACGAGATTTTGTAGAAACTACTTTTCGTGATCACTTTCAAATTGACCTGAGAGTTGTTGATGCAGCGAAAGAATTCCTTGACGATCTTAAAGGCGTTACCGATCCACAAAAAAAACGCACATTGATCGGTCATAGATTTATCGACGTATTCAAAGAAGCTGCAACTGAGATTGAATCTCATACAAACGAAACTATTCGTTTTCTAGCACAAGGCACCCTTTATCCAGATGTAATTGAATCAGGTCATGGGTACAGCGGTGCAGCTGCTAATATAAAGTTGCATCACAATGTTGGTGGGCTACCAGAGGAATTGGGGTTTGAACTTATTGAACCTTTACGTGATTTGTTTAAAGACGAAGCACGCAAACTTGGTGAAGTGCTTGGACTTCCAGATGGAATTATTTGGCGCCACCCTTTCCCTGGACCGGGCTTAGCTGTTCGGTGTCTCAGCGAAGTTGTGGAATCTAAATTAGCGATACTCCGTGATTGTGATGAAATATTATTAGAAGAAATTGTTTCCGCGAATCTCTACCGAAGTACAGATCAAGTGTTTGCAGTTTTGCTCCCAGTCCAATCAGTTGGTGTCATGGGTGATGGTCGAACATACGAATCAGTTGTAGCTATAAGAGCAGTAGAATCACAAGACTTTATGACAGCAGACTGGGCTAGGATTCCTTATGAAATCCTCGCATCCATCAGTAACCGAATTATCAATGAGGTCCGAGGTGTCAATCGTGTCGTATACGACATTAGTTCAAAACCACCTGCCACAATAGAGTGGGAGTGATTTTGTAATATCTCTACGAGGGTACTGGGCTACGTTTTTAAAGAGTGTCTTATAAACAGAATAGAAGCATCACTTGATGGTGTACTGGATTTTAAGCAAGCTTAATCGGATGGACTCGCAAAAATCATTCTGCCAGCAGAAGTTTGTAGTGCGTTATTCACAGTGATGCGTATGGTTGAACCTATGAATTGTCCCGCCTCTTCAATAACAACCATTGTCCCATCTGGCAAGTAGCCAACGCCCTGTGATTCTGCTTCGCCATGTTTCATGATTTCAATTTCAAACTCTGCGCCTGGAACGGCTTGCATACGCACAGCGTGAGACAAGTTATTTAGGTTAAGAACCTGTACGCCTTCGATGAGCCCAATTTTTTCTAAGTTTGAGTCTGTCGTCAATACTCTATAGCCGCTGGACTCCGCAAGTGATAGCAGCGCTCTGTCAACACCTTTGTCGGTAGGTTCAGTTGCTTCGACTGTGACTACAACGTCCTTTGCACTACGAAGATTTGCAAGAATAGACAGCCCACGTTTTCCTCTTGCTCTTTTAAGTTTGTCATGCGAATCCGAAAGAATATGGAGCTCATCAATTACAAACTGAGGAACAATGAGAGGCGCGTCTATGAAACGTGAACTTGCAAGTTGTTCAATACGGCCATCGATGATAATCGAAGTGTCAACAAGCAGCGGGCGAACACCTCTTACTTGACGCGAGAATTCGACGTAAGGTAATACAAGCCGTAAATCATCTTTCGTGGTAATGACAATACTTATTGCAAGGTAACATAAGGTGATGCCAGTAGCCATTTTCAAAAGGGTGAGATATTGCAATGCAGTATCACCGCTTGAGAGTCCCCATGAATCAGCAATAAGGTCAATTAGTAATCCAACTGCAAGTGCTGCAAAAAGCCCTGCAACAAGCCCTAAATATATGCCAAAGACAGCCGAAAGTCTTTTTTTAGGAGTGAGAATATCGATGATAAGAATGATTGCTGCAAATGCCATCGTCGCAATTGCTGGACCTAAGTGATCCACAATGACAAGTTCAATCGGTTTTTGAGATCCACTTGCAGTTGCGACGAATGGAAGAACCGCAACAACGAACATAAATGAAACAAAAAGAAGGCGAACTGTCAATACAACAAGCCGTCTTGAACTCGCTTCACGTAGTTGTTCAAGTTGGAAGGGTGCAAGGGGATCGGCCTTTATTTTTCCGGATTCTGACATTCTTGCAGTGTACTATGACATACGTTGGTCGTGAAGGCACGAGAGTGGTATCATGCCTACGAATGGTGGGGAGAAGGACGGTCGGCCTCATAGACGGGCAGCCTGCGAACCTGGTCAGGGCTTGACGGCAGCAGCCATAAGTGGCGTTGTTCGAGCTTTGGGCAACCGGCCGTCCTTCTCACCATCACATTAATTGGAGACCATAATTGAGTTACACAGTACTAGCCCGAAGATACCGTTCAAAAACATTTGACGATGTTATTGGGCAAGAACCCATTGCAAAAACGCTCAGGAATGCAATTGATTCGGACCGAACTGCTCATGCATACTTGTTTTGTGGCACAAGAGGTGTTGGGAAAACTTCAATGGCAAGAATTTTCGCAAGAGAACTTAATTCTTCTAGTGAATTGAAGGAAAGTGAAGCAATCGGCGAAGCTGTTCTCCGAGGTGACGATTTAGATGTCATTGAAATTGACGGTGCTTCAAATAGAGGGGTACAAGAAGCCAGAGATCTCATAGCAGCATCAGGCTTAGCCCCAACACGCTGCAAATATCGAATTTACATCATCGATGAAGTGCATATGCTCACAACACCAGCCTTTAATGCATTGCTAAAAACAATGGAAGAACCGCCTTCACATGTCAAATTCATATTGTGTACGACGGAACCACATAAAATTCCCGCAACAATTCAATCAAGATGCCAACGATTCGATTTTCGGACAATTCAAAGCTCGAAAATTGCGCAACATTTAACTAATATATTAAAAGAAGAAGGCATTCAGGCAGATCCAGAAGTAATTTCACAGGTCTCTCGCCTTGGGAATGGTTCGATGCGAGATGCACTATCAATTCTTGATCGCTTATTGGCAGGTGGTTCAAAGACTATTGCTAATGAAGAGATGGAAGAACTCCTTGGATTGCCATCGCAAACAGCAATCACCTCTATCTGTGATCACATTGTAGAATCGAATGTCTCGGGTGCAATTGAAAATGCAGCGACTTTACTTGGTGGCGGAGTTGCCATGGATCGCGCTCTTGAAGAAATTGCAACGTGTTTCCGCCAAACGCTTATTGCACGAGTTTGTGGCGAAAATTCATTGTTGCTAGAACTTTCAGATACAGCAAAAAAGGAAGCCGCACACAGGGGCTCTATGATCGATGAAAATTCATTGACTCATATCATTATGTTGTGCGATGCGGCTTCTAGGCAAGTTCGTCGCGGCGGAAGTGGAAGAGCACTTTTTGATGCAACGATCGCACGCCTTTGTTTATCAAAAGAACTTGCCCAAGCTGGCGCTACCTTAACGCAAGGCGCTCAATCGCGACAAGTTCAAATCAAAAAAAAAAGTAATACGCGCGTAATAAGTGAGCCTGCGAAATCTTTGCCATCAGTACCAAGAGTTACAATTCCAGAAAAAGTTGAATGGTCACAAATACAAGCAGTAATTTCACAAACGCCTGGATTAAAAAGAATAGCATCGTATTTATTATGCAAAAAAATGTCTGGGGGGGATATTTCTCTCACGATTAATGAAGAGGGGAGAGAATCCTCCACTTACATTCTTGGACGGCGAAGTGAAATTGAACGAGTGTGCAGTGAAGTTGTGGGGAAACAGTGCACAGTTAAAATTGAAGGCAAAGCAATCTCTTCAATTACCAAAGATTCGACTATCGATCCTGAAATTGCTTCAAGCGAGATTGTAAAAACAGCATCAGATTTATTTGACGGAACTTTGCTACGAATTCGAAATTTAGAAGATGGTAAGGATTCGAATCCTTCCGAATCTGAGGTCAATTCCTAATGTCTTTGCGAGATTCAGCAGCAACTCCTTTGCCTGTTCGTGAGCTTCTCGATGCATTGACTTCGCTGCCGGGCATCGGAAAGAGGAGTGCAGAAAGAATTGCGTTCTACTTAATCAAGGCTAGTGAAGAAGAAGCGATGTTACTGAGCAGGTCAATAGCGGATGTCAAACATAATGTTTCTTGTTGTTCAATCTGTAATAATCTTGCAGATAGATCACCGTGTCTTATTTGCGATGACCCTTCTCGTGACGCGTCGGTTGTACTCGTTGTAGAGCAACCTAGAGATTTAATTAGTCTTGAAGCAACGGGGATGTTCAAGGGTGTTTATCATGTTCTTACAGGACGAATTGAGCCACTTGCTGGTATTGAAGCGGGGGACATTACTGTTTGTGGTTTGCTCGAACGCATAGATAATGCAAGCCTAAATGCCCAAGGCATTGAAATCAACGAAGTTATTTTAGGTTTAAATCCTAATTTAGAAGGAGACAGTACTGCCCTTTATCTTGCACAAGAACTTGCTGCAAGGTCCGTAAGCGTGACGCGCCTCGCACGTGGGTTGCCCAGCGGTTCACAAATTGAATATGCAAACTCCCAAGTCCTAGCAGATGCGATTCAAGGTCGCCGAGGTATGCATAAAGACTAAATATAGATGAAATTTGAGACTCAGCAAAATCTAACGACCTCTCAAAACATGCAATTGTCCCCGCGGATAATTCAATCTATGGAAATTCTTCAACTCTCACTACCCGCCTTGCTTGAAAAGATTGAACAAGAACTTGAATCAAACATTGCACTTGAACTTGTCGAGCCAGAAACTGAACCTATTCACGATAGTGAAACTGAAGGCGATGCAGATTTTGAAAGACTTGCTGAATTTGAAGCTACAAGCGGAATCGAATTACCCGACCGCCCGCCTTCTTCCTCTTATAAATCGTCTGGTGAACGAGATGGCAAGATGGATGCGATGTCAAGCATTCGTGCAAAAGATAAAAGCCTTACCGAAGTGCTAGTTAATCAATGGAGTTTTGCCGAAGTTGAACTAGAAGTCCTTAAATGCGGAAAGGTTCTTTTGTCTTTTCTCGATGCAGACGGTTTTCTTACGATGTCCGATGAAGAGATGATTAAACAATTTGCTCTTATTGAGGAGGAAGTCCCAACGCTAGAACTTCTGGAAGAAACGATAATCCAATTGCAAAAATGGCTTGATCCTCCCGGACTTGCAGCAAGGAGCGTGCAGGAATCTCTTTTAATCCAAATTGATGATTTAATGCTAAAAGACAACTCTCACTGGAAAACAGTGAGGTTGTTGATTGCAGATTATTATGAAGAAGTTTTGGAGAATCGTTTACCTCGCATTGAATCAAAAACAAAAATTTCAATGGATGATATAAATGCTGCCATCGAAAAAATGCACCTGTTGGTTTTAAGTCCCGGAAGATTGCTCAATACAGAAACAGTTTTACCCGTTATACCCGATGCATTTATTGATTTTGATGAAGTCAAAGACTGTTTTATTGCTGGCGTACGGGATGGTAATTTGCCGCCACTTCGCTTATCTGCTCAGTATGATGAAATGGCCAAAGACAAAGGTGTAGATGAAGTTGCCAAGAAATTTTTACAACGTAATATTAATTCAGCACGCTGGATTATTGAAGCAATAGGGCAAAGAAGAACAACCCTCCTAAGAGTCGTTGAACTTGTTGCGCATCGACAACGTGATTTTCTAGAACAAGGTGATGCTTTTCTTAGACCACTCCCGATGACAGAAGTTGCAGACATGCTTGGGATACACGTAGCTACAGTCAGTAGGGCAGTGTCTGACAAGTGGGTACAAACCCCGCGTGGTCTTTTTCCGCTGCGTCGATTCTTTTCTGGTGGAACCCAAAGTGAAAAAGATGGACAAATGAGTTGGGAAGCAGTCAAAGCAAGGTTGCAGGAAATTGTCAACGCAGAAGAGAAAAAGAACCCTTTTAGTGACGAGATGCTTGCGGCGAAATTAAGAGAGCAAGGAATCGAAATTGCTCGTAGAACTGTTGTCAAGTATCGACAACAAATGGGGATACCCGCAGCGAGGTTGCGTAGGGAATATTAGGATTTAATCTCAGAGTGATGAGCCTCTGTACTTTAAATTGGTTGCTATACAACTATAGTAGGAACTTCACTTTGTAGGGAATATTATATGGTTTGAATTTCGTCCGTCTTTGCTTTGCATAAGTCATCAATTTTAGAAGTATGATTTTTCGTCAAAGAGTCAATTTCACTTTTGCCATGTTTGCCATTGTCTTCAGATTCATCATTTGATTTATCTTTTACTTGCGTTTCAATGAGTTTAATTGCATCGCGACGTTCGTTTCGGATTGCAATTTTACTTTCTTCACACATTTTCTTAACTTGTGTAGCGAGTTGTTGTCTCCGCTCCGAAGACGGAGCAGGAATAGAAATACGAATCGTATCGCCATCAGCCTGTGGATTTAATCCAAGATCGGCGCCTTCTAGCGCTTTGATGATCTCATTTTTTGAACCTGGGTCGTAAGGCTTGACAACTAGTTGGGTTGCATCACCAACGCTCACAGCAGCAATATCTCTAAGATCAGTACTTGAACCATAATAATCTACTTTGACGTACTCAATTAGTGCTGTTGTAGCTCTGCCTGTACGTACACCTTTCAATTCACGTCCATAATATTCGATGGTTTTATCCATTTTTTTGCTGCAGTCTTTGATTATTTTTTTAATTAGCATTGGATTCTTTCGAACTTCAGTGTGACTTAGCCATCTCTGTTTCAGAATTAGTGACGAGAGTACCGATAGACTCGCCGGCAATGACACGGCAGATATTGCCATGTGTTTTAAAGTTGAAAACGATAACTGGTAGGTCGTGTTCCATACACATGGAAAGGGCTGTGAGATCCATTACGCCAAGTTTCCGATTGATTGCATCGGAAAAAGTAAGTTTGTCAAAGCGCGTGGCATTCTCATCTAAATTTGGATCTTCGTTATATACGCCATCGACCTTTGTCGCTTTAAGTAAAATATCAGCACCAAGTTCAATTGCTCTCAGCGATGCGCACGTGTCTGTTGTAAAGAATGGATTTCCTGTTCCTGCCGCAAGAATCAGAACTCGTCCTTTTTCAAAGTGTCGCAACGCTCTTGCACGAATAAATGGTTCCGCTACTGATTCGATATCTAGTGCAGAGAGGACTCTTGCAGGTTGCCCGTGTTTTTCTATTGCCTCTTTTAACGCTAGTGCATTGATTACAGTCCCGAGCATGCCCATGTAATCAGCTGTAGCTTGTGGGATTCCAACACGAGTTGAAAGTTCAGCACCGCGGATCATATTGCCCCCGCCAACGACAACTGCAAGTTGGGTCCCGTTTTGTACTGCCTCGGCAATTTGGCTAGCGATAATATTCAGTTCATCAGGGTCAATTCCAAGGACTCCTTGGGTTGAAAAACTTTCACCGCTAATTTTAAGAATGGCTCGTCTGTATGCTGGCTTTGACATTGTCGCTCTCATGGTTGGTGTTCACAGAAAAAAGAAATGAGATAAATACAGTTCATCAGTAGAATACCAAACTTATGGTAGTCTAAACAGTTCAGAGGAGCAATAATAGACCACATGGTTCAAGGACAACATGAAAGACATTCGCCTCAGGCTGATCATTCAGATCCTGCCCCATCTGGGTACGTATCAACAGTTTGGAATTTACGTTGCGATATACAGGATCGGTGGAAACGAAGTGTCATTATTCTTCTAGTTTTAGGTGCAATTTTATCTATTATTATTCATATCCTCATAGGAGCCATATTAAGTGGTTACGGTAAAAGCCCTGGTGTGAGAAAAGTCAATTCGGATTCTGCGATTGTAGAATTCGCTGTATCGGATTCTGAATCACTCACGGAGTCACCCAAGGCTACTTCACTAGAAGAATCTGATTCTGCGCCAGCTGCTCTTGATAGTCCACTCACGGCTGAATCTGTACTAGAAGCAACATCATCTTCAGCTTCAGAATTACTTGCCAATCAATCACAAGTGCCAACACTTGGAGGTGCTGGCGGCGGAAATCTTGGTTCTGGAATGGGCGGCTCTGGTGGCGCAAGTGGCGGAACATCTTTCTTTGGCATTTCTTCACAGGGCTCTCGCTTTTGTTACATCATGGATATTTCAGCTTCTATGCTTCAAGGCACGCGGCTCGATGCTGCGATTACAGAACTTGTTTCATCTTTAAGAAAGCTACCTAATTTTTCTCAGTTTTATGTTCTGTTTTATTCAACTGATTTTACTGAGCCTCCATCTCAACATGGATGGAACACAGCGAGGCGCTCAACCTTAACTAGAATCATTAATGAAATTCATCGAGTACAGGCGCATGGTGGAACATTGCCTGCGCCGGCATTTAACAAAGCCATGGAACTTACACCATTGCCCGATGTAATTTTCTTTCTCACTGATGGACAAATTCCGAAATCATTTATAGATGAATTACGAAATATGCTCCCAAGTGGAAAGCGAATTGTCGTACACTCAGTTGCATTTGGAAGCGGTGCAGACATTAGTCAAATGAAAGAAATAGCAAAACTAACCGGTGGGCAATATAAAGAAGTCAAAGTGCAGGCTTCCCCATGAAGTGCACCCTGGTTCTAATTCTTGCATGCTTGGGAACAAGGGCACTTGCTGAAACTGTCTTGTTCCGAGACGGTGCAACTCCAGTCAACTGCACTATTGTGAGTTGGAGTACAGAGGGATTGCGAATATCTAAAGATGAAATTTCAACTCAAGAAGTAATACCGTGGTATCTCATTTCAAAAGTCTCATCTGAAGAAATTGGTGTTATGTTTCAAAAATATCTCACGCGCGGCGAAATGTTGTGGCGTGCAAAGCTAAGACTTCTCAGAGGAGATATTGCATTGGCAGCGCCCCTATTTAGGGAAGTTTTTATGCAACTCAAAAATAGTGAAGGCTTGGATGCTTATCTTGCAGCGGAAGGTTTGTTGCGTTGTAACTTAGCAACTGGGAATTTGAATGAATCTATTGCACCATGGCTCGTTGTCGTTGATCATGTTCAATCTGGCAGGACTTCACAACTAGAAGCATTGGCGCCTATTATTGATCCGAGTACTTTACTTTGCTCACATCTTCCGCCAGTTTGGAATGCATCTTTTGTTGACAGATCCATCAATAATTTAGAACTACGGAGTGATGTCGCACAATCATTCTATGCTATTATTTTGTCTCCTAATCTACCTACTAAACAAACACTGGATGGTCCTTCATTTTTGCAGCATATTCTTCTTTTAAAAGATGCCGAACAAAATGGTCTATCAGAATTAAAAAAATTACAACCTTGGCAACAGTGCTGGCTATTGTTTGCTGAGGCTTCTGGCTTACAAAAAAAAGGTCATGAAAACGAAGCGATGTTAAAGTTTGCGGAAGTAGTAGCAACGTACGAGACAACACAACCATGGCTTGCTGGCGCATCTCTAGCTGCTCTTTTAGAATCATTTGATCGCGCTGGGGACACAAAAATTGTAAATAATATTCAAAATGAATTTTCTAGAGTTTTACCAAATCACCCATTACGGAAGGAATAAAAATGGTTGTATTGAATGTTTTATATTTCATTGGCCAAGTTTCGAAGAAGCCTGACACAACATCGTATTTAGACACTCTTTGGAAGGGCGGCCCAGTCGGTTATATCATTATGGCATTGAGCATTGTCGCACTTTCTCTTATTGTGATGCACTTTGTTCAAATCAGGCGGAAGAAATTGTTACCAGCTGAGCAACTCAGCGTACTTGAGTCATATTTAGCCGGTGGTCATGTACAGGAAGCGCTTGAGTATTGTGTTGATCCCGTCAATGATTCCTTTTTAACACGTATCCTCTCAGGAGGACTCCTTCGGTATCAACGCTCAGCATTTGGACCGTTTGAATTAAAGAACGCGCTCGAAGAAGCTGGTGAGGATCAATCAGCTCGTTTGTATCGCTCAACTGATGCACTGGGTGTGATTGGAACGATTGCCCCCTTGCTTGGACTTCTCGGTACTGTTCTTGGTATGGTTGGGGCATTTGAGACAATTGGCAAAACTTCTTCAAGCAATAATGAAATGCTTGCGACGAACATAAGCGAAGCGTTGGTTACAACTTTGCTAGGCCTCATTCTTGCAATCCCATGCGTCGCATTATTTAGTTTTTTCAGAAATCGAATCGATGGTTTGAGTTCGGAAACAGCTGGGGAAATTGAACGTCTTGTTTTGCACCTTGAGGAATCAAGAAACGAAGACTAATGCAATTTAGTAGGAAAAAATCTGAAGATACAGATTCAATTGTTGAAATGACTCCTATGATCGACATTGTTTTTTTGTTAATTATATTTTTTATGGTTGCCGCACAATTTGCTCAGCAAGCACGGTTAGAGATGCAACTTCCACAAGAAAGAGGGGAATCCCTTAAAGATTCACAGAGCACTGGCCTTGTGATTAATATTAGAAAAGATGGGGCAATTATTTTAGATGTTGATTCGCCGCCAATTACAATTGATGCACTAGATGAAAAAATTAAATTGGCGATTTCAAGTAAAACTGCGCCATGGGAAAGTCTACTTATTCGCGCCGATCAAAATGCTTCAAGCACTACGCTCAATGAAGTCTTCAGACTTTTAAATAAACATGGTCTTTCTGCGACAAGACTTGCGACTGAGGTGCCTTGATGCGATTTTCGTCGAGCCAGAAAAAACATAAGTTGAATCGCACTGCAGTTAATTTATCGAGCATGATTGATGTAACGTTTCTGCTTCTTGTTTACTTTATTGTTACGACTGTACTCGCAACACCGGAGGATTTACTTTCGCCGGCACTTAAAGTTGAGGAAGGAACATCACTTTCTATTGATGAATTAGATCCCCAAATTATTGAAATTCGATTACAAGATGGAAAGCCTTTGTACGTTATAGGTTCACACCTTTGTCCTGACCGAGAAACTCTCGCTGAAGTCCTTGCATCTTTGCCAATTGAGCCAGGACTTATTCTCCGTGTCAGTAATGGAGTTCCTGTTGGTTTTGCTGTTGCTGCGATACAGGTTGCCCGTGATGCCAACTTTGAGAAGGTGACGTATGTTCCTGTACAGTAACACGTTTATTTGCTTAAAAAGAATGTATTTCGCCTTATGTTTTACAGGTTTGCTTGCAATTCCAGTTCAAGTTAAGGCTGACGATCCAACTTCCAATTGGTTAAGCCGTATGGAATGCAATGAGTTGTTATCGTTGCATTTAGAAAACCGACTTGATATTGGTTCCGCAAAAGAACAATCTCGAGCAGCCCAAGCACTCGCTGATCTCTATGCATCGATGCTAGCAACAGCCGACGATGAGACAAGAAGTAATTTACTCGCAAACGCGAAAGCTCTTCTAACGAGAAAGCCACATTTAACAACCACAGATTTAAAATTGCAACTTCTTCGTGGAACTTATTTGTCCTCTGAACTAGTAATAGAACAATATCGTTTTAGAGTTGTTGACTTAGAATCACACGTAGTGGCCATTTCACAATTAAGAGAGGTCTATGACGGATTTGCTGATTTGCGTCCTGCACTCATGAAGGGAGTTCGTTCCTCTAGCGGTAAATCAAATTTACTTAAAGCAAGAAGTGCTGAGTTGTGTACTTCCTTACTCGCATGGTCGGGCTATTACCTAGCAAGGCATGATCATGATCCTGAAATGGCTATTCGATCAGCTGTTCTGTTTGCTGAATTACTAGGCTCTTCAAGTGCAAGTTTGCAGGAAATCTCTACGGATTTAAGTATCCATGATTACGGCGCAAGAGCGATTCTAGGCATTGGTTTATGCAAGGAAATAGCAAATGATCCTGCAGGTTCTGAGCCTTGGCTTGAATTATTAGAAATGCCAGATGTTTGGTCAGAAGTCAGGAAACAAATCCCGCTTTGGAGATTACATATTCTCATTGACTCAAAGAAATGGGGCGAGGTTTTATCTTTGCTAGATGAAGAAAATACAAGTAGTGGCCTGAGAGATTTTTGGCTACTTTTAATTGCTTCACGGGCTTTAGAAGATGCTTCTAATATCAATGCGCAAATTGTTTCAGCAACTGCAATAGAGAAGTTAGTCCAATTGGGTCAGCTGAATATGGTGAGTAGATTAGTCGATCGCTTCGGGCAACAAATTCTTAACGAAACTGATTTTGTAGGAAAGTATATTCTTGCAGATTTGCAGTTTCAACAGTTACGTGTATCTTGGAATGAAGTATTCCCAAGTGATAATCCAGAAATTCAAAGTACGTTTTCTATTGTTTCAAATTTACTTCTTGCGGCGATTTCATCGAGTGATGCGAATGAATTTCCTTTTGCAAAATCAAACTGCCAATTCCTGCTTGCGCACTCACAATATCAAGCTACTAATTTTAACGATGCTGCTATTACTTTTTATGGACTAGCTGTAGGTCCGAGGATGGAAGAAGCACTTTGGATGTCAATTGTATGTTTGAATTATATTAAGGCAAGGACATACGAACAAAACGAAATGAGAGATCTTGCAATAGAGGAATATATTTCTGCTTTTCCTTCTTCTGAAAGAGCTCGCCAATTGATCGTCCATCGATCTTTTGATGAGAATCAAGATAACCGCAGTATAAATGAATTGCTTTCAATTCCGTACGACGATCCAATTTACGACAAGGCTAGGCGTAGAGCAGAAGATTTGTTGTATATGGCCTGGAGAAATGCATCACTAAAAGAAAAGGTTGCTGCTGGAAATCAATATTTAGAAATAGCTAGGCCCTTGTTATTTGTAGATGCTAGCTCTTCTGATGTAGATATCAACAAAACCATAAAAAGGTCAAGGCGAATTCTTGATGTCGCACTCCACAATGATGTCCGTCGTGTTCTTGCGGCAGAAAATGTATTTAAGATAATTGAAATATATGAAATACAAGAGCAAGAAGTACGAAATGAGTTTGCGTATAGACGATTACAGTTGCACCTGCTCAAGGATGAATTGGAAAACGCGATCACTGTTGCAATGGCACTGTATGGTAAGTTCCCCGAGTCAACATGGAATGAACATGCTGCAGTTTCAATAATAAACGCGATGCGTGGAGTAACACTGAGTCAGAAAAATGATTTTAGAGAGCGATATTTTGATCTAGTGTTCGCGTATTTAAACACTCGCAGCGATGAACAACTCTCTTCTTCTTCACTTTTTTCACTCGGAATTGAAGCTGTAGAGGATGGTTTTATCTTAGTAAAAGAACGCAATTCGCATGCTTTTACTGTGAAAGTTTTGCAGTTAGTGCGTAGATTATTAACTTTATATCCTAAGAATCGTTCCTTGCTGCGTTTTGCTGCAAATCTTGAAGAGGATGCTGGCGATATCCAAATTTCTTTAGAGCATTGGAAAAGATTGAGTGACGGACTGCCCAGCGGCACAGTGGAATGGTTTGAAGCTAGGTACAGATTTATTTTATTACTTGTTGAAACTAATATAACACTTGCTGACAAACTATTCGCACAACATCTTGCTCTCTATCCTGAATATGCAATATCGCCTTTAGATATTCAATTTAGAGAATTGGAACGTCTTATTTCACGAACTCTTTTGGAGAATGATTAGCAATGGAAATAGATCGTGCTATTTTTCTAATCCTTGGAATTCGTAACACTCAAACTCCCGAACAGTTACTTGGAATTCCAAAATGGAATGGAAGCCCAGCTTCACTTGAATCTGCAATTAGAACAAGAGTTGCACAAATATTATCCCATCCGATGAAGCATTCCGAAGAAGCAAAACTCGTTCGGCAAGCTATCAAGGAAGCGGGCAAACTTCTTCGCAATCAGTGTAAGACTTATACAAAAGAATTCCAACCTAAAAAAGAGCACTCACACGAAATGACTAAGCTTGATCGCTCAATTATTGCTGTTTTAGTTTCTGAAGGTGGCTGGAACCGAAAAAGTAGAGCACGTCTTGTTGCAGTCGCTGCTGCTTATGGATTAACCGTTGGAGGTCTACTTCGCATTCTTACTGCGCTTGCTGATTCTTCAAGAACTGGCAGCGGTCCTCTTTCGCAACAAGAAAGAAGCGAAAATATGCCAGATAGATCTTGGGCTACGTTGCCTATCTCTGAAAATAAACAGAGTGTTGTAGATGATTTAATGGATGAAATTGCTAATCGGTTTTTACCAGAACTAAAAGAATACTCAACAGTTGGAACTATTAAATTATCTGCTCTTTTTGGTTTGCTCACAATTCTTGCGATTGTCCTTGGATTACTCCTTATCAACAGAGCTGATGAATTTGCTCTCAAAGTCGTTGATGCCGGTGCAGTTCCAGCAGTAACAATTGCTTCTGAAACATCAAAACCGGTGAATATGTCATTTCACAACCCTAGTTTTGAGTTATACCCATCTTTTGATGAAGTAATTTTCACTGAAGAAATAGGATCTCTTGTAGACAACGCTCCTCAATTGCCAAATTTACTACGCAATATTTATCAGCAAATTGGCAGCGCTGCTGCTCAAGGAATGTTTGTTGAGAATAAGTTATTAGAGGACTGGAATAATTCCATTCATGTTATTTCCTCAATTTGGCCATTTCTAGATACACCACTTCAAGAAGAAATAGGCAAATTGATTCAAGAATGTGTTTCTATTTCTCCCCAAGTAGAAGGTCTCTCAGCAAAACTCCTCTTGTCATTGGACATTGCAGTTAAAACAAACACGTTGGATGCTAATGCTTTTAAAAAACCTTGGGCAGTCGGAGAACTGTCCCGCTTGGCATGTTCAGATTCCTTAATTTCGTCATTAACAGCATTAGTTAAAAAAACCGCATACTCATATCCCCTTGATTGTGATGTCTATGAAACAAGACGGCAAGTCATTCGACTTATTGCAATAGATCTAATGAGAATGACGGAACTTGAAACTCACAGTTTACTTCTCTGGGAGCAATGGTTGGCTATGGTTGATAGAGAGGATAGTCTGGAAGCTCGAACTGCTTTAAAATTAGATGTAATACAAATTATTCTACAAAACTCAGTAGATTTGACTAGAAATAGTAATACCAGAAAAGTACTTGGCCGCCTAGTTCAAGAAATAGATTGGGTTCGTAGTGATCAAGCTCGTGTATTACTGTTAGATATCTACTTAGATAAAACTATTACAACTGTTGACGTTTGGGCTATCTCAAATATGCTTGTTGATTTACATGCAGTGCCTTGGTTTTTATCAAAACATGCAATACAACTCGATGATAATTTTGTTAAAAGAGAACAAGTTGCTACTGAACTCCATGGATTATGGCCTACAATTGAAACGCCAACAACGGCGGTACATTCACTTGTGTTGCCTGCTGGATACGACCCCGCACTTGTTGATGTATGGATTGAACTTTCCCTCTTCAGTGAAGACATGACACATCCACCCGCTGAACGTTTTTTGCATGCAAGAAAGTTAAACGAAATAGCTGCCTCGCTTTGGGTTGGCAGACCAAGCCGGGCATGGGAATTGATTGACAACCTTGATCAAACAACTTTTTACGAGGAACTCGCTGATCTATCACGTGGTGGACGCAGTAAAGGAGAGTTGGTGAGGCGTTTTCCAAATACTAATCGTAATGAAGATGAGATGTTAGAACTTCTTAATTTTGTACGGAGTGCCCAGTATGACAATTTGCATCCTAGAGATGCAGCGATCGTCGCAAGAACAGCGCTTTTTTATCGAGATGCAGGTATTAGGCAAGAAGCGGTGTTACTCATTTGTGAACAATTTTCAAACAGCGCAGTGGTTGCTGAAGCAATTGTAAATGTTTTTACACCGAATGCCAAAACTGAACAAATAGAAGCTTTAGTTGCATTTTTAACAGATGATATTTTGCCGCCTAGACATTATCAAACTTGGATTACTGCGGCAAGAAGAGCTCTTATCCAACACGCCCTTACTGCGGGAAAAACGAATTTAGTTGGTCTTAATGAAGCTGCAGCGTCCGCAAGTGTTTCAGCATTGGGGGAAGCGCTTCTAGTGGATCCAAGCCGACTGCGACCAACTCATGAAGTAGGTGTGGCTGATTCTTATCATCTTCTTCTTGAATCATGGCGAATGAAATTAGGTGCAAGTTACACTCGTACAATGCATCACACGGCTGGAGTCTTAGAGCTTCAACTGCAACAACAATTAGAATACTTGCGTTTGATCCAGCAACTTGAATTAGTGTGGACAGGGGAACTATCACACATTGACGACATTTTTCCCATCAGCAAGGCTACAACACTTCTCGAACAAATCAGTCAAGCTGAATTTGCAAGTTTGCAAGTATGGAAACGCATGCTTACACTTGCGAATAAAGAAGCTGCAGGAGACTCCCAACAATGATCAATTATTCATTTTTATGTGTAATCACACTCTTTTGTTTAACTTCGTATGATCCTGCAACACCAACTCTTGATGGTACTGATGGATTGGCCTACATTGAAATGGCGGAAGATATTCTTGCTTCTGGTAAAAGTGAGCGTGGTATCGCTTTTGCTAGAAAATGCTACGTACTCTCTGCAATAGTGGATCCAGAATTGAAGAGGTCCGCCATACTTGGCTTGATTGAAATTGATAATAATGAACAACGCTCAGCGCAATTGTTAGCATCCCTTCCTTCTGGCAAATTACTTTTGGGTGAAGTCGTTGTCCACGTAGATGCGGTAAGACCAATTGCTACACCCAAGGCAGTTATCTCCGCTTGTAAAGAAGTGCAAAATCTGAGAATTTTAGATAAAATACAATTAACTGAAAGAGACGATAAGCGTATTGAGTTATTGCGGTTTGCTTCATTATCACTGCCAAGTACACTTCGGAAAGTACTACTAGAAGGCGGAAAAGTATCGCGAAACAAGCATGTTGTTAGTGATTCTCTAAAGGCAGAGTTGAAATTACTCGGAGGAACAACGCAGTGGTCAGCAGCGGTTCTCGTCGAGGGAAATATACCCCTAAATGTTTCGGGAACAGTTGACTTGGCAGCGTTGATGGGTATAGACGCTTCAACATCTATTTTTGAGAACGGTAAATGGCGTACGCCTTAGACCCTTTAAGTATCTTTAAAGATAAAGTTATATTTACTTTTAAGTACAGGCATTACATCCTCAACAGCATTAGGGGTGGGGATAAGCCAGTACGCCCAATTTGTATCGTGTGGAGGCATCGCTAGTTCTAAACCATCTCGGACAAACCGCTTGAGACGACGGGTTGAGAGTTGATCAATAAACTCATGCGATAATTGAGATGCGATCATTATGTCTTCTGGAGAAGGGACAATAATCGCTAGGGGGTCATCACTGCCTTTTGGGAAGAAAGCAACAGCCCAAAACCAAGCTTCTCCATACCAGTGTGGGCGAGTTTCAAAATCGCCGAGAGCTTCAACTTTGGTTATTGTTTTGTCAAATGCTTTTTTGGCATCGTTAATGACGAGTTTTCGTAGATCATCGATCTTCGGTGTATTGAACTCATCGGTCCATTTGGATGGTGGGGCATATTTTGGCATAGAGTACCTCTAGTGTGCGGTGTAGAATCTACCATGATAGCATACGCACGAAGGACATTACAAGTGACTGACTCTACTCCACAATCTGACGTTGATTTTTCCGCATCCACTATTCTGCTTGTTGACGATAATGTTCAAAATCTTGAGCTAATGCAAGCTTTTCTAGAGGAATTGCCATGTACGATTCAAACTGCTTCCGACGGCATTGAGGCAATAGAAAAGATAGAACACAACGTACCCGATCTTCTGATACTTGACGTCATGATGCCTCGAATGAGCGGATTTGAAGTTTGCCAGAAGGTAAAGTCACAGCCATCGACTCGAGATATCATTGTTATCATGGTGACAGCACTCAACGAAGTGAGTGATTACGAACGAGCCGTTGAGTGTGGCACAGATGAATTTATCACGAAGCCCGTCAACAAACTTGAGTTGCTCACTCGAGTTCGCACACTCTTAGAACTTGCAGCGGTAAAGCAGGGTTTTAAAGGTGAGTAGAGTAGTTTAGATTTGGACTTCATTGTCAACCTCCCAAAGATCTTCAAATTCTACTTCACTTGTACTTCTTAGTGAGCTACGCACCTTTAAAGTGATTCTTTGATCTATTGTCTAAAATATTCGCCTTTTTTCGTGATATTTTTATAATGTACCGAGTACAGGATCCAATATCCCTAACTAAAACAGCGGCCTGTCCCACACTCTGCGAGAGGTTGCGTTGGGAGTATTGCAACCTCTGACAAAGGGAGGAACAGGCCGCTGTAGCAGTCTGCTATTCAGCTATAACTAAGCCGCAGGGCGACGTGTAATGACAGCTGGGGTATCACTCATTCGAACCCAACCACGAGTTCCTCGTGGCTCTAAGGTGATAAGAAGGTGTTCGTAGTATCGTCGTAATGCTGATAGATCGAATCCAGAGAGCCAATCAATTGGAGCAGTGGGGTTTAAGCGGCAAATTGCGTCGATAACTTGATTTTTTGTAAGCATTGATGATTCCTTCCATATGTTGCGATAAAAATGAGATCGGGAAGTTCTATCTAATCTCTGTATTTGATAACAAATCAACATGACGTGATTTTAAGGCTGATTTCTAGAACATACGATTGGTTGTGCACCTATAGAAACAACACCCACAAGATATTGTGGGTGTTGGTCTTAATGGACTCAAAAGTTTTTTTTAAAGAAGAATCGGACGTTACATAGACGGTACAAAAATCGTTGATCCCAGGAGAACTTCGATGGTATCGAGATGACCTGAAACGACTTCTTTTCCAGATGTAACAATTCCGTGCATGTGTATGTTCGATCCGTGATGTGTCATCACGCCCTCTTGGTTCTTCGCAAAGAAGCCAACTACTAAGATGTCAGTTTCTTTACCGTGTAAGCGCCAAGGCTGATCTTCCTTAGGGAGATCAAGTGATGCAATCGGACAAAAACCGTTGATGACATGCATGTCGAAGCTGCTTTTTATTGCGTGCATATAAAAAGGGAATGGTTTATCTACATCAACTCCATTTCTTTTTGCGATAGTTTCGACTGCGGATTCAAAATCCATATTTTCTGGAATTGTGTCCTTTGCCCAATTTTTTACGTACGCTACAGTAAGCAAAGTTGCAGACTGGTCTGCTAACCCTGTAGTTGAAGAGGTCGTTACACCATCTGGTGTTGTTGCAACGAGTATTTGACCATCAACTATAGTGATTTCGCCTTCAAGATTTGTTAATGCGCCAACAGCAAAAGCGTGGGGTTTAGAAGATATTTCCTTAAACGTAATACGACTTTGCGTGTTGCCCATTCTAAGCACATCTCGCATGCCACCATGTTGTTCAACAAATTGGTTTGTTTTACCGCATCCAACAAGAACAAATGAAGCAATTATTATGAATCGCAAGAGCAAGAACATCCGCAATTATCTGTTGCAGCACCGTAGAGTGCTGCAACAGCTGCCCAATTAACAACATCCCACCATGCGGAAACATAATCTGGCCTGCGATTTTGATAAAGTAAGTAGTACGCATGTTCCCAAACGTCTAACCCAAGAATTGGCGTGTTGCCGCACATTCCGGCATCTGTCATAAGAGGATTATCTTGATTTGGAGATGAGCACACACAAAGTTTTCCAGCATCATCAACGGTGAGCCATGCCCAGCCAGAACCAAAACGGGTAGCGGCTGCGTTGGCAAACTCATCTTTTAGTTTGTCCAAAGAGCCGAATGTTTCATTAATTGCAGCAGCAAGCGATCCAGAAGGTTCACCACCACCTTTGCCATTCATGATTTTCCAAAAGAAAGTGTGATTCCAATGACCGCCACCATTATTTCGTACGGCGCCTCTGATATTGTCAGGAAGTGCGTTTAGATTTTTGCAAAGATCATCTATTGATACGTCTTCCCATTGCGTGCCTTCCACTGCAGCATTCAACTTTGCAACATATGCTGCGTGGTGTTTGGTGTAATGGATTTGCATCGTCTTCGCATCAATATACGGCTCAAGTGCATCGAAGGCGTAAGGTAATTCTAGTTGTGTAAATGTCAT
This sequence comes from Phycisphaerales bacterium, assembly GCA_014238125.1. Classification (GTDB taxonomy): domain Bacteria; phylum Planctomycetota; class Phycisphaerae; order Phycisphaerales; family SM1A02. The sequence goes on from JABABS010000011.1 coordinate 55,652, forward strand.
TGTTGTAGTTCCTTTTATATTATTGTACTTGTTGGAGCAAAGAATGAAAACCAAGATCGAAAGATTCATACGTACTTCTTGATCCATCGGGCCAATAAACGTCAATGTCCTTTATTTGCTTTTGGTTGCCTAATCCAATGTGAACTCGAGGGTCATTTGCCGCCATATAACTCCAAGAGGACTGAGCAGCAAAAGATATTCGGTTTTCACCAACTGTTGCAGTTACAAGGGCACCAATGGCAGGCTTATTATGGGCGTCTCGGAGTGCGAGGGTAATAAAATTACCTTTATTTTCTGTAGTATTAATCAGTAGATATGCAGGCGCATCACGATTAATTACTAGAACATCTACAAAACCATCATTATTAACATCACCAAAAACAGCGGCTCTGCTCGTGTGAACTAAATTGGGATCCATCGCGCCCTCTAATAGCTCCCAACCACCAACTTGCCCGCGTAGAAGATAATTTTCCTCAGCATATGGATCGGCAGTCCGCGGGGTACCTATTTCTTGAACAAGACCATTTGCTTCAAATAAATCTAACTTGCCATCGTTGTTAAAATCGACCCAGCCCAAACCAAAACGGGTGGCATGTCTGGTGCTTGTTCTGATTCCATGTGAGGCAGTTACGTCAGTGAAAAAGTTACCATCGTTGCGATGTAATGAATCACTTTCTCCCGTGATGTTACAAACAAGAATATCTAAATCACCATCGAAGTCAAAATCGGCACTGGTTAAACCCATTCCTGCTTTAGGTTGCCCCTCATCATCAAGGGCGCATCCACGCATGGACGCAACATCGGTAAAAGTCCAATTCCCATTATTCATCCAAAGCTGATCTGCCATCCCATCATTGGCAACAAATATATCAATGAGTCCATCACCGGTGTAATCATTGCACAGAACACCGAGCCCAGTACCCAAACGAGTGCCAATGCCTGCTTTCTCTGATAATTCAGTAAATGTTCCATCGCCATTGTTTCTATAGAGAAGATCTCTTGCAGGAGCCATATAATTAGTTGGTGAACAATAAGCCAATTTGCCCCTTGCATTAAAACAATCTAAATCTAAACCATCAGACCACACCAAATAATTAGTCGCGTAAAGATCAAGATCGCCATCCTTATCGAAGTCCGCAAAGGAAGTACTCGCACCCCAACCTGAATCGCCAACTCCTGCTTGATCTGTAACATCTTCGAATGTCCCGTCTCCATTGTTTTGAAGTAATGCATTGTTGCCAACATTTGTAATATAGATGTCTACAAATGAATCATTGTTGTAGTCACCAATAGCAACCCCCATGCCATACCCCGTGTTTCCTGTATTGCTTTGTGCGGTTACATCGACAAAATTCCCGTCATCATTTCGAAAAAGCACATTGGACTCAGTTTTTGGAGAACCGAGGTGTCCTCCTTGGATAAAATACAAATCAAGATCGCCATCATTGTCATAGTCAAGCATTGCAGCTCCGCCACCAATTATTTCTGGCATATTAAATTTGCCAGTATCTCCACTAATCCACGTAAAATTTATGCCCCTTGATTGTGCTTCATCAACTAGCCATGGCTTTTTTATTTCTACCTCTGGCTGCACTTGAGGCTTTGTGTTTGAATCGCATCCAATAAGCAAAAGTGAAATACAAGTTAATCGTTTCATCATTTCACGCCTTGTTTAGTGAGAAAGTTTGCTGCTCTTACAAGGTTCGGATCATTAGGAAACCGGGAAAGTGCATTGTTCAAAACTTGTTTAGCCTCCGAAGTTTGCCCATTGTTAAAAAGAGCAATTACAAGTCCGCCAATGGCAAGGGTTCCATCTGGAGAAATGCGCAATGCAAAATTAAATTGCTCGATAGCTTTATCGCTTTTACCAAGATCAAGATATGCCAAACCGAGCATCTCACGATCATTTGGGTCGTTAGATCCTATAGAAATTGCTCGTTCAAAATACGTTGCTGCTTCATGTACCTTTCTAGTTTGAAACGCAATGTTTCCTGCAAGTGCTTGTGCTCTTGCATTTGCGGGTTCTAGTTCGATTGCCTTTTGAACATATTGAGAGGCTAGCTCAAGTTCATTTTTATGTAAAAGAAGAAGTGCCATATTCATTTGCGAAGTTGCGTGGTTTGGGTTCCATCTGATTGATGCAGTGCACGTTGTGTACGCATTATCAATTTGACCAAGTTGCATTTGTACGGTTGCTAAGTTTGTAAGAACGGCGGCATTTCTAGGGTTAGTTCTTGCTAATATTTGCAGATCGCCTAATGCTCCTACAATGTCGCCATCGTCAAGTTTTGCAATTGCCCGTGTAATAGATGCAGCAAAGCCTCTTTGATAAGTGGTCATTTCTAGTAACCAAGGGTCGTCCCATTTAGGGGGACCCTTAACTATTTCTTGGAGTAGAGGCGCTGCTTTTTCGAAGTCTCCTGCCCTCTGATACGAAGTTCCTAAAAGATAACTTAAGTAGGGATGATTTCCACCACGGTCTCTAATTTCTTCAAGAATCTGCACTGCTTGGCTAGGTTTATTTTGTTGTAACCAAGCCCTTGCAAGTCCAACCATCGCGGCAACTGCAGTTTTATCAATTTCGAGTGCTTTTTTAAAATGCAATTCTGCTTCTTCAATTTTTCCAAGATCAATCAACCAAAACCCAGATCTCCAATACGCAGGGGCGTAGTTTTCATACTGAGAACAACTCTCAAGAGCTTGTTTATATTCCCCAATTGTTGCCAAGGTAATTGCGAGCCAATAGTTTGTCTTCGTTGGAGTGTTTGGAAGTTTAGCAGCAGCTTGATACGAAAGGGCAGCCTCTTCATAGAGACCGTGCGCTTGAAGGTAGAGTCCAAGGGTTGTCAAATCTTGCGAAGATTGAGATGTTTCTAATTTTTTAACCGCATCGGTAATAGCAATGCCCGCTTCTTGGGTGAGTCTAGTGAAATCAATCTCAGGGATATGTACTTCCTTTGAAGATTTCTCACATCCAAAATGAAGTAAAACAAAAAGTGTAAAAAATAACCAGCGCATATAGTTATTGTAGAGTAGTTGTAGAAATTGGTTCACCGCATTCGGGACACAGTTTTTTATCTGTTCCGCTAAGGTCATATTCACACGCTCTGCAGTTTGGGGACTCAAATAGTACCTTGAAATGTAAATTGCAAGTAGGGCAAGTACTTTTTCCTTGTTGAAGAATAATTTTATCTTCACATCTTGGACAAATAGCGTGCAAAGGAACCGAACTTTGTACCACGTACATACTCATCGTTAATACTTGAGTTATAAAAACAGCAAGTACTGAAGTTCCGCCAAGAATTGATGAAGAAATTGCAAACTGGAACAGGATGCCAGATTCATTACCCGTAAGATCAGTCCACGCATATGCAAAACAGAATGCTAGTGCAAGGGAGGCTATTGTAGTTGCCGCAACTTCTGATTTCCTAATTGCGTACGCTTCTCTCCTTAGATTCAAAAGGTACCAAAGCGAGATGAAACATGGAATCCAACCAATAATAAAGATTGCTGCTAAGGGTATTGAATTTTCTTTCCAATCGTTAACTGTTACTCCATACCACTGCCAAATAACACAGGTAATTGTTAATAAGATTAGCGCTGGAACTGATTTGGGCCACCGCAGGAGCAGCAAGACAGAAACTGGGGAACACCACGCAATGGGAATTGCAATTGCTTCAATGTAATTATAGGTACCAATTGCTCCTCTCCAAATATCAAAAATCCAAAGAACAATTAGTAATGTCCAACAGAACATCAGAAAATAACCAGAAAGTTTCCATTGTTTATTTGTAATTAATCTAGCGCCAATGGTGAGGGGAATGCCGCAAAAAAATACAACAACTGAAGTTAGTGCCAAATGGCCAATCGCCTTATTACTAACAAGCGCAATTTCATCTAGCCAAATAGTGAAATAAATCAGAGTCAAAACAATGCAGATGATGAGTCCAATCGCTGCTCCAAACGGACGAGTCTTTGGATTTTCTAGTCCTTTTATAGCAATAAGCATAAAACCAGCACTTATACCAGTTGCAATGGCAGTGCCTAGTAACCGTCCAAGGATGCTAGAGTTTGTAGGGGCAAAAACAGCAATAATACCCGTCAGCGAAGCAAATGCAAGAGAGTAATAAAGCACGCGGATCGCGACTAACCGATAATTCATAGTCGCATAGTAACGACAAGTACGCTATTGAATGCAAATTGAGAGATCATCGATATCGTCAGGGTCGAGTTGAAACCAGCCACTGCCGTCATTTGTCGAAGAGGTGCCATCACCATTGGGTGAGCACATCCACAAGAACCAACAATCTAACCCATCGCTGTTCGATTGAACTGAAATATGATCAAATGCCGCAGTAGAAATTTCAAACTCGTATTGAATGAGTTCGTACTCGCCACCAAAAATTTCACCTGTTGGCGTCCTTGTAGGAGTAAACGAAAGCACTTGATCTAAAATCGATCCTGGTAAACCTGCGCCATCATCTGCAAACGTTGTTATTTTAAATGTATTCAAGTTGTTGCATGATTGCCAGCCACCAAGGTTGGCTGCTTCAATACCCCAGATAGTGAATGAACTCATCGCCGAAACTTGTACGTTGGCAGCAGATTCATAAAAGTAATCATTTGTCGGATCGTCAGCAGACGAACGGGCTTGCCATGCGTCGCTGTTTGCGTAGGGACTTTGACTCACAGATGCGTTTGGGCAGAGAGGCTCTTGGCAAACAATGTTTACGCAAAACGTATCCGTTGTCCAAGCACCTGAAAGTGATTGGCAATCTGATTCACTCATTTCACCCACACAATCACCTAGGACACAGCATCCACCAAACGCATCAACGCCGGTAGGCAAAATAGAGATCGTGCCAATACCTACAGCAGCTTTCCATCCACCAACTCGAAGAAAATACGTTTCACCAGAAATGAGGTCGTACTCGAGTGAGGAGTAGAGTGGTTGGCAGCCAGTTTCGGTATTTCCATCACCGCTGCATGAAACTTGGCTCGCCGCATCGGAGCAATTCCCTTGATAGAGAACGATTGAAGTGTCATAACTATTTGGATCACATGTACTAAATCGGTACATTGCATTTGATGGCGCTATAAACGAATACCAGATGTCAGGGCTACAAACATACTGACCGAAATCATCAAATCCACACCACATCAGGTTCAGACATCCTGCGTCATCGGTCTGCAAAGGGCTTGAGGTTGCGAGTGTTGTGTCAAAAAGAGTTTGTCCAACAAATATCTCCTCTGCAGTCGAGCAATGGTCATTTGCAGGTGGCTCTGGTAACGCACACAAATCAAGCTCATCGCACGTTGATCCAACCATGAAAATCCCGCCAAAGAGGAGGCAACTTGCTGAATCGAATTCTGGCATGCAGTTTTCATTTAAACAGCAGACCCCATCACCAGAAGGTGGCGGTGTAATTGTTAGAGTTCCGATGCCAACACTTTCCCCATTCCAGGAACCAATTCGGATGTAATATGTTTCACCAATATCAACGTTGTAAACGATTGAAGAGTAAAACGCTTGACAGCCAGATGGGTCAATATCGCTATCACCGTTGCAAGCAACTTGATCATTTGGTTCGCAGCCTGCCTCGTACAGTGCAAGTGAAGTATCGTAAGAATCATAGTCACACGTTGTGAACGTGGTTGGACCAGCAGCAGTGGGGATATAGATATACCAACCATCTCTTGAATTGTTCCAGTCAAAATTAGTGCCCCAGCAAGTCCAACTCGATCCGTTGTGATACCCACTACTACTTGGTTCAGGAACACTTGGTGTCATCATTGAGGTATCAAACGGGTTCGCGCCCTCATAGACTTGTGTTGGGTCATTGCATTCATCTCCTTCGAGCATACAGATGACTGTAGCGCAAAAAGAATCATTCCCACGGTAGATTCCGCCAAGTTTCCCGCAGGACCACGTGGTGACATCGTCAATGCATTCAGTTTCGCTAAGGCAACAAGCACCAATTCCACATTCCTCAAAAATGCAATACGTGCCTTCTCCAAGGAATAGGCCTCCCGTGGACTCGCAAATATCGCTTCGCATGTCATCTGTACACACACCTGTATCAAAGCAACAGGCACCTATCGGTGTGCAGTCGTATACGTAGCCCCATTCGCTAATTACGCGTAGAAGATCTTCGACATCAACGCAGCAATCGCCTACAGGTAAGGGCGCAACATCGCCCGCTGGACGATACGATCCATCACCGCATTCTCCCCAGTGATCGATGATGGCAAGAAGGTCACCAATAGCAACGACTGTGTCGCCATCTATATCAGCAGCGCAATAGGACAAATCTAAAATGCAAGGATCAATGGCTACATCATTTTCTAAACGGTACGCGAGTTCGAAAGATATCTCCCCTTGGATGCCATTCCCAAAACCGTTGTCTGGATTTGCCCAAATTGCAGGAATTGCATCACCGATGAGTGACTCGGCAATTCCAACTTGCCCAGCAGTAGTGATTGGATTTGTACAAACGATGCCAAAGTAGTAATCACCTGTTTCAATTGTGAAATCTGTGGAAATTGATGCTAAGAAACCAAAACCAAGCCACTGGGGCTCAATGATCACATCAGCAGGATCTACGTCAACAGAAAATACATCACCTATCAGATTCTGAGAAGCTGCTACTGGTGACGAGTACAAGTTAAGCTGATAGTTTGAAATTGAACTTGGGTCAATGAAACCGATCCAACCCATAAGAATAGTTTCCGTTTTTGTTACAGATGCCGAACTTGAGATTGATATATTGTCTGCTGCGACGATGTCGTAGGGTTCATAGATAGAATCGAAATCTTGGCTCACATACCCTGTTGTTCCAACTCCTGACCCATCCATTGGGCCAATTTGATCAAATAAAGGAACGCCAAATGAAGAAGTTGCCAACAGGGTGAGCCCGAGAATTGCCGAATAAATGTGCATATATAGTTCTCCTGCTCTTAGTGTAGTCAACTGCTTGGTTTGAACAACAAAAACTTCTGTTTTTTCGCGTAATTTTCACTTTTTGGGGTTTTACAATGAACTCCCCACGAGGTAAATAAAAAACAGCCCCCCGACAAGAGTCGGGGGGCTGCGTGAAATCTCAATGAGATTTGGTCACTTGACTACAACTGATTAGTTGATATTCAAGGTACCAGCTCCACCAGGTCCGCCATTCCATTCACCAAGACGAATATAGTATGTTGCACCAGCAACACAGTTATATTCAATAAAGGAGCTGTATGCTTGGCATCCAGCTGGATCGACATCGATATCACCATTACATGCAACTTGATTATCACATGCATCTTCATAAAGAACCATTGAAGTGTCAAATGAAGAACCGTCACAAGTATCAAAAGTGGTCAAACCACCTGTTGCTACATACATGTACCAACCATCATTAGTGTTGTTCCAGTCCATAGCAAAAGGACCAGTACAAGCAGCTTCGTCAGGTTGTGGTTGACTTGGAGTCATAACTGAAGTGTCAAATGCAGTTGCACCATCGCTTACAGCAATAGCTTCTGTACATTCATCACCTGCAGCAGCAGCTTCACAAACAGCTGTTGAGCAGTCTTGTGAACCATCAAATGTACCACCTGCAGCAGCACAATCAGCTGCGTACATGTCCATACATGAGAGGTCTTCCATACAGCAAGCACCAAGTGTGGCTGCTTCTGCACTGATAGTAATGACATAGTTTTCCAAACCACTACCACAAGTCCATGCTGTATTCCATTCAGAAGCTCCTGCGATTACTGAGTAATCGCCAGCACCAAATGCAGCAAGGGTTACGGTACCTTCATAACCGCCTGGCATGACATAAGCTTCGACGAAAGCGCCGCTCACATTGTCAAGAATACCAAACAGAAGATCAGCACCAGAAGTACCTGCAGTCATACTGAAGTTACCACCAGCATTAACAGCTGCGTTAGTAAACCAGTCTAAGTCACGGTAAGTACCGCCTGTAGGTCCATCTACGAATACAGTAGTTGTACCGCACATAGGAACGTCAAGCGTAATATCTTGCCATGCTGGAACACCAGCATTTAGACCACCGTTGCAGTCTAGAGTACCGTCATCACCATCTACAGCGCAATCATCACAGTTGTAATCAGAACCTGCAGGGCAACCTGAGTAAGGTTGTGGGCAGTCAGCCTCAGCACACATGATGGAACCATCATATGAACCACCAGCTGCAGCACAGTCAACAGATAACATGTCCATACATGAGCCATCAGGCAAGCAGCATGAAGCTACTGAGTCATCAGCAAATGTAATTGTACATGTACCAGCACCTACAGCGGCATTGTAACCACCGAGACGAATATAAATATCCGAACCATCTACTGGAATATCGTACGTACCTGAGTAGTAAACTTGACAACCACTTTCAACAGTGGAGTCACCATTACATGCGACTTGTGTCAAGCTTGCACAATCATTTCCTTGATATACAACAAGGGAAGTGTCGTAACTAGCTGCGTCACAAAGGCTCACAGAAAGAACACCTGAACCGCTTGGTGAGTACACCAACCATTGGTCAGGACTTGCAAGCCAGTTAAGGTATGTACCTGAGCACATTGTATCATCTGGTTCGCCGTATCCACTGTCAGTTGCATTGGTTGTGTCAAATGCGTTCGCACCGTCATACGCAGTAATTGCTTCTTCGCAATTATCGCCAGGTGTGCCACATTCTGTGGTAGCACAATCTGAGCCTAGGCCCATAAAGTCACCACCAAATGCAGTACAGTCGCCAGGTGTCATACCATCAAGGCATGTTTGAGCATCCATACAGCAAGCACCAGTTGTGATTGAGCAGTCGACTGTTGAACAATCTTGGCCAGGGTATCCAGTACCGCCAGCTGTAGCACAATCAGCATCTAAAAGCATTGAACAATCAGTTCCAACACAGCAAGCAGCTGGTTGTGGACAATCGGCATCACTACAAGCTGAGTTATCACCATTGTAATCACCACCTGCAGCAGCACAATCAGAGGAAGATTGTTCAGAGCATGAACCATCGTCAATACAGCAAGCGCCAGTGATTAAACAATCACCACCGAATACGCCAAGGAACTGGAGGATGTCATCGACATCTACGCAACATGAGCCATTGATATCACCGTCAGGACGGTATGTACCATCGCCACAGTCACCAAAACCACCGATAATTGCGAGAAGGTCATCCACTGTGAATGAACCATCGCCATCGACATCTTCAGGGCAACCATCATAAGGTGCATCGCAAGGATCTGAAGTACCAGAAACACGGTAAGCAGAGTTGCCAACGCCTGTTTGCATGTTACCAGGCATGCCGAAGCCACCACCTGGGTTTGCTTGGTAGAACTCGCCATCACCTATGGTAGAAAGTGCAACAGCTGTTTGGCCATTGGTAGCAAATTCATTGGCAGGCATAACGCTGACCCAGTTATCACCAATAGCAGCAGTCATAGCTACGGGTAACATAACAAGATCGCCGCCAACGCCGGCCCAAGTTCCACTGATTACTGCGTCTGCAACATCAACAAATTGTGTAGCAATGTCACCAGCAAGATCTGCTGCTGCTGCAGTTGGAGAACTGTGAAGGCTCACAGTCCATCCTGAAATACCAGCAATACTAACGTAACCATTCCAACCTGTGATAACTGCTTCAACTGATTCAACAGCATCGCCAGCACCAGTAAAGTTGTCCATGGTAATAATATCGTATATATCGTACGCAGCCTCAAAATCTTGTGAGGCTGTCGCGTTAGTAGCATCGATACTAGACCCGTCATCGAGTCCAATTTGGTCCATCATCACATCGCCAAAAGCCATGCCCGATAGACCCATAATACATATACAAGAGGTAAAGTTTTTCATAAAAAATATTCCCCTCCTAATGGGAGATTTAGTGAGTGTTTTATACTCACGTGAGTAAAATTCCCGAACACCAACTGTTGGCGTGGGATACAAAATCAGTACATAAGTTGTCGCGACAAACAGTGAACAAAAAGTTCGCTATGGGACTAGCGGTTCTTTGCAATGCAAGTCGTTCCTTCTCACGACCTTCTTCCTACCGTTTGTCTTGCACTACCAAAGGGGACGGAAGCAGTGCAATACGAACGGTATTCGAACGTTGAATTCGTCTGGATTCGCTGCGTAAGCAAGCATTGGGGAACTACAAGCTGCTCAGGGAGCGAATGTCATCAGAACTCAACACCCTAAGATGCCCTAAAAGAGGGTGTTTGTCAAGTATTACATTGAGGTTTTTCCGATGTATTTTAGTTATAGGAACTAATTTGAGCATGATAATGACGAATATTTGCGATCATATTGATCATCGAGTGGATTATTAGGCCAAACTTGCGTTTTTTTATCTGTTCATATAAAAGGGCCCGCAATAGCGGGCCCTTTAAAAAACAAATTTAATCAGTATATTAAGGCATAAATCCACCAAGAACAAATGGCGCTAAGGTCGAATCATTCGTATCACCTTCGAGTGTATTGATACCACTGAATGACCACGCTGCGATGTCAAAAATGACGCCATCTGGTCCAGTTCCAGAACTGCGTTTTGCCCATCCGTCAAGATAATCCCATGCTTCACCTGAACCATCAACGTCGATGTCACCAAACGTATCGATCACGTTGCCATTTTCAAAAAGTTCAATTGCATCGTTACCGTTAATTGACATTGCGCCTGATTGGAAATCTGGTGAAAATCCAAAGAAGGCGAGAAAGTCGACTTCATCGTCGGTCACATAAATGTACGTACCAGCAACAACAGGTCCAACTGGGAATGTAAATTCTTCGCCATCACTGCCACCACCATTGTTTGCGCCACCAATACCATAAAGGCTGAGGTCTGCAATGTCGCTTACAACATAAAGCTCAGCACCTTTTGGTCCTGCACCAGTTGTAAGTTGGGCATCGAATACACCAGTAATAATGAGGAATCCATTGACAACTTCGCATTCGTCAGGAATACCATTGCCATCGGCATCATCTGACGTGCCGTCGTTAATGTCGCATTCATCAGGAATACCGTTGGTGTTGCAGTCTGGTTCACATTCATCAGGGATGCCGTTTACGTTGCAGTCAAATGAAGCGCCGTCTGCAAGATCGCACACATCACCAATTCCGTTCCCATTGCAATCCTCTTGGTCAGGGTTTGGCAGATCACAGTTGTCTTGTGAATCAGGTACACCATCGCCATCTGTGTCCTGAATCGCATTGGTGCTAAAGACAACATTATCCATAAACATAGCTTCGGTACCAGCGTTTGAGTCAAGTGAAACACGAAGTGTTGCTTCCGTATAGCCTGTGAGATCTTGAAGCCAATTGAGCCATAGACCTTCAATACCCAGATCATCAATATCCTGCCCTGTTGTGTCAAGGATAGAAACCACTACGCCACCATCAACAACTATGTCAATCACGATTGCGTCATCTGCTTCCCAGCCAGTGCTTGCGACGAACATATCCAAGCTTACATTCCAAGAACCACTGCCAGTTGCTGTGTCGAAAACGATTCGTACCATTCCATCACAATCACTTAATTGATAGCCTTGAATACCGTCTGGATACGAACCCACTCCGCCACCTGTGTAATTGGTTACACCAACATAATCACCGTCAGTGAGTCCAACGCCATCTCGCGTGTTGATATACCACGATGTGAAGCCCATCTCAGCGCCGCTTACAGTCCATTCAACCATGGCTTCCCCAGCGTTATTCATGAGCTGATGGTCAACTAAAGGATCACCAGTGTCTGTGTATTGACCACCTATAAGTGGTTCTTCGAAACTTGTATACAAGAGATTCCCAACTTCGCATTCGTCAGGTACACCGTTACCATTATCGTCTAACGATGTGCCGTTTGAAATATCACAAGCATCGTTCACATTGTTTTCGTTGCAGTCTGCTTCACAAGTATCAGGGATACCGTTGCCATCACAGTCAACAGCACCATCTGCTATGTCACACTCATCAGGAATACCATTTCCATCGCAATCATCTTCGCACTCATCTGCAACGCCGTTTGCATTGCAATCTTGTGAGATGCCTTCTGAAATATCACAGACATCACCTACACCGTTGTCATTGCAATCTGTTTGCGCTGGGTTGTAGAGGTAGCAGTTGTCGACAAGGTCAAAAACGCCATCTTCATCTAGGTCTGCGAGATCACACATATTTGGTTCACCTGGAGTATCAAGTGCTAAATCACCCCAAACACCTAAGTTCCAATCGCCAGCATCTGGACAACGGAAAACATGTGCGGGAACGAATTCACCAACAGGGCCAAGTACTGTGTCTGAATAGAGCAAATCAAGAACTTCGCCTTCATACCCAATTTCAAGAAGCGCGAAACCGTCTATTTCTTCAGCCCAGTACATAGCATCAAGTACACCATCGTCACCAACATCAAGATCCTGATCGAGAACAGCTGTCAGACCAAAGACAAGAAGGTGTGTCACATTGTCTGAGTTCTCTAAACTGAGATCAGCGACAATGACGTCAGGTGTAGCAATTGTCATCTCAGCTTTGCCAAGTGATAAGAAACCATCGGCTGCGATAGTTAACCCAGTGAGATCAATAACAGTTTCTAGAACACCAGAACCACCAGTGCCATCACCAATGACAATATACGAATAGCCATCGAGAACTGTACCTGCGGGACCGATGAGTTCAACATATTCATTGTCATCAACGCCAATATGGTCAATACGAACTTCATTTATGCCTAATCCATCTACGCCGCCGCCGTCACAAACAAGACCAAAGTCACTGATGAGTTGAAGGACATCATTTACGTCGATGCAACAATCACCATTTGGAAGCGGAGCAACATCGGCAACAGGGCGGTAGGTGCCGTCACCACATTGACCCCATGAGCCAATGACTGCGAGGAGATCATCAACAGTGACAGCTCCGCTGGCATCAATATCCGAAGCGCAAGTTGGAAGGGGGTCGTCGCATGGATCTGCAATCGTAGCTGGAGCAATTTCGATTGCTTCAAGAATATGCATATTGGGAAATCCAAGCGCTGATGGGTTTGTCCAAGCACCTATGCCGCATTCGCCATTTGTTGTTCGCAGCCAACTAATAGAAGCTTCACCTGCAGCATTACTCGCAATTTCATGTGTTCCAGGGAAAGATTCAGGGATTACTATTTCAATAAAAATAAGTGCGTCAGGGCTCAGTGGATAAGGCGTGATTGGAGTAGCCGTAATCATCACTGGAGTAGCTGTTGCTGGGATAGGTTTTTCAACTGAGCCAATCAGCCAAAGATCGCTCCCATCGCCGGTAGGACCAGCAACGCCATCTTGATCAATATATACATTAACCGTTGCAATTCCTGCAACGGAATTTTGAGCAAGCCCGAAGTGAATACAAGTAATTTCCCAAGGAAGGCCAGCAGTTGCACCAATTGAGAGGTCATGGCTTCTGCCATAACTATGCTCGGGTGTTCCGCTTCCGCCGAAACAACTAACTGAGTTTCCAGTTGTTATTGTTGCCATATCGAAACTCTCAGAAACGAGAATATCAGCTGGATCACACAACACAATTCCACCTCCGCGAGATGTTGCTCCGTTGTTTGGCGAACCGATTCGCATCGTCGCTCCTTTGGATAATTTCTTAACTTGAGGCGCGGCGTATGCAATTCCGGCAACCATGCCAAAAGTAGCGATACCTGTACAGATCGTTCGAAGGGTAGACATTCTATGGCTCCTTGTATCTTTCTCTCAACTCACAACGCCAACTTGGCGAAGTTCAACACTTATGATACGCCTTATATGATTGAATGCAATAGAAAAAGTGCACTTTTCTCACACAATACGACCATTATCGATGCTAGAATCTCTACCTATCACTTGCCGGAGTGGCGGAATTGGCAGACGCGCCGGATTCAAAATCCGGTTCCCGTTTAGGGAGTATGGGTTCGAGTCCCATCTTCGGTATTTGTTGAATAACACCTGAATGTGACTTTTGGGCATTTACTAAGTTCACGCCCTTAGTATCGAGTTGAACCATCTTCAAATATGGCAATACTGAATAATTTGCTCATTTAAAGCTCAGTACAGAGCATGATTCATTCTCCCTTGGTCTTGTATGATGCAAAAATGAAACTTGCAGTCATTATTCCAGCAGCGGGGAAGTCAACAAGATATGGCGAACGTGATAAATTAGCTGAGGATCTTGATGGAAGACCATTGTTGTTGCGAACAGTTGAATTTTTCACAAAAAGGGAAGATATTTCCCAAATAATCGTAGTTGGTCCTCAACAAGGGTTTGAGGATTTTCGTTCACGGTTTGGTCCTGCTCTCTCTTTCCATGGAGTAGTCATCGTAGAAGGTGGTGCAACTCGTATGGATTCAGTAAAAAATGGTCTCAAAATGATTGATGAGGGAATTGATCGAATCGCAGTCCACGATGCAGCTCGTCCCGCGTTGACGAACTCACTCTTTGAAAGAGTCCTTCTCGCATCAAAAACTTTAAAAGCTGTTGCTGCTGCCACTCGAATAACTGGGACCGTTAAACAAACAAAAACGACCAAGCTACTCATAGGTGATGATGACGATATTGCTGATTCAATTTTTGGTGAAGCTGGAAAATCATCAGTTGACGCCTTTGAAGTCGAAAAAACCATTGACCGCGAAGGATTATGGGAACTACAAACACCTCAGATTTTTGATTCAGCGCTATTGAAACAAGCGTACGCGAAAATTAATAATTTAAAAACAACTGATGATGCGCAAGTTATTGAAGAATTTGGAGAAGTTGTTCATCTTGTAGAAGGGGAGAGCCGAAATATAAAAGTCACCACAAAGAAAGACCTCGCCCATATAAAAGCAATACTTGGGGTGAAGTCATCGAACGAAAGACCAATCCATAAAAGATTTTGACACAACCGATGCAACAAGAAACAGTCACGATCATCCTCCCTACATATGAAGAAGTCGATAGCCTTCCTTCTTTAATAGATGCAATTGCAGAAGTCAAAAAACAAACTCTAGCAAATCTGCAACTTATTATTGTCGACGATAATTCCGATGACGGAACTGAGTCCCTCATCTCTGAAAAAAACTTAGAGTGGGTTCGCCTTATTGTTCGCCGAGGGGAGAAAGGACTTTCCACTGCTGTTATCCGTGGACTTGAAGAAGCAGAAAGCGAATACTGCATTGTGATGGATGCGGATGGTTCTCATCCAGCTTCCGCGATCCCAAATATGATCAGTGCACTTATTGAAGGTGCGGATTTCACTGTTGGCTCTCGATACGTTCAAGGAGGTACAACAGAAGATGGTTGGGGCGTACTCCGTTGGCTAAATTCAAAAATCGCAACGCTCATGGCAAGACCATTTACGACTGTCAACGACTCGATGAGTGGTTTTCTTGGAATGAAGCGCGAAACATTTCTTGCAGCAAAGGACCTTAACCCAGTTGGATATAAAATTGGTCTAGAACTCATCGTTAAATGCGGATGCAAAAATGTAGTGGAAGTTCCTATTCATTTTCGAACTCGTCAACTTGGAGAAAGCAAGTTGACTTTAAGAGTGCAGTGGGAATATTTGCAACATGTTATTCGCTTACTTCGATACACACACCCAAATTTTGTGAGCTTTTTTACATTTGCAGCTGTCGGAGTAAGTGGGTTGGGAGTTTACATTCTTGCTCTTATGTTAACTCCGCTGATTACTGCAATATGGATTGCTATGACGTGGAATTTTTTCTGGGATCGAAAATATGCATTCTGGTACGCTAGATCAAAATCAATTTTCGTACAGTACATTGGTTTTATTCTTGTTTGTTCTGTTGGCGCTATTGCTAATTACTTCATCACAACATGGTTTGTTAACAACTCTCACGCCATTCCACTCGCTGGACTTGTTGGCGGCTTATCTGCATCTGTGATAGGAGTTGTATTTAATTATGTATTCAATAAGGCGCTTATTTTTAGGAAGTGAGCGGATTGATAATGGGTAACGTTTTACCAACAAAAAAGGGTGACAACTTCCGTTTTCTTGTGCCTCTATCTCATGCAAAGGAAGCATGCCCCCGGGCCACAGCAATCGGTGGTTATTGTTACCGTTTAAGTTCCATGCCGGTGTAACTTTTCTTGCACTTGATGATGTCATCTACTGTTCCTTCAGCAACGATAGTACCGCCCTCGTCGCCACCATCAGGGCCTAAATCAATAATCCAATCAGCGGCCCGCACAACATCGAGATTGTGTTCGATGACAATGACTGTATTTTCTGCATCAACGAGACGTTGAATGACAAGAAGCAATTTATCAATGTCAGCAAAATGAAGACCTGTTGTTGGTTCATCAAGTACAAATAATGTGTGATTTCGCTGGGCACCTCCAAGTTCACTTGCAAGTTTAACTCGCTGCGCTTCACCACCAGAAAGAGTAGTTGAAGGTTGGCCTAAGGTCAGATATCCAAGCCCAACATCGCATAAACATTTTGCCATTTTACTAATGCGTGGATGGGTATCAAAAAGTTCAGCTGCATCTTCAATTGTTGTACTAAGAACATCAGCAATCGTTTTATCCTTCCACATCACTTCTAAAGTTTCGGGGTTATATCTTGAGCCGTTGCAAGCCTCGCATGTAACGAATGCATCTGGTAGAAAATGCATTTCAATTTTCTTCACGCCTTGGCCTTGGCATGCTTCGCACCTTCCACCTTTGACATTGAAACTAAACCTACCCGGTTTGTACCCTCTAATCTTTGCTTCGCGTGTCTGAGTATATAAATTACGAATAGTGTCAAATATCCCTGTATAAGTCGCAGGGTTGGAACGAGGCGTCCTTCCAATTGGCGATTGATCTACTTGGATCACGCGGTCGATTTGTTCAATTCCAGAAATGGAAGAGCAGGTTTTTCCACCAATAGGTTTATTTGAAAGAAGTTGCCTCAAGCCCTTAAGCAGAACTTGATTCACTAGAGAAGATTTTCCGCTTCCAGATACTCCTGTAACACAGATCAAACCTCCGATCGGGAACGAAGTCGACACATGTTGTAAATTATTGCGGGTTGCATCGTTCACGCGAATCACTTTTGTTTGATCGAGCTTTCTTGGTTTCTCACGAGATTGTATTTTTAGTTTACCTGCCAAATATTTTCCCGTCACCGATGTTGAACTTTTAATTGCACGGAGACTTCCTTGCGCGACAATCTTTCCTCCATGAATGCCCGCCGCGGGTCCAACATCAATGAGATGATCCGCAGCAAGGATCATTGAGGTGTCATGCTCTACAACTATTACAGTATTTCCTATATCAGTAAGATGTCGTAGTGTTCGAATGAGGCGTGCGTTATCCCTAGCATGTAACCCAATCGTTGGTTCATCTAGCACATAACACACACCAACAAGTCCGGAGCCGACTTGCGTTGCAAGCCGTATTCGCTGCGCTTCTCCACCTGAAAGTGTTGAACTTCTCCTATCTAAAGAAAGATACCCAAGACCAACCGACTGTAAAAATTCCAATCGGTTTTCAATTTCTCTAAGAATTGGTATCGCGATCGTTGCTTGTTCATCGGGTAGTTCTATATGTTGAAATGCAATTTGTGCATCAGAAATAGTCATCGTTGTAAAATCAGCAATTGAATACTCCACGTTATTACAAACAACAGTTACTGCGAGGCTGTCTTTTCGTAAACGCTTACCTTCACAACTCGGGCAGAGACCTTTTGACATATAACCAAGAAGACGATTGCGAACACTGTCAGACTCCGTTTGTTTGAACCGTGATTGAAGTTCTCGAATGATCCCCTTAAAGGGCATGCTTCGTTTACCTTTTACTTTTGATTCAACTGTTCCACCATGCAGGAGAATCTTTTTAATCTCGCCACTCAAAGTTGACCAAGGGGTCTTGCCATCAATGTTAGAAACCTCGCAGAAACGTCTTAATGTTCTTGCATATCGTCTGTTCATGCGTGGACCAGCACGTCGCCAAGGTGCTACAGCGCCGTGAGTAATACCCAGAGAAGGATCAGCAATAACCAAAGTTTCATCAAACTCATGGACCGTTCCAAGTCCATCGCATGCATTACATGCACCATAAGGGGAATTAAATGAAAATGAACGTGGCTCAAGTTCGGACAACGAGCACTTTGGATGTTTTGGGCAGGAAAAACGCTCGCTGAGTCTCGTCTCAACCCATGTATTGTCTTTTTCTGCCAGAACAAGGAGAGAACCGTTTCCAACTCGCAGGGCTGTTTCAACTGAATCAGCAATCCGCTCTCGATCAGAGGGCTTGATCACAAGTCGATCTACAACTGCTTCAATATTATGGGTTTCGTAGCGACCTAGACCACAGGGATTATCTGATTCATTAAGAAGGACGTCTCGAAGATCTATCAGTTTAGTATTGACTCTTGCTCTAACAAATCCCTGTGATCGTAAATCTTCTAAAACTTCTTTGTGGAAACCTTTTTTGCCTCGAACAACTTCAGCACAAAGTAGAACTTTACAACCTTTTTCTAAAGCAATGATTGAGTCAATAATTTTTGTCGCAGTAGTAGTTTCAATTACTTCCCCGCATATTTTCCCTGCTTTTGTTGCATGCCAGCAATGGGGCGTGCCACACCTTGCCATAAGTAATCGAAGATAATCGTAAATCTCTGTAGTAGTTGCAACTGTAGATCGTGGGTTATGGCCACCACCTCTCTGTGCAATTGCAATTGTTGGAGGCAACCCCTCAATTGATTCGACATCTGGTTTGCCCATCTGATTTAGAAATTGCCGAGCATAAGCACTCAGCGATTCCATGTATTTTCGTTGCCCCTCCGCAAATATCGTATCAAAAGCAAGTGAACTTTTACCTGAACCAGAAACCCCTGTGACGACTATGAGTTTGTCACGTGGAATTTCTATGGAGACATTTTGTAAGTTGTGTTCGTTTGCACCAATAACGCGAATTGCATGACTTTTCTCAGATGGCATCAGTAAAATCAGGCAACTTCTCTACGTTGAAAAAGAACAACTCCGATGGAGACAGCAGCAATAATATATAACGTTCCGTATCCAGTTGTTCTCATCAAATATCTGGTTGGAATCACATTGTTTTGCGTCAAAGCATCGGTAAGCCAAAGCACCTGAAAATTAGGAATTATTGCGTAGGCCACTTTGTACCCTGCCCATTTTGAATACTCGGAACCCACCGCATAAGAGGTGAGTGTAGTGCCAGTTGTAACTTCTTCTGTCTCAGTTACAACTTCCTCAATATCGCCATTTATCTTTTCCATAATCCTAAATTGTTCTACGATTTGAACTTTTCCATCTATCGAAGCTCGGGCGAGCCAAGCACTTTCAATTCGATCGATTGGATATCCAAACCATGCGTCAGCCATCATTCCAATAAAGAAAATAATGAACGTAATTGAAAGCGTTCCAAGTTGCCCAAGTCTCGTTGAAAGGGCAATAGCGATGCTAGCTAAAATAAGAACAGAGATTTGAATTGCAAGAAGGGCTTTCCAAATTTCGGCTCGAAAAGAAAAACTAAATGGTTGAGCAGTAAAGTCAGGTCCAAAGTTTAGTACAAGAACGTACGCAATCAACATGCTTGGAACGGTGACGCAAAGCCATGTACTTGAAAATACAAAACCGTAAAAATAATTACACCACACAGCAACAGCAGTGCCAACAAACAACGCAACGGTTCCAAACACAACTACAGGAACATGGATTGGTGTTCGAACTGTCTGCAATACTGCTTGCTGTTCAACCATGACGAACACAAGACTTAGGAGTAACATTGAAATTGAAATAGCAAGTCCAACACCAATAAATTTTCCAATCACGAATGCTGGTTTCGGAACAGGTTTCGAAACTACTGTTAGGGCGGTCTTGTTCTCTATCTCTCGCCCAAGGACATTGCTTGCAACAAAAGACGCAATGAGAATTCCTATAGTGAATACTGTTGCAAGCCCTATATCGAGAAGCATTCGTTGATCGTCATCCATCGTAAAAGCTGATAGAGGATTAGAAAGCATAAGGAGTAGCATTCCAGCTAGTACAAGCACTAGGAGTACTGGTTGTCGAATACTCTCAAAAAAGGCATTTCGAGCGATTGATAAGGTCTGGTAGAACATAGATGTCTCAAATATAGAGTGTAAAAGGGGGCAGGATAGGGCAGTTCATGATAATCTTCTCGCCTTATGACGAACGTATTCAACCAAAGGTTCGTAATCCTATTCTGAGGCCCCTCAATACATATCTTAAAACCATCAAACAGACCGATTTTTTTACTTTTAGACCCTAAGTTAACGGACAATTACATGCACAAAATCAAAGAGAAAATACCTTCATAATGAGAGTAGATCATCAAGCCTGCCAAAAAGCTGCTTCCACCGCAGGAAGCGGTCTTCTGCTGCAAATTTTAACTGCAGCTATTCTTTTAATCTTTGGTCTTCTTGCCAAAGATACATCTTTCATTTTTGCCTCTCTGTGGGTTTGGATTGGGGTTGTTGTTTGGGTTGGTATTTTAGTTCTTTACTTCCAACAAAAATTAGAACGCCTTGAAGCCTTAGAAGAGTCAGAACTTTCGATCGATACAAATTCATCGATGTTTGATGGTGTTGGTGAAAATATCCGACCAGCAGCTAAGCGCTTAAAGCTCTTACACAAATGGATCATGCCCTCAGTCAGCTTGATTCTAGCATTCTTACTCGCCTTTACGGGATACGTGCTCATCCAACATTTGAGACTTTTAGAATCTCCAAACGATACGCTCAGAACAAGTTTATATCTCACTTCGCTCACTGGCTGGGCACTTGCCTTATCACTTGCCTTTGCGTTGACTGGTTTCATCTTTTCTCGTTTCGTTGCTGGAATGGCTAAAGTGACAAGTTGGACCAATCTGCGAGGCGGCTCAAGTTGGATGGTTGGTAACACAATCTTACTTTCATCTATTGCCGTTGGTTTAGTCTTTCGTTTCTTTGATAACGATGCAGTATTAATCTGGGTTTGCTGGGCTATCCCGTTCTTTATGATTGCTGTATCTGCAGAAATATTGGTTAACTTCGCACTTAACCTCTACAGACCTCGCATTGCTGGGCAACTCCCTCGGCCTGCATTTGACTCTAAAACATTAAGCCTGCTTGCAGCACCTGATTCATTTGTTCGATCTATTAACGAAGCAATCAATTACCAATTCGGTTTTGATATTACAAGTTCTTGGGGATATCAATTATTGCTCCGTTCTTTCGCGTGGCTCATCACCCTTGCAATCATTGCCCTCCTTGCAGTAGATTCAATGGTTATTGTTGAGCCGACACAGCAAGCTGTCAGATTACGACAAGGTGCTATTATTGGCGAGGTACACGGGCCAGGTTTAATGTTAAAACTTCCTTGGCCGGTTGAATCTGCAACGGTTGTAGACGTAAGTCGGATGAGGGAATTACCTCTAACCTTTGAGTGGAAGGAAGAACGCCCAGTTTACCTCTGGAGCGACAGCCTGCATTCTTTGACTATTACAAAACCCAAACCATTTATAGTCACTGGCTCATCAAACTCTGAAGAAGCATCATCCGAAGATGTCCTCGCACTTCTTGATGTCCGAGCAGTTCTCCAATACAGAATCTCACAGAATGGATTGCTTGACTGGTTAACTTTTGGCTCCGATACAATTGAACGTCGGTCACAACGATCTCAAAGAGAAATCGGGCTCCTCGCAATAGCACAACAATCACTTACAACCATGTTGCAAACAAAGACTCTTGATGAAATCATCAGCAGTGATCGAGCCAGTTTCACAACTGAAGCGCGAGCAGAATTACAGACCAGATTTGATACTTTTGGAACAGGTGTTGAAATTATCTCGCTCACTTTGCCTTTCTTGAAACCTGCAAGTGGAGACAGAGCAACTTTTGAAGGTGTGTCTGTTTCGCGTCAAGCAGAAGCAAGACTTATTTCTGCAGCTCAGGGATGGGCTGACAATATTCTTACATACTCAGTTGGGGATGGAACACTCGTAGATACCGTGATCGAAGCAGTAGATGCATACAATGCTGCGAGAAGTAATTGGGATGCATTAAGAATTGCCAAGGCGGCAAAAGATGAGATAAATACTGCTCTTCAAACTATGAACTCCAAAGAAACTGAAGCAATGGCACTGTTACGTAAAGGTAATGGCGCAGCATCAATCCGAATCGACAATGCGCATGTTACACGCTGGGTCGAGATGCTCAACGCAAGATCAAGGGCAAGCAAAGTCCGTGGTCAAATCACCGCGTATGAAGCCTCTCCAGAAATCTATCGGCAAAGAACGTACATGGCAGTGCTTGCAAGAAGACTTCCACAACTCAGAAAATATATCGTTGGTATCGATCCAAATCGCGTAAACATTGATTTGGAACTGCAAACAATTAATCCACTTTTGAATTTCAGTGAGTCAATTCAAGTTGACCAAGGAGCAAACAATTAATGAAACGCATATTTATCATAGGCATAGGCATTGCCATTTTTGTCATCTTGTTGTTATTTAGCATGACATTTACAGTGTCATTTCACCAAGTGGGAATATTAAGTAGATTTGGCCAAACAGATGCAAACAGTGTGGTCTCTACTCCCGGTTTACATTTTAGACTTCCTTTCTTTGCAGACTCTGTAACTTTACTTGACACTCGAACGCAAGTGAGGCAATCTCCATTAGAGATGCTCCAAACGAAAGACGGTCAACAAATTGTTGTTAAATCTTATTTACTGTGGAACATCGATACGGAAGGAGAAGGTCCTCTTCGTTTTTATCGTAGTTACTCCTCAGTCGAAGCTGCACAACTTGCAATCGACAGTCAATTTCGAGATGCAATTTCAGTATTGAGCAGTTACTCATTCGAAAGTTTAACTGGTCTAAACAATGAACTGCCCCAAGCAGAGCATGCGATTCTAAATCGATTAAATTCCTTAAAAGAAAGTGGAATCGTTCCCCTCACTGTAGGAATTAACCGCCTACTCCTTCCTCCCAAGACAACTACTGCGGTACTTGAACGTATGCAAGCTCGGAGAGATACGCTTGCAGATCAACTCCGTACTAAGGGCAGGGCGGATGCAGAAGCGATTCGCGCTGACGCACGAGCTAAGCGTGACAAGATCGAAGCATTCGCTTCACAAAGAGCGGAGGACATTCGAGCTGAGGGTGAAAAGCAAGCTGCAACATATCTTGAAAAAATGGGCGAATATGAAGAACTTGCTGTCTTCCTTTCATGGCTTGATGCCGTCGAAATTGCACTTTCACAAAATACTACACTTGTTCTTGAAACAAATCTCGCGCCATGGCATTTACTAGATCTCAACACAGAAATTGATTCTAGCGGTATTCCCCAACCTTCAAATACTGAGAACAAGGTGAAAGAATAGTGACCGACAACGAAGATCGAATCCAAGAAGAAGCACCTCGTCGTTCTGCATCAGCGCGTTTTGTAATCAACAAAGACAACGCTGGCGCTGACATGCAAGAAGCGATGGATACTGCACATCGTTCATTATCTGACTCACTTCAACTTAGTTTCAGGGCGCTGCAGGTTGTGATGTTTGTACTTATTGGTCTTTACCTTGTCTCGGGTTTTAGAACTGTAGATGAGGGCGAGACAGGTGTTGCAACAGTCTTTGGATCAGTAAAAGACGACAAGGGCTTACTGCCGGGACTACAACTTAGTTGGCCTTCACCCATAGGTGGCTTTGAAATATTTAATGCAGAGAACCGCTACATTGCAATAGGCAGTGCATTTATGCCTCGCATTGATCCGAACATCTCACGAGATCAGAGGATTTCAAAAGCTAGGTCTAAAGACGGGCTCGCTCCTGGGCGTGACGGTTCACTTCTAACAAGCGACGGTGACCTTGCACATCTTGAACTTGCTGCTACATGGGAAATTATCGAACCTGTTAAATACGCAGATTCAGTTACAGATTCACATGGAAATATGCTTGTTGCACTTACTCTTGAGCGTGCTGCTGTGCATGTCATCGCGGGGTTAGAATTAGAACAACTTCTTGACGAGCCCCTCGAACAACTTCGGGACGATATAAGGCTCGAAACACAAAAGCAACTGAATCTACTTAATTGCGGTATCCGAATTGCAGACGTTACTTTACCACATGAACCAGAACCACCGTTCTTTATCCAGAAATCCTACAGTGACTTTGACAGTGCAAAGATTAATTCCGAAACGGAAGTAGAACGTGCAGTAGCTGAAGCACATGAAATGCTTATTGAATCTGCAGGTAGAGATTATCCGACACTTGTTTCTCTCATTCAGTCGTATGAAGAAGTTGTCGATCATGCAGATTTGAATGCTCAAGAGAATGCTCTTAACTCAATTAACAAAATGCTTCAGTCAGATAAAATTGCCGGATCTGCATCGAATACAATTAGTAAAGCAGAGGGCTACAGATCAGAAGTTGAAACTACACTTGGGCGGGATTACAGACGTTTTGAAAGTCTTCTACCCGCTTACCTTGAGCATCCCACCATTGTCATTCGAGACAGGTGGATTGCAGCATATTCTGAAGTTCTTGGAACATCTGACGTAGAAACAATGTTTGTGCCAAGCCAACTTGCTGCGATGAAAATTGCTCTTCGTGGTTCAGATCAAGTTGCACAACTCAGAAGTCGTCTAAATATGGAACGTCGCGAAATGCAAGCATTGTTGAAGGACATTGATATTTTCAATCCGTGGATTCTCAAAGCAAAAGAAATTGATCAGTATGGACCTTCCCGCGAACTTTCAATCGGTAACGGTCGTGTTAAAGGCAAGCAAAGGTAAACATTGCATCTATGGTTACTAAAACGAACTCTCAATATATCGTAGAAGCTGTCGGGTTAACGAAAATCTTTAAAGATTTCTGGATGCGTTCAAAAGCAAAAGCTGTTGACAATCTTTCTTTTCATATTGAAAAAGGGGAACTTTTTGGGCTCCTCGGACCTAATGGCTCTGGCAAAAGCACAACGATCAAGTTGATCCTTGGTCTGCTCAATAGAACAAGGGGGCGCTTAACTGTTTTCGACCGTGACCCACACGATGTCTCAGTTAAAAAATATATCGGTTTTCTCCCTGAAGAATCCTACCTGTATCGTTACTTGAATTCCCGAGAAACGCTTGATTATTACGGTCGTCTCTTTAGTATTGAACGTGCAACAAGGCGAAAACGAATTGAAGAGCTCCTTGAATGGGTTGGACTTTCTCAAGTAGCACATAGACCTGTAGGTGAATTTTCAAAAGGGATGATGCGACGAATTGGATTGGCGCAAGCCTTGATCAATGACCCTGATTTTCTAATTTTAGATGAGCCAACGAGTGGGCTTGATCCTATTGGCACAAAACAAGTCAAGGATCTTCTCCTTGAACTTCGTTCGCGAGGAAAAACTATTCTTCTTAGCTCTCATTTGCTCGCGGATGTTGAAGATGTTTGTGATCGAATGGCGATTCTCTATGGAGGTCGAATTCGAGCTGAAGGAACTGCAGATGACTTGCTCACTGATTCATCCCACACTGTGCTGCATATTCCTCGTATTAAAAACGATAATACAATTACTAAAATTGATGAAGTGTTAATGCAAACAGAAGGTGCTTCCATTGAATCAGTAACGCAACCTAGACAAAAACTCGAATCTCTATTCCTTTCAATAGTCGAGGAAGCAAAACTTGAACAAGCTTCTACAAGCGGTGCGTTACATGGTGGCGAGACTGCATCATTCCTTCGTGGAGATGCAAAAGGCGAAGTTCTCATTGATCAGTTATTACAAGAGAAAAATCAAGATCCAATTGCTAAGGAACAATCAATTGCAACTGAAAAACAGGAAGATCCTGAGATCCTTGAAGAACTTGTGAAAGATAAGAAAAAAGAAACCTTGGTACAAGAAGCAAAGTTAGAATTAGACTCTCCAAAAGGCGCGGATTCTTCAGTTATTGATTCTCTTTTGGATGAACAGTCTGACCAAGCTCAGGACAATAAGTGAACTTGCTAAAAAATATACATCTTTGGCTGATGCAGACGCAACAGCGAGTTGTTGTGAAAATCATCGCGACTGTCATTATTGCTGGTGCAATTGCTGGATCTCTCTCACCTGTTCTTCAAGTAAGCCACCGATTACACAGCGACCGAGCTGCAATTGAAGAAGCACTTTCTGGCCCAAACCAACGGCTTATTGGGGAGCAATTGCAAGAAACTGGTTTCATTACAATTCATGGTCGTAATATTGGTCATGAACGACTAAAAGGTTTCCAAGTGCTTGATGAAAGTGGATCCATAAACAATTCAGCTTCTGTTACTTGGTACCTGATATCAACAGAAATCCCGCCCTGGCTTCCAAATTGGATGCTTCGTAGTCTTGGAACAACTTGGATCATTGCCATAATCGCTCTTGTTTGGGGAGTCTCTTCTGTATGGCTTGGCTTGCTCATCCCCTTGGTGTATGCAATTCTTGGCTCTACACTTTCTTTCTTTCTTTTTCGCTTGTTTGGGATGCCCGGTCTCGCGCTTGCTGTTGCAGCAATTGGCCTGTTAGCATTTACATTTGCGCTGCTTCTTTGCATTTTGGAATTGCTATTTTGTTCTCCAAAGCAAATCCCTACAATTGCAAAAGGTTTACTACTTGAAGCATCAAGAACTCGTCTTTCACTTGCGTTCATCGCACTCCTCTTAATTCTGCTTCCACTTATTCCATACTGGTTAGATTCTGCATCGCCACTGAGACATCAACTGCAAACAATGCTAAGTAGAAGTCTTGGAATTACATTTGCTATCTCTGCCTGCCTCACAGTTTTGCTAGCTTGCGCAACTGTAGCGTTTGAAATTCGTGACCGACAAGTTTGGCATGTAATGACTAAACCAGTCCACAAATTAGGATATCTTCTTGGTAAGTGGCTTGGGATTGTCTCATTGAATGCAACCATTTTGTGTATTGCAGGGTTGAGCATTTTTATCTACATTCAATATTTGCGTGCACAGCCTGTTGCATCTGGTATGCAAGGAGAACTTGATCGTCTCGCAGTAGAAGAAGAAGTTTTAACAGCACGGCGATCTTCCGATCCCGTATACCTTGAATTGACTTCGCAGCAAATCAATGCAAGAGTTGATGCTATCGTAGAAGCAGATCCAGATTTGCGAGGCATGGAACAAATCCAAATTCCACTCCGCAGAAAGATACGTAGTGAAGTTCAAGAACAATTTCTCGCGAGTCAAAGATCTATCCCACCTGCAAATCAAGGCAGTTATTTTCAACAAACATATACATTTACTGGACTTGAAGAAGCTAAAAGAGTTGGCGCCCCAATCGCATTCCAGTATAGATTTCATATTTTAGATTCAAATGAACATGAAGTACATGAAGCAGGATTCGTATTTAATGAAGACCCTGCTACAAGACAAACGATTCAATTTGTTCCGACAATGACTCATGTCACTCTCATCCCTTCTGCTTTTGTTGATGATCAAGGCAAGCTTAAGATCTCTATCTATAACTTTTACCAACCACCGCCTGGAAAAGAAGGTAGGGGTTCAATTAGTTTTGACGCCGATGGTATTAAGATGCTTTATCGAGTTGGAGAATTTGAACCTAATTTTCTTAGAGCCATAATTGTTTTATGGATTAAACTGGCATTCCTTGCTGCCATAGGACTCTCAGTTGCAACTTTTCTTAGTTTTTCAGTCGCAACCCTTGTTACCTTTACTATATTCGCGAGTGGACTCATGGCTCCGTGGCTCGCTGAATCTCTCCAATTGTATTTACCGCCAGTTACAAGTGAAGTAGACTTTCGCGATATTGGGATGGTTATTCAATGGGGATTTGAAAATACAATACGTGGAATAGCTTCCTTCCTTGTCTTCATGCTTCGTGGTTTTGGCGATCAGCAGCCTACAAGTCAATTAGTGCAAGGCATGTTTATATCTTGGGGATCAGTGTTCCAAGGATTTATCACCATTGGCGTCCTTTGGTCTGGCTTCGCAATCACGATTGGCACGATAGTCCTTAGAAAACGGCAACTCGCAATTTACAGTGGGAGTGGCTGATATGAGAAGAGATCGAATTACCCAAATCGTTGCTTTGTCTATTGCACTTGTTTCGATGACTATTGGCGGGACAATGTTACCTACTATCATCAAAGACGCAGAACAAAGTACACTTCGCTATTCAAACAATGCAGTCGAAGGAGCGCCTGATTGGGTGAACACTCTAGGAATGTCCATCGGCGCCCTGAGGGGATTGATGGTTGACTATCTTTGGATAAAAATTAACCGCATGAAAGATGCGGGGCTTTTTTATGAAGTCATGGCTGACGCTGAACTGATTACTAAATTACAACCCCGTTTTTCGCAAGTATGGGTCTTCCACGCACACAATATGGCGTATAACATTTCTGTCGCTACTAATACTTTAGAAGAACGATGGGAGTGGGTAAATGCCGGCATTCGACTGCTTCGGGAAAAGGGTCTCGTAGCAAATCCAGATGACATGGTATTGCACAAAGAGCTATCCTTTTTCTTCGGTCATAAGATTGATGGTAATAGTGACGACGCACACATGTATTACAAACGTCTTCTTGCTGACGAATGGAATACACTTTTGGGAACTCCTCCGCAAAGTTGGGACGGCCGCACAGAAGCAATGAAAGCAATCTCAGATGCTCCAAGAACTTTGGAAGATGCAAAATTGCAAGAACCTTTAGTCTCAAATTTAATAGATAGAATCACTGAAGATCTTGGAGCCTATCGTGGACAGGGGGAGTCACCAATTGGTTTTGGATTACTTGAGGACATCGCTCAACATAATGCAATCTCTCAATACTCAATGGTTGCTAAAACTCTTGGTTTGGAACAAGCACTTCGCTCGAAGTCCCCGTATTACAACGCATTTGAAGCAATCGTAAGTGATCCCGCGTATGAGAAAGCCTGGCCAATTTTGCTTAAACATCTTCGAAACAAAATTTTACGAGAAGAGTACAACATGGATCCCGATCTTATGTACGAGTACACACGCGATCTGGGTCCTCTCGACTGGCGTCATCCGCAAACGCATGCCTTGTACTGGGCAAGGCGTGGAGCGAAAGTCGGCAAGGGGAGACATGACTCAAATGACATTTTTAAAACGCTCAACACAGATCGAATGCAACTTCACGCACTGCAATCTCTTGCTCGAACAGGTCGTATTTCATTTGACCCGTTCTCAAATGAGGTCCCCGGACGATTTCCTGACCCAAGATTCATCGATGCTATTATTGGAGATGATCAACGCGAAGGCCTTTGGGATGAGTTGTACAAGAAACATTATTTCGTTCGCGGAGCAGGCAGTGATACGTTTACTTCGTTCTTAAAGAACTTTTTAGGTTCTGCAGTTCGTGAATGGTATAGACAAGGTGAATTAGATCGAGCGCAAGCGTTACTAGACCATTTAGATCAATATTTCGGAAGTGGTGCGTCTCCACCAAACAATTCTTATACTATCCCACTTGATGTTTGGGTCAAAAATAAAACACAAGGCGAATATGATCGCCAACCGCTGCTTGCTGTGAGTGATGTTGCTGCCTCTTTACGTTACGCATTCAGAGCAGGTGTTGCTCAAAAGCGACCAGAACTATATAGAGATGCATTGAAATTTGCAAAACAAGTTACTGATTTCTTTAAAGCAAACGACTTTAATAATTACACAACGAAGTTCGGCACAGGAAGAATCAAAGACATTATTGGTGCTTTAGAAGATAGCGCCCAACTTTCGTTTCAACAAGTAATGACTGATTCTATGATTCCAATGGAGGAGCGAATTGTGATTTGGGCAGGCATTGATGCGCTCGAGCAGGGGCTACGCCCAAGAGTGTATGACCGAATCATGCCTGTTATTCAAGACCAATATCTCCAACACCCTATGAGTCAAAATACGCCAATTAGTCTAGCATTTCCTGAGCCGCCGGGTCTAGAAGCGTGGAGAAAAAAACTAGCACAAGAACGAGCTGCAAAAGAAGGTCTTACTGGAGATCGCGAAGTGACAGGCACCATGAAGCGACAATAAAACATCTAGAATTTGACTGTAAACTCAAAGCCTAACCGTTGCAAAAAAACTTACCCAATTAGTTCGATCAAAGTATCTAAATGTTCCTGGTCAGTCCAAACAACCCAGCCTTGCTCGTCAGCAAGTGTCACCGCGTGAATATCACCGATGTTTATTTTCGCACTCGCTAAATCCTCGAGTACACGGAGAAAACCACCTACGTTTTCAGCCGTGGCTATATACATCGCTTGCTCTTCACTTATATTAAGTTCGGCTGAATTAGCGAAGTCTCGAAATTGAGGATCTCGCTCAGCAATACAACGTAAAGTTGATGTATTATCTTTATTACTTGTCGCCCAAAATGATCGAAGTGTAATGTCCGCTGCTCTCAATCTATTTGACAATGCCAATAATTGCCCAGGTTCATCTTTGAGGGTAAATGTGAATACGGTACATTTTCGAGCTGTTGACATAGTATAACTTTACTCGCAAGGACCCCATGCTGCAATGATTGCAAGAAGATCATCTGTGTTAACTATACCGTTTCCATCTACATCAAGATCAGGATCATTTGATCCCCATCCCCCAACGATTAATAAGAGATCATCCACATTAACTTCACCATCACCATTGATATCTTCTGGGCAACTGACACTACAAATAGACGGGTCGTCACAGTCCGTATTCATACCTGACCATACACCAGCAACTGCTACGCATTCATCTTCTGTAATATTTAAGCAAAATCCATTTCCACAGCATGCTCCGATGGGTTGCGGGCAATTAGCGGAACTGCAAGTTGTTGCATTTCCTTGGAATGAACCGCCCACAGCCCCGCAGTCAGATGGTGATATTGGTCCAATGCAATTTCCATTTGTAAGGCAGCATGCACCTTCAGGGAAGCATGTAATAGAGGCACACATCGTTCCTTCACCCATATGTATTCCCCCCACGATAAAACATGTATTCACATCGAAATCAACACATTCTCCAGTTACTTCAATACAACAAGCTCCATCCCCTTGTCCGCACACATAATTAGCACATGCAGTACCAGGGTTTTGAGATACGCCGTTCATTGCTGCGCAATCACCTGGGGTGAGGTCGTAGCATTCTGTTTGAATACAACAAGCGGCGGGTTCGATAGTGCAATTCACAGGCGTATACGCAGACCGTAATACCCAATCTCCACTTGGTGTACATATGCTTGGGAAGTTTTGAAAAGTAAACCAGCCCTCACCACATACACACCATGCACCTGAAATAGCATCAATCCAGTTGTCTTGAGGAAATTGTAGGCCATCAATATCTGTCGTTGGAAACGCATTGCTGTTAGTTGGTGGAGCTGATGTACAAGGACTTCCGGGGTTGTTGTGTTGGTCTATCCCAAAACCAACGGTATATTTATTTTGACCCGTGTTGTTGTAAATGTAAATTTGTTCTGGATCATCAGGATCTACGGAGACAGAAATAATTGTGCCAGAAGTTCCAGGAGGCATGACTAAATGGGGAAGAATTATATTGTCGCTTGAGTAGTGTGCTACCAAAGTACCGTTATCTGGTGTTCCATCCCAAACATAGACTGACCAGTGAGTAGTTGTTTGCACATTTGTATTGCTTGTAGCGAATATAACCTCCGCAATATCTACTTTGATTGGAAAATCACCTGCAGGAACATCGTAAGAGGCGGCTAAAATTTCACCTTGGGCAAATCCTGCCTGCACTATAATTTGCCCAGTTCCAAAATCATGACCCGTCAGTGTAACTGGCGTAGATTCACACGCACCTCTGTCAGTCTCGTTTGAGCGATACGTAGCATTGGTGCTGATAGTTTTAAATGTTGCTTGAAGGGTAGTGGGTGTATCAATGTCTGTGAAAATTTGGTGCAATCGAGTTCCATTATCCGCCATCACAGATAAGGTAGCCAATAGGGGTGTTGCTAAAACTACAAATTTCATCATCTGTGACCTTTCTACGGTAATAACTACCTCAATTATGGCAGCAAAATTAGACTAAGTCAATTAATAATTTCTACGCAAAGCAATATTCAAGGGCTTCAAATAAGGTTTTAGGCTCCGGAAGGCGGCCTTTACCAAAAGATTTACATGCTTGCCAGCCCTCAGTTGAATCTAAAATAGTGAATCCATCGGCTTCTAAAGTTGCAATATTTCTTTTTGTAGAAGGTTGAGAGTACATTGTTACATTCATCGCTGGTGCAAGAAGCACTGGGGTTGTAGATCGGTCGATTGCTGATGCTACGAGAGTCACGGGATCATTAGTAATTCCCATCGCAAGTTTTGCAAGCATGTTCATTGTGCAAGGAGCGATAAGCAGAGCGTCAGCTTGATCGGCAAGTTGAATATGAAGAGGTGTTTTACAATCGCCTTGATCCCATTGGCAATCATAAACTTCTCGTCCGGTGAGAGATTCAAAAGTTAATGGGGAAATAAACTGAGTCGCAGCGTCGGTCATGAGAACGTCAACCTTGGCGCCAATTTGCACCAAACTACTTACAAGAGACGCTACTTTATAACAAGCAATTCCACCAGATAAGGCAACTAAAAGATGGCGCCCAGAAAGATGACTTTCGCATTGAGCGTGGTCACTCATGTTTGAATATTACTTTTTAGCGCCGATAGTCTGTTTAAAGACATACCCTGATGGCGTATAGTCGGCAGTGATTTTATCTTGCATTATTTCTTCAATTATCAATTCGATATCAGTTCGACCATCACGTTCGATGAGCGGACGAGCTCCATCAACGATCAACTCTCTCAACCGATGTTGAATAAGAGCAGTTAATTTAAATCTGCCGCCGCATTTTCGGATAATTTCATCACTTCGCAATGCTTCAATCATATCTATGTATTTCCTTGCTTCTGGTTGGATCGTGCGAATTAATGCCGCATAGAGGTATCAACTGGGGTTGAATTGGTAGATTATAGTGTAATTTTGATCAATAAGTGCAAAAAAAAGCGACTGCCTCTGTGGTAGTATGCCGCGATTCTAACTGAGATCTCCCAATGAATCGATTCATGGCTTCATATTTAAGACGTTTAGGCATTCGCCTCGGCTTTGAACGCGACTGGTACTTGTATCTTGTCGCTGCTCTGATAGGTCTTTTTATGGGGATTGCAGCTGTTTTGTTTATTTGGCCCCTTCGACAATCTGAGTTTATCGCTGATAATTTACAGGATTCACCAAATATATTTTGGTTTATTCTTTTTGGCCCATCTATCGGTGGACTAATTACAGGAATCCTGATTGCGTGGCTAAAGCATGAAGGGGTAGGACCCGGTGTCACCTCTGTAATCTACGCTGTGCAACGCAAAAAGGGACGTCTTTCGTTCAGAATAGGATTACGGAAATGGCTTGCTTCCACAGCAACGATCGCATCAGGCGGCTCTGCTGGAGCTGAGGGGCCAATTGTTACGATTGGTGCAGTTGTAGGATCTAACTTATCAAGACTTTTGGGAACAGGCTCACAACATACAGGAACCCTACTAGGTTGTGGTGCTGCTGCTGGATTAGCTTCCGTCTTTAATGCACCAATTGCTGGCATCTTTTTCGTAATGGAGTTATTACTCCGTGACTTTTCACTTAAAACTTTTACTCCAATTGTAATTGCTGCAGTTGTCTCATCTGCAACAACCCAAGGGTTACTTGGTGACGCTGCGCTCTTTGACGTTGGTGACAATTTCTTCAATGAAGGTTTGCAATTTAGCATTATGCAAATACCTGTCTACCTTGTTTTAGGGCTTGCTTGCGGATTATTAGGTGCGGCATTTATTAAAACACTCGACTTCACCGAACGTGCATTTGTAGCAACAAAATTACCAATTATGGCTCGCCCACTTTTAGGTGCAATTATTCTAGGATTGATAGGCATCACTGCTTACTGGTTAAGTAGCTCAAATGCATTCCCTGAATTTTATGGCAACGGATACCCCAACATTAAACATTTGCTAGATACAGCAACTTATTTGACAAATAGCGATACTGGAAAATTACACGATGCAATGCCATTTGTTTCTGGCTTAATTATGCTTGCACTCGTCAAACTAGTTGCAACTAGCGTGACTGTTGGCTCAGGTGGTGCAGGGGGATTATTTGCTCCATCCTTGCTCATCGGCGCTGCGACCGGAGGTTGTATTGGTTTTATAGTACATTCTTTTGGATGGTTTCCTGGCACCTCCCCAGCGTATTTTGCACTCGTTGGAATGGCAGCACTTGTCGCAGCAACAACACACGCTCCCCTTACAGCAATTCTCATTGTATATGAAGTTACCCAAAGTTACGAAGTTATATTGCCATTGATGTTTGCAGCTGTCGTTGGAACAGTAGTTTCTCGATTTGTTTCTCGCGATAGTGTTTATACATTCAAACTTTCTCGCCTTGGCGTACGAATGGGTGCAATGAGTGACCTTACAGTTCTAAGACGTCTCACGACACAAGACGTGGAACTTAAAATTGCTCCAGTAGTTCACGAATACGATTCTGCCCAAAAATTACTTACACTAATGGAACAAACTGGCACATCTGATTTTATTGTGACAAATGACAGTGGGCATTATTTAGGGATGGTGGTTTCGGACGACTTTAGGGAAGCACTAGTCTACCGAGAATCGATACCATTACTGCAAGTAAGTGAACTTACGAGAAATGATCTGCCTACAATTTCTCTAGAAGAGACTTTGGATATGGTGCTAGATAAATTTTCACGAAGCGATGTTCACTCCCTTGTTGTTCTTGATGAAAAAGATAAGATCACTGGACTAATTACCAGATCAAGGTTGATGGCTCGATATCAAAAAGCACTCAACGCGGATGTAGATCAATGAAACTTACACAGTTGTTGTTTTCGAGGGCACTGCGATTAACCAAAAAATGTGAATTTGAGTCTGTTTACGCTAGCAGGCAGTGCCGGCGAACAAATCACATGATGTTTCATGCTAAAAAAAATGGGCTGCCCCACTCCCGCATTGGAATTTCAATTCCAAAGCGAGTTGGCAATGCAATAGTTCGCAATACATTGAAGCGGCGTTTGAGGGAGGCTTTTCGTCATGTGCAGCATGAAATACCCCAAGGGTACGATCTTGTTGTGACTATTCATAAAAATGTAAGCCCATCAAGAAACTCTCTAGAAATATTAATACTCTCTATATTGCAAGAATATGATCAATTATGCAAAAACTAGATCAGTCACCTACGTTCGCAGCGAAGTTTTTTATTTTATTTATACGACTTTATCAAGTCACATTGAGGCCATTTCTAGGCGGACACTGCCGTTTTCAACCGACGTGTTCTGATTATTCCATTGAAGCATTTATTAAATACGGCGGCGCAAAAGGGTTTGTTAAATCTCTGTATAGAATTTTGAGATGCAATCCGTTTGGCGGTTGTGGACATGATCCACCGTGACAAACAAAATCGCCATTCTATTTTCAAGTATTTCAATGCAACAAGCATGTGCATCCAACTAACGCAAATTAGGCATCTAAATTCTTCAAAACTACTAAACTCAAAGCAGTAGTGTAAAAAAAGTGGCAACGTTCTAGGAACGTTGCCACTTTAAGAAAATCATTTCATAAATTAAGTGTCTGTATCGTCCTCATCGTGTTGATCTATGAAACTAGACAAACGACGCTTACGAACAGGGTGCTGCAATTTACGAATGGCTTTTGATTCAACTTGTCGCACGCGCTCACGTGTCACCTTAAATATACGACCTACTTCTTCAAGGGTGTAGGTATACCCATCACCGATACCGTAACGCAACTTAAGAATTTCTCGTTCACGATATGTCAACGTTTTTAGAACGTCGTTGATACGTGCACGGAGCATTTCACTTGTTGCAGTTTCAGAAGGTGCTTGTTGACGCTCGTCTTCGATAAAATCACCGAACTCAGAGTCTTCTGATTCGCCAACAGGGCGGTCGAGGCTTACTGGGTGACGTGAAATTTTCATAACACGCTTTGTTTCTTCAAAACTCATATCTGCTGCCAAAGCAATTTCTTCAAGCGTTGGTTCTCTACCGACTTCTTGAAGAAGTCGTTTTTGAATTGCGCGAAGTTTTGACATGGTCTCAATCATATGCACTGGAACGCGAATTGTTCTGGCATGATCTGCGATCGCGCGAGTAATTGCCTGGCGAATCCACCAGGTTGCGTAGGTTGAGAACTTATATCCACGGCGGTACTCATATTTATCAACTGCTCGCATGAGTCCTGTATTGCCTTCCTGAATAATGTCAAGAAATGGTAATCCACGGTTTCGGTACTTCTTAGCAATCGAAACTACGAGACGTAAGTTGCCACCCGAAAGATCACGTTTACCTTGTTCATATTCTTCGAAAACAATCTCAGTTTCACGAAGTCTAGCAACAAGTTGATCTGGCTCTTCTAAAATCAACCCGCGTAGTCCACTGAGTTCTTCGTTCATTACGATTACATCATCTGGATCGATTCTTGAATTTGGCGCTTTTGCTTTCTTCAAGTCACGTTCAATTTGACGGAACTTTTTAGAAATTGATTGTAATTTACGAAGCAAGGGTTGGATTTTCGCTGTTCGCAAACAACATTCTTCCATTAGGGAAGCAATTTTGCGGCGACGAGCTTGCATAATCAACCGAGTAACTTCCAGTTCGCGTTTCTTCATCCCGCCAGATTCGCAACGATTCCAATCTTCTTCATTTAAATCCAGAAGTGCTTTCATCGTGAGAAGGTTGACAGGGATTCTTGCTTTTACTGTTTCCTTAGCACCTTCAACAGCTGTTGAAATACGCATCGTGCGATCAAAAGGTAATTTGCCAGCATGAACGAGTTCTAGAATTTCGATTGCTTGCCTTGCAGCATAGTCGGATTCAAGTACAAGACGTCTAAACACCATGCGAGTTGATTCGATTTTCTTTGCAAGACGTATTTCTTCTTCACGAGTGAGTAATGAAATACTACCCATTTGTGTGAGGTACATACGTATTGGGTCGTCAATTCTTCGAGATGAACTTTCTTCAAGTGCTTGGGCAATCGCTGCTTGTGTTTCTGCTTCATCTAGAAGTTCGTCATCATCATCAATATGAAGGCTTCTACGTTTGTTTCCTTCATCGTCTTCAGCAGCTTCCATAGCAACTATTTCTGGAGTTTTCCAAGGCGTGTCACGCTTAAATCGAAGATTAGTTTGTAGAGGCATCTTGTACTGCTTCCACCCTCGACGCATTCGATCATCTTCCCCAATCAATTCGACATTTAGTGCTTTAAGCAATACGAGCAGCTCGTCGATTTTTTCGGGGAACAGTAGCTCGTCAGGTAACGCCCAGTTTAGTTCCTCATAACACAACCAGCCACGTTCAGCGCTGATTTGCAGAAGTCCAAACATACTTGGGTGAGTTGTACGAATCGACGGAAGCGAGCCTGTTTTAGTTTGTATTGTTGCGGTCAATGCATTATCTCCTTTTATTAAAAGATTGATCTCATAGGTGTTTTGGAAGTACAGCCAGTCGTTTTATGTTGTCGCATGGATTCCAATGCAAGTTGTGCTGCCTGTGCACGTTTTGCAGGATCTACGACCTGTTTGACTTGGTGTACTTGGTTATTCATCGATTGGTTTTTTAGTTTTTCGTTAAACGCATGAAGCGTCGTCGTGATTGCAAGCATGACACTTCCAGTTTCTTCACATAATCTTTGACCGTCAAAGAAAAGACTGGAAGCGAGCATTCGAGCGGATTCATCGAGTTCCGAAAGCGTATCTTGCATCGACCGAGGTGTGCCTGCCAAAAGAGAAGGCATGATGATGTTGGCGATAGAAGTACAAACTGGGTCATCGAATGTAGTTAATGCGGGATGATCCTTATGGTGCTGCTCCCGAAGAGCAGCTGAGGATTCTGTTGGGTCGAAAAGGCAAACGGCAAGAAATTCTCGCTCTGCTAACAATCTGCTTTTTGAAATTGTGGAATCAGGCAATTGGAGCGGTGCTTGCTCTTTATTGACTTGAGATAAAGTTGCTCGTTGCGGCGAATACGTTGAAAGTATTGATTCAACTTGTTGCATCGTTGTTCCTAAAAGAGCTGCGATTTTTTCAAGGACAAGTGGTCTACGAACTCCGTCTAATTTTGAAAGGCCAAGTGATGCTAGATTTTGAATGCATGACTCGATAACTTTTTGTCTTCCTGAGAGCGTATCTTTAGATTGAACTTGTTCTTCAAGATTTTTGAGTTTGTAGGTAATTGCATCACAGGCATTGTCAAGATGTTGCTGAAGCGTATCGCCAGCGGAAGCAAGATCTGCGGGATCTTGGCCAGCTGGAAGAACACAAATTCGTACATCAACAGGTCGTGTAATAAAAATTTCCAGAGCGCGGTCTGCTGCGCGTTGCCCAGCCTCGTCTCCATCAAAAACAAGAATAACTTCGTCACAAATACGGGAAAGAATGGTTGCGTGATCCTTTGTGAGTGATGTGCCAAGGGTTGCAACAACATTTGTCAATCCAGCTTGATGGCATGCAATCACGTCCGTGTAGCCTTCAACTACAACCGCACAATTGCGTTCACGAATTGTTTTATTCGCAAGATGCAAACCATACAATGTTTTTGATTTTTGAAAGAGTGAAGTCTCTGGGCTGTTTATGTATTTTGGTTCTTCGTCCTCGTCTAATCGGCGCGCTCCGAACCCAATAGGAGCACCTGATTCATCGCAAATCGGAAACATCAAACGATTGCGAAATGTGTCATATATACGGCCACTTTCTTCTTTCTTTCGAACTAACCCTGCAGCCATACAAGTCATCGTTCTGTTTTTTTCATCTCGTACTTTATCACTGAGGAATGTCCACCCTTGAGGCGCAACACCGATTTGAAAGTCAAGCTTAGAAGTTTCATTGAAACCTCTTGCGGAAATAGCTGTAATTGCGATTTTACCAGTTACGTTATTTCCTAATTCAGCAACAAAAAGATCCGTTGCCCATTTCATTGCTGCTCGCAATTTAGTTTTGGACTCAGAAGTTGTTGATTCTTGACGAGTGCTAGAGAGATCTATACCCGCTTTGTCTGCAAGGTATCTAAGCGATTCACCGAAATCTTTTTTGAGATACTCTTGGACAAATTTGTAACAATCTCCTGATGCACCACATGCGTGACATTTATAAAAAGCATTTTGCTTGTGTGTAACAACTGTGAAGGATGGTTTGTTGTCTTCATGAAATGGGCATAAACCGAGCCATTCGCGGCCTTTAGGCTGCAAAGGCACGTACATCGAGATTAGGGCAACGAGATCCGTGGCCTCTCTAACGCGTTCTATATCGACTCTGTCACTCATGTGAGGAGCAAACTCCATGTATTTCCAACAATTCCTACAATATCTTTTGCTTCACCTAACGGTAATGCAAACAGATCTCAAACAACATTGTGTACAACAATAAACAAATTAATAATTTGACTTTTGTTACAACTAATTTTGAGGTAGATCACACGTGAAGGTGTTTGGACTCGTGATTATGAACCACTGAATTCCAGTAATGCGTGTGTTCGCCAATATCCGCTTAACGGAAGAATACGCCTTAATGACCCATAGTCAACTGAATACGGGTTTTTTTCGGACTTTACCCTGATAAAAAGGTAATTTAATTAACTTTTTGACCAAAATTGATCAAAAAAAGGTGAAAAATCTTATTCAGCTGCTGCAGCTAATTTTTGCTGCCGCGTGTAACCAAACTTTCGCTTAAGCGGTTTTACAACCAATCCTTGCTTAATCGCTTTCGTTGAAACACGAATTCGTTGTGGAACGCCATCAACCATTGCGCGTACCCGTTGCAGATTAGGCTTAAATTTACGCTTAGAAATGCCTGAAATGTTCAAACCAATACCGCCTTGGTACTTTGGTTTACCACGATAAAGGATACGACGGCCGGATATTGTTTTTCGACCAGTAAAATGACATACTCTTGGCATAGCGAATTCTCCGTACCTCGACAATAAAAAATGAGGTAAGTTTATGATTATATCATAAATCTAATATTGGTATGCGAGTCTCTTAAATTGATTTAGTGGCATATTTGATGCCCACAGTGATCAAAAGGGTGAAAATAGTGTGAAGGGAAGAATTTAGCCGCATACGGTCTATGCAGATTCTTTTGCTGCACGTGGTTTGCGAAGCATGTCATCGAGGCTCAAGCCTTTTTCGATGCCAACAGCGTCTATAAGGTAAACGGAATCTTGATTGTCTCGATCTGGAAGATCGTACATCACGTCAATCATAAATTGATCTATGACTGAACGAAGAGCGCGAGCGCCAGTTCCACGTTCCATTGCACGCTTTGCAATAAGGTGCAGTGCATCATCTGTGAATTCAAGCCTTGCAGCTTCTAATGAGAAGAGGTGCTGGTACTGTTTTACGATCGCATTTCGAGGCTCTGTCAAAATTTGAACCATTGCATCTTCGGTAAGTGGCATCAAAGGAGTTGTAATTGGTAATCGGCCAAGCAATTCCGGTATCAAACCAAAATGGAGAATGTCCTCAGTCGTTACTTGATCAAGTAGTTCAGATGATCGCTCGTGGGCAGGTTTGATATCTTGAGCTGAACCACCAAAACCAATCTTGCTCGTACCTATACGTTTCGCAATAATATCTTCAATGCCATCGAACGATCCACCGCAAATAAACAGTATGTTTGATGTATCCATTTGAATATATTGTTGTTCGGGGTGTTTACGACCACCTTGTGGGGGCACATTCGCAGTAACACCTTCAAGCATTTTCAAGAGGGATTGCTGGACGCCTTCGCCGGAAACATCGCGGGTGATGGATACATTTTGCGACGTTCGCCCAATTTTATCAATTTCGTCAATGTAAATAATGCCACGCTGGGCTGTGTCAAGATCAAAATCAGCAGCTTGGAGAAGTTTTAACAATAAGTTTTCAACATCCTCGCCAACATATCCCGCTTCGGTCAATGTTGTTGCATCACCAATTG
Organism: Phycisphaerales bacterium; assembly: GCA_014238125.1. Taxonomy (GTDB): domain Bacteria; phylum Planctomycetota; class Phycisphaerae; order Phycisphaerales; family SM1A02. Next base: position 96,594 of record JABABS010000011.1, read on the forward strand.
CAAAAGGAACATTAAGTATGCGAGATAATGTCTTTGCAAGTAATGTTTTGCCAGTGCCAGTTGGCCCAAGTAACAAGACATTTGACTTATCCAATTCTACTTCCCTATCAGCGTTATCGATCTCAGTCAAACGTTTGTAATGATTATGGACAGCAACTGACAAAGATCGTTTTGCACGTTCCTGCCCAATGACATATTGTTCAAGGTATTCATTGAGTTGTCGAGGAGAGGGGATCGATGTAAAGGTAGGTTGCGATGCAGTAACACGTCGGCGTTCTTGTTTAAAAATATTCTGGCAAAGATCGGTGCAGTTTGAACAAACGTAAATTTCATTTGGTCCTTCAACCATTGGACCAACTTCTCTTGAAGTCTTCCCACAAAATGAACACGTCGTGACTTTGCGTCCACCAAAACCACCGTCATCTCCGCCAGAACCGCTAGCACCCGATCCATCGGATCCTCCTGATCCACCAGAGCCTCCGTTATACGAGCCGCCACCATTTTTATTGTTAAACGGTGGAGAATCGTTAATTGCGGACTTGCGTTCTGGGTTATTTTGGTCGTCTTCTCTCATCTGTCTCTCTTATTAATTTATTTGTAAGTAGTTACTTGCACTTCATTGTGACATCAAATTTACTGTTTGGCTTCTAAAAAACATCTTTTTTTATCGTAAAAACGAGATTTAATCCTAATTTAAAGGCTATCGGTCATTGTTTTCTGGCTTTATCGATCATGGATACCTTTGCCCGCTGAAATTCCTCATCACTCAATTCGCCCCTCTTGTGTAATTTTCGCAACTGAGAAAGGGTAAAAGGCATTTCGCTTTTCTTTGAGCCTTTTACCATTTTCCGAGCTCGCATAATAATAAATCCCCCAATGATTACTAAAACGACTAACAAAATCGTTGCCGGTAGAATTTCCCGCAACACACTACCAAGAAGGTTCATGACTTCTTAGTTGTTTTCTTAGTTGTTTTCTTAGTTGTTTTCTTTTTGGTTGTCTTTTTCTTAGAGGCAGTTTTCTTGGCTGTTTTCTTTTTAGTTGTTTTCTTCTTAGAAGCATCACCATTCTGTGAAGCTTGCCATTCTTCGAGAGGCATTTCAGTCACTGTACACGCTGCAACAAGTTGATTTGCAGCCTTATCTTCTCGTACAACTGCTTGGATTTGTTGAAGTTGGCCTTGCTTTGCCAAGTTATTTCGCATTTCATCAGGACGAACACCATTTTGCATGGCAAGTTCAGCAATTTTTGTGTTGACTTCATCTTCACTAATCGTCACGTGAAAATGTTCAGCAAGTTTTGACAAGATAAAGAATGCTTTGAGTCGTTTATGAGATTCTTCATCAGAACCGCTACGAGCTTCTGCAACTTTAGATTCGATTTCATCTTCGGTAAAACGACCAGAACTTTGCAAATCTGTTCGCATTCGTTGAAGATCGCGCTCGGCTTGATTTGTTGAAGTTTTTTCTGGCAGTTCCATTTCAACCATATCAGAAATTGCAGCTATTGCTTGTTGCCTAAGAACCATCGCCTGATCTTGGTCACGCCTTCGTTCAAGCGCTAATTTAACTTGTTCACGCAATATATCTACTGATTCAAGACCAAAAGTTTGTAACAGCGCCTCTTCATCAAGTGGGACAACTCGAACTGCTTGGACGACATTAAAAGTGACTTCAACTTTTGCACCTCGAACCTCTTTCATTTCGTGTTCGTCTGACCCCACTGTATTTAATTTGATTTCGTCACCTTGAGATACACTTGCGAGTGTTTTTCCAAGATCTTCAAGGAACATGCCAAGAACTTGACCGCCCGCATCCTTCGCTGGGACTGAGATTCGTGTTTGCTCTGTTTTATAGAAAATCTCATCACTGCCATTTAGTGTTACAGAAGCAGGACCGACAAGGAACTCGCCTTCACTCACAGTGCCCTCAACAGGTTCTAGGTTTCCGCTTCGTGTTTTCTGACGTTCAATTTCTTCTTCGATATGTTCATTTGACACATCGACAATTGGTCGTGTAAGTTTTATATTGTCAAAAGCAGGGAGTTCAAACTCCGGCATCACTTCAACTTCAAGTGTAAAAGTAAACGGTTTTCCATCTTCAACTTTAACTTCGTCAACATCGCCTACTGGTTCTGGTTCACCAAGCGCTTTGAGCTCATGTTCTTCAATCGCTGCTTGCCAAGCTTCGCTGATGAGCGTGTTGCGAGTTTCTTCACGAACTGAACTTCCAAATTTCCTTTCGAGCAAGCTCGCAGGGACTTTACCCTTTCGGAAACCTGGAATTACTGTTTGGTTTCGAAGTGTACCCAGAGATTCTTCGATCTTTGCAGAGACCACATCCGCTGGGATCATAAAAACGAGCCTTTTTCTGGCTGGACCTGCTTCTTCAAGGGTAATTTTGTATGGATGCGTTGCTGTAGTACTCATGGGTAGTAAACCTTCTTTCGAGCCCCATAGGATACCGAAAAATCACTCTTTGCGTGAGAATTATTACCGAATAAAGAGCATGTCTGTATATGACGGGAGTGGCCACAAATCCTCTGCAACGAGAGTTTCGAGTTTGTCAGAGAAAGTTCGAGCATTGAGCATGGCAGGTAACAAGATATCTCGCACTTGATTTGCATGCAAAGCGGTATCTTCTGCTTCAAACTTTTCTGCATTCTGTACTGTCTCTATAGCTTCTTGGAGTGAATTAGCCAATTCAGCAACATCATGCAATCTAGCCGCAGTGCGACTGCATTCGATAGAGGATTCTCGAGCACTTGTTACAACTTGAGAGAGTTCTAATTGATATCTAAGTGATGCAGGCAACACTTGAATAGACAGCATCTGTACCAAAGTACGTGCTTCAATTTGAACCTGCGTGCAATATTGTTCAAGGCAGACATCACATCTGGCAGTGAGTTCGCGAGCACTGAGCACACCATAATTTTCAAACAACTCCAAGGATGCTGGTGTTGTTAGGATGGGAAGAGCGTCTGCAGTTGTTCGAAGATTTGGCAATCCTCGTTTTTCCGCTTCTTCATGCCATTCTTGTGAATAGTTATCTCCATCAAAGACAATCTTGCGATGTTTTTTGACAATCTCTTGCAAAAGTTTTCTTACTTGAGTATCACGTTGTTCCAGGGACTCACTGCCAGCAAGAGAAGTTTCGAGGCTCGTGGCAATGTAATCCAAAGATTCGGCGATGATTGTATTGAGAATTGTATTTGGCCATGCAACTGAAGCTGTAGAGCCGACTGCTCGGAATTCAAATTTATTACCCGTAAATGCAAATGGACTTGTCCGGTTTCGATCACCACTGTGGCGATCAAGTTTAGGCATCGTGCTTGATCCGATATCAAGCGTTCCACCCTTGCGGGCGTCACGTGATTCACCCGATTCAATTTGTTCAAGTACATCACTGAGCATTTCGCCAAAGTACATAGAGATAATTGCAGGTGGTGCTTCATTTGCACCGAGTCGATGATCGTTTGCAGCAGATGCAATTGAAGCGCGGAGCAAGTCAGGATGGAGGTCAACTGCTCTCATGACAGCGCAAAGGAACGTAAGGAATTGAAGATTGTTTTGTGCTTCATCGCCTGGGCTAAGAAGATTCTTACCAGAATCAGTTGCGATGGACCAGTTGTTATGTTTACCAGAACCGTTCACGCCAGCAAAAGGTTTTTCATGCATCAAACAGACAAAACCATGTTCGCGTGCCTTGACACGAAGAATTTGCATCAAGAGCAATTGGTGATCTGCAGCAACATTCGCTTTTTCAAATGTTGGGGCAATTTCGTATTGCCCAGGCGCAACTTCGTTATGACGGGTTTTAATTGGAATACCAAGTTCGCACAATTGTCGTTCTGTGTCATCCATAAAGGCAAGAACGCGTTCAGGAATCTTTCCAAAGTAATGGTCATCAAGTTGATGCCCCTTTGGAGGAGGCGCACCAATGAGTGTACGCCCGCAAATCAAAAGATCAGGCCGGCTTGCGACAAACTCCTCGTCTACAAGAAAATATTCTTGCTCCAGACCAAGTGTTGTGTTGACACACGTTACACCTTTGCCTGTTCCGAAAATATTTAGAATTCGCATGGCATGTTTATTGATAATATCAATCGATCGAAGCAGGGGAGCTTTTTTATCGAGTGCTTCGCCGGTCCAAGAAACGAATGCTGTTGGAATGCAGAGTGTTCCGCCTTCATCATTTGGAAGAATGAACGCAGGACTTGTCGCGTCCCATGCGGTGTACCCACGGGCTTCCCAAGTATCTCGAATTCCTCCTGATGGAAAACTTGAAGCATCAGGTTCGCCGCGAATTAACATATCTCCAGAGAATTTGGCAATTGCTCCACCAGCGTGATCCGGTTCTAAAAACGCATCGTGTTTTTCAGCAGTTGTTCCCGTGAGTGGTTGAAACCAGTGTGTATAGTGCGTGCAACCTTGGGATAACGCCCAATCCTTCATCGCATCTGCAACGCTGTTGGCAATTGCAGGATCAAGTGGTTTTCCTCTATGGATTGTTTCTTGCAGCGATTCAAAAACATCCGATGCGAGATGTTGCAGCATCACATCACCGGTAAAAGTTCTGCATCCGAAATAATCAGCGTAGTCGTTTTGCATTTCCGTTGCGTCACACATTGTTTGGTGTCCCATGTTTATGGCCTCCTGCCGTTTTGTGGATTATCCCACACTTTCATTTTGTTTCAAGTGTTCTTTAGGATAATTCACGAACAAAATCTCGCGCGGCTTTAGAAGGGTCGTCGGCATTACTCATTCTACGAACAAGAGCTGAGCCCACAATTGCAGCATCAGCAGACTGGGTTACAGATTCGACGTGTCTCCGAGTAGATATTCCAAAACCAACAGCGAGTGGGAGATCTGTTAATGCACGAATTTCTGCGATTCGCGATGTGATATCAGGCGGCAAAGATTGCTCTCCAGTGAGTCCATTGCGAGCGAGAATGTAGAGAAACCCAGTTGAAATTGACGCTAGCCATGCAACGCGTTCCAATGGGGTGGTAGGGGAGACAAGCATTGAAAACGTGAGTTCACGTGAAGTGCAATAGGCAGACAATTTTTCAGCATCTAGGTCATCTATATCAGGAATGATGATGCCGTCAAAGCCAGCATCTGCAAGACGATCTATGAAAGCACTTCCGCCGCTTCTACTCACAATTGAATCGCTTACCATCGCGATTAAGCCTGCAGAAACTTGTTCACGGAGCCTAGAAACAACTGCGATTGCGTGATCTGGACTAATACCATTCTTGAGGGCATCGTGCATCGCTGCTGCGATGACTGGTCCGTCAGCGATTGGATCGCTAAATGGAATACCAATTTCGATAATGTCAGCACCTGCTTCATCCATGGCAATGATGGCTGCTTCAGTCGATTCAATAGTGGGGTAACCTGCGACAATGAATGGCATGAGTGCTTTTTTATCTCCTGAGAAAATATTGTCAATTCTGCTCATTTTGTGCCTTCAGGCCCGCCATCTTTGATGTACTTGTCGTGAATTGCTTGCGTAAGATCTATGCCTGTTATGTTAGCTAGGGTTGCAAGCCATGCTAAAACGTCGGCGAATTCTTCAGCAAGGTTTTCCATATCGGGCTCGCCGGAGTCGAATTTTCCAAGAGCATGTGCTAATTCACCATATTCTTCTGCGAGCCACAGATAGGTTTTAGAGATTCCTCTCGCAGAATCGGTAGCAAAGTACCTCTCCTTAATCAGAGATTGAAAACCTTCGATGGTCATTTTTTCATTCATAAGTGAGAAATGTACCGCAAATTGAACTATCGCGAAAAGATTCTCGGACTTGCCGGTTGTCTATGAAACCGCTAACGCACCTGGAGGCCGTGCTTTGATCTCAAATAACTCAATGGGTGGAATCCCAAATACCTTTTATATCGCCGGCGAGCCTGATTACAGCAGAGCAGTTGCAATAGCAGGCGACCTAACGAATTGCGATATTGTTCGAGCATTTTGGCAAGTCACTATTGGAGTACTAGAGCAAGAACCCCCAGAATTGTGGCTTAATCTTACAAAAGTAGCAAAAGCAGACACGAAACTCGCCGCTTGCGTGGTTGCTTTGATCCGCCGCGCGGATGAATGCGGCACGATCGTTCATATCATTGGATCATCTGTTGTGCAGGATGTGTTAAATCTCTGCAAAGTTCCGCCACTGCGAGAGTTCACTTTGACCCGCGGTCAACTTGCTTCCGAATCAAATTGAGGGCAGGTCAATTATGGAGGATGATGTCAGGATCGAGGATGCGAGCGGAAGCGCCATCGCAAACACAATATTTAAAGCCCATTTGGAGTGCGCCAGCAGCGTATTCGCCTGATGGAGTTGTCGCTATAAAAGCAACTTGGTGTTCCTTTTTCAGAGGCCAGCACTCTGCAAGTCGAGCTAATGTATCGTGGATTGCTTCTTTTGGCGAAGCGCCGCGGCCCATGAGATCAACAATGAGGAACGAACCGCAGATACCGCTAATGAGTTCACCATGTCCTGTACCACAGGCTGCTCCTCGCTTCGGGTCGACATAAAGTCCGTGCCCAATGATTGGCGAATCGCCGACACGGCCCGGCACTTTCCATGCCATCCCACTTGTGCTGCAAGAGCCAGCCAATGTTCCACCTGCATCGATAGCGATTGTTCCGATCGTGTCGTGACTTCCAAAGAGTTCGCCAGTTCCAACATCAAGTGGTGGGGGAGGAACTGGTGGCGTATTTGATTCTTTCCATGTTTCCCATTTTGTTCTTGCTCGGTCAGAAAGAATCGATGTTGATTCCAGTCCGTGGGAATCTGCAAAATCATCTGCAAGCGAACCGACCAACATCGAGTGTTCAGTTTCTTCCATAACAAGCCGAGCAACTGAAACGGGGTGCCGATGTCGTTCAATCCCGCACACTGACCCACTGTCAGAGGGCGATGTCATCACTGCTGCATCGAAGGTACAGCGACCTTCACGATCTGGCAGCCCGCCGTAACCAACGGAGTCGATCGACTCGTCAAGTTCTGCAACTCGAGCGCACGCTTCAACTACATCGAGTGCGCTGCCTGCTGTTGCTAGCCTTGGAAATTCCGATTCAATAATCGGCAGTGAAAATGACCACGTTGAAATAAGTAGGGGCGTGCTCAAGGCGAGACTTTCTCTTCAGCAAGTTCAGAAACTACCTCATCAAGCAGTGCTTGCAATTCAATTACTTTCTCATGTGCCTCGCCCAATTCGCTAGTAACAATGGGTGTAATTCGTTGCAAGATCTCTAATGCTTCATCGTACTTGTACGCTTCGATACAAAGATCCGCCACGTGTTTTTCAAATTGTACTACGGTAAACAAATCTTCATCAGTCGAATCTGGATTAGAACGTATAGAGTTGAATAAACTGTTTATCAACTCCAATCCACGCTCAGAATTATCTGATTGAAAATAGGCTTGCCCAAGAACATATGTCCAAGTAAAAAGCTGTGGCGAAGTTGCTCCATACAAATTGATATGTCTAGAAATAAATTCGTCAGCCACTTCATCAGCATTAGGATGGGAATTCAAAATGTACGCATGTGCTTTGATAAATCTCATCCCATCAACACCCTGTGACGATTCGCCTGCTTTTGCTGTAACGAGTTCATCAAGTGTTGCTTGCCAAAGCGGCTCACCCTCTTCAAATTTTCCTTGCATCATAAGAGAATACGCCAACGACCCGACTGTCTGCGTTCTTGCAAAGGAAGGTCCATCTGGCAAGTCCTGCATATTCTGTTGCAAAATAGTTTCAGCTTCATCAAACCTATTATGACTTACAAGCAATTGCCCTAGTGTTGATCTAAAATTAATACCGTTTGGATGGTTTGTCCCGAGCACTTCTGTATAAATCTTGATAGCTTCACGTAGTAATGTCTCAGATTCAGAAATGCCGCTGTAAAAATAGAAAGTACCAAGCGCGCCGGCAGCTTCTGCCGTTTTGTAGTGATTGGGCCCATAAATCTTTGATGCATCTTCATAGGCTTGTTCTAGAATAGGGACAGATTCATCTATACGCTTTACTTGCATGAGACAACTCGCCAACAGAATACGTGCGTCAATCGAGATTGGATGAAGGATGCCTAGATCTTCATTAATCGCTGGCAACAACCTTTCTACTGCAAGCAAACTATCTACTAAAAGAGGACGTGTTTCTTCACCCGCGCCAGAAAGCATATGAGTTAAAAATAACGCTCCAGCAAGACCGATTCTCGCATCTAGATCAAACTCATGTGACACAGAAATTCCTGAATCGATTGCATCCACGATTTCACGTTGTAACTCTAACGCGCCTTCATAGTCATGAGAAAATCCTAAGATTTCCGCCAAAATATTTTTTGCTTTAAGGGTTTTTTCTGAATGTAAGCCGTGAACATTCAATTCGCCTTCAATAAGATCCATTGCAACACTCCTCGATTTATCAGCGTCGCCTAAATCGAGAAGAACTTTGGCGTAGATCGAATACGCGTGCAATAATCCATCGGGTCTAAAACTATCATTTGCCATTTTAAATACTTGAATTGCTTTGTTTAGTTGCACCTTAGCTTGCTCAAGTTCACCCAGTTCCCACAACAATTCACCTATAGCACGTCTTGCAGGCGCTTCAAGCAACGGGACGCCCGAAAATTCTTTATCGATTTTGTTGACTGCTTGCAATGCAATATCAAGAACCGTACACATTTTGCCTTGAGCATTTCTTGGCGTCCCCATCGAAAGCAATTCCTCGTTAAAAACTCCTACTGTTCTGAGTAATCCTAATTTATATTCTGCATCTTTAAGCGCTTCTTCCGCTTTCTTCTGCACAATAATAAGTTGGGCATGTTGAACAGATAATGTCCTTTCTGCTTCTACAGCACGATCTCGCTCGATTGAAACTGCCTGTTCGGCAGCAACAGCACGATCACGATCAACAATTGCCTCGGCTTGGGCTTGTGAAGCTCGAATACCTGCATACACACTCACCACAGTTGCAAAAACTAGCGCAATGCCAATTGTTATCACTGTCGCAACTACAGCGCGATTTCTTCGTGCAAACATCTTGAGTTGATAGACCATACTTGCTCGGCGTGCGTGAATAGGTTCATTCTCAAGGTACCTCGTAATATCCTGACCAAGTTCGTACGATGACTGATACCGGCGATCACGATCCTTGTCCATCGCCTTAGAGACCACCGTCTCAAGGTCACCTTGTATTCCCTCAGCAATAGTGGTCATTTTTGTCGGTTGTTGCTCTCGGATGAGCCGAGTCGCTTCGTATATCGGAATGGAAGACAAGTCATAGGGGGGTTGACCTGTGAGCAATTCATACAAAATCACGCCAAGGGAATATACATCACTTCGAGCATCAATCAAATCTGGATCCGCTTCACACTGCTCAGGACTCATGTACTGCACAGTGCCAATGAGTTGCCCAACATTTGTTTGCAATGTTGTAACAACCATATCCGAGTCAGTTGAACGCGCTACGCCGAAATCAATGATCTTGGGATTGCCAGAACTGTCTACCAATATATTGTCTGGTTTTAAATCGCGGTGAATAATTCCTTTTAAATGACCGTGGTGAACTGCGTCGCAAACTTGTTCAAAAAGTTCGAGTCGTTCATGGACTTTCAAATCTTTTTGCCTTGCATATTCAAGCAACGTTTTAGCTCCTACGATGTATTCCATTGCAAAGTAGGGGACGCCTCCTGTGCCATCATCATAGGTACCTGCTTCAAAGACTTGGGCGATACAAGGGTGACTTAACCTCCCGAGAATCTGAGACTCATATTCGAAACGACGCATTGCGCTTCGCGATGTTACGCCGCTGCGCATTACTTTAATGGCTACTTTTCTTCGAGGACGTTCTTGGATTGCCTCGTAAACCGTTCCCATTCCGCCAGAACCAATGGTTCGTCGTACTTTATACCGTCCAATTTCGCTTGGCATTCCACCGCGAGTATGCTGCGGTTCTGATTCCAATGTTTCTGCATCGGGATCTGAAGGGTTGTCTCTTGGCTTATCCTCATTCATATAGTAAGTGTACAGTCTGTTATCATGTCGGTATGGAAAATCAAGTTGCAAATATACTTCAAGAACCAATTCCTGTCACTACAACATTTAATTTTGATGGACATACCATCGTTGAGTACCTGGGCGTTGTGCGTGGGATCATTGTGCGTTCTCCAACCATCTCACAATCATTCTTAGGTGGCCTCAAAAATGTCATCGGAGGCAAGATCGGCGCGTACACTGAAATGTGCGAACAAACACGTCAAGACGCCTATGCTGAATTGCTTAAACATGCTCGCGAGATTGGCGCCAACGCAATCGTTGGTTTTCGATATGACTCTTCCGATCTAAAAGATTCTTCGACCGAAGTACTTTGTTATGGCACAGCCGTTGTGATTGAGAAAGCTGAATGATTCTGTTAGAACTGGTAGCAGGCGCTGTTATCGTTGCAGTTTGGTCAACAGCACTTTCTCCAATTCTCCAATATGCATTCAAATTAACCGAGGGTCAAAAGAACTCTTTTAGCGATGCATATCGGATTTGTTTTATCTCTAATTTTATAGTTCTCATCTTTAGCGAGATTCTTCCTGCTTTTCTTGGCGAATCTTCTGTATTTGATTCACTTGGACCCATTATTGGTCTACTCGCGTTTACCTATTTTATCGCAAAAGAACTCGGAGATCTCAAAAGATCTTTCCTCATTGCATTGATATTGGAAGGCTTGACAGTACTTTTTATATTTGCACTGATGGCTTTGTTAGTTGCTTTTGCTATTGTTGCCTCTTGAGTTAATTTCGTACCCAAGCGTTTGGCGAGCTTGATGAACATCAATAAATGGGAAGATACAAATTACAACAAGTTGCAGCAGTCCCGCACCTACAAAAATTGCCGGCAGCGAAAATGTAGCGTCAATCGTCCCTGACAACTTCAATCCAATAACCGTTGAAAGGTTCAAGATCGCCATGTATGCCGTAAATTGTGTTGCTGCAACTTTTGGCCACGACACGGTCATGTACATTGCAAAGAGGGATGCTGAAATCATGCTGCTCATCAGTGTGTCAAGCAAAATGTACCCGATGACAGCCGATCTATTCGTCCAATCAAACCAAGGAATAATTCCAGTTTCGGGAGATGAAAGACCGAATGTTGCGTAACTCAGCGCAAGTACAATACAGCCGATTGTCGCGATCCGCTTCGGCCCAAAGCGATCCGCAAGGAAGCCGCCTGCAATTGCGCCTCCCAAACCTATGATCACACCGTAGCCACCACTAATATCTGTGAAGTCCGTCCGAGTCCAACCAAGGTCTTGAATGAAAAGCACATTTGTAATTGGTGACAGAATGCCGCTTGCGATGAAAATTGTCAATCCAACAACACCGGCAAGCAATGTTGATCGCAAGGTGAACGCACGCCGTAGAAAACCAAAGAGTTGTGATACGCTCCGTGCCAACTGCTCGTCCGCTTGAAGTTGCGATTTACCTCTTGTCCAAGGAAGTAGTTTTTCTCCTGCACGCTCTCTGAGGAACAACGGAAAAAGCATGATTCCCCCGAGCATGATGATTTGAATTGTAAATGCAACCCCCAGGCCATCTTCAGAAACCATTCGGCTTAAGAACGCGCCACCTAAGAACATGCCAATATACTTTGATCCGTACATAAAACCATTGGCACGTCCCCGTTCAGATTCACGAAGCAAATCTACAGCAAGTGCATCAACGGAAACATCTTGCAGTGAGTTAAATATGTTATGTACAAATACAAGCCATCCAATCAAGACCAGATGCTCGGCTGGATTATCGACGAAAGCCATTGCAAGGATGGTGAGTGTCATACCTAACTGCGCAGCGAGTATCCAAGGTCGACGTCGACCCATCGATGGAATTCCAAAGCGATCCATAAAGGGGCCCCAAACAAATTTGAATGTCCAAGGAAGTGTAGATAACGCAGTTACTGAAGCGATTGCGGCAACTGTTTCCCCTCGTTCTGCGAGATAAGAAACAAAGGTAACTGTTACAAAACCATACGGGATTCCTTGTGCAACATATAAAATACAGAGCGTAATAAGCCGAAGAAAGGGGCGATCCGTAAGATTCATTTTGTATGGACTTTCTTCCATAGATTACCCATGGTATCCTACGCTGCAGAGGTCCATTGGCGCAGTTGGCTAGCGCGCTTGCATGACACGCAAGAGGTCACTGGTTCGAGCCCAGTATGGACCATTCCTCAAGACGGCAAAAAGCTTTGCTTCGGAGGGTTATTTATTATTCGCAGAAACCCCAGTTGCCAACAATGATAAGAAGGTCGGTGACATCGACTACTCCATTTCCGTCAATATCTTCCGTACATCCTAAGCATGGGCCCCAAGAGTCTACTGCTGCAAGGATGTCGGTGACATCTACCACACCGTCTTCGTTCGTGTCGCCCTCACAGAGAGTACAAACATCGTCGATGATATTTCCTCCTCCATCTGTGAAGTTGCCATTAATTTGGCTTGCACTGTTCCCACAAATCGTACTATTAATAAGTTGAGCGTCAGTCGATTCAAAAAAGTTGAGTCCGCCACCAGAAGGAGTTGCCACATTGCTCGTGACTACGATGCTATTGAATGTAGGATCACTATTGCGGACATGTATTCCTCCACCTTCTTCAGTTGCTGAATTATTTTCAAATATGCAGTTTTGAACATCGGCGTTACTTGGATACAAGTGCCCTGCATCAGCAACACAGGCCAAACCGCCACCGGATCTTCCAGCATGATTATTTTCAAAAGTACAGTTAATAAGAATAGGGTCACATCGATAAGCGACGCTCATACCACCACCATCACCATTAACTGTGTTGCTACTAAAAAGACAGTCAGTAAATGTCGGATAGCAGGGGCCGCCCGTATCGCCACCGCCGTAGACACATACTCCTCCTCCAGAGCCAAGAGGGTTATTTATTTGTTCGTTATGAGAGAAAGCACAACTAACAAAATTAGGATTACTTCTTGAACGAATATATACCCCGCCACCCACATTCAACGTTGTATTCATAAGAAATGTGCAATTTGTAAAGGTTGCGTCAGTATGTTCGTGGCAAGTTACGCCACCGCCCCAGTTTGCTGTGTTATTTTCAAATGTAGTATCGGTAATAGTAACGTTCGCGTTGTCAAATGCGTAAATTCCGCCACCATGTCCTTCAGCCTCATTGTCGCGAATGGTACAGTTAGTGATTGTCGGAGCACAGTAATACACAAAAATCGCGCCGCCACCCCATGTAGAATTTCCTTCAATAACACAGTCAGCAATTGTTGGAGATGCGGAATCGCAGTAAATACCACCGCCACCTTTGGCTGGTCCAAAGATAGGGTCAGTAAACATATTTCCAGTTCCGCCAGTAATTCTAAATCCAGAAATGCTACTTGAAGCATCTTCATTATTTTCAAACGTCACAACAGACGAAGCGTTATCAGCGCCGTTTATTGTTGTCGAAGTTGCGCTTTCGCCTTCTACCGAAATCGACTTGCCATTAAAGTTTATAGCTTCAAAATATATGCCCGAGTAAACAAGAATCGTGTCGCCATTACTCGAAGCATCAATCGCCTGCTGGATTGAATTAAAGTCTGCCTTTCCAAAATCATCGACGGTCCAAGTTGTCGCAAAACTACTTGTTGGTAAACACAGAGATAACGATAGTATTGAAATTCTCCTCATTCAATTATTCTTGCACAAAAACCTGTTTAAATCAACTAAATAAAGTCATATCTCTATTTAAATCAACTAAATACTCTCTAATGTTCTTGAAGGTGGCAGGCAAATGTCTGCCACCTTTTTTTATTAGACTGAATCAATTGTCAAAATTCAAATACTTATTATCAAAGTCAATCATCCATTTAAAACAAACTACTAAAAGTAAAACCACTGCTTTGGTGGATTACGTTGTTTTCATCGAGGAACAATGCTTCCGCATTACTTACACTCTCTATTAATGTAATGCCATCTTCGACTCCCATCACAAAAATTGCAGTTGAAAGGGCGTCTGCTAGAGTTGCATCCTGTGAGATGACAGTGACAGATTGCACGCCTCGAGCAGGGTAGCCAGTTTTTGGGTCAATGATGTGGTGGTACCGAATGTCATCTTTTATAAAGAACTTTTCATAGTTACCGCTTGTTGAAATGCATGTATCTGTCAATTCAAGTACAGCAAAGTAATCTGTTTGTTCTTTTTCGGGATCACGAATTCCAACTCTCCACGGTTGTCCATTCTTAGATCCATGAACGAGAACTTGACCACCAGCAACAATCATAAAATCTTCAAGTCCTTGTTGTAACAGAACTTTTCTTGCCTTTTCCAGAGCAACACCTTTGGCAATTCCCCCAAGGCCAATGTTGCCCAGCGGAAGATACACGCTTTGCTCATTTTTATTGAGTAATACATTCTTCCAATTTACAGAGGGCAATAAAGCATCAACTTGCTCTTGCGAAGGAACAGCATGATTTTCATCAAATTTCCAAATTTTCCAAAGCGACGCCCATGTTGGATCAAACGCCCCTGATGTCATTTCAGCAATCTCAAGAGAACGTTGAATCACGTGAAATAAATTTTGTGGAACCTGCACCGGCTTATTACCAGCATGTTGGTTTATACGCGAAAGGGGAGAATCATCTTTCCACTCACTCATTTGACTTTCTGTTAGAACAAATACATCTTGCACAATTGGCAACGCAGCGTATGGAATAACGGTGATAGTTGTCCCCATTGATTCAAATCTGCCTGAACTTGGGCTTGGAACGGAACGCTCACAACTTACCAATAATAGAATGAATAAACAATTAAAGATTCTCGTGTTAAATCGCATTGCATTTATATCGTAGAGAAAAACTATCCACGGGATATCTTATGGCAAACGATAAAAACCACCGCCATCATCAATGAGTTGTCCTTCAGTGGCGAGCACCTTCCAAACTTCCCTGGGGTAATCATGGGGAGCTTCAACAGAATCAAATGCTGCTTCTTTACCAGTGGTTAAAGGCCCGATTCCAAGTTTGGATTCACGATCAAGTTTAATAAACTTCACTCGCTTTCGAAATGTTCGCATTGCTTGTTTTTTTGTTTCATGAGATAATTCTGGAAGCGGAAGCTCGCTGTGTTCACTCTCAACAGTCGCTTTCTCGCCATGTTGAAGTTGACCCACAACTTGTTTTAATTCTTCAACATCTTTATGCATAATGATCTTCGCCGCAACATCTGGCTCAACGGGTGATTTTAAAAACAACTTATGCAATTGACCCCAAAGTGAACCTGCCTCATCAACAGCTGAAATTTCATTTGCAAGCTTGGCAATTTCATCAATCACATTTTGGGAGGTTTTTGCAGGAGCCTTGTACCCGCCTTTTTTCTTTTTCTTATTTTTTGACATTATTATTTACCCAATGATTGTTCGAAAAATCAATATCAGGATATGTATTGGACGGGTTAATCTTGACAGTTACAACTTGAGAGTAAAGTTGGAATTCTTGTGTATGCTTATTTGACCACGCCCAAACGGTTACAGGTAATTTGTAGGTATGAATAGTTTCATCTTCACATGCAATGACGACGTCGACAGGGCAGACCCAATCAGCGAGATTTAGAAAAGTGACTTTTACACTATCTTCTTGTTGTTGAACGGATTCAACTGCTTGGTCTAGTTGCAGGGCTTCTTCAAAAAATCCTCGGAAGAACCATTGCAAATCTGTACCTGATGCATCTTCCATTGTTCTGTAAAAATCTGCTGGGCGGGGAGACTTAAATGCCCAGCGATGTACATACTCCTTGAACGCAACATCGAACCGATCTTCGCCAAGAACTTCTTCTCGTAAAAAACGTAAACCATAACCAGGTTTTCGATAACTCAAGTGCCCCCTTGATCTTAAAAGGTCAGGCTTTGTGTTAATTGGCGTGATGCCATCTTTAAATTTTGATGCGTCATACTTAGACACATCAGGTTTATGTTCTCTCTCGCCATAAAAATTCTCAAGAGAATAATGATTCAAAAACGTGTTAAACCCTTCGTCCATCCATGCATATCTTCGTTCATCTGTATTCACTAACATTGGAAACCAGTCATGACCAACTTCGTGATCCGTGACATTGAACAAACTTTCGTGAGAATTTCCTCTGCAATACACAATCATCGGATATTCCATTCCGCCAGCACGGCCACGAACGACTGACATCTGCGGCCAAGGATAGGGATAAAGCATGTCACTGTAATACTTTATTGCATGCTGCACGTACATCACGGCTTCATCCCAGACGTCCGCCGTTTCGAGAGGGTATGCAGCTTGGCAAAGAACCCTGCGTACTTTCCCATCAAGATCCATAATCTCAACACTCGCTGCATCCCAGATATAACTCGCGCTTGTTGCCCAAGCAAACGTACGAATATTTTTCCCTTCAAAATTCCATGTACTGAATTCGTCACCTTGGACTGTTCCAACTTCATCCGCTGAACGAACCTTGATGACATCATCAGATTCCATTGATTCTGCTAATCGTTCACGTTCATCTTTGCTTAAGACTTCATTTGGGTTGGAGAGTTCACCAGATCCGAATACAAGATGATCGTTTGGTACAGTAATTGCAACTGTGTAGTCGCCAAAGTTTGTGTAAAACTCGCCGCGACCGATGTATGGAAGAGTGTTCCAGCCATAGACGTCGTCGTAGACACAAGGTACAGGAATCCACTGAGCAAACTCCCAAACAGGACCCTGTTCGTATGCGTCGTCGTACCCCATTCGTAAACTAGCATCAATCGAAACGGGGAATTCCCAATCCATTGTTATTGTGATTACCTCGCCACTTGCAACTTCACCATCAAAGTCTATTCGTGCAAGTGTGCCGTACTCGCTGAGTACGGCATCTTTACCATCTACTTGCAGATCGCTAATTGTCATCCCAGCGTAACCGTCTTCTCCAACGTTACCTTCACGGCTGCGAATGGAATCACCACGAAGTACATTTTGTTCGAGCTGAAACCAAAGATAGGTGAGTGTATCAGGAGAATTATTTGTGTATGTCACAGTCTGTGAAGCATGCAGCGTATTCGTTTCTACATCAAGTTTCGCAACAATATCATGATCTACTTGTTGTTGCCAATACTCATTTCCAGGTGCGCCGCTACCAGTTCGAACTGATGTAGGCGCTGGCAAGAGCATTTGCTTAAACACACTGCCGTTAGTTGCATAGTTAGTTGTTTTTTGTTTTGACTCGCAGCCATAAGTAAAACACAAAAGTAAAACAAATATGCGGGTCATACTGCTGTACGATCCACTGCTACGTATTCAATCCCGGTTTCTTCAAAAAGAATCAAACTCTTCTCGATTGAATCGTTCCAATGCTCATCGCCTTTTGCAACACCCCACGTTACTACTCGAGTAATTCCAGCCTGCACGATGGAGAGCGAACAGTGAATGCATGGACTGAACGTAGAATATAGTGTTGCGCCAATCGGCGAAACACCATTTCTCGCACATTGAATGATTGCGTTCATTTCAGCATGGACAATCAAGTCGTACTTGACCGGTCGCTGCAAGCGCTCTTCATGATCTGCAAAACCGCGAGGCAACCCGTTATACCCAGTTGAAATGACCTGCTTCAGAGGAGAAACAATCACAGCACCTACGCCACGTGAAGGATCCTTGCTCCATGTTGCAATAGAGTCAGCCAGAGTTAAAAATCGTGCGTCCCATTTTTCTTGCATATTAATTCTTCTTTGGTACTACGCCAGTGATTCGAAAACGAAGAACTTCTTCGCCAGGGACATCAGTCTGCACGAGCAATTCTCCAGAAACTTGACCAACATAATTCGCAGGGAGTGTTCCACTGACAACTACTTCATACGCCATACCTTCAGTCGATGGAACTTGAACAGCCGTTGCGTTCAGGCCATCAACATTCGGACTTAAGATAGTAGTATTGGTAATTGCAAACATTTCCCCATCAGCTCGATAAATTCTTATTCGCTTGTTATATGATCCGCCACTTCTTAAGGAACCTAAGCGAGCAATAAAATCATCTGCTTTTAAATTACCAAAAGCTTTTCCATTTGCAAATACTGTGAACGTGTGTGAGACTGGGCTACCATCAGGCATCGTGCCGTTCCCTGTCACTTCAAGTTGACTATGGAATGCGCCCCAGGGCATGTCACTGGAAACCCTTATTAGTATTTGCTTGGGCTGACCCTCGGGCGTGTCTAATAATTCGCCTGAGATAAATTGTCCATGTTTGCCAATCCCTCTAATGCGTGAAATAACAAAGTCATCTGGAGCTGGAGTAAAATTAAAAGTATTTGTCGTTTCCTGTCCCATCTTCATCTCGCCAAGTTGAACAAACTTAGGATTAACATCCACAATTGGTTGCACATAAGAGCGAATCCAAAATGTTTTCTCTGGTTCTAGTGAAGAGTTTGAAAAGATCGTTACCTTTTTATCTTGCTTCTTCGATTTGCCTTTAGGATTAAATTGAACTCTAATAACACTTTCCTCACCTGGCTGTAAAACAGTTTTATCTGCAACTGGAGTTGTGCAACCACAGCCAGCCTTCATACGAGAAATGACCAACGTCTTATCTCCGTGATTCATAAATGGAAACGTGCAATCAACGGGCTTGTCATCCCAAATAGTGCCAAAATCAAACTCATCAAAGGCGAATATAATATTCGCACCTGCACTTGGCGATCCCTCGGGGGGGGTCATGGAAGGTTGCGCTTGAGGAACCTCCTGTTTTAAAACCGATTTTTGGGCGGAAGCTTCTTCTTGTGCGTTTTCACAACCAAGAATGCAAGTGGAAAGCGCTGCTATGACGATTAGTCTGTAGTTTATTTGCATCTGTGAAGTTTACCATACCCCTAAATCGTTGGAGTTTTAATCTTATGAAATTGATCTCAATCTTAGTGCCATTAATAGTATTAATCTCAACTGCCGCAAGTCAAAATCAACCCGATGGACCGGGCGAGAACTTGGCGAAGATGATGAAAAGAGGAGAAACCTACGCCACCCCAGGTGCTCCACATCATTTTCTTAAACTCTTAAGTGGCAAGTGGAAGACCGCTTCGGTTATGATGGATATTGAAACGCAATTTGGCTCTTCTGCAAACAAAATGATCTTAGGCGATCGCTTTCTAGAAATGAATTATGAAGGTGAATTCTTAGGACTAGATCTCAAAGGGAAAATAACTCTTGGGTACGACAACTACAAACATAAGTTCACTGTGGTCTACATTGACAACTTGAATACATCAATTCGTACTGCAGAGGGTATGCTCAATACAGCGGGCACTGTTCTTTCACTCTGGGGAACGATGGACGAGTGGCTTACTGACGAGCATGATAAACCTGTTATGTATCGATACAAAATACTTGATCAAAATACATTCCTATTTGAGGTCCATGATCTTTCACTTGCACTTGGCAACACAAGAGTAATTGAGGTTACATACACGAAGCAATAAAAAAAGGGACGACCAAATTGGCCGTCCCTTTTAAAAGAGTTACGTGTAATTACTCAACTATCAAACGATACGCTGCATCGCCTGCACCTTGTTGCCAAGGGCCAAAACCAAACCCACCATTTGGATTTGCTTGCCAGAAGACACCGTCACCAACTTCAGCACCTGTGTAATTAGAAATGCCTGTTTGACCGTTCGCGCTAAAGTCATTCCAAGGAATCACTGCGAAGTAATATTCTCCAGCTGGAAGCGTCACATCGATATCGAAACTGACTAGATGCCCACTACCTGTCCAAGTTGGCAGGTTTGGAACCACTATATCGATTGAGTACATATCACCTACTAGGTCAGCACCAGCAGCATCAGGGCTGGAGTAAACACTAATTGTGTAATTCGTCACTGGTGTAATGTTTACAAAACCATTCCAACCAGAAATGACTGCTTCAATTGCCGTGACATGCGACTGGGCATCGAACGTAAAGTTATCCAATGTTGCAATATCATACGCTGCGTTTGCCGTTTCGAAAATTTGAGAAGCAGTTGTATTTGTTCCAACTTCAGCACCGTCATTCCCGCCAATTTGATCGTAAGGATTTGACTCGCAAGTTGCAGCTTCGCAGACCGTGTCATTCCCAACAAATTCACCAGCAAAAGCAGCGCAGTCAGCATCTGACAAACCATCCAAGCAATCGTTGCCAGATAGACAACAAGCACCGTACATTGGTTGGCAATCATTGACATCTTCGCAAGTGGCACTGTATGTCCATTGACCTGCAAGTGAATCACAGTCACTTAAACTATTTTCACCAACACAGGTTGTTGAAACACAACATGCACCCATTGCAGCACCATTACTATTTAATTGCATCCAGTAATTCGCGCCATTTGCACAAGTCCAATCCGTGTTCCACTCTGAGGCACCTGCCCAAAAACTATAATTGCCAGGAGCAAGTGCTGCAAATTCATGTGTTATAACTTCGCCTGGCACAACTGTGATGTACTCGACGAATACAACTGCATCAAGATCAACAATTCCTATGTTCAGAGATGTATTTTCTGTTTCGCATGTAACTGTGAAAGAGCCTCCTGCATTAAGATCTGTGTTGGAGAACCAATCTGTGTCACGCAATGTAGCACCGAAAGTGCCATCGCCATTGTCTATGTTTGGATCTAAATATACTGAAATAGTTCCGCACATAGGTACGCCACTTGTCAACACATCCATTGAGCCATCGCCATTCAAGCCAGCGTTGCAATCGGTTGAAGAATCATCCCCATCAACCCAACAAGCGTCACAATTTGTTTCAGCGCCATCTGGGCAACCAGAATATGGGGAAGCACAAGTAACATCTACACAAGCAGTGTCGTCACCAGAATAAACGCCGCCCGTTGCGAGACAATCTGGCTGTGAAATATCGTTAGAACAACTGCCATCAGCAGCGCAGCAAGCGCCCCTTGGTGTACAGTCATTGCCAAAGGCGCTCATAATTGCAAGGATGTCATCTACATTGACCGTACAGTCACCATTGGGCAACGGGTAAATGTCACCAGCAGGTCGGTACGTGCCGTCGCCAGATTCACCAAATGTCCCAATGATTGTCAAAAGGTCATCAGTATTTACAGGACCATTTCCATCGATGTCTGCTGGGCAAGGGCCGAGTGGAGAGTTACATGGATCTGGAACTGAGTCGCTATAAATTCTATATGCAGCATCAGCCGTTGTTTGTTCATGGTTATTTGGCATACCAAAGCCACCACCGGGATTTCCTTG
>JABABS010000074.1 GCA_014238125.1 Phycisphaerales bacterium
ACGCTTGAGCCTTGTCCGATGTGCGCTGGCGCACTTGTAAATGCACGACTTGACCGTGTGATTTTTGGTGCAAGTGACCAAAAATCTGGTGCCTGCAGAACGCTCTACAAAATTGCAGACGATCCCAGACTAAATCATCGTTGCGAAGTAATTGGTGGAGTTCTTGAAAAAGAATGCGTGCAATTACTTCGCGACTTTTTCGAACCAAGGCGAAGGTGATAAGCAATAATTTGCAACTACTGTGGCATAACTTCCCGCAGGTAATGAAAATTGCAATTGGACATACTCTCCAAACTCGTCAGTACCAATTGTAGCTTTCGATTCGCGTACCTCAACACGTAATGGTCTTCTAACACCTTCAGCAAATTTACGCATGGTCTCTAAATGCCCATCGTCCAGCCCAAATGACTCGCGAACTTCTACTTCTTTTTCATGCACTTCCCCAGATGTCAATCGCATTTTTGAACCCCATAACGGACCGGATGGCGAAAGCAAAAATGCATCAACACGATCTAGGAGATCGTCCGAGTCCAACTCTTCTTTAGTAACTTCAAACGTGCGTCCGCCACCATCGTGTTTCCATGCGAGATCTCCGAACTTCAGAGTGTTCCAAGTTCCGTCCGTTATTCGATTTTGAAGTAACGCATTAAACAAATGTGATTGCAGTGCATTCACCCATAGTTTTTGAAGTTGCCTTGAAATTGTCTTGCACGCCTGCTGAGGACTTTTATCTGCGACGAGGGCTTCAAGAACATTCCGTTCTGCGGGCTGACCAAATGGCCACGCGTCCAATGCGCGTTTATATTCTCCCTCTGATGCGAATATGTGCTGTCGCTCCTTGCCCGCAAGTAACGTAGCAATTAGACACTCCCAATCTTCTTTTACTAATGCCATTCCTAAAAGATGGTTGTTGTTATTGTTTCCAAATCGTTGCGGACCGAAGAAATTTGGTAAACCGACTGCATGTAGGGTTGCCAATCGCTGTTGAAGTAATGAAAAATCTGATTCAACGATATCTCGCAATCGAAGTACAAAAGCGTTGCCAACAAGATGGCCAAGTCGCAACTTATTGGCGTGGTACGAAGACGCAAGCACTTCGATTGAGCCAATTGATTTCGGAACTTCTGGCTTTTTGCCCCGCAGATATATAGAAAACATCTGCGTCGTAACTGCGCGAAAATCTTTTCGACCTGCACAGCCGACATCGCGTTTTGAAACTTTAAAACAAGTTGCAATTTGGCGTAAACATTCATCATGCGACATGTTTGTTTTTCGAACCGTAATATAGAGATGCTCCCCTTCGCCACAGGGTTCGTATAACGGTATTTCTTCAACAACAAAATCGGTTGGATATTTTTTAATCTTGCCAGCCAAAATTATTGGGCTCTTCATCTGGTAGATCTTTCTCTATTGCATCCAGCACGTGCTCTTCAACAAAAATCGGGACTTGCATCGCAACGCCTAATGCAATTGCGTCGGATGGTCGGCTATCAATTTCATGTTCAACATCACCGTGCTGAACATATAATTTCGAATAAAAAGTTCCTTCGTGCAAATCATCAATGTGAATTCTTAGCAATGTTCCGCCAAATTGTTGTATAACCGAAGCAAGTAGTTCATGCGTTTGTGGGCGTTCAGGATCAATGCCCTTAAGCCGCCGATCAATTGCGTATGCTTCTAGTTTTCCTACGACAATTGGGAATGTTCGCTCACCGTCAATCTCACTAAGTTCAATAAACTGAGCGTCCGTAATCTCGCGGATTACTATTCGAGATAGTTCCATTTGTATGAGCATTTGAACGTATCATAATGCACCAATTCACCGAGCCCAGCCACCCTTATATGTTATAATCCGGATTAACGAATGAAGGAATATTCTAAATGACTAACCAAGTACACCTTTTCACATCTGAATCTGTCTCTATGGGCCATCCAGACAAGGTTTCTGACCAAATTTCAGATGCAATACTCGATGCAATGCTAGAAGTTGACCCAAAAAGCCGAGTAGCCGTTGAGACTCTGGTCACAACAGGGCTCGTTGTCGTTGCTGGCGAAGTAACGTGCGATGGCTATATTGATATACCAAAAGTTGTCCGTGAAACAATCCGAAGAATCGGATACACCGATGCAACACTTGGTTTTGACGCAGACAGTTGCGCAGTAATGGTTACGCTTGACCGCCAATCTACAGACATTAGTCAAGGTGTTGATGCTGGTTCTGGCTTGCATAAAGTTCAAGGCGCTGGCGATCAAGGTCTTATGTTAGGATACGCTTGCAAAGATACCGATTCATACATGCCGCTTCCAATATATCTTTCGCATCTCTTAGTTGCAAAGCACGCTGAAATACGAAGAGCTGGGATAATTCCTGAACTTCGGCCAGATGCAAAAAGTCAAGTTACCGTTGAGTACGATGGTAACACACCAAAACGAGTTACAGCCATTGTCATCTCAACTCAACACGGTCCAACTTGGTCTGGAAATTTAGATGGACTAAAAGATGCCGTTGTCGAACACATAATGAAACCCGTTCTTGGTGAATGGTGGAACGACGACATTACAATTCATGTTAATCCAACCGGCAATTTTGAAATAGGTGGGCCAAAAGGTGATTGTGGATTAACCGGTCGAAAAATTATTGTTGATACCTACGGAGGGACTGGTCGACATGGTGGTGGTGCTTTTTCTGGGAAAGATCCGAGTAAAGTTGACCGGTCAGCAGCGTACATGGCTCGATATATTGCGAAGAACATCGTCGCAGCCGATCTTGCAGACTGTTGCGAAGTTCAACTTAGTTACGCCATTGGTGTAGCAGAGCCCGTTTCAATTTATGTTGATTGCCAAGGCACTGCAAAAATAAGTGAAACGGAAATTTCAGAACTTGTTAAGAAAAATTTTGATTTAACCCCAAGTGGAATTATTAATTCGCTCGGTTTGCTCTCACCAATTTATGCACACACTGCCTATCACGGTCACTTCGGTCGTACACCAAATGAAGGTTGTGAAGGCTCATTTTCATGGGAAAAGACGGATAAAGTAGATGTTTTACGGCAGGCGTGTAGCTGTAGCTCAGCGACTTCATAACGATGTCTGACGCAAGGCACGTTGTCACGCATCGAATTTGTTCTGAATTCAAACGATTCCCTGACATTGGAATGAAACCATTAGATGTTTCCTCGCTTGACGCACGTGAAGCCTCGCTTGCTCGAGCAATCGATCACGCTGTCCACCGAAGGTGGATTTCTCTCACAACACTCATCGGACATGCGAGCAATCGAATTGTGCACAAACTCGATGCACCAGTAGGTGCAACACTTTTAGTCGCCACGGCGCAACTTATGCTGCTTGACCGTATCCCCGATCATGCAGTAATAAATTGTGCTGTCGATTGGATTCGTAGTAATGGACACCCACGCGCAACAGGATTTGTGAACGCTGTATTGCGAAAAATTACTCGACTAAGAATTGAAATACTAGATAAGGGTGTCGTTGGTGAATCAGATCACTTTTTGCGTGGTGATGGAAGTGCTTGGAAGTTAACAGAGCCTGTTTTCAAAGACAGCATCGACTTTCAAACAGGATTTTCACGAAAGTCATGGACTCGGCTTGTGCATGAATTTGGAGAAAAAACAGCAACAACAATTGCGGTAGGCAGCATTGCGGAAGCACCAATTATCGTCACTATGCCAGAAGGTGAAGCACTACCTGAGACTATTCTTACACATGATGATCCACGTTTTGGTGTTGTTCCACAAAATGTCGATTTAGCTGACCTCTTCATATCTCAACCAACACTGCGTGCTCAAGACCCAACCTCTTCGAATTCTCTGGACCTCGTAAAAGACCTTCACCCAAAAAGAATTTTAGATGTTTGTGCGGGACGAGGCACAAAAACAAAGCAACTTCGAGCACTTTTTCCAGACGCCATGATTGCAGCAACCGAGCCAAATGATGTTCGGAGGGCATTTTTAGAAGAACTTGCACCTAACATAGATGTTGTTGTCTACACACCAGACTCAGATGGCCCTACAGAGCCATTTGACCTTGTTGTAGTTGATGTACCCTGCTCTAACAGTGGAGTATTTGCGCGGAGGCCAGAGGCAAGATTTCGATATGACAAAAAACACATTGATTCGCTCGTCGAACTGCAACAAGAAATCCTCCAAGACGCAAGGTCTATCGTTCATAATAAAGGGCACCTGTTGTACGCAACTTGTAGCATCGACCCTGCTGAAAATACTTCTCAGGTTCAATGGCTAACAAGTCAACAACGACTCGAATTTATTATTGACAGCAGCACAATGCCCTCTGGATATCCTGGGTCAGATCCAACGCTTTGGCACGATGGTGGTTTTGCCGCCCTCCTTCAAGCCAGATAAACCACTTGGCAAAAGTTGTTTTAATTGCTAAAATCTTCCTCTTACCCTCTGAGAAAATACATGAATCTAGCAACGCTCATCCAAGAAAATACTATACAAGTCCCACTCCAAGCGCTTGAATATGGTCTGAAGTATTTTTAGTTGGAGAAACAAGAAGAATAATAAGTTCAACAG
>JABABS010000086.1 GCA_014238125.1 Phycisphaerales bacterium
ATAGCATGGGAAGAGTTTCGTTCAGAGTTTCTATATAACAATGTGCAATACCTCGCCTCAGGTTATGCAGCTGGTGTAGTTGATGGTACTGATTGGAACACAGTTGTAGAAGAACGATTGCTTAAACCAATTGGAATGAAACAAACATACACGTCAAGGCTTCGCGCCCTGAATGAAGAGATGATTACCTTGGGGTATCAGTGGGACGAAGAGGCAGAAGAGTTTGATATGTATCCTCTGCGAACAATTGATAACATTGGACCAGCGGGTTCAATCATTTCAACGGCAGGCGATATGGCTCGATGGATTCGGTTTCATCTTGGCAACGGTGTCATTGATGGGGAACGAGTACTCAGCAAGGAGCAACACGACGAATTGTGGGCAACACGCATTGAAATGGCTCCTGGTGCAGGGTATGGATTTGGGTGGATGTTGCATGAGGACGATGGTGTCGTTGAGCACGGCGGAAATGTTCGTGGTGGATGTGCTGAACTTGCGATGTTTCCAGAAGAACAACTCGGCTTTGTGTTGCTCATGAATGTTTCTGCAAGTACATTGCAACAAGAATCAATTTCCATTGTTCGCGACTCGATGCTCGGTAACATTGGCGGAGAATCCAAAAATGATCTTGATTTCGCCCCTTACATTGGAAATTACGATGCGAACTTTGGTCCGTTTCAAGATGCAACATTTGAAGTAAAAGACAAAGATGGTGCTCTTGCTGTCAATGTACCTGGCCAAATGTTATACGAACTGAAACCGCCAGATGTTGAAGGTAAATGGTACTTCGCGTTGACGAGTCAGATTGCAATTTCGTTTGATATGAACGAAGAGGAGCAAGTCATCGGAATGAAAATGTACCAAGCGGGCATGACTTTTGAATTGCCAAGAGAAGGAGTGGAAATTGAACCCGACATCCCACTGATTGAGTTGCAGAAATATTTGGGTGAATATTACAACGAAGAGAAAGATATAAAGCCCACAGTTGTTATTCAACATAATCGACTTGCTTTAGATGTTCCCGGCCAAATGGTCTTTGAGCTGTACCCACCAAACGAGGAGGGTGTTTGGGTGTGCCGAGTCACTGACAAATTAAAACTTCGATTTATTGAAGACGAACAACAGTTCGTAACAGGTATAGAAATGATAGAGGGCGAAGAGTCTCGTTTGTTCAATCGGGTTTCAGGAATCTCCAAAGATACTCCACAAACAGCAGAGAATATTCTTGCTTCATTTGATTTGCAACAACGTGGCGAAACACTTGATTCTCTCGGAGCTTTTAGGTTTGATGGAACGGCGTATTTGAAACAATCTGGTCTTCATGGAACGAATTCTATTTTAATAGACACGTCGGGTCGTTTTTTGATTGAATCTGATTATGGAAAATCCTTTTGGTTACGCATGAATGCAATGGGGGATGAAGGAACAATGGATGCTTCTTTTATTGAACCCGAAGAATTAGACGCTGACCAACGGAAGATGATTCAAAACCAATCACCACTAGCGTGGGCTGGAAATTGGCCTATTCAATGTAGTAATATCCGTTTGCTTGATGAAGAAGAATTCGAAGGTAAAGCTGTGTGGACATTACTGCTGGACTACGGTGACGACCCAGCAAAGACAATTGCAATTGATCAGAAGACCGGTGATGTGCTTGTTGTAAGGTCTAAAAATGCTATTCCTGAGATTGGTGGATTCTTACCGTACAAACTCGTTTACCGAGACTTTAAAGAGATTGATGGCGTTCGCGTTCCAACAAGAATTACAGAACAAAATGAAATGACTGGAGCAAGCGAAAGTACATACGTTACGATTGAAAGTGGGATTGAAGTTACGGATGACGCATTTAGAATCGACCCTCGTGAGCGACCATCGCCTTGGATTGCTGGCGCCGGTCTTGAAAACCGGTAAGGGGTTCGCCTCTTCATGCCTTTCGAATCCCATCCCCGCACCGCTTTATGAAACGTCCTTTCTTAGGGAAGGGCGTTTTTCTTATGGGTCAAGTACAATATGAATCAAAGGAGTACACAAAGTGCGAGACATAATTGCAGTATTGGTTGGTTGGATTGTAGGCATGGCAGCAAACATGGCATTCATTTTTTTGAGTGTTGCCTTGTATCCGATGCCCGATGGTGTTACGTTTAATGATAAGGAAGGGTTTGCTGCGTACGTGGAAACGCTTCCGTTCACGGCATTTTTGATTGTTCTTGTGGCCCACTTGAGTCAGGCGTTCTTTGGAGCTCTCGTTGCAGCGAAGATCAGCAGAAAACGACCAATGGTTGTCGCGATGATCATTGGTGTTCTGTCACTCATTGGTGGCTACATCAATATGCAAAGCATCCCATTACCAACTTGGTTGTGGATTGAAATACCGCTGTATCTTGTTTTTGCATGGCTTGCTGCGTACTTGGTCACTGCTTGTAACAACAGCACAATACAGACTTCCTGAAAGTGATTGAATGTCTCTAGACTCCGATTAATCGCAATAATTCATATTTTGTGTGTATGAATGTTTAATGATTATAATCAGTATATAATGGATATAAAGATTAACCATGGAACCAAATAATACAGCACTAATACTCATTGGATTTCAGAATGATTACTTTTCGGAAAATGGAATTCTTCGAGGATTCTTAGAAAATGAGAAACGTACAGATGATGTCTTAAGCAGAACGACCTCCTTAATTGACAGTATTAAATCTACCGACGTATCAATTTTTTCAACACCAATTATTTTTAGTTCTGATTACTCCGAAATATTACAGTCCGATGGAATACTCAGTGCAATAAAAGAAGTGAATGCTTTCAAGAAAGGCACCCCTGGCGCAGAAACAGTTGATGAAATAAAGGCATTTGGGGATCGGGTTATTGAAATTCCAGGCAAGAGGGGGCTGAATGCATTTATGCAATCAGATTTAGAAAACACTCTAGCGAAAAATGAAATTAAAAATGTAATATTTACAGGCGCAGTAACATCAATTTGTGTAGATTCAACAGCACGTGCAGCATACGAATTTGGTTATCGAGTAACTATTCTTGGCGATTGCACCGCGGGGAGAACTGATGCAGAACAAGATTTTTTCTGTGGTGTAGTTTTTCCAACGTACGCTACTGTCTCCGATTCAATGACAATTGTTAATCAGCTTACTAAACAATCTTCTTCTGCTTCCTCTTAGCCATTTGAGCAGACACTTAAACAAGTGAAATATGACGAATAACGAAGATACAAGTGGTGTAACTCAAGAACTTCCTTCTGATTTGCTTCTAACACTTACATACAACCCTGCTATTCAATCCACGGTCTCAATTGCTACTGGGGATAAGAGTGTATTGGAGATATTGCCGAAATGTTCACTGCCAAAAATATCAATCAATAATAATGGTATGGAAGGGGCAAGAACTGACGGTGACTTTCTCCTCGAATACCAAGTTGGCAAGGGTGGAATTGGTCGGGTAGATGCAGCAAAACAATTATGCTTTGATAGGATGGTTGCAATTAAACGTGTTCGATCTGACCGTGGGAGCTTATATGCAGAGCAGCAATTAGAAAAAGAGGCTCGGATAATGGGGCGACTTGAACATCCCGCTATACCACCTGTCCATCTAGTTGGACTTGATGTAGAAGGGCAGCTGTCACTTGTCATGAAATTTATAGTAGGAAATTCGTGGCATGAAATATTAGATCGAGATTACCAAAAGATTGATCAGCAAAAATTGCCCCAATGGTATATCGAAAAGCATTTGAACTATTTCATCAGAATTGGCGAGGCCTTGGAATTTGCACACCAGAAATCAATTATTCATAGGGACATAAAACCAAGCAATGTTGTTATAGGTGATTATGGTGAGGTGTATCTCATCGATTGGGGAATTTCAACTGAACTAGATAATGGAAAAGTACTCAGAGGTCATCAATATGCAGGAACACCTTGTTACGCATCTCCTGAAATGGTTGGGAAAGATCCCAAGTGGGATATAAGGAGCGATGTTTATCTTATGGGTGGATTATTATTTCATATTCTCACGGGTGGTCCGCCACATACTGGAGAAACTGTTGCAGATCTTTTTTCTAAGATAAATAATGAAGCTACTCCGCGACTTGATAATAGTGTTCCCGCTGGTTTGCGTGAAATTTGTGGTCGTGCGATGGAAAAAGATCCTGAGGAGCGTTATTCATCGGTATATGCTTTGCTTGAAGACATTCGCTACTTCCTGACAAATGGTCAGATGGTAGAACTTTTCTCAAATGCGGGTGATGATCTTACGAAAATTGAAGATATGTTAAATCGTGGCGTATCGTCTTCAGCGGAGTTTGACGTAATAGGAGCAAGATGCAGATTTCACTTAGAAGAAATAAATCAGAATTGGCCAGAAAATAGTCGTGTGAAGTCAATGCTATGCAAATGTCTAATGTTACTTATTGGTGACGCGTTAGACAAAAAACGTCTCGCTGCTGCGCGAGCACTATTGAAACAGTATTCGGATTTAGCCGATAGTGAATCCGATATTTGGATCCATGAAACAAATAATCAAATCGAGAATTTGGCACATCAACTTGTTTCAAGAACCGATGAACTTGGAATAGGAATCCAGTCTATGTTGGTTGAAGAGTTAGCAGCACAAAAAAAGGCGTATGATGAGTTACTTGCTTCTTATGCCAAGTTACAAAAAAGAAAAGATTAACGCATATAATAGAATAGACGATTAAAGGTCTTCAAGAGCTGTTTTTACATCATCTATAAATATGGGTTTTCGGAGCAGTTTTTTATTGGTAAAAATGGTATCGTCGGCGGACACGCTTTCATATCCTGTAATAAAAATAAACGGGACGTCATCTTTATCGAGACGATTGGCGATAGGAATAGAGTTTTCGTGTCCTAGATTCACATCTAGAACTGCTCCACAGACAGCATTAGTATCAATAAGGTTAATGGCTCTTTTAACACTAGATGCAGGTCCTACTACTGTGTATCCAAGTAATTCTAAATCATCTTTTAACTGTAGTCCCACCAAGTATGCGTCTTCTACAATTAAGATAGTATTTGAAGAATTTGCTTGTATCATTGTTTGGGCTCCATTATTGCATTAAATGGAATTATAGTCGTAAACTCTACGCCAGTCTTCGCCATATCTATGTTCGTTGTTCCTTCAAGTTCAAAAGGAATCATATCGAGGAGTAATTGCATCCCAAAACCCGATTGTTTCTTCTCTTCCGTCGTCCCAGAGTGTTTTTCTATCCATTGAATTTGTAGTCCATTTTCAGTGCTACTCCAACGAACGGTAACGGTACCACCGTTAGTTAAAAATGCTCCGTGCTTCTTTGCATTTGTTGCTAACTCATTAAAAACAAGGGACAGACACATTGCCGCTTTTGTTTTTAAGAAAATAGAATCTCCATCTATAACTAATCTATCAGTAGAATTATTAATAAATGGAGCACAGCACTGACGCACTAGTTCATTTAGTGGAAGCATCGAATGTCCCTCCTTACTAAGGAGTTCATGTACAAGTTTAAGACTATTAATTTGATGAGTAAGGCCTTCTATAGAATCCTCACTTGCACTTTTTTTGGCTTGTTTGCAAAGGGTTACAATTTGTGCGAGCATATTTTTTACGCGATGGTCAATTTCTCTTCGTAGAAGCGTTTCGCGTTCTAAAGATTTCTCAGTTTTTGTTATTTCATCTTCAATTTGAGATGCCATAGTGTTAAGAGAATCAGCAATACTACTTAGTTCATTGTTTCTTTTTGTAATATGTATTCGAGCAGTAAAATCTCCAGAAGAGAGTTTTTTAATGGCGGCTAAGATAGGTACAGTTGGCCTCATTACAACAGTTGTGGCAAAATAAACCACGAGGAACATTATTGCTAGGGCAAGCACTAGTAATAAAGCATTGCTCTTTATGAGTTTCAACATAGGTGTTAGCGCCGAAGAATTTTTGAAAACAGCGATAAGAGTCCAATTAGCCGTGGAAATCGGATGATAGATAATCCACATGGTTTCGCTTCCGGGTTTTGTAGATTTGAAATGACCAGCCTTCCCAGAAAGAATATTGCTTGATTCATTTATTAAGCCTGGGTAATGAGAGTTCAAATCAGCCAACGTATTGTGCATGATGTACGACGAATCGGGATGGGAAACTAGCATTCCCTCATTACATTCCACAATCATCAAAGAAGAACCTTTAAGTTTGTTGCTGGAAGTTGATTTCGCCGAAATTTCATCTAGTGCGATGTCAATTGTTACTACTCCCCAAATTTCATCTTTATTGTTTATCAATGGCACAGAATATGTACTCATTAATATGTTTCCAGCGCCTTCGTCAAAATATGGCTTTGTCCAGATTGGCTTCTTTAATGTAATGGGTTTCTTGTACCATTCATGATCTCTATAGTCGTATGCATCTTCTGCAATGTCTAGGAAACGAAATGGCGGACTCTTAGATTCATCGTCGCAAACATATGGCGCAAAGAGTTCAAGGTCACTGTCAAAAACAAATGGTTCAAATGCTACGCAGGATCCATATATATCCTTTTGCTGTACATTATTTTCAAGAAGTTCAAATATATCAACAATATTCATTGTTGGATGATTCATTATTGTTGTGGCAGATAATTGTGCAACTTGTTCTGCTTGGCTAAAAAGCATGTCGAAATCAAGAGTAATTTCGACGGCTTCTTTTTGAACAATCGCTTCTATGTGTTTAATCGACTGTTCATTTATTGCTTTGTAATTAAAGAACTGTATGGCGGCGGCTAATAGGCAAAGAGGCAAAGAAACAGCGGCAAATAAGGTCCATTTAATTCGTTTTTGATTGTGTTTCATGAGATAGGGGAATTACCGTTTATTATTATACGGGAACAGCCATGATAAACAATTACAACGGTTATACTGGAAATTGCTATAGGGTAGAATTACAAATCTATGTCAAAATTTATAGCAATACTTTCACCCGCAAAGACACTCGATATGAATTGCCTTCATAAGGCGAAGATGAGTAATTCTCGATTGACATCACAAACGGAATTACTTGCTTCGAAAATGAAGAAATACTCTTCGAGCAAATTGGCGAAACAAATGAAAATCTCTGAAAAACTCTCTCAACTAAACGTTGAACGCTGGCGGGCATTTGGCAATAAGAAGAATGAGACTGGGCCTGCAGTATTTTGTTTTCAAGGTCAGGTATACAAAGGGTTAGATGCATCAACTTTCGATAAAAAAGCATTAGATTTTAGTCAGGACTGTATTAGGATTCTAAGTGGATTGTATGGACTGCTTAGGCCTTTAGATAAAATCCAAGCATACCGTTTAGAAATGGGAACGGTACTTAAAACCGATAAAGGCAAAAACCTTTATGAATTTTGGGGCGATGCAATTACACATTTGCTCCATGAAGATATTAAAAAGATAAATGCTCAATGGTTACTTAATCTAGCAAGTCAGGAATATTGCAAAGCCTTGAGCCTAGACCAATTAGGAGTGCCAATCATTGATACTACCTTCCTAGAAAGATCATGTGGCAAGACACGTTTTATCTCTTTTAGTGCTAAAACAGCACGAGGTTTGATGGCGCGGTGGGTGTGTATGTCAAAGCCAACAACGTTGAATGATTTTAAAAAGTTTAATCTAGGTGGTTATCAGTTTGATCCTTCAGCAAGTGAGAATACTACATTAGTATTTGTGAAGGATAAAGTTGCTTGATTTATTTATGTAATTGCACATGCAATATATAGGAGAAATTTCAGCTCTTGCAGCTTCGGCCTGTTGGGTTATTACAGCACTTGTATTAGCCTCTGCTGGTCGTGTTGTTGGCGCAACTGTAGTGAACGCAGTGCGAATTTTTATAGCTATATGTATTTTATGCCTCATACATTGGCTCGTTTACGGAAACATTTGGCCAGAAATTAGCTCATTTTCACTTCTATGTCTTGCTATTTCAGGCATCATTGGGCTTGCTATAGGCGATCAGTTTATTTATCGAGCGCTTATCGATGCTGGTCCTAGGCTTACTACTCTTGTAATGACATGCACGCCTGCTCTTACTGCAATTATTGCTTTTGTTGTATTAAATGAGAATTTAAGTTATGTTGATTTACTAGGCATGCTTCTAACTATGGCAGGCATTGCAATAGCTATTCTTACTAGAGGCGAAAAAAATACGAATAAAAAATATCCACGAGTTAAGGTTGGAATCATGTTCGCATTTTTAGGTTCACTTGGGCAGGCTATTGGTCTTGTTTTTGCTAAGTTGGGCATGAAAGAATCTGACCCAAATATTGTAAACACACTCTACCATTCAGGGGTTACTCCGCTATCAGCTACGTATATCAGAATGTGTTTTGGTGGAGTTGGAGCAACGGGACTACTGTTATTTTATGCTTTTTACAAAAGAGCAAAAAGAGAATGCCACTTTAGAATTAATTTCTCAGTATTCATTTGCATCCTAGCGGGGGCTATATTTGGTCCAGTGCTTGGTGTTTGGCTTGGTCTTATTTCCATCGAAAATATGGATACTGGTGTTGCAGCGACTTTAATGAGTTTGTCGCCAATTATGATATTGCCCTTTGCTAAGATTTTTGAAAAAGAGCAGATAACATCCAGTGCTGTTTTTGGAGCGTTTGTTTCAATAATTGGCGTTGCTCTGCTGCTACTAAACTAATTAGTTTTATTTGTAACCGTTACTCGCATGGCCCCCAAGAATCAATCAAGGCGAGCAGATCGGCTACATCGACGATACCATTGCCATCGATATCAGCACCGCATGAATCTTGATCAGTTTGCCCCCAAGCACCAAGAAGAATTAATATGTCCGTGACATCACGAAAACCATTATTGTCCAAGTCTGCGACGCATGTTTGTTCGAGCATCCAGTGTTTCGCATCTCCCTTGACAAGTAGGTGGCCATCTTCGTTCATTGCAACAACTCTCGATGCAATTGGTGAATCAGGTATATGCCCGTGCAGTGATTCAGGAGAAGTTTCTTCAGACCATACCATCGCGACTGAATCGTAGACGGGCAACGTTAATGCATTACATGCAATCGTTCCATCTAGACCTATCGAAATAGCAGAAATCACAAGAATATTTTTGTCAAGACTTGCATATTCAAAACCATTCTCATCGGACCATCGTGCGAGTTGTGGACCAAGTGTTGAGTCGGACCAACTAAACGCAACTCGTCCATCTTCGGAAGCGACTGCTCGTAATGTGTACGAGCCAACAGGAAATTCGTGAATTTCAACGAGTGAAGTGTTGCTTGGGTCGTACCATTGGAATGTTGCGATACCATCGACAAATTCGGAAATCAGTATTCGTCCTTGCGCGTCGAAATAGCGACTCGCTGAGTTGCCCATTAAGTTAAGTTGTTTTGCAAGATTAATGGTGACTCCATCATCCCAGAG
This sequence comes from Phycisphaerales bacterium, assembly GCA_014238125.1. Lineage (GTDB taxonomy): Bacteria > Planctomycetota > Phycisphaerae > Phycisphaerales > SM1A02. The sequence continues at coordinate 9,404 of JABABS010000086.1, forward strand.
CATTGCTTGATAATTTCCAGCAATTAGAATTTGACCTGCGACTCGGTTTTGCTCATCAATGTCATAGGCGTAGGTTGTCTCTGCAGTTGGTTCGACGATTTGCATTCCACTTTTTTCAGTCCACAAAAATGCTTGCCAGTCACTTGATCCAGAACCAGCAGAATAGTTGCCTACAACTGAACCTTGTTCATTGATTGAAGTTAATGAAGACCATCCTGCACTACCTACTATTGTTGCGACAACGTCAAATTCTCCAAAGGCGTCTGCAATAATTAATCTGTCATCTTGAGAGATGCCATTGCTTCCCAATCCAGCGGCAACATCATTGTTGTTAATCAATACACCGAGACTATCATTAAACTGCGTAACCCTCGTGACAATTTCTCCATTTGCCCACACAAACATCTCGTTTGAACTTCCATCAAATTGACCCGTTAGGATTTGGTTGTTGTTCATTGCGTTAATCGATAGCGTTCCTGATAATTCAGTTGTCACCGGTTGCGTATGAAAACAGTCTGAATTCACAACGGAAAGTAGAACGCAGGGGAGTAGCATTGTGATATTCATACCCAAATTTTAAGTATATCTCAACAAAATGCAAGAGAATTCAAAAAGAAGAGTATCACATCGCGTTTCTAGCAATTTAAAACGAGGAACTGTTGTCACTAGGTAGTAAATCTCGGTATTTCTGTGCTTTTTCTGGTTTGCCCCAACCACCATAGATTTTTGCAAGAGTATCGTACGCCCAATAAATATCCGGGTGTTCCGGAGGCAAAGTTCGTGAATATATTTCTATAAGTTCAAGTAAAGTAATTTCTGCTTCGGCATATTTTTTTTGTTTCAAAAGTAACTCGCCAACGCCGCCAATTAAAAAGACGGTGCTCCGGTTTTCATCGCCATACACTTTTCGGCTTGTTTCTAATGACTTGGCGTAGATCGCTTCTGCTTCCTCTAATTTTCCTTGAGCTGCGAATAAATCACCAAGTGCGCCAGTCATCCAAAGGGTTTTTGGGTGCGAATCGCCAGAAACTCGTATGCTTATTTCGAGCGCTTCTTGATAGTAGGGCTCAGCTTCTGCAAACTGGCCTTGTGCTTTCAAAAGAGAGCCGATACTATTGAGCACTTGTACAACTGCAGGGTCGTCGTCCCCAAGTATTCGGCGATTTGTTTTAAGTACTTCTACTAGAATGGGTTTTGCTTCTTCGTATTTTTTTTGAGTGAACAGGGCATTCCCTAAATTCAACATGGTATTCAACGTGGTTGGATGATTTCCCCCATGAATTTTTTGTTGGACTGTTAGCGCTTCTCTAAAACAATCTTCAGCTTCTTTGTATTTTCCCTGTCCAAAATACACGACGCCTAACTGTGCAATGGATGAAATAGTATTTATGTGGTTATTGCCGAGTGTTTTGCGCCGGGTGTCCAACACAATATTGATGTACTTTTCAGATTCGTTGTATTTCCCTTGTCGGTTAAGCAACTCAGCCATAGCAGAGTTTGCTTTAAATCCAACATTGTGGTTTTCTCCCAGCGCGTTTTTGGAAAGAAGAATAACATCCGTTAGATATTCTTTTGCTTTTGGGAAATCTCCAAGCAAGAAATGAACACGTCCAAGTTGGACCATGGTTGATAGAGAATTCAAACTAACACCAACCGTCTTTTCATTCAAACGAACACGATCTGAATGCTTGTCGAACAAGAAAAGAGCTTCTTTAAAATGTTCTTTCGCTTCTGCATATTTATTAATTTGGAGATATGAAGCGCCGATGACTCTTCGCGTTTCTGCTTCGACCAGCGGCTGATTTTTAAACTTGTTACCAACAGAAGCGGATGCTTCATCAAGAACATGGATCATTGCTTCTTTGTCCATTTCATCATCCCAGTCATGGGTAAGCATGGTCGAAACAAATTCTTTTACTGATTTACTTCGAGTAATTTCTTTTGTAAGTAGAGCCTTTTCTGTTGCAAGGAGATCCTGTTGCCTTTCTAATTTGACGGCATATGTTGAAATAACAATTACCCCAGCAACAAGGACGACGAAAATGGAAACAATCGCAGTCGTAGCGGCGATGTGTTTTTTCGCGAATCTACGAATGTAATCGAAAACTCCTGGAGGAGTTGCAGAAATTGGCTCATCGTTGAGGTAATGGCTAACATCTTGTTGCAAAGCGGTGGCAGATTGGTATCGACGATCTCGGTTCTTTTCAAGTGCTTTTTGAGCAATTATTTCAATGTCACCACGTAAATGTTTGCTTGATTTAGATAACCGCGTAGGCTCTTGTTCGCAAACAATTCGCAGAGCTTCATGAATAGCCACACGTCTGAGGTCATATGGCAAATTGCCCGTAAGCAATTCAAAAAGAATAACACCCAGTGCATATACATCGCTACGAATGTCAATATCACTTGGATCTGCTTCGCACTGCTCAGGGCTCATGTATTGCAACGTGCCAATTAATTGCCCAACATCAGTTTGCAATGTTGTTAAAGCGAGGTCACTATCTGTTGATCTTGCAACACCAAAGTCAATAATCTTCGGTTGTCCGTTTGAGTTTACTAATATATTGCCGGGTTTAAGATCACGATGAACAATTCCTTTTAAGTGACCATGTTGTATTGCATTACAGACTTTTTCAAATAAGAGCAATCTTTCTTTCGTATCAAGATTTCTTTCAATTGCATATTGTGTAATCGGTTTTGCATTGACAACATATTCCATAACGAAGTAGGGGATGCCACCTGATCCATCATCATGTGTTCCTGCCTCGTAGACTTGCGCAACACCTTGGTGTTTTAATCGAGCAAGGGTTTGTGATTCAAATTCAAAACGGTGTATTGCAGATGGGGAAGAAATGCCATGCTTCATTATTTTTAGAGCAACACGCCTTCGCGGATTTTCTTGAACAGCCTCGTATACAGTCCCCATCCCGCCAGTGCCAATGATGCGTTTAATAGTACAGGATCCGATTTTCTTACCGATCATCGGATCATTTGACAGAGTATCAATAGGTGCAGGTGAAATAAACTCCTCAGTTGTGTTGTCCTGAGAAGAGTCTTGATCATTGGTATTGGACATAAATATATACTACCAAATTAACTCTAGTCACTTTTATGTCTTGCAAACGCAGCATCAACTAGTTTTTGTGTAAACCCAACATGGCCTTCGGGATTGAGGTCAATGCAAAAGTCTGCGCTGCCATATGCTTCTGGTTCAAAGTACACGCCGCAGTTCATATTGATTTCAAGGATGTAGGGCGTTCCGTCCTTGTCCACACGAATATCACACCTTGCAAAACTTTCTGCATTCATCGCGATAAAAAACTTTGCACATTCTTCTCGTAATCGTTTGGCGAGTTTATTATTTGGTACTGGAAATGTTTTAAGCCCGCCATAATCAACAAATTTCATATCAGAATGTTTGAAAGACTCACCTTCTGGAAACTCATATTGAACTGGTGTGTAGGTAGTTGGTTCTTCTGGCTTTCCTGGAGTTTCGGCAATGAGTACGGTGCATTCAAGACCATCGATGTATTCCTCGATGAGCGCCGCCCCATGCTTGCTGATAATTTTCTTTGCCTGTCGCCTTAGACCAGCAGGGGACATCACTTTTGAAGCGCGGCTGATATCAACGCTCGCATAACTATTGTGATGTTTGACAAAGAGTGGAAACTTCAACATCTTGATTGCCTTCTCGACATCTTTCTCTGTTTTTGCAAACACAAACTTTGGAGTGGCAATGCCATGTTTGGTGCACGCATCTTTCATGTCTTTGCGAGTAGGTTCGTAACATTTACTTGTTGCTCCTGTAAATGGAACGCCATGTTTTTCTAATGTCAGAATAACCTCGATGCCTGGATGGTCAAGTTGATCTTCTGCGCCATCGCATAGATTAAAAAACAAATCAAAACCTTCTTCAATGAGTGCTTCGACTTGTGCAACGGATTCGTGTTTTTCTCCAAGAACTGCAAGGTGCCATTCGTCGTCGGGCAAAAATGGTCGCGGGTCACACGGCCAATCGTGTTCACGAATCGTAGGGTCGTCTAAGTCTTGGTTTGTTAGCAGACAGATACGCATGAAGGCTATGGTATAAGAAATCGCCCATCCGATTGGATGGGCGATTACAAAAGGTATTAAAAGTTAATTGGTTTAGCAGCCTTCGTCTTCCCATACTTTTCCGGCTTCTTCACGAGTCATATCGCCATTTCGAACAGCTTCGCCAAGTCTACGGCGTAGTGCCATGCAGTCATCGGAGGGTTCCTCTCGATCGTCGCCGCTCATTCTTTTTTTCATTCCATCAAGCCGTGCTTGCATTTGTTCACGTGTGATTTCACCAGCCTTGACCATTCTGGCCATCTTTGATGCAGCTGCGTCATAATCTTCTTTAGTAATCTGCTTTGATTGACCCTTTGATTTACTAGCCATCATACGCTGCTTAACAAGTTCAACTGTTTCTGCGTATTTTGCCTTGCCTTCTTTAGCAGTCATGTCGCCGTTTGCGACTGCTTCTTTAATTTCAGCGCCAACTTGTGCCAAATAAGCTTCAGCACGTTTGTTGCCTTCATTTTTTTTACCCATTCGTTTTTCTATACGTGCTTCTGCTTCTGCAAATTTTGCTTTGCCTTCTTCATCAGTAATTTCGCCGTTTGCAACTGCTTGTTTTAATTCACCTGCAACTTTTTTCAAATATGCTTGTGCGCGTGCATTGCCTGTATTTTCTTTTTTGTCCTTTAGCATCGCACTATACTTTTCTTCTGCTTCCTTGCGAGTCATCTCGCCAGAGGTAACAGCATGCTCTATTCTTTCTTGTATACCACGCATGTATTGCATTTTTTCTACTATGCCTTCTTCAAAAGAAAT
>JABABS010000045.1 GCA_014238125.1 Phycisphaerales bacterium
ATATTGTTTCAAAGATTCGTTCTTTTATGGACGCACAACAATACCTTGAAGTGGAAACGCCAATGATGCAACCACTTGCCGGTGGCGCAGCAGCACGACCGTTTCAGACGCATCACAATGCACTTGACATGCCTTTATACTTGCGTATTGCACCAGAGTTGTACTTAAAAAGATTGCTCGTTGGCGGCATGCGAAAGGTCTATGAAATAAATCGAAACTTTCGAAACGAAGGTGTATCACGAAGGCACAATCCAGAATTTACAATGCTTGAAGCGTATCAAGCCTTTGGAGATTGTGAAACAATGTTGACACTCACCGAAGAAATGGTTCGTGAAGCAGCGACAGTTGTTGGTGATCCTGCTGCAATTGCGTTTGGTGACTACGCCATTGATTACTCAAAGCCATTCGAACGAATTGCGTATGGCGTTCTTTTTGAAAATGCAGTTGGCATTCCAATGTCAGACGAACAGGCAGTTCGTACGAAGGCGGCTGAACTTCACATCGCAAACGCAGACGTGCGTAATCATTGGTTACTTGTGGGTGATTTATTTGAAACAATTGCAGAGAGTGCAATTGTTTCTTCAAGACCAACATTCGTTACAGATTTTCCAAGTGCAATTTCCCCACTCACTCGCCCACATGAAGATGATCCGACATTGTCACATCGCTGGGAACTTTTTATAGCTGATATGGAAATTGCAAACGCCTATACAGAACTCAACGATCCAGACTTGCAGTTGCAGCGATTCACTGAACAACTTGATGGTGAAGATGATGAAACTGCTGCGTTTAGAACACTTGATGAAGATTTTATTCACGCACTGCGTGTTGGTATGCCTCCAGCGGGTGGTTTGGGTTTAGGTATTGATCGGCTTGTCATGTTATTGACTGGCAACGAATCAATTCGAGATGTTATTTTATTTCCCCTCATGCGATCACAGGAGATTCAATCAGATGATTCGTAAAGCACTATTTTTCGTTCTTTTACTCGCTTCAATTTCCGCTGCCGATTGGCAAATAGTTGAAGATGATTGGTATGGATTAACGATTTCAGATGCAAAATCTGGGTGGCTTCACATTACACTAGAAGAAGAAGGGAATCTGTACCGTTCGACTTCAACACAACAATTGGAACTTTCTCGTGGCGGAGTTTTGATAGAAATTGAAGTTGTCAATGAATTCATCGAAACGAAGGATGGCAAACCAGTTTCAGTACATACTGTTCAAGCCGCAATGGGGCAAGTGAGTGAGTCAACTTGGAAATTCACTGATACTGAAATTGAAATGACATCTGTTGCTGGTGGTGCACCTGTCACAAACAAAATGCCTCTGCCAAAAGGCGACTGGATGACACCGCAGGTTGTAGACAGGTACTTTAAGGAACAACTTATAAAAGGTGTTTCTACAATTGCGTATCAAACACTTTCGCCTGAGTTAGGGCCAACTGTAATTACCGTTGTGCTTACAAAACTTTCTGAAGGTGACCGAGTTGTTATGGGTGAAACAAAAAAAGTTTCAACATGGAAGACAGAAAATGACGCAATGCCAATAACTGGCATTGATAGTTATGACAGTACGGGCAAAAAAATTGAAACAGCAATGAATGCTGGATTTGGAGAGATGAAAAATATACTCATGTCGAAACAATCTGCGCAGTCGCCTGTCGGCGAAGTCCCCGAACTGATGGTTACAATGTTCATCGAACCTGATCAAAAAATTCCAAATGATGGGTCAGTTCGCAAAATCGAAATGATTGCAAAATCCAAAGATGGAAGATCCGTTGTGTTTCCTACTAGTGGATACCAAACTGCAACAGCAAATAAAGATGGGTCATGTACCGTAGTGTTAGACTTAGATCAACCTCAAGTTGCAACAGCAGAAGAGATGAGCGATCCGCAATATCTTGCGAAAACCGCACTTTGTGATGGAACAGATGCAGCAATAATTACTTTAGCAAAACAAGCTGTGAAAAATTTGCCAGCAAATGCGAGTACATTTGATCGAGCAGAAGCAATGCGTGCATTTGTGTATCAATTTATTACGAATAAAGGATTTGGAAACGCCTTCGCCTCAGCATCACAAGTTGCGAGAGATCCTTCTGGTGATTGCAGTGAGCATGGCGTGTTGCTTTGTGGATTACTGCGTGCTTCGGGTATCCCTTCGCGTGGTGTGATGGGCGTTGTGTATGTCTCACCCGATCTTGCAAATTTTGGAAAAGCAAACGGTGTGTTTGGATGGCATTTTTGGTCGCAGGCTCTTGTTGATGGAAAATGGATGGATTTCGATGCAACATTATCAAAACAATTTAATGTTGGACACATTGCATCAACAACTTCTTCGCTAAAAGCAGAAAGCGTGAACGCTGATATGGCTGGGATAATGGCATTTATTGGAAATACTGAAATTGAAGTTGTAAAAACAGGCAACTGAAAACGTGAGCGGTAAATTCAAACTTCCAACTCGACCGATCGACGGACACAAGGGAACATTTGGTAGTGTGTGTGTCATTGGTGGGCAGCGAAGTGAAGATGGAGCGGTGATGATTGCCGCACCCACACTTGCGGCAAATGCAGCGATGCGAAGCGGGTGCGGTAAAAGCATACTTGCGATGCCCAGAACAATTTTGTCTGATGCATTGACGATGGCACCAAGCGCAACAGGTATCGAATTACCAGTTGACGAAGTTGGAAGGTTGATGAGTAGCAGTGCAATCGAAGCAATTGATAGACACGCAGCAGGCTGTAGGTGTTTAGTTATTGGCCCCGGTTTTGGGAGTGACTGGCCACAACAACAAATCGTTGCAACACTTTTAGCGCGGGATGATAGACCAGTTGTGCTCGATGCCGATGGCCTTAATGCTTTTGCTAATCTTGAAGCGGGGCATTTAGAGTTACAATCGCCAACAATCATGACACCGCACGTGGGTGAGTATAGACGTCTCGCAGACAAACTAGGTATTACACAAACTGCAGATAATCTACAACTTGCTGCTGAAGCATTAGCTAGGGCGCTTGGTTGTGTCATAGTTTTAAAAAGCAACAACACGGTAATTTCAGATGGCGTGAACACTTATGAAGAAACAGGTGGAAGCGTTGTGCTAGCTACGGGCGGAACAGGGGATGTACTTTCCGGAATTATTGGGGGTCTTGTTACGGGGTATGGTGCAGATGGTCCAATGCATTTATTTGAAGCAGCTGTTCTTGGCGTGAAGATACATGCAATGGCTGGAGAGCGGTTTGTAAAAACCCGCGGTTCTTCAGGCATGCTTGCGACAGATTTGTTGAGTGAAATTCCAGAAGTGATGTCGAGAATACGCCAAGACCAGAGTTGAGTTAAAGGTACAATACGCATATGAGTACAAAAGTTTGTGATATGACAGGGCAGGGTTTCGTGCATGGAGTGTATGCACTGGTGAATCCCCAAGTTGGGACAACGCGTAACGGCGATCCTTTCCTTAAATGTTTGCTTCGTGATGCAACAGGCGAAGCAATTGGTCGTCTATGGCGTTTTGACACAGCAACAATGCAAGACATTACTGCAACGGGCTTCGTTAATATCGAAGGCGAGCAGGAAATGTACCAAGACAAGTTGCAAATCAAGATACGAGAAATTTGGTCACACGAACCTACAAAAGAAGAGCTCGTTAATCTCCTGCCAAGTTCTGATAAAAACATAGATGAAATGTTTGCAGAAGTGACTGCAATCATGCAGTCGTTGACGCATCCAGCGGCAAAGGCAATCGCAGGTGCATACTTTGACGATGCAGCACTGATGGACAAAATGAGAGTTGCCCCAGCTGCGATGCAAATACATCACGCATGGATTGGTGGTTTACTTGAACATACACTGCAACTGATAAAACTTGCAGATGCGATGTTGCCGAATTATCCAAGACTCAATCGCGATATTATTTTGTTGAGTCTCTTTATACACGATCTAGGTAAAACACAAGAATTGCGTTGGGATCGTGGATTTGAATATACACGTGAAGGCAATTTAATTGGGCACATTGCAAGAGGTGCAATCTGGTTAGAAGAGAAAGCAAAGGTTGCAGAGGAATCGCTCGGCGAACCGTTGCCCGATGGTTTTCTAACAGTGCTACAGCATATTGTTTTGAGTCATCATGGTTTACTTGAACATGGTGCTGCGAAATTACCAGCTACTCCAGAAGCAATTTTTGTATCACAACTCGATAATCTAGATGCGCATACGCAAACAGCGCTAGATTTAGCACGTCCAACCCAAGGATCTCTTGCGGGAAACGAAGCATTTACGGAACGTATTTGGTCACTAAATACCAAATTGTACCGCCGAGACCCCTTGGTGCCTCAATAAACGACTCTCTACACCGTTTTTCGGATCTTTTTCTTTGCAACTGCGTCTCTATGGTGTACTCTTTGAATTCAAAAAGGTGGCATTGTGTTCACATATCAAATGGAGAAAAAAATGATTCAAGCTATTTTTGTAACTGCGCTTCTTACTTCAAATACCGCTGTTAGCCAAGAGCGGCTTCCAGTTGAAGTTATTCCAATAATGTCCGCGCCTTCACTAGATTACGCCACACTTTTTGAAGAAGACATTCAACGAGAGCGAACAGGTCTACCGCTTCGTTTTGCTGTTCCAACGGCAGTTGCCGTGACACCTGCAACGCATGGTATTTGGGAACAACTTGATGGAAACATGGTGCGTTGGACGTATCGCGTTACATGTGACAATGCAGTTTCTATGAACTTAGGTTTTGGCAGATATAACATGCCGCCAAGTGGTTCTATGACAATTATGGATTTATCAATTGATTGCCAGATTCGCCCGTTTACTTCTGAAGACAATAAAGATCACGGTGAGCTTTGGACACCTATCGTTCCATCAAATGAAGCAGTCATTGAGATAGTTGTTAATAATTCCGAAATGAAATTTGTTTCTGAAAATATTGAACTTACTTCAATCAACAGTGGGTACCAAGGATTTAAAGGTGGTGGCGATCGAGGATCGTCTGGGTCATGTAATATCGACGTACTTTGCGGACAAGGTGATGATTGGTGGAATGAAATTCCCTCGGTTGGAGTTTACACACTCAGTGGGTGGTGGACTTGTACTGGTGCGATGATCAACAATACTTCGCAAGATCAAACGCCGTACTTTTTAACTGCAAACCATTGTGGTGTCACAAGTAGTAGTGATGCTTCAATCGTTGTGTATTGGAACCATCAAAACAGTTATTGTCGCACTCCCGGTAGTGGGGAGAGCGGAGGATCTGGTAATGGAAATTACAATCAATTCACAAATGGTTCGACGATGCGAGCGACGCGATCGTATACAGATTTTACGCTGACAGAACTCTCTTCTGAACCAAACTCATCTTGGGGTGTTACATGGTCGGGTTGGTCTAGGTCTTCTAGCACCAGTGGTACTGGTGCAGGAATCCATCACCCATCTACTTCTGAGAAGCGAATTTCTTTTCCTGATTACAGCACTGCTTCCGGTGAATACTGGAATGTAAATTGGTCAGAAGGAACAACAGAACCGGGTTCGTCTGGTTCGCCACTCTACGATGCAAACCATCGAATAGTCGGACAACTTTGCTGCGGGAGTGCTGCATGTGGAAATGATTCAAATGATTATTATGGACGATCAATAGGATTGTCATGGTCTGGTGGAACTTCAAGTAGTTTGAGTGCATGGCTCGATCCGACTGGGTCAAACGTGCAAGCGCTAGACACTTGGAATCCAAGTGCTGCTCCAACAGGTGCGTGTTGTGTTGGAACAAGCGGCGCCTGCCTTGATGTAAATGAAACACTTTGTCTTGCTGGAAATGGTATCTATCAAGGTGATGGATCGGCTTGTAGTGGAGTAGATTGTTTACCCGATCCAGATTGCCCTGCAGATGTGGATGGCGATGGTTTTGTAAATGTAAGCGATGTGCTCACGCTCATTAGTTCATGGGGTTCAAATGATATGGATGCTGATGTGAATGCCGACGGGATCGTTGACGTTGCTGATTTGCTTATCGTGATCGATGCTTGGGGCGCGTGCGAGTAATTTAGTATCGCTACATTGTTCTAGCGGGATTCAAAATTCGCTTGCTGCCAATCATGTTCTCGCAATCCATTTGTAATACAAAATGTGTTTATTTATTGAACTATGCTCAGATATGTAAATGTGCCCAATGCAAATAAGGTGAACGCGATTAAAAAAGTTGTGTTGTCAAATCAATTTCGCTGCGCGCTTAAAATCTATTGGCACCAACATCAACAGCGAATCACTTTCATGAAGTAACCTATTTGATAGAGGGTTGCCGGAAACTTTCAAATGGTCAGAAAGAGGAATTTCAATAATCGTATGTTCGCCTTGGCATAGCAGCATTGAATGACCCGTTCAGGTTCAATGGTGTACCGTGACATACTCAGTTTAATATGTTGAAAATGAGTTTAATTTGCCCTTAAATAGCGAGTTATTGCATGATAATTGTAGAAACTCGTTATTTTGTTGAAACCGAGTCAAGTCACTCCTGCGAATAGCGTATTAGAGATAATATATCTATATATATTAAAAAGAGTGCAATGTGCACGAGATAGATCAATAGGAGTTTGTTTGGAGAACAAGGAGTCCACACATGACAATCACGCCAATATTACTTGCTGCTTTGTGTACCACGGCCCTCGCGGGTCTTGACCAAGAAGCAGCGAATCGTTTGCCAAAGGATGCAATCCCTGTAGTTACAGTGCAGAGTCTAGATTATTCGGCACTTTTTGATGCAGATCTTTCAAGAGAAAAATCAGGTCAAGCACCACAGTTTGCTGTTCCAACCACAAAGTCAATTACTCCGGCGACGGATGGTATTTGGGAACGTGTGGACATGAATACACAACGTTGGACTTTGAGAGTTTCATGTGACAATGCGATCTCGATGAACCTTGGTTTTGGTCGATACAACATGCCTTCAAGTGGTTCGATGACAATCACTGATGGTAGTGGTGATTATCGAATTCGTTCGTTCACTGCTGACGATAATAAATCACATGGCCAACTCTGGACTCCAGTTGTACCTGGCAGCGAAGCATTCATTGAAATCGTCGTTAACTCAGATCAAAAAGGTCATATTGTTAAAGGTATCGAACTAACTTCGATTAACTCCGGTTATCGTTGGGTTGGCGATGCTGCCGGTCGTGGCTCATCTGAATCTTGCAACATTGATGTTGCTTGTCCAGAAGGCAACAGTTGGTGGGATGAAATTCCATCTGTTGGCGTGTACACGCTTAATGGTTACTTGACTTGCACAGGTGTTATGATGAATAACACTTCGCAAAATCAATCTCCTTTATTCCTCACTGCAAACCATTGTGGTGTAACAAACGGCAGCGACTCATCTATTGTTGTGTATTGGAATTACCAAAACAGTTATTGCCGGACACCTGGAAGTGGTGACAGCGGTGGCAATGGCGATGGTAATTTTAGCCAATTTACAAGCGGTTCAAGTATGCGTGCGACTCGATCGTATAGTGACTTTACTCTGACACAACTCTCATCTAATCCAAATGCTGCTTGGGGCATTACTTATGCTGGTTGGTCACGAGCAAGTTCTGCATCACTCGGCGCTGGTATTCATCACCCAGAAGCAGCAGAAAAAAGAATTTCATTCCCAGACACGGTTCAAGCGAGCGGTGAATATTGGGATGTCAACTGGGGCGAAGGTCGAACTGCTCCGGGTTCATCTGGTTCACCACTTTTTGATGGAAATCATAGAGTTGTTGGTCAACTTTGTTGTGGTTCTTCGTATTGTCCAAACGATTTGAATGATTATTACGGTCGTTCGCTTTATCAATCTTGGGACGGTAGTAATTCAAGTAGTTTAAGTAACTGGTTAGACCCATCTGGAACAGGCGCTCAAGCAATTGACACGCTCGTTCCCGGCGGTGGCGGTGACCCATCCGGCGCATGCTGTGTTGGCACGAGTTGTACATATGGTACTGCTGCAGATTGTTCTGCAATAGGTGGTACATACCAAGGCGATAACGTTTCATGTATAAGTTACCCTTGTGGTGGCGCACCTGAAGGCGCATGTTGCCAAGGTGAATTCTGTTCAATTATGACACAAGCTCTTTGTGGTACCGAGGGCGGTAGTTATCAAGGCGATAACACTGCTTGTGATGCCTCAATTTGTGACAACGGCGGCTGCGAAGTTGGTTACTCACCAGACTGCGTGGGAACATGCTTCGAAGATTCTGTTTATACAGATTGGGTCGGCGATACTTATTGCGACGATGGTGCATATATTCCAGCAGATTATGGATACGGCGGCCCTGCTGGCGTAGCGATCTATCTTAATTGTGACGAATTTCAATGTGATGGTGGCGACTGCCCAGATTGTGGCGGTGGCGGCGATCCAACAGGAGCATGCTGTTTCGGTGTTGATTGTTTCGTGTTGACTGCTGTTGAATGTTCTACTAATGGTGGCGAATGGGCTGGTGCAAATACTACTTGTGGTGCTGACACTTGTGGTTCACCTTCAACGTGTGACGCAGATGTCACCGGTGATGGAACAGTTGATGTTGGTGATGTTCTTGCAATGATTAGTGCTTGGGGAACCAATGATGCCAATGCTGATGTAAATGGTGATGGTGTTGTAGATGTTTCTGATCTCCTTGTAGTAATTGATGCTTGGGGTCCATGTGAAGGTGGCGGCGATCCAACAGGTGCGTGCTGCTTTGATACCGAATGTGCAGTTATGACTTCTGCAAACTGTACTGCAGCTGGCGGTTCTTATAACGGTGACAATTCATCATGTACTGCTGACGCATGCGGTGGTGGTGGTGGTGAATGTGAAGCGGGCTGGACTGCAGACTGCCAAGGTTCATGCTTCCCAGACTATGTATATGAATCGTGGGTTGGCGACGGCTACTGCGACGATGGTGCATATATTCCAGCTGATTATGGTTGTGATGAATGCCCAGCAGGCGTAGCTATCTGGCTCAACTGTGATACGTTCAATAACGATGGCGGCGACTGCGATGGTGGCAGCGATCCAACAGGAGCTTGCTGTGTTGGTACAAGTTGTACAACTGGTACTGAAGCCGACTGCTCTGCTGCAGGTGGTGCATACCAAGGTGATAATTCAACATGTGACGGCGACCCTTGTGGTGGTGGTGGTGAATGTGAAGTTGGTTATTCGCCAGACTGTATGGGTACATGCTTTGAAGATTCTGTTTATACAGATTGGATAGCAGATGGATATTGTGATAGTGGTGTTTATATACCTGCAGATTATGGATACGGTGGCCCTGCTGGCGTAGCGATCTATCTCAATTGCGATCAATTCCAATGTGACGGTGGCGACTGCACCGATTGTGGTGGTGGCGGCGGTTGTCCCGCTGGCGAGATTGAAGATTGCAACGGAAATTGTTGCCCAGAAACATGGGTTGGCGATGGATATTGCGATGATGGTACATATCAGTGGAACGGAAATCCGATCTACCTCAACTGTGACCAATTCGGTAATGACGGCGGTGATTGCGGCTAATACCCTTTTATCACTTTCTACGTGTTTTCACGAAAGAGCCCCGCATTTGCGGGGCTCTTTTTTTCCCTTTCAGAGAGTACAATAGATCCATGAAAAGTACGAAGAGAATATTGGTCGGGATTCCTGTTTATAACGAAGCAAAGTACATAAACCCTGTGCTCAGCGAAGTTTGTAAATATACTAAGGACGTGCTTGTCGTAGACGACGGGTCAAATGATCTCACGCCAGCCTTGCTTGCAGGTCATCCTGTTGAAGTAATTCGGCATTCAGAAAACCGTGGATATGGCCGGTCATTACAAGACATGTTCCGTTGGGCAGTTGTAGATCAATTCGACTGGCTCATCACAATGGATTGCGATGAACAACACGAACCAGCCGCGATTCCTCGGTTTGTGCAAGCGATCGCAGAGGATAAGTGTGACATCGTTTCTGGAAGTCGATATTTGAAATTGCATTCTGAAAACGACATGCCCCCAGAAGACCGGCAAGCAATTAACAAACAAATTACAACTGAATTAAATCATGCACTTGGTTTTGAATTAACAGATGCTTTCTGTGGTTTTAAGGCGTACAGAGTCTCTGCTCTTGCAGAATTTAACTTTGATGTAAACGGATATGAGTTTCCACTTCAACTGTGGGTGCAAGCGGCAGCGATGCAATTGCGCGTAAAGGAAATTCCCGTTCGATTGATTTACAATGACCCAACGAGAACATTCGGTGGACCACTTGATGATCCTCTAGAACGGATTGATCATTACCGCGCAGTTCTATGCAGAGAACTTGGGAGGTTCGCATCGCAATTGCCAAAAGCAGAGGAAAGAGTGCCTTGTTAACCAAGGATACAATTCTAGAAACAACTCCAGAAATTTCTATGTGGGAGAATTTGTTTGTAGAACAATCCGGAAACTTATTCGGTAAATCTCTTCGCAGTTGGCAAAACAAAACTCGTGATTCACTTGGATTAGATCCAGACGCGAACATGATTATTGTAGGTCATCAACCAATTTTTTTTCATCCAGGCATTTTGGCAAAGTTTGTTGCAGCTAGCGAAGTTGCTAGGCAATGCAATGCGAAACTCGTTCACCTTGTTGTTGATCATCATATTGGTGATGTAGGAGCAATTGAAATCCCAAAATTGCAAAACGGCATGCTGCAAGTTGAAACAATTCGTATCGCTTCATGTGACAGGACTATCCCTTTGTGCGATCAAAAACCCCTTTCCATTACAACAAATGATGTAATGTTTTCTGGGGCATTGAACAACGATGAGCACAATGCAGCAATGCAAATTGCCGCTGCAACTGACACGTTGATGTTGCCTTATGCCTCAGTAGACTGCAAAATTGCTGCAACTGCGCTGTGCACCACCCCCCTTGGAGAAGCAGTCATTGATGCTATGTTTGCAAATAAAGGGGCTTGCATTACTGCATATAACGAAGCAGTTGCCGCATTTCCAGAGAGTGGCGTTCTTTTTCTCGGTACAAACGAACTTCCGATTTGGGGTGATAATCGAAAAAACGTTCGCCCTCGCGCGCTTTTGCTTACGCTTCTTGCAAGATTGGGTATAGGTAATTTGTTCGTGCATGGAACTGGCGGCGCAAACTACGATCGTGTGATGGAACATTGGTG
>JABABS010000041.1 GCA_014238125.1 Phycisphaerales bacterium
GTTAATTTGTGAAGCGCGAGATTTAATATGGTTATTCCTTGCACTTGAACTCGTCTCACTTCCAACGTACGTGATGGTTGCGATCAGCCGTTGGTCACGTACTGCACAAGAAGCGGCAATGAAATACTTTTTCCTTGGTGCACTTTCTGCAGCACTGATGTTGTATGGATTTGCCTTGTTATATGCTTCAACAGGTACCCTTGTGTTACAAGAAATAACTGAAGCGTTTGCAGTGCAACAAGAAAACGGTGGGCTTATCGTGATTGCACAAGTAGGTATGTTGCTTGCAATATTTGGGCTCTTGTACAAAATTGCTGCTGCGCCAATGCACCTGTACGCACCAGATGTCTACCAAGGCGCCGCATCTGCGGTAACCGCGTTCTTGGCATTTGTTACAAAAACTGCGGGAATGATTGCAATTATTATGTTGCTTTCTACAGTTGGTTGGGAAGATGGATTGCCCCCAGCGATTGAAATGGCTTTGTGGGTAGTTGCCGTGCTGACGATGATCCTTGGGAACATTGGCGCGTTGTTGCAGCGCTCCGCCAAGCGAATGCTCGGTTACAGTTCAATTGCACACAGTGGATATATGTTGATCGGTGTGATTGCGGGGCCAACTCTGGGTTTGCAAGCGGTGCTTGTTTACCTCTTTATCTATGGCGTCACAAACACAGCTGCCTTTGCGACACTTGCAAGTTTGTCAAGGAATGGTAAACGCGTTGATTCTTTGGACGATCTTGCTGGGTTGTACCGAACAAGTCCACTTGCAGCGGCGTCTATGTCTGTCGCGTGTGGATCACTTTTAGGTATTCCGCCGCTATTCGGATTTTGGGGCAAGTTGTTTCTTTTTGCAGCGGGTATTGCAGCGGGTCAAATTTCACTCATCATTGTTGCTGCAGTGAGTAGTGCAATCAGTGCGTGGTATTACTTGCGTTTGATTGGTCTTGCGTTACTCGCATCACCACAAAATCACGGTGAAACTACGAAGGTAACACTCCGTTGGCCACTAGCTGTTGCAGTTATTGGAGCATGTATAGCCATTGCTGGTCCGATTGTTCTTGAGGACTTGATGATCAAGGCAAAAGAAGCAGTCACAACTCCAGAAGCAGAACTCGTTATGCCTTCGCTTTCTCTTGAGGTGGACGGCGAAACAGTGTAAGTTGTAACCCAAGACCTGCCAAAGCGAGGCCACCATAAAGAAGTAATAGAAAATCTGGGGAGATCGCAGCAAAATCTTGTTGTGACCAGATGATTGTTGCGCCGTTTCTCAATGCCTCAATGAGGAGCACGCTGCCAAAACTGGATGTCACAATTGACGCGGCTAGGTGAGGCATAAAGGTCGCAATGAGTAGACCAAGGAGCAAACCTGTTATTGCTGCGCCCACAAGCATGAGTCTTGGACCCGCTGGGATGACATCCCACGCCGCATTGGCACGTTTGATGCCAGATCGCAGAGTTTTACTTGCATGTTGGGTGAGCATGCCAAAAGCGAGCCCCATGGCGTTTGTCGTAGATAATTCTGGAAGCGGATTCTCATTTATTTTTTCTGGCGGATTGATTGATGGTTTTTCGGATATATCTTCTTGAGGCAATTCTGTACTCGCTGCTTCTATGACATCGGTGACGACTTCTTTCCCATCGCCAAGCCCAGCTGAATACCACGTGACAACAGGGGTTGCTACTGCGAGACCAATGGCGAGTGTCAGCAAAATTGCAAATTTCGCAATTCCTACGGCGATGACTGCGGCGATGATTCCGGTGATTAGGGCAATGATCAACGGAGAAACGTCAATAGCGAGGCTTTGGGCGAGTAATAGTCCACATCCAGCCCCAAAAAGACCACCAGCAAGACCAACTGCGGGTCTTAGAAGACGTCCACCAGCTGTGAGAAGAATCAATGCAGTTAGTGCTGTTACTACTGGAATAATGATTTGAGGATTTATAGACATAGAGCCATTCTCTTATCGTCATTGGGAATACGTAACTATTGTATTTCACAAGACCGCGGATAAATTAAACAAATCAACTGTACCGGGTCCTGTACTCGGTGTTGTACCGAGTGTTGTACCCGGTCCTGTACTCGGTGTTATACCCGATCAAAAGGGTGGTCCAAAGGGTACTCTACGGTTGACAATCGCTCTTGAGACTGTCTCCTTAGGGATCTTGTTGCGTGATAGAATGCAGAGATGTTGAAACAGAACCTAAAAAAGTCGGTCATCCTGATGATCGCAGGGATTATCACAATAATGTCAAATCAAGAACAAGCAGTAGGGTCTCAAGATCAAACCCCGCCAACAGCAATTGAGGGTCGGAATCGGCTCAGTGAAACCACAAGCCCATATCTGCTGCAACACGCCCAAAATCCAGTTCACTGGTGGCCATGGGGTGAAGAAGCATTCGAGGCAGCCCGAGCACTCAATAAACCAATCTTTATGAGCATTGGGTACTCAACCTGCTATTGGTGTCATGTAATGGAACGTGAAAGTTTCGAAGATCAAGAAGTTGCTGACATCCTTAACGAACACTACATCGCAATCAAGGTCGATCGAGAAGAACGCCCTGACGTTGATGAAATTTATATGACTGCAACCCAAATGATGAATAACGGACATGGTGGTTGGCCGATGTCTGTATTTCTTGAACCAAATGATTTAAAACCTTTCTATGCAGGAACATACTTTCCAAAGGAGGATCATGGTTCACGAAGAGGGTTTATGTCCGTCCTCAACTTCATGTCTCAAAATTTTGTAGATAATCGAGAGGCGATTGATAAGCAAGCTAACGCAATTGCAAAAGCAGTTGTAAATCGATTGACAGTTGCACCGAAAACTGTTGTAGTCAATTCTAAGACAGTACAACAAGGGATTTCCTCATTAC
The DNA here is from genome assembly GCA_014238125.1 of Phycisphaerales bacterium. Lineage (GTDB taxonomy): Bacteria > Planctomycetota > Phycisphaerae > Phycisphaerales > SM1A02. Next base: position 2,878 of record JABABS010000041.1, read on the forward strand.
TCGCCAGCGAAGATAAAACAAATGGTGGTTTTGCAACTTCACCGAAATTCCCAATGCCGATTTATATGGATTTCTTGATGGTTGCAGGTTGGGATATTCCACAAGTTAGAAAAGCAGTTAAAAAAGCTCTCGATGCGATGCTCATGGGTGGCATGTATGACCAAGTTGGCGGTGGCTTCCACCGATACAGCACTGATGCGAAATGGCTCGTGCCACACTTTGAAAAAATGTTGTACGACAATGGTCAACTTCTTGCAACCTATGCAAAAGCATATGAATTAACAGAAGATAAAACGTACGCAAACATCATCCGTGAAACCGTGGAATATGTTGAACGTGAATTGAATTCACCTGAAGGCGGTTTTCTTTCTGCTCAAGATGCAGAAACGAATCACCTTGAGGGTGAGACTTATTTGTGGCGTGAAAATGAAATGCGTGATGCGCTCATAGCAGCAGGATTGGAAGATGAGATTGATTTTGCACTTGCTGTCTATGGCATAGATCAAGGCACGAATTTCCAAGATCCACATCACCCAGAAGTGTCTAGAACAAGTGTTTTATACCTTGTTGGTCATCCATCAAAACTTGCTCGCTCACACGGTTTGTCACGAGAGGAATTTGAAACGAAAGTAGCAATTATTAATAGTGCGTTGCTTGAAGTAAGGGCTACCCGTGATCAACCATCAACCGATGACAAGGTGATAACTTCTTGGAATGGATTGATGATTGGTGGTCTTGCAGATGCAGGTCGTGTGTTAAATGAACCAACGTGGATTGAACGAGCAAAACAAGCGGCAGAGTTTATAGAAACCGAAATGATTTCTACAGACGGCAGACTACTTCGAACTTGGCGAAATGGGATCAAGGGAAACGCTGGATTCCTTGAAGATTACGCAGCAATGATTCGTGGTCTTTTGTCTTTATATGTGGCAAGTGGTGATCAATCAACACTCGCATTTGCGAAGAGTCTATACGCGCAAGCAAAATTACGCTTTTATGTAGTTGGAGAAGGTTGGTACGACACAGAAAAAGATCAAGCAGATTTGTTTGTTCGCACACGCGCGTTTTATGATGGTGCAGTTCCAGCGGCAACCTCGATGATTATGGATGCAGTTGTAACGCTCTCTGAATTAACAGATGAACAAACTTATCTTGACGACGCGTTCGAAGCATTAAATTTTGAAAGCGGAATTATCCAACAATCACCAACTTCAGTTGTTGTTGCAACAGGCACATTGCACCGTTTACTTGAAGCACATCCAGAGCGGTTCAATGAAGAATTTGAAGTTTCAATTGAAAATCCTTCTCCAGTAAAAATGAGTTGTTCACCAAAAACACTTTCGCTTAGTACGGGTGAAAGCAAAACAATTATATTACGGTTACAAATGGCAAAAGGTTGGCATGTGAATGCAAATGATCCACAATCTGAATACGCTGTTCCTCTGAACCTCGCTGTTCTTGGCGGCGGAGTTTCCATTTCAGTTGATTGGCCTCATGCGGAACCAATAACTTCAGCAGGTGAATCCGTGCAAGTGTTTGGTGGAATAGTTGAAATTCCTATTCGTGTTACTGCAATTGCAGAAAGTTCTGCTCAACTGATGGTGACATGGCAGGCATGTAATTTAGAAAGTTGTTTGCAGCAAGTTACAAAGCAAATCCCTTGCGTTATTGCTGTAGAATCAAAATGACCGAAAAACTGTTTAGATTAGCGATCATCTCAACAGGTGGCACCATCGAAAAAACATATGATGAAGCACAAGGCGTGTTGAACAATGGACTTACAGTTCTTGACATGATGATTGAGTTGTTGCAGCTCGAAGGGTTAGAACTCGATCGCATTTCATTGATGAACAAGGATAGCGGAGACATGTCCGATGAAGATCACCATGAGATCGCTGATGCAGTACACGCTTGCGATTCAACACATGACGGTGTTGTTGTAGTGCATGGGACGGATACACTCTCAGTAACGGGAGAGTGTATTAGCAGTAAATATCCTGGCATACAAAACGCATGTGTATTGACTGGTGCAATGCGACCTTGGATTATGCGAAATACTGACTCTTTGCAAAATCTTGCAGAATCGTTTGCAGTTGTACAATTGCTTGATCAAGGTGTGTATGTTGCGATGCATAGTCAGGTTTTAAAATTTCCGGGTGTAGTGAAAGATCAAAAACGAATGCGTTTTATTCGAAAAGAAATAACATAATAATAAATTGCAATGAAATCAGAGGTACACAAATGTCTAATAATTATTTAAGCGCACCGGTCCCAATAAAAACTATGCCAAAAGGCATCCCGTATATCATTAGTAATGAAGCTGCCGAACGTTTTAGTTTTTATGGTATGAAAGGCATTCTCGTCATTTTTATGACACAGTTCCTTTTCATGATGCCGGGATCTGGAAGTGAGGCGATGTCTAAATCCGCTGCGATTGAAAATTACCATATGTTTACGACAGCGGTGTACTTTTTTCCAGTATTAGGTGCATTGTTGGCTGACATTGTGCTCGGCAAATACCTCACAATTATGCTATTGAGTGTGGTGTACTGTGCTGGACACGGTGTTCTTGCAATGTTGGGATCAACGGAAGTAATGTCTCCGGGTATTATTCTTGCCACTGGTCTCGTTTTGATTTCAGTTGGTTCTGGGGGGATTAAACCGTGTGTTTCTGCTCATGTTGGCGATCAATTTGGAAAACAAAACTCTCATCTCATTGAAAAAGTATTCGGCTGGTTTTACTTTTCTATTAATACAGGTGCTTTCTTATCAACCATGCTCACGCCTTGGCTTTTGGAGTGGTATGGGCCGCACTGGGCATTTGGTGTACCCGGAGTATTGATGGCACTAGCAACAATTGCATTTTGGATGGGACGAAAGGTATTTATTCATATTCCTCCAGGTGGCATGGGTTGGTTCCGCGAGACTTTTAGTTTTGTTGGAATCAAAGCAATACTTAAATTAGCAATTATCTTTATTTTCATTGCAGTATTCTGGGCTCTCTTTGATCAAACAGGCTCATCTTGGGTCTTACAAGCAGAAGATCTAAATCGCAATTGGCTTGGTATGGACTGGCTTTCTTCGCAAATTCAAGCGGTGAATCCAATTATGATTTTGATTTATATTCCAATATTCCAATTCGTTGTTTATCCATTGGTGAATAAAGTTTGGAAATTGACTCCAATTAGAAAGATTTCAGTTGGATTGTTTGTAATGGTCATCGGTTTTGGTATGGTTGGAATTGTTCAAGGTTGGATTGATCAAGGGCAACGACCATCGATTGGGTGGCAAGTGCTTGCGTTTGCAATTCTGACAGCATCAGAAGTAATGGTTTCAATTACAGGCCTTGAATTTGCTTACACACAAGCGCCTAAGAAAATGAAGTCATTTATTATGGCATTGTTTTTGATGAGTGTTTCGCTTGGCAATTTGTTTACTGCCGGCGTGAATCATTTTATTATGGTGCCCGATGCACTTGCAGAAGTTAAACAACTTGTGAGCAGTTGGCATACAAGCAGCGATGAGGTTGTTGTTGTAAATGATGCAACGCACCAAGCGAGGAGTGAAGAAGCCTCTGCAATAGGTTTTGAATATCACGCGAGGGATGATGGCGGTTTCGAATTTATTCTCGATGGATGGGAAAAGTCTATCGGTGACGATGATATTCGAGTTGGTTATGGTCCCGACTTAGAACGGAAATCACTTGTTACTTCTGAAGTTGATGTATTAAATGAAGCGGTTGCTTTGATTGGTCAATTTTGGGACTCTCACGATCGCCTCCCATTTAGTGATGAGGGTGCCAATGCAGTTAAATCATTAAAAGATCCTTGGGGTGCTACGTTACATTATCGATTGGTGAATCGTAAAAACTTCGTCATTTCTAGCGATGGACCAGATAAAACATTTATGACGCAATACGATGTTCGAGCAATTGTAACTGTAGAATCACATTCAGTACAGCAACAACAAGAAATGGCAAATGAAACAGGGGGTTCAGATTTGCTTTCAAGTATACACCCGGAACACTCTTGGCTGACAGTAAGAAAAGCTGAAATAGATGCAGAAAAAGCCCGAAAAAATGGCGACACTTCTGCATCTTGGGACCAATTCATCGAGAAAGATGAACTTGTTAAGACTGAGGATATAGCACAACAAAATCATAACTTCGCAATCTCTTGGGAAGTTGGTGGTGCGACGTCTTTGAATGGTGCAGCATATTTCGAATTCTTTACATGGTTGATGCTTGGTACAGCGATTGTATTTGTTGGAGTCGCTTGTCTATATAAACCCAAAACGTTTATCCAAGACGAAGGCTAGCGTTAATTCACTCCAAATTCACAGCGCGAATTTGCAAGCGATTTCCGTCTGGAATCAGCATCAAATGGGTCCACTTTGATGAAGTAGTAGCAACTGGGACGGCTAATTTGTTTCGCAAATGAATCCCGTCGTCAGATCCAAGTTGTTGGCGGATTACACGGTCACTCGTTGCAACTAGCCAAGAGCCATCAGTAACAGGTGCAGCGGCAACACTGTTTCGTGCGAGATATACAGTTTCCATCGCATTGCCTGGTTGCCAAATTGTCATCCGATGGTGCACAGGATGGTAAAACGTCATCAAACCCTTAGGATTTGCTGGATTTGTTGTTGCAATTTGCCAAGTTTGTTCGCGAGTGGCACCTGAATCCATGAGTAACAGCGAAGATGCAGTGAGCAGGGGATCCCTTGCCTGTAAATCTAGACTTACTAGGGATAGCGAGCCATTTTTCAATCGATACACAAAGAGCTTATCATTTCCAGCAAAGGATGGCATGAGCCAATCGCTCTCGCCATCGTCAATAACTCGTTGACCATTTGCAGTTTTCACAACAATGTGAAAACGATCTTTACCTCTTAGTTGTCGTGACCAGGCAAGATCACCATAACGATTGAGGGCTGGAAAGGCATTTATAGAATCGTCACTCACAATCCAACGTAGCTTCCCTGTACTCCAATCTATTCTTCCAATCCAACGCCCAGCACTTCCCCGAGGTGCTTCTACAAGGAGACCTTCATCGTTTGCGTTTCGCCCTAAAAGTAGTCCCTGTTGTTTTACTACAATTGGTTGCATTGCTTTACCGTTGACTGGATCAATGCGATGCAATTCGATTAAGGTATGGCTCAAACTTACAGGGTCCGTTCCCGTTAGAATTTGTGTGGGTACACTCGGACCAATTTGAACAGCGGCATTAGTACCATCGGGAGAAATCACTGGAAGCGTAAAACGATCCCATGGGATAGAGCCAACTGGCCAATCTATATCATTTGATGAGATAACAATTGCGTTGGTTGCAGGTTTAAAAGACGAGCGAAGAGACCGCAACGCTTCTTGCTTCGTTGCATTTGTCACTTGCTTATTTTGTGAATTTTGTGTACTTGAGCAACTAAATAGGAAACAAGTACAACTGACTGCAAGTGCAAAATTATTCAATAGATTGTGCTGTATCGAAAGCCGACCGGACCGGTTCTGCTGCAGGAGTGTAATCTGCGGCAGGGTTTCGGAGACGTTTATTTAGAAAATCATTACCTTCATCGATGTGTTTTAATTGTTCGTCGATGGGAAGGGAAATTTCTTGAAGACGTTCAAGATAACTTTCATTAACTCTATTGGATGAAGTGTTTTCAACGATGACTGGAGTGACAAAGACGATAAGTTCTTCTCGAATGGTTGAGTTATCGATCGAAGTAAACAATCCGCCGATTAATGGAATGTCTCCAAGTAATGGAATTTTCCGTTTTGTTTTTGATTCGCTTTCCTTTAAAAGACCTCCAATCAAAACAGTCTGTCCATCGTTAATAAGAATTTGACTTCGGACTTGTCTTCGTGAAAAGATCGGGTTGTCATTGACACCAAGTCCTGCCTGATCGGAAAGTTCAACATTTATAGTAAGGTCGACATCTCCATGCGATGTGATTCTAGGTCTAACGTTCAAAAGAACACCAACGTCACGATATTCAAAACCACCAGTGACAACACCAGAAGATTGACTTTGGGTTGTTTGGACTGGGACTTCAGAACCGTTAAAGAAAATAGCTTCTTGATTGTCAGCTGTAAATGTTCTTGGCTGTTGAAGTACCCGTACGTTTGTGAGTTGATTCAATGCAGCAAGGACTGCGCCAAGTGAGTTACCCTCAGCACCAAGAGTGAATACAGAGCCGCCACCAGTGAAAATGCCAGAGAGAATGTCATCGATAGTTCCGGTGAGAGCACCGTTGACACTTACTGAATTATCACTACCTGGTAAAGCACCTGTTCCCCAACGAAGCCCAAGCTCAAGATCGTCAGTGAGTGTGACTGCTGCAATGGTCGCGGAGATCATTACTTGCCGAGTGGGTCGATCAAACTGATTGATAGTGTCAACGATTGCTTGCATGTAGGCAGGAGGGGCGAGTACTGCAAGAGCATTTTGGCGTACGATTGGAACGAGTCGTATTTTCGCAATCAAAGATGATTCAGGTGATTGGTCATCAGAGGAAGCGCCACCACTCTGCCATGGGAAACTCATTTGTCCACCTTGTTCAGTACTTGCATCGCCAGCAGCACTATCGCCAAAACCCGCGCCAGATAAACCTTGGTCGGGACGTTCAATCATTGCTGCAACACCCGATGGTGCAAGCAGGGCATTGATCTCTTCAGCAAGAGAGACGGCGCTGGCGTGTTTTAGTTCAATTATTTGTGGCAATCCAACACTAGAAGGTTCGTCGAGTGATTCAATAATTGAATCGAGAAATGCAAAACTTTCTTCAGTTTTAGAAAGTACTAGCAGAGCATTTTTGTCAGGATACGCCTCAAAACGATAAACGCCACTAATAGCTTCAGTGACATCTGCGCGGTTTGCTTGCCCTCCACGAGCACCGCCTCCGCTTGCACTGCCACTTGAACCACCGCCAAGTATTTCTTGAAGAAGGTTACGAATTTTTATTGGGTCACTGTATTTCAGTGTGTAGAGTTTGCTTGTCTCAATTGGTCTTGGCAGATCCCATTCGTCTAGAATCAGTTTTGCAATTTCGTCCATCACATCTGGTTCAGCTTGAACGGTTACAGAGTTTTGTTGCATGTTGACTGTAAGGCGAAGTTCAACTTGATCAGTTGCTGTAGAAGGGGTAGTTGCCCGATTAGTATTACGCCCCCTAGCTTGATTGCTACTTGATCCGCTTGACGTTCCGCTTTGTTCGAAGATGTCAAGAATATTTGTAGAAATTTCAGACGCATCAGCGTGCTTTAGTCTAAAAGTTTTGAGGCGACCACTACGCCAAATGCGGTCGAGTTGGTCAATTAAGAGTTGTATTTGCTGACATAAACCAATGTCGCCAAGTAAGACAAGTTGGTTTGAAATAGGATCAATGGTAAGGCTGCCATAATCTGGGAACATTTCGTTGATGCGATCACCGATGACAGCAGCTTCTGTTTTTTCGACTCCAAACACCTTGATTACAAGTGTGCCACGATCTTGTCGGTTCATCACATTTTCGTCAACACCAAGTACAGGAATATCGCCAATGTCGCTCAACATCGAATCAAGTGGGCCGATGATGATGATGTCTGATCGTTCAATCACCCCAACTTGATTAAGGCGGAAAGCTTGAAACAAAAGGTCAAGAGCAACGCTTCGATTCACAAGTTCGTAGTTTTGTAATGTGATTTTTTTAGCTCGAAGACCTTGAATGCTCACGGGGATCACAACTTTCCCAGTCAATTCGGAGATAAAGCCAAGAGTCTCTTCGATTGAGACGTCATCGAACGCTAAAATTACAAGGTCATTTGGGATTTCGCGAAGAAGTGGCCAGCGAATGGTTGCTTTTTCTTCAATTTTTCCATCGAGTATGGTAACTTCTGGAACTGGTATAGGGTCCATTTCTTCAGCAACGGGTTCAGTTTTCTTAACAACTTCAACCTCTTGGTTGACGACTTCAATTACTTCTTCAGTTTGAATGTCCTCTTCTACGATTGGTTCTGGAAGTTCAATCACAGGTGCCTCTTGGGGAACAGGTCTATCTTGAGCAAATGTGGTTGCTGAGAAGGCGAGGATAATGGCGATGGTAATTTGTATCACTTGTTTGAACTCACTCTCTGATCCTTTTCAAAAGGACTGTCTACTTTGCAATGATGAAACAGTCCAACGTTTGGGAAGGGGGGATATTACCTGCATTGTTCATTTGGGCATAGTGCCACAGAACTCTATCAGACGTTTATCGGCAATTATTGCCCCGAGTAGTCAATTATGAGGGCGTTGAAACTTCTTCAACCACATCTATTTCTTTGAGGAAACTTGTGTCTGGAAGATCTTGAACTTCTTGAAGAAAGAAAGGTTCTTCCACGATAAAAAGATCGATTTCGTAGACGCCTCTTCGATACTCCACAGTGACCATAGATGGGAGAGTGGTCGAAACAACTTTGAGCCCATCCTGTTCAGATCCAGCCTTGAGTCGCATCACTGCCTTCGCTCCACTTCCACTGCCCCTGAACCATGCTACATCTCCAATGATAGCAATGAGATCTGGCCCCATATAAGTTGATGGGGCAGGTGGCGGAGGAGGCGGTCCAGTGTCTACGGGTTCCTGCTCAACTATTGGCGTGTGAGGAGGTGTTGGTGGTGGGGGTGGTGCTTGCCGAATTGGTTTGAAGAATGCAGAACGCCCCTCGAACCTTGCAATATCCATAGTGATTAACATATCGTGTTGTTCAATGAGAACCTGTGATTGGGAATCACCAATTGTCTCAGTGGATCTTTCTAATAACGGTGAAAATGAGTTGGCAATTGAGATCACCCCGTAGATAAGGATGACAATGATGGAGATGATGCTCCAACTTATTGCTCCTTGAAATTTCGAGAGGTCAATCATCTTGCATCTCTCCCACGTTTCTTCGAGACAACCCAAGCTTCAAGTGAAAGGTTGACGCGGATCAAACGCTCGTCTATTCGGGTGAGACGAACGCTGGAAATAGTGTCAATCCAAGGGCTGCTTTCTAGGTCTGCAATCACATTTAGGACTTCAGATTGCCTTGCTTCAAAGTGAAGGTCACCGATGACTTGCTCGATTTGTTGACCAGATTGTGCGATGCCCGGCAGTGCGCTTGAACGCATCCGCGTAGTTTTTGTGCGTTTGAAATCATCATCTCGAACTCGGCTAGAGGCAAGAATTTCGTGGATTGCGTTTGTGAGACCGCTTGCTCCATCTGCTTTTTCTCGAGGTAGTTGAACTTCTCCAAATGCAGTGATTGCACTTTTAGTGGATGAAGTGAGCCTTGCTGGTTTGTTGACTTCGCGAATTTGCATTTCGATGGTATCTGCTTTCGATGACCAGTCTGCTGCGACTTGGGCAATTGTAGCATCCCACATTAAAAATACGATCGTGCCAATTGTGGCCCAGATTGCCCACTGGATTGCTCGTGGAAATGCAGCAATGCGATCGAGAAGTTCTTGGAATTGTTCACGTATCATTTGTTCACCTCTTTCATGCGATCAAGGAGCATACGCATTTCATTCCTGAGGCGTTTTTTAGCATCTGAGTCAGGCCCAACTCTCGAAAGACCTTGTGAGACATCTTTGAGTGCAATTTTCGCTTCCCCCAATGACATGACATTGATTTGTTCAGCGGAGAGAGGTTCTGGAAGTCTCGTTGCAACTGCACCGCCCGCGCGGTTCCCACTTCGTGAACTCGCATCGCTTCCGCCGTCATCGTTTCGAGGTCTCCGAGGTCGATCTGATCCAGCGTTCTCGTCATCTACATATGCTGGTGGCGTTGGGGAGGGCGTGGTATCAACATTTGCTGCGCCGAGCATGGACGTTGGTTCTTCAATAAAATCATCAGTTTCCTCTGTGACCATGAGACCATCGAGCGGTTCTACCCCATCTTGTCGCATTGCGAGTGTCCACATTCCAAAATCATCTTCTTTTGTATATCGAGGTCGTTTTAACGGATTCATCACAACCGCAGAAATATCGAAATCACGATCACCATATGTTCCCGCTGAATCATACGAAAACGTGATGTCTCTAAACACTCGGTATGAGAGTAGGGTTTTTTCCATAATCGCAATGAGCTCTGCTGCAGAGTGACCATCTGCATCAAGGACTCGGCCTCGAATTGTGACTGGTTCGCCAACATCAAGCCGGAGGGATTCAACTTCAATGCCCTGAGGTGTGCAGTTCAACACATCGGCAATCAATTTTGACATTGGCCAAGCAGTTTTAGTTAATTCAGCGTAAACAACCTGTTTTTTTCTTGCGGAAATGACAGATTTGTATTGCGTTTCGATTGTTGGATTTAGATATTCCAATAAGGAAAGTCGTATTCCAGAAAATAATGCTGGCCCAACTGCAAGAAGCACTACAGCAGCAATTCCAAGACGCCATGCAAATTTTGGTTGTGAGATAGCGTGGACAAACAGTTCGGTTTTGGAGGGGTTAAAGACAGGCGCTTCAAATCTCATTGTAGCTAGAGTTGAGAGTGAACCAGTTGTTGCAATTGCAGCGCCGACTGCAACACCCCATGTACTCCACCACAGTGGTTCGTTGATGATATTTTGCAACCGAGTTACTGCGGAATTTTTGATTTCATCTGGGATGATGACAAGTGTTTCGTCGACATGATCTTCTTGCATTTGTAGTGCTAGTACGCGAACAAGTTCTTCTGTGTAATCAGCGGTATGATTGTGGAGGATTGCAGTTTCCCTGACTGCACGTAGCGTTCCTTCACGGAAGAGTTCAGAAGATGAATTATTCTCCCGAGTAGATCGAAATGCAACGCCTTGTGGGCAAGTGAGAGCAAGGGACACAGAACCATCGGTTTGATCGGCGATTACAATTGGTGCAATCGGTCGGCAACAGTTAAATAGGGCAGCGATTGCGCCAGTTTCTGAAATAAAAGCGTTGTCCTGTAAAACTACAGGAATCTGCGTTTCGGTTTCTTCTGGCCATGCGATGATGAGACCGACTCGATTTGATTCTCCTGCAGAAATGTCCATCGCAGCGACGGCTCTGCGATGTGGAGGCGTACCCCCTAGAAGTTTTGCTTCTGCTTGAAGACGTAGTGCTTCGTGTAATTGAACTTCATCGGTATCTGGTAAAAGAGATGTTCGGCAAATCGTAGAAGAGCCAGGGAGGGTAGAGACAATCTGTTCAGGCGATCGTTCTGCAATAAGTTCCACAAGTGCAGTTTCATCTTTTACTTGAATGGTATCAACGATTGAGCAATTTTCTTTGTCAACAAAAAGGCATCTGAAAATAGAACTTGCTCGATGCACAATCAGCAATAGGTCCGGTGTTATGGATTTGATGGAAGATTCTTTATTCACGTAGAATTGTTACTTTCTCTTTAGTCCATATCGGACTAATCACTGCTCTCTGTACTCTAAAATCGTTATTGGAAGGGTGGAACGATCAACAACCACAATAATTTCTTGTTCTACCTGACTTGCTGCCGCAATTCCTTTGCTGCTGATCGTAAAAATGTTACTTTGCGTATCAAAAAGGTCATATAAGTACTCAACCATTGATTCAGAGATTCCAGCAATGTCTCTGTAATCAAGTGGGCTGCTTATCCCACCAGTATTATTCACTCGCAAAAATAAGAGTTCTTCAACCAGAGTCGTATTTTCTGGGAATAGCAAGTATAGTAATTCCGGGGAGATCGTATTGATGTTCATTCTGCCAACGGGTGCTTCGTGGGGTTCAAATAGGCAGGTTTCAGCATAAATAAGCCTAAGTTGGTCGTCTTCTAAATCAGACACATCGTCTACTCCCTGAGCCAGTTCTGAGAGGTCGGTTGTGAGCAATTTACCTAAAGATGCATCATCTGAACCTGCAAAAGAAACGAGGGCTGTAGCCTGTGGTGATTCCAAGCCAAGCCTCAATTGCAACGTTTCAAGATCGATATTTTTGAGGTTGATTCTTGGTTCACCACTTTCGGTGGGACCACCATCTTTGGAAATCGCAGTGAAAAGCGTTGCCCAGCCACCTTCAAGAATGCCGTTGGGCTCATCCCAAGGGAGGGACTGCCCGCCATCATCTTCATTTGAATCAAGTCTGTAATTTAAGTTCCAATCTTCTCCTCGAATGTCGTCAGGCATAACACCAGCAATTAGTTCCATCTCAGCAAGAGAACGTATTGGTCCGTTTCGGGGCTCGTAAGGGGTTTCGAGGCTGAGATAATAATCTCGTTCAACACCTAGAATTCTTGCCTCGTCATCTTCATCCGTCCAATCCATGATCGATTCCAACACGCCATACACGAGTGTGTCTTCAAGAATCTGTACAAAAAGACCACTGTTTTCTGTATTAATATTAAATTTGCTGTGCTCATCCATCGGTCCTCGCCAATCTCGTCCATCGGCGTGGTGCCGAATGTCCCAAGTGGCAGTGCCTGTTGTTCCAGCAGATGCATATTCAAGGTCGTCTAGCAATGCAAAAGCATTTCGTTGCACAGGCATAATTGTATGTTCTGACATTACAGCAATCGAAGTTTCGATGCCAGCTCTTGCAGCCCACCTAGCTTGAATTCGATCATGCACTTCAATGCCGAGGAGCGATTGGCGAAAGGCAAAAATTTGGATTGAAGATGTAATGAGCGCAGCTATCCCAAGTGCCCACAAGGCAATGATAATGACCGAACCTCGTGGCGTATTTTTTGTCATGGCAAAGGAATCTCGTGTTTGTTTCCATCAGGGTCAGTGAAGATAAATGTGTCACCACCCTTGGAACCACCTTCAGGTTCACCTTCTCGGTCAGTTGGGAACCCACCTACACCGCTTGGTGCTCCACCATCTGCATTTTCACTACCGAGCCCAAGCTCACCATCATCCCCAGTTTCTTCTTCTTCCGCTTCTTCCTCTTCGAAAAGATCTGCAGGTGGCATGATTCGGTCAAGCGGGACGACTGTACGGAGTTCGATAAATGGAGGATTAACATCATCGCCTTCAACGCTACCGATTGCTGCAATTGTGATGCGTATTGCGTGCGGAATGCCAAGTTCATCGGAATCCCATTGTGGCACCCATGATTCGCCATCGTACGCTTCAAGTTGAAGCGAGACAACTCCCTTTGCAAGTGGTGTCGCGACGCCCCCGCCTAGTGGATTGTCATCGAGAATCGGATCGCGGCGTTTCCACATGACAGTGTCGTAACCATCATCGTCAATTCTATACTGTGTTTCGTATTCAATACCTTCGCCGTTAAAATCGATTTCTTTATTCGCACGAAGTGAACTGTTGAAAAGAAGGAGTTCATCTCGGTCAACAAGGCGACCTTCAAAGTTTGAAGTGTCGTTTAAAATTCTAAGTCGAGTGTCGAACAGATCATCTCTTCGTAATACAGAAATAATATCTCGGCGAATCGTACGGAGTGCAGTATCGCAACGAGAGAAAGCATCAAGCCGTTGTCGACTGATTGACTTGGAAAGACCAAGTTGAGAAAGGCTCATGGTCACACCACCTAGAACCACAGAAGTCATGACACCTGCAATCAAAAGTTCTAGAAGTGTGAATCCTCTTCGTTGCATTACTTTGATTCTCTTTCTATGATTTCTTCCCAGTATCGAGCTTCGCGATCGATGGGTTCTGCGGGAGCGCGAGGTACGGGCTCGCCGAACCTTCTTGCGATATACGTTTCAATCACAGAAGAATGTTTTCCTCCAACTGCCTCCCACGAAATGGTTGCAATAGCGTGTACTGGTAATAGTTCACCATCATCTTCAAGTTCAATTTCATACATAAATTCTTCGAAAGGCGCTTCACATGTTCCAGTTGAAGGATGTATTTTTTCATAGATATCAGGTCCTTCAATAAGAACCATCGTAAGTAATTCGTCTGCAAGCCAACTTGCGATAATTTGTTTTTCGCCTTCAACTTGTCTTGAAAGAGATTGGCTACTCATCGAAATGACAACTGCTAAGCCGATGCCTAAAATCGCTGCACCAATGATCACATCCATCAAAGCAAAACCACTTGAATGTCGCATTACCACTCCTCTCTAGATTGGCCAGCTGCATCAAGATCTATTGGGGTAAGGGGCTCAGTTCCATCGCCGTCTATCCAGATTGAAGGCGCCATGGCGTGAGAAGCAAGCATGATCAGCGATGCATGATCTTCCCACTCGATTGAAATTTCAATAATGGGTCTGTTTTCCCCAGGCATTGTCGTTAGTGGCCATTGAGATGTGTCAGCAAAATCACCATCAGTGAGGATAGTAACTGCGTCTTCTTCCATCCAAATCGGGAACGCAACTGGAGTTGAAAGGGGATCATCCATCCAGTAACTTTCTCCGCTTTCGCTGTCTTTGTGGAGAGTGAGTAAAAATAGTTCTCTGTTTGGAGCGTCGTATTGAAGCCCTGTTGCTTTCGTCGAAGTTGAAAGTCGATGAGCAAACATGACCATGAGATCTGCAGTTTGTTCAACTTTTAATTCATACTCACGAAACCGAGTGCCGCTGAGTCTTGGAATAGCCATTGAGGCGAGAACTGCAAGTACAATCACAACGACTATCATTTCCATAAGGGTGAAGCCTCGATGATCGTCTTGTTGATATTGAGTGGCTTGTACTTGCTGACTGGTCATTTCTTACTGTGTAATATCCGATGCAGCACCTTCGCCACCAGGTTGTTTGTCTTCGCCCCAACTGATCACGTCGAAACTCGCATTGACATCGCCCGGAACAATGATTTCGTATGGAACGCCCCATGGGTCGATGATGTCTGCTGCTTTTTCAAGATAAGGTCCGTGTTGACCACCACCATCATCTGGCGAAAGAAGAAGAATTTCTAAGTCGAAGTTATCATCAATTACAGTGAGTCCCTCGTCAAGAAGATAGAGTTTAATTTTTTCTGCAATTGCTTTTGCTTTTGTAGCGGCAGCGGTTTGTTTTGCTTGACCAACTCTACTCAATAATTTTGGAGCGATAAGTGTTGCGAGCACTGCGATAATGGTGACTACAACAATAATTTCTAGAAGGGTGAAGCCACGAGTGAGAGGTCTTTGTTTTGATTTGTTTTTCATAGGTACTTTGTGTAACGGCGTTACCGTACGAGTGATTGCATTTCGAGTAATGGAAGAAGAATAGCAGCAAGGACGAAACTCGCCAAGCCAGCCATGACAATAAGTAAAATTGGAGGTAACGCTTTCGTGAATAATTTTAACGAGGCGTTGACCTGACGATCAAATGACGTAGCGGAGTGCAAAAGCATATCTTCTAATTTGCCAGATTGCTCACCGAGGTTTACAACCTGCACGAGCAAAGGTGGAAACAAACCAGAGCGTTCTAGGGGTTTTGCAATTGGACGACCGGCACGGACTTCTACTTGCACATTTTCAATCGCATCTGCAAGTGCTGCATTGCCAAGTGTATCTTTTGTAATATTTAAACTGTCAAGTATAGGTAAACCCGCAGACGTGAGTGTTCCCAAAGTACGCGTGAAACGAGTGACAGCAACATCTCGAAGCAGAGGTCCAAGAAGAGGAATACGGAGTTTAAATCGATCTAGTTTTAATTTGTTCTCTGCAGAACTTGTCCATGATTTCCAACCGATGATTGAAACGAAAGCAGTGCCGATCATCCATGGCCACCATATTTTAATGAACTCCGCGAAACCCATTACAACTTTTGTTGGCCAGGGCAATACCATTTCGCCTGCTAGGGGTCCAATCAATCTCGGAATAAGTACAGTGACAAGTACGATGCCGCTCATGCCTATGAGGGCAGCAATGATCGCGGGGTATATAATTGCGCCAACAAGTTCACGGCGAAGTTCAAGTGAGCGATCCATGAGATCAGCAAGTTGGTGGAGAATATCGCTCATGTTTCCAGAGGCGTCCGCAGCGTGAAGCATTCCGATGATGAGATCATCAAATGGTTTGCCCCATTGTTCTGCTACTTTATAGAGTGGATCACCAGCTTCAACGCCTTGGATGAGATGGTCGAGTACCTCGGCAGAAGCGGATGTTGCTTGCTGGCGAATCGTTTTTAACGATTGCATTAAAGGAAGACCAGCCTCGAGTGCTGTTGCAAGTTCTCGAATTAGTGTTGCAGTTTCATTATGCGACATCCTTCGGCGAGATCGTTTCTTTTGAGAATTCGCAAGTTTTTTTCGACCGTGCAGTTGCTCTACTTTTGTCGCTGTTTCGCCGCGTTGTCCAAGTTGGCGAATAATGTCAGCACGATCAACACCGCTCAGGATGCCAGATCGGATTTCGCCATTACTTGTCAAACTGTCAAAACGAAAATCATGCATAGTATGCGCCTATATTTCATCAGTGTCTTGTGTTGCTCGTAACACTTCAGAAATTGTCGTCAGCCCCTGTGAAACTTTGATCATGCCGTCGCGGCGCATATCAATATGCGTGTTTGGGAGTAGTGTTCCTAACTGTCCAGCAGGTAAATTATCTGACACGGCAGCACGGAATTTTCCAGTAAGAGTGATTAATTCGAAATAACCAATCCGTCCATGTGAACCTGTACTGTTGCATTTTTCACATCCACGACCAGTCCACATTTTCCCGCCTAACAATTCTATTTCTTCGGCAGATAAGCGGTGGGAGATATCTTCAGTAATAGGAATTTCTTCTTTGCATTCGTCGCAAATTCTACGACCGAGACGTTGAGCAAGCACGCCTTCAAGCACTGAAGCTACAAGGTATGGCTCCACGCCCATGTCAATGAGGCGACCAATGGAACTTACAGCATCGTTTGTGTGAATAGTTGAAAAGATCAAATGACCAGTAAGTGCCGAACGAATTGCAATGTCTGCAGTTTCAGCATCACGAATTTCACCAACAAAAATAACATCAGGATCTTGGCGAAGAATCGAACGTAGACCAGTTGCAAACGTGAGGCCTCGTTTTGGGTTCACAGGAATTTGATTGATACCCGCGAGTTCGTATTCGACAGGATCTTCAATCGTAATGATTTTTTTAGAAGGATCGTAGAGCTTCGATAGTGCTGCGTAAAGAGAGGTTGTTTTACCAGAACCAGTTGGTCCGGTGACAAGCACAAGGCCGTGTGGTTTGGCAATTAATGCATCGATTTCATTTCGCATTGATTCGACCATGCCCAGAGAAATAAGATCGAGGGGGAGAGCGCTCTTGTCAAGAATCCGCATGACGACGGATTCGCCGTAAAGTGTAGGAACAGTTGAAACACGAATGTCAACTTTTCTGCCTTCAAAACGCAGCGCGATGTGACCGTCTTGAGGAATGTAACGTTCTGCAATATTCATCGATGACATGATTTTAATTCGACCAGTCAACGCTGGTTGCAAATGTTTAGGTGGTGGCGGCTGTTCAATCAAAATACCATCTATGCGATATTTAACTTTGAGTTCAGTTTCGAACGGTTCAATGTGAACATCACTCGCTCGTGATTGAATTGCTTCAAGAAGAATCAAGTTCACCAGGTTGATGAGAGTTGGTTCTTCAGCCATTCGGTGTATATCATCTGCCTCGATGGTGTCAAGATTGTGTGAGGCCTCGTCTGTGTCATCAGAAGTTTGACCGCCAAGACTCTCAGCCATTCTTGCTGCAGTTGTTCCGAAATATTTCCTCATGAGTTCTGAAAAAATTTCGTCTGTGACACCAGCTCGAGTGACCGGGTAACCCGTAATCGTGGCAACTTCATCAGAAGCTTCTATGTCATCAGGTTGGAGCATTACAACAACGAGTTGACCATCCGCTAAAGCAATCGGAATTGTTCGTAGACGTACGGCAAGTTCAGCATTGATAAGGGTTGGAATATTCTCATCGATCTCTGGGTGTTCGCTGATCCAAATCAAACCGTGCTCGATGCAGTGCTGCTCCGTACCTTGAATTACATTTGGTTCAATGTCCGAGGGTTCAGGAAGATCTGGAGATGTTGAGATTCCGTTGTTCATATTTCGTTAACGTCCGCCCTTGGCTCCAGAACCGCTGCCACCACCTTTAGGATTTGAAAGGCCAGCAGGGTTGGGCTTAGGCAGACCATCTTTGCCTTTTCCAGATTTGCCCGAACTACCACCTTGGATGCTCAGGCCTCCATCGGGACCAACAAGTGGTCTGCTTGGTTTGGAGAGATTGTCGTAGGGTTGTTCATCTCTTGGCACCCATCTGCGAGCGCCTTCAAGTTCTAAAAATATATCAGGCGAGAGGATGTCACGAAGCATATCAATATACCTACGACCGACTGCCTCCCTGTCTTTATAGATGGACCGAGTTGGGTCATTTAATTTTTCAGGTGTTCCTCCAGATTTTCGAATTTGCCCAGAGAGCGCTCTATTTATTTTCACTTTAGGATCGTGCCTTCGAGTTAGGTTGAGTAGGTCATAATTTAGGACTAGAAGCTCGCCAAGATAAGCCGTTTCGAGCTGGATCACTAATGCATGTATCTCCGGCTCATATGAATCCTTCTCAGCAGCTTGGCGAAGAATTCGTTGGGCTGGAGTTTTTCGGTAAATTCTAGGGTACCCACGATTTAATGCTCTCAATCTAAAATCTTCGCCATCTTGTGGGCTGAGTGAACTACTGATGACTTCAATATATCTGTCATTGATGTCCCTGACATTGATTCGCGATTTGATCTCAGTTTCGACAAGCTCTGGAGAACGGCCAGTGTTATCTATGAGAATGTTGTCGAATAACTTTTTTGGATTTCCGCGTAGAATTGCATCTCGTTTTCGCATCGCTTTGTCTAACGCAACTGCGTATTCTTCAAGTTGGGGAGTGATGATAGATTCAGCAGTACCTGAAAGATTTGTGTCTCGAGTAATGTGGAACAAGTCAGTGGATTCACCGCTGAGTCTACCTTTGTTGATATTTTTTTCGCGGTAAAGCCTTTGTGCAAAGGATGGCCAGAGTTCAAGTTGTTCTGCAACAAGAATTGTTTTTACATTCTCAAGTAACCCTTGGTCGAGCGCTCGTTTTTCTTCAAGCCATTCACCTAGAGTATCAAAGACTGGCTTTAGTGTGTCTCGCTCATTATCCGGCTTATTTATCTTGAGTTCATCTGCGACTCTATTGAGGCGTTCGGTTGTTGAAGCCCAACCCATCTCAAAGTCGTCGTTGTAAGAATTAAACATTGCTTCGACAATGACTTCTTGGGTGTCATCAAGGTCTAAACCCTCTGCAAATACAACTAGGTCTCTCGTGAAAAATTCTGGGTGCATAGCTTCTGCCATGAATTCCATTTGACCGTGTGTTGTTTGTGAGATTGATACACTTGCTACGAATGAAATACTTGCAAATGCAAGGGTACAAAGGGTGTTTTTTGGGTTCATAATCCTAATTCTTCTCCATTTTGAGTTTGTTGAATCCTAAATTCGACTAGATTCGGCAATGAGTTGAACGAATGAGTGCTAAGAATATCGCTTGGTTTTACGTATTGATGCATAATTCTACTATCGGACTTGATGCTCTTATATAGTTTACTCGGTGATTGTTCTCTGCTCGATTCGTTTTTCAGAGGTGGTAACAACGATTCGATTCACAAAAATCCCTGGTGTATCAATGGATTCTGGGTCAAGTTCGCCCACAGGGACGAGTTCTTCGACTTCCGCCACAGTGACTTTTCCGCACGTTGCGATCATTGGGTTGAAATTGCGGGCTGTTTTTCTAAAAATGAGATTTCCTGATTCATCAGCCTTCCATGCTTTTACAAGCGATAGATCAGTGTTGATTCCACGTTCTAGAACGTAGGTGTCACCATCAAAATCACGAGTTTCTTTGCCATCTGCGACAATTGTGCCAACACCTGTTTTTGTATAAAACCCGGGTATTCCTGCCCCGCCTGCACGTAAGCGTTCGGCGAGCGTGCCTTGAGGGCAGAATTCAATATCGAGTTCATTGGCCATAAATTGACGTTCAAATTCAGCGTTTTCTCCAACGTAAGAGCTGAGCATTCTTTTGATTTGTTTTGTTTGAAGCAAAAGCCCAAGACCCCATTCATCAACTCCAGCGTTATTTGATACACAAGTGAGATTTGTGACACCACTGTCACGCAGAGCGATGATGAGATGTTCGGGGATTCCACAAAGTCCGAATCCTCCTACTGCGACCATCATGTCATTTTTGAGTAGTCCATCAAGTGCTTCTTTGGGCGAATTGAAAATTTTATTAGCCATACGGGCATCATACGTCACTTAGAGAGTGGGTGAATGAACTATGGTATTTAGGCTTAGAATCAAACGTTTTGTAAGTTATTCACATGGTGGTCCAAACAAGTACCCGGTCCCGTACCCCGTACCCCAAAAAGGGCCGGCGCAAAAAAAGCATAATAGAAGTCCCAGATATGTGAAGTTGTTTTTTACGAAGTCACTCGCTGCTTTTGGTTTTATTTATATATGCAAACATCGCAAGGCCGAAAGAAAAGATGCAGCTCAGCCTAAGATCTTTACCCTTGCCGGATCCAGCGAAGAAGTTGTAAAAAACTTGGAGGTTTGCCCTGCATAAGCACACCAATTCGGAATATTCGAGCGCATCCCCAGATCATGCCAAGCACCGCACCGAAACCAATCACCATGCTCAAGATGATTTGCCAAGCAGCAATGGTTTCGGTAGAGGCTGTAATTCTCAATATCATCACAAATGGAATGAGCGGGGGTGTAAAACTTGACACAGTTGCAATAATTCCGTTTGGATGTTCAGATAGAACAGGCCATAGGGCGAGTGGTATGATCAAGATGATCATGATTGGCCCAATGAGAGATTGTGCGTCTCGTAACTCAGTGACCGCGCTGCCAACTGCAGCCATAATAGATGCAATCATAAAGTAAGCCATCGTGAAATAAGCAACAAGGTATAAAAGGTGTGATATAGGAACTAAGTCTAAAAGTGCAAAAGTAATGAGCCCAGCGATTGCTGCTCCGCCGTACATCAATAGCATGATGAAACTGACCCCTGCTTGGCCAAGAATTTTACCACCTAAAAGTTGAAGGGGGCTCACTGCACTGAGCAACACTTCCATCACTTTGTTTCCTTTTTCTTCAATCGTCGTTGTCAATAGATAATTTCCACTTGTGAATGTGGCGATCCACAACAACATCATAAAAGCCATCGGGATAATTCGTCTTGCCGCTTCGTTGTCTTCCTTTTCGCCACCGTCATGGGTTAGTCTTGTAGCTGCAACCCGTGGTCTTCTGACCATATCGTACATCTCTGATGGTTCGTATCCTAATCGGCTAAGGCGGACATCAACAACGGATTTTGCAGCTGCGGATGAAAGAAGGTCTGTGTGATTGGGGGAGAAACTACTAGGAATAAGCACTTCAAGTCGATCGTTTGTTTCACTTGTTTGATTTCCCAATAATGAATCTGGTACAACAATTAATGCAGCTAAATCACCGTTACGAACATCCTCTTTGAGCCGTTCTACTTCGGTGATAGATGCTCGATGTAATACGATGTTTGTCGTGTTCGATGCAGAGTGAGTTAGCATTGAGGAAGCGAGTGGATCTTGCTTTACTATATCTGGCAATTGCTCAATGAGTTCAGCGTTCGGATTTTCTTTTGAATGTAATCGTTCTTGAAATTCTTGAACGACATCATCTGGTGCAATGATCGCAACAGTTCCAGTCATTGGTGTAGTGTTTGCTTCCATCATAAGGGGCATCACTACAATAAAGAGCCCCATCATCAATAAAGGCATGATGACTGCACCGATCAAAAATGCTTTTGTCATTGCAGTATGTCGAAATTCTCTCCAAGCAACTGTAAGTGTTTTAGACATTAGACAGTTCCTCTCGAATTTGATCAGCTGCCTTGGTTCCCCGTCTTCGTGCAACCTGTTCAATAAACACTTCATCAAGAGTAGGTTTTACAATTTTAATTCCACGTACTGGAGTTGTTTGAACTATTTTTCTTAGCACTTCTGTAGCGTCAATTTGATCATCAAGTCGCAAAAGTAGATGATTACTTTTAATCGTGTTTTCAACGAGGGTTGTCCCAGCAATTTTGGAGAGATCGCAATTCTTGTCAACAGGTTCCACGCTTATTATTCGTGGGTCAAATTGAGCTTGAATGGCATTTACAGTACCATCGAGAACTTTTTTTCCTTCGTCAATCATGATGATTCTGTTGCAAATTTGTTCCGCCTGAGGAAGTACATGGGTTGAAAATAAAATAGTTCGACCTTGTTGATGCAGTTCATCGATGATTCCACCGATGACTCGGGCGTTGACGGGATCTAATCCAGAGAATGGTTCATCAAGAATGATCAATTCGGGTTCATGAATTATTGCAGCAAGAAATTGTACTTTTTGCTGCATCCCTTTTGATAACTCTTCACAACGACGATTACGAATTTCAGGTAATTCAACACGTTCGAGCCATTCGTCAATACGTTTTCGAAGTATTGAACTTCGGACACCTTTGAGTTTACCAATGTATTCAACGAAGCCCCCGACTTTCATTTTTCTGTACACGCCACGTTCTTCTGGAAGGTAACCAATTCTATCTTTTGCTTTCAAGGCAGAAGTGCCAAGTACTTGAACGCTTCCACTGTCTGCATGAATGATAGACATGAGCATCCGAATGGTTGTGCTTTTTCCAGCACCGTTTGGTCCAAGAAAACCGCAAAGCGAGCCAGTTGGGACTTCAAGGTCAAGATCAATGACAGCTTTGGTATCGCCAAAAGATTTTGAAACGTTACGTATCTCTATTGCTGCTGTCACTCATTAACCCTCAGTTGAACTACTGCAGTTGGCAAATCAAAAATTCCATCATCAACACTGTTTACTTCAATGGTGTCAAATACCATAGCAACTTCCACGCCGCCGCGATTAAACACAACAGTGTGGAATAATTGTAGGTCGCCAACAGGTTTCCAATCTCGAAAATAAATGTTCACAATTGCATCCTTGTCATTAGTGTGTTCGGTTGTTTGTCTACCAATGAGTCGCTTTGTTGCTTTTGAGAAGTATGCTTTCTCTCTACTGTCAATTTTATTTTTATTAGAAATACTAATCTCCCAACATGTTTCGCCTTCAAATTCAGTTTCACCTAAAACTTTGATAACATCAAGTTGCAAGGGGAGTTTCGTAAGCCATTCAATCCAATTCAATTGTTTTACTTTTTGAGAAAGAATTTTGTCATCGATTAGTTTGAAAACTTGTTTTTTTGAAGGGCTCGGAGTTTCTTCCCACGATGTTGTGCCATCGCTGCCGAACCTCGTTTGCCCGATGCCTACAAATGTCTGCACCGCGAGTACTTTTCCACCTCTAGAGGTAGCAAGGTCGATTTCAATCACGGGCCGTCCGTCTGGTAAACGAATCATGCCGTGAAGTTCGAATGATTCAAGAGATTCAATTGCATGCTTGCCGCCAATTGCTTTGATGGCTCCTTCAAGGAGATCTTCAGGCGTTGGATTTGTTGCATGTGTAATTGGTGCAAACAAAAGTACAGTAAGGATGGTGACAAGAAATCGAATCATATGTATACATTCTACACTGCGTAGTAATTGGGGAGGGTACACTAAACGATACATGTCTCACTTACTCTCTAAACTTGTAAATCAAAGGCCCCTTGTTCTCGATGGAGCGATGGGATCTCGATTACAACAAGAAAACTTGTCTGTTGATAAGGACTACCTTGGATATGAAAATTGCGTAGATCTTCTTGTGCGATCAAGACCAGAACTCATCTGTTCTATTCATGAATCGTTTTTGGCAGTTGGTGCTGATGCAGTTGAAACTAATACATTTGGTGCAAATCCACTGGTATTAGCTGAATTTAGTGAAGATGTAGCTTCTTGGACTAGAGCGCTCTGTAAAGAAGCGGCCCAAATCGCACGCGAAGCGTGTAATGCACACGCAACACCGACGCATCCTCGTTTTGTACTAGGCTCAATGGGGCCAGGAACCAAATTAATTACATTAGGGCAAGTTTCATGGGAACGGATGTTGGCAAGTTACGCAGAGGCAGCGATTGGATTGCTCGATGGCGGCGTGGATGCTTTTCTTATTGAAACGGCCCAGGATTTATTACAAGTCAAGTGCGCAATCAATGCCTGCTTGAAGGCACTCGAAGAGAAAGGACTCACGCCACAAGATGTTCCAATCATGGTGAGTGTCACGATAGAAACTTCTGGAACAATGCTTGTTGGTAGCGATATAGCTGCAGTTGTGAACGCATTGCGATCGTATCCAATTTTTTCG
Source organism: Phycisphaerales bacterium (assembly GCA_014238125.1). Classification (GTDB taxonomy): domain Bacteria; phylum Planctomycetota; class Phycisphaerae; order Phycisphaerales; family SM1A02. The sequence continues at coordinate 27,022 of JABABS010000041.1, forward strand.
CTTGGGTTGAATTGTGCTACGGGACCTAAGGAGATGACTTCTCATATAGAACATCTCGCATTGACGTGGCCGAACTATATTTCATGTGTTCCAAATGCTGGATTGCCAATACTTGTAAAAGGGAAAGCAGAGTTTCCATTACAGCCGGTGCCACTTTCTGAAACTGTTGGAGATTTTGTCTCGCGTTTTGGCGTCGACATTCTTGGCGGTTGTTGCGGAACAACACCTGAGCACATCGAGTTGCTCGCAGATACATCTCGGAAACTCCAGCGAACTCGGCGAGATTTTTCTGGATGGGAAGCGGGTTGTTCGAGTCTCTACTCGCCTACAAATTATCGTCAAGAGCAATCATTTTTTATTGTAGGCGAGCGGATGAATGCATCTGGTTCTCGTATGTTCAAGCGGCTTTTACGAGAAGAAAATCTAGATGAAATGATTGGGCTAGCCAAACAGCAAGTTCGTGAGGGGGCGAATTGTTTGGACATTAATGTTGATGCTACTGATCGAGATAACGCCCAAGACATGGCAACTATAGTCCAGCAAGTCGTTCGTCAAGTTGATGCGCCAATCATGCTTGATTCAACGCAGTTTGCAACAATTGAAGCAGGATTGAAACACGCCGGCGGGAAGTGTTTAATTAATTCTACAAATTTTGAGGAAGGCGAGGAGAAATTTGATTCATTTTGCCAATTGGCAAAAATTTACGGGGCAGCAATTGTCATTGGCACAATTGATGAAGACGAAGAAGAGGCGATGGCACGTACTGCCGACCGAAAATATGAAATTACTGCTCGGGCGATAGATCGTGCTACAAACAAGCACTCGATCCCGATAGAAGATATTTTTATAGACCCATTGGTGTTACCAATTTCTACTGGCATGCATTCTGATCGACGAAGTTCGTTAGAACTTATCGAAGGCGTGAGAAAAATTTCAAAGGCATGGCCATTAGTTCAAATTACGTGTGGTCTCTCAAACTGTTCGTTTGGTCTTAAGCCCGCAGCGAGACAAGTACTGAATTCAGTGCTTCTTTGGGAATTGATGGATGCTGGACTTACATCTTCGATTATGCATTCTTCCAAGATTCAACCGATGAACCGAATTCATCCGGAAAGAAAACAAGCAGCCTTGGATTTGATTTATGACCGAAGGGCATTATCACATGGTGGGACTGGATTGCCCGTGCACATTGATGATGAAACATTTGATCCTTTGCAGTTTTTTATTAGTCTTTTTGATGATATTGAAGAAGTTAAGGAGAAAGAAGCTGATCGTAACTTGTCGATTGAGGAATGGTTGCAGACCCATATTGTTGATGGTGAAAAGGAACAACTCGCAGCACATCTCGATGAGGCAATGCAGCAATACAAGCCTATTGAAATTATTAATGACCACCTTCTCGCGGGCATGAAAACTGTTGGAGAGTTGTTTGGTTCAGGGCAAATGCAATTGCCTTTTGTTTTGCAATCAGCTGAAGTCATGAAAATGGCTGTAAAATATCTTGAGCCCTACATGAATAAAGAAGAAGGGCATACTCGGGGTAGAATTGTGCTTGCAACAGTAAAGGGTGACGTGCATGACATAGGGAAAAATCTAGTTGATATTATTTTGAGTAATAACGGGTGGACCGTTCATAACATTGGAATCAAACAAAAAATTGAAGACATTGTGCAAGCATGGAGAGAAACGGGCAGCGATGCCATCGGGATGTCAGGATTACTTGTTAAGAGTGTGATGGTCATGGAAGATAATTTACACATACTCAATAAAATGAAAATAGATGTCCCAATATTGCTTGGTGGTGCACCGCTTTCGAGGCATTACGCTGAATCGCATTTGCGATCTCTCTACAACGGTCAACTTTATTATGGCAAAGATGCATTTGATGGGCTTAGAATCTGCAACGAATTGGCAGATGGGAATAAAAAGGTGCTTGCTGCTGAAATTGATATTCGTCTTGCAAAACGTGCTGCAGTCGAAACTAGAGTTCGAGCAATGGAAACAAGTGAATCAGAAATAACTTCTGCAATTGAGACCATCGAAGGCGAGAAAAGCGATGTTTCTCAAGAAGTAGAGGTGCCTACACCCCCGTTTTGGGGTAATAGAATTGTTGACACGATTTCTCTTGATGATATATATCCGTACATCAATAGAGTCGCCCTCCTTCGTGGTCAGTGGGGGTTTAAAAAAGGTCAGCGATCTAAAGGTGATTATGAACACTACCTTGATGAAGAAGTTCGTCCAATTTTTGAGCGGTTAAAAACTTCGCTTCGTGACGATGACGTATTACAACCCAAAGTTGTTTATGGTTGGTATCCAGTTGCAAGTGATGGAAATGAACTCGTCGTATTTAACCCAGAAGATCACACACAGGAGTTAGAGCGGTTTGGATTCCCGAGACAAACGAAAAGACGCAAGTTATGTATTTGCGATTTTTTCAAATCAATAGATACTAGAGAGCGTGATGTACTTGGTTTATCGTGTGTAACGATGGGGTCGAAAGTAAGTAAGGTTGCACAAAAACTTTTTACAGATGACTCATATCAAGAATATTTGTTCGTGCATGGCATGGGTGTTGAATGTGCCGAAGCTCTTGCTGAATTGTGGCACAAACGTATGCGAGATGAACTTGGAATTAGTGGGGGTGATAGCCCCCATATCAGAGAACTGTTTACACAGAAATATAGAGGCAGCCGTTATTCGTTTGGGTATCCCGCTTGTCCAGATATGAGCCATCAAGAAAAGTTGTTTAGGTTATTGCAACCCGAGCGTATTGGTTGCGAGCTGACTGAAAATTGGCAAATTGATCCAGAACAATCAACTTCGGCAATCATTGTGCACCATCCCGAAGCCAAATATTTCAATGCAACTTGACTCGGATTCAACTGTATAGTGAACTAAATGCTTCAACTATTTGCGAAACTTAATCCAACGCAAAAAGCTTGTTTAGCGCTCGTGTTGATTCTTCCTGCTCCATTGATAGGCGTGACGAGTTCGTTTTATTTACCACCTATACGAAATTTTTATTCTCATGAGATCGAAATTGGAAAAGTCATCTGGGCAGTTGCAAAAATTTGGATTTTTCTGTTCCCTGTTGCGTGGCTACTCTGTGTTGAGAGGGGGGGAATTAGTTGGTCACCGACGAATAAGAGAGGAATTATTGCAGGTCTTCTTTGGTCAATCCCTGTTGCAATCATTATTTTTGTAACGTACTGGCTCTTTAAAGGGTCACTCATCGATCCTGATGCAAAAGCATCCATTGATGAACTGGGCATCACAACACCCGCTAAGTTTTTAATCTTTGCCTCTGCAATGTCTCTTGGTAATTCCTTGATGGAAGAGTACGTGTGGCGGTGGTTTGTTTTTTCAAAATTTAAATACCTCTTTGGCATTTGGCCTGCAATTATTCTGAGTGCATTCTTTTTCACAGTGCATCACATTGTCATCGTGTGGAACTTTGGATCTCTTTGGATGGTATTTCTGAGTGCAACTTGCTTGTTCGCAGGCGCCATCATTTGGGGGTGTCTCTATAATAAATATAACTCTATCTGGCCCGGTTGGATTTGCCATGTCGCTGCTGATACTGCTATTATGTGGGTTACTTGGTGGATAATTACAGGAACATAATCAATTATGAAATTTCTTCTTACACTTCTATTGCTTTTTTGTTGCACGACGATCTTTGCGATTCAAGACAAAGAGTCATGTGCAACACTAGAGACTATTCCCAATGTTGTCACGACGGACATTAAAGCGGGTATCGAACGTCACATTCGCGAGATGTCCGCAAGCAACGGCGGATTTTTTCCGATTACGTTTGAAGAAAAAGAAATGAAACTCAAGTTGGTTCGTGTGCACATGGAATACCTTGCGAACCTTGGTCCTCGCAGACATTTTGCTTGTGTCGATTTGGCAAGTGAAGATGGCAATGTCTACGATGTTGACTTCTTCCTTTCGGGCGATCCTGGGTCTATGGTGGTGACTGAAACAACAGTGCATAAATTGAATGGTCGACCTTTCTACTTGTGGGAGCAACAAGATGATGGTACGTGGATACACGTTGAAGCAACGGATGCTTCTCGTGAGTTGCTCGGTGTTGTCGAAGGCGAAGACAAATTTTCGTTCGTGTATCAAGCAACACTGCCACATATGGACAAAGATGCACGCATGTGGATTCCAATTCCAAGCACTGATGATTTTCAAACAATTAACGTGACTAACATAGATGTACCAGGTACACATCAGATATTAAAAGATGATCGTTTTGGCAATCAAGTACTCTTTGTTGAGTTGTCACCTGAAGACAGTGGCTCACCAATTCTCTTGCAGTTTGATGTCGAACGGCAGGAAAAATCGATGTACGCAGATTCAACCATCCCTGCAGCATATCTTGCCCCTGAGAAGTTAGTTCCGAATTCGAAAAAATTTAAAGACATCGCAGCCGAAGTATTGGTGGATAAAAATGGTGGTGATTTGGTAAAAGCGAGAGCGCTCTATGATCACACTATTGACAACATGAGGTATGCCAAATTCGGGAACGAGTATGGCAATGGTGACGCTGTGTTTGCTTGCGATTCAGCTCGGGGAAATTGCACTGACTATCACTCATACTTCATCGCGCTTTCTCGATCCGCGGGTATTCCTGCAAGGTTTGCAATTGGCGCGGCAGTACCTTCTGGCAGGGACGAAGGTGGAATCAGTGGATATCACTGTTGGGCAGAATTTTTCGCAGAAGGAAAATGGTGGCCTATTGATATAAGTGAAGCAGATAAATACACAAGCCTTTCAACGTATTACTTTGGACACAATCCAGCGAATCGTGTTGAATTTAGCCATGGACGTGATCTGGTCGTAACTCCGATGCCAGAATCAGGGCCAATTAATTTTCTTGCGTATCCATTGCTTGAAGTTGGCGGCAAACCTGTCAAAATAAAACCGCAGTTTGGTTTCAAGCGGAGCTGAGTTTGTCATCTAGATATGCAACGGCTTGATCGATATTTATTCGTTCTTGACTTGCAGTGTCGCGATCACGAACAGTAATCGTGTTGTCTTCAAGCGTATCGCCATCAATCACAAAGCAATATGGTGTGCCTGCTTCATCCATTCGAGCATACCGTTTACCGATTGACTGTTTTGCGTCGTATTGCACAACGTGTTTCTTGCGAATTTCTTCGTGCAGTTTGGTTGCGATTTCTGGCATCCCGTTTTTATTTACAAGCGGAAAAATTGCTGCTTTAATTGGCGCAATACGCGGATTGAATTTCATGAATACTTTGGAAGGGCGGTCGTCTGGTGTGTACGCTTCACACAGTAACGCGAGCGTGCCACGACTTAGACCAGCCGATGGCTCAATAACATGGGGTGTGTAACGTTCGTTTTTCTGTTGATCGAAGTAATTTATTTTTTTGCCGCTAAATTCAGTGTGCCGTGACAAGTCGTAGTTGCCTCGGTGTGCAACGCCTTCAAGTTCTCCATATCCGGGCGCAGTGAATGGAAATTTGTATTCAATGTCAAATGTGCCGCATCCCTCTTTCGCGTAATGAGCAAGTTCATCTGAATCGTGTTGACGCATCTGGAGATTTTCAGTCGTCAAACCCATTTTTTGCCACCACTCTTTTCGGTAGTTACACCAAAATTCATACCACTGCTGCGCATCGTCTTCGTGGCAAAACCATTCGAGTTCCATTTGCTCAAATTCGCGTGATCGGAAAATGAAATTTCGAGGAGTGACTTCATTACGAAAGGCTTTGCCAATTTGTGCAATGCCAAATGGAACCTTCACTCGCATCGTGTCAACTACGTTCATGAAGTTAAGGAAAATACCCTGCGCTGTTTCTGGTCGCAAGTATGCTTTGTTTTCATCACCGCCTGTTGCGCCAACAGTGGTGTCAAACATCAAGCTAAATTGACGCGGCTCTGTAAGTGTGCCAACTGTTTTTGTATCTGGTCCAACAGTAATGGCTAATTCTTCAACTGAAAGTTCTGTTAACGCGCATGTGTCTATTTCTTCTGAACTGAGCGTTCGTTTTACATATTTTTCAAGTTTTTTCTGAGCAGATGCAAGAGAGTCGTCATCATTTTCAATGTAAGCATAGATTTGACCACTGGTATCTCCTTTTACTCCAAGACAGAAAAGATGGTCTGCGCGGTATCTTGCTTTTGATTCTCGACAATCAACCATAGGGTCGTTAAACCCGCCAACGTGACCAGAAGCTTCCCATACTTTAGGGTTTTGAATAATAGAAGAGTCGATACCAACAATACTCAGTGGCTCGCCATCAGGACCCATTGGCGGACAATGCACCATGTCATGCCACCACGCATCTCGCAAGTTGTTTTTCAGTTCAGTCCCCATTGGACCATAATCCCAAAAACCATTGATACCACCATAGATCTCACTTGCGGGAAAGATAAAACCTCTGCGTTTGCAAAGTGAAACAAGGTCTTCCATTGAATATTCGTTTGACATATTGCCAATCCTAGCAGGGACGAGGTTCGCGGGTTTTAGTAAGATCTAGTGCGAGTTTGATTGCAGCTTGCATCGAGTCTATGTTTGCTTGGTTTTTACCGACAATATTAAATGCAGTTCCATGATCTGGACTGGTGCGAATGATCGGAAGCCCTAGAGTCCAGTTTACTGCTTGGTGTTGATGTAATAATTTCACTGGAAGGAGACCTTGATCGTGGTACATTGCAACGACGATGTCGTACGAACCATTGACTGCATCATTGAATAATGTGTCCGCTGGAAAGGGGCCATTTACACGGATACCTGCTTCGTGAGCAATTTTAATTGCCGGCTCGATGAGACGAGTCTCTTCGTCTCCAAGTAAACCATTTTCGCCTGCGTGCGGATTTAGACCTGTCACAGCAATTCGTGGTCGGTCAATTTCAAGATCCAAACAAGCATCATTTGCAAGATCAATGGCATCAAAAACTCTACCAATTGTAAGTACATTTCGAATATGCATCAACGGAATATGACACGTTGCTAATACAACTCGAAGTGTTGGAGAGATGAAAGCCATAGCGTGCCTTTTTGCTTTCGTTCGCGTTGCAAATAATTCGGTGTGACCAGCCCAGCGGTATCCTGCTAAAGCCCAACTTGCTTTGCAAATCGGCGCGGTGACAACACCGTCGATGCGCCTAGGATCGTTTGTAGGTTTTAGTGAATCTGTAATGGCTTGTTCAACCCATTGTTTAGAAACATGTCCACCAATTTCTGATGGTTCTCCTCGAAGAGAATGTAACTCCTCGCCATCATCAAAGACAGTAATTTGCTGATGAATTGGTGCATTTGCACGCTCGGAGTTCGCGTCAACTCTATGCCAACGTAGTGAAGTTTCATTGCACAGATCTGCAGCAATCGTAAGGAGCTCGTTTGAACCATAAACTACAAATCTTGCATTATATTTTTGTAATCCAGCAAGAGAACGAGCGACAACTTCAGGGCCAATACCAGCTGGGTCGCCCATTGTGATGCCAATTGTTGGAATGTCATGCCCAAAATTTGACATTACCTGTAATCTATACCGCCCTTGAGGTCGCCGCCACCAAACTTTTCTCGAAGTTTACGAATTGCAGGATCTTCGTCTCTCGTTGGAGCATCCTCACCGCCGTCTTCACCTTGGGCTTGCTTGAGCGAGAGTGCAATTCGTCTTGTTGTTGGATCCACGGACAAAACGCGGACCGTGACTTCTTCGCCTTCTTTTACTGCATCTTTTGCTGATTTGATTCGTTGATGTGAGAGTTCTGAGATATGGATTAGCCCTTCAACACCTTTACCGATATCGACGAACGCTCCAAATGCAGCCAATCTAGTGACTTTTCCGGTAGTGTTTTCTCCAACTTCGATGGCGCCCATCGTGGAAACCAGTGGGTCTTCAATCAACTGTTTCATTCCAAGTGCAATTTTAGGAGGCGAGTGCTCGTGGTCAATATCAAGAATTTGCACGCGAACAAGATCACCAGTTTTGACGAGCTTTGAAGCATCCGAAATTCTATCCCAGCTCATTTCAGAGATATGGATTAGCCCTTCAATGCCACCAATATCGGCAAAAGCACCATATGGTTTAACGGAAGTAATTGTGGCATCAATAGTTGCGCCAACTTCTAAGTTCTCGAGTGTTTCTACCTGCTTTTCTTTTCGTTCTGCTTGGAGCACTGTTTTTCGACTAAGGACGACTCTGTTTTGTTTTCGATTAAGCTCGATAACTTCGCAGGCAAACTTCTGTCCACTGAAAATTGTGAGGTCAGCAACATGGTAAAGTTCGACTTGGCCAGCAGGCATAAATGCTTTGTGGTTAGCGAGTTCCATCTCTAGACCGCCTTTGTTAGTGCCTGTGCACATTGCTTCGACGATTTGACCTATTTCAAGAGCATCCCATGTAGCTTTCTGGATTGCACCCTGCCTTGAAAGGACGAGCATCCCATCTTTATCCTTGCGTTCGATGACAAATTCAAGGGAATCGCCCACGTTTGGGAGTGTCTCAAACTGTAATTTTGGGCAAGATCCTTGCATTCTTGGCCCAAACTCAATGAGTACGTTTGAACCGTGGATAGCAGCGACGACACCCGTTTTAATTGCTCTTGCCTCGCCTCTTTTGCGTTGTTCTGGGTTTTCATCGAGCAGGTTCTCAAGTGAAGCACTGCCAAGGGCTGCTTCGATCTCTGCCTGTAATTCAGGATTGATTTTATCTTCACTCATTTATGCATTCTATCAACTAGGGGAAGATACCTTTGCAAGAAAAAAACTACATTTGATAGACTTTTCTCAGAAGGTGTATACCATTTACTTGGTGGTGTTTAGACGACCATATTGGCACCTTCATCGTGTATCATCGCCACCCTGCTACCGCTGGTGGTAGCAGATAGAACAGGATGACTGAATTATGGCACACCCCTCAGCAGCTTGGGGCATTGAAATAGGTCAATATGCAATCAAGGCGATTCGTCTTGAGCGTGATGGCGATACCGCACGTGTGACTGATTACGAGGTTGTTCAACACCAACGTGTGTTATCTTCGCCCGATACAGATGCAGCCGAGGTAACTCGATTGAGCCTTGGTCAATTGATTAGCAAGAAGAACCTTGAAGGTGAACATCTTGTTATTTCCGTTCCTGGTCATTCAGCTTTTGCACGTTTTGCAAAACTTCCACCAGTTGAGCCCAAAGCTGTTCCCGATATTGTGAAGTTTGAAGCAGTACAACAAATTCCATTTCCAATTGAAGAAGTTGAATGGGATTACGCAGCATTCCACGAAGAGGGAAGCCCAGAAGTTGAAGTTGGCATTTTTGCGATCACTCGTGATCGAGTCAACGAACGACTTGACGCGTATGACATCGTAGGGCTGAGTCCAGAAGCATTAACTCTAAGCCCAACAGCAGTGTTTAATGCACTGCATTATGACTTTGAATTGGCAAGTGAAGATAATCAACTCGTCATTGTAGACATCGGCACACAAGCAACAGATGTAATTATTGCATCAGGAAAACGTTGTTGGATTAGAACATTCCCATTGGGTGGCACACATTTTACAGAGGCAATCGCTGAGGCATTCAAGATTAGTTACGCTAAAGCAGAACGGCTAAAACTTGAAGCAGCAAGCAACAAATATGCAAAACAAATCATGCAAGCGATGCGTCCTGTTTTCGCTGACTTGCTACAAGAATTGCAACGGTCACTGAGTTACGCTTCTGGCGATGTTGAATTAAACGATATCGTTGGTGTTGGCTCTACGTTTAGAATTCCAGGTTTGCGTAAATTTATCGGTCAGCACTTACAAGTAAATGTTGCAAGGTTAGATGAATTTAAACGTATTGATGTGAAAGGCAGGGAGGCATCTGCCTTTGCTGAAAATTGCGTGAACATGTCAACGGCTTATGGTTTGGCATTGCAGGGAATCGGTCTCGCGCACATTGACGTGAACCTTGTTCCAACAACTATATTACGCGAACAAATGTGGCATCAAAAAACAAAATGGTTTGTTGCTGCCGCGAGTATTATTATTTTAGGTAGCGCAATTACTTTAATTAAACCATTCCTAGACAATCAAGCGCTCGGTAGTGGCGGAACTCCAACCAAAGTAAAGAACTTGATTAATAAAGGTAAGGGTTTCGTAAAAGATTTTAAAGAAGCAGAAAAAGAAGGCAAGTTGGGTTCAGACGCAGCTACACTTCTTGCACTTTTAGATTATCGGGATGTTTGGCCTTACATCGTCCATGATGCTGCTGATTCTCTTGCAGCCGCTGGTCCAGATGATCGGGTTATGACGCTCGAAAATTTTCTGCAAACTTTTCCAGCGCCTGAAGATCGCCCACTTGTTCAATTGAAGAATTTAGAAGGTCAATTTGTAAAAAGTGAAACAGGCGCGCCGCGTATTGCCGTGACGATGAATGTTGAATTGAATCATGCAAACCCAATTAACTTTTTGACTGAAAGAGTTGCAGGTTGGCTTAAAGAACATGCTGAACCAACGGGCGACAGAGTGATGGTTCCATACAAAATCATTGACACCACTGTGAGTTGCAATCCTGAAGATATGGAAACAATTCAAGTAGATGCCCTTGTTGATGAAGAACCGGCCAATGATGCCAAAGGTGAAAATAGTGGTGCAGGGAACTCTGGAAGTGATGATGGCGGTGGCGGTGGTGCGGGAACTAAAATGGGCGGAGGCGGGGGTGGCCCAACTCCGGGCGGCGGCGGCGGTTCTGATCGCGGCCGTGGATCTGGAGGTTCACGAGAACCACCAAAAAAACCTAGCAAGCCGAAAGAAAAAATGTTTGAATCCGAGCCAATAACAGAATCGACATTAGATTCGACAGCACCATTACCAGCATATCCTGAGGACAAATTGCATCCTCCAGATTCTATGTGGTACAAGGCAACAATTACATTTGAAGTGGAACTTGTATCACAGCCACGACCCGAAGAGACTGCATTGCTCTCTCAAGAAAAGGCAGGAAAATCGTGAGTAAACAGAAGTTGGAAATGGATCCGCAACAGATTTTTACTTGGGTGAAGGAGAATATTATCCTTGTCGTACTCTTGGTTGCGTGTATAGGAGCAGGTATTGGTTTGCCAATGTTTGCAGCATCTTGGTCTGAGGAAGTTCAGCAATCACTTAATAAAAGAACACAAGCATTTTCTGAAATCGATAATCTTTATAAATCTAGTGTGACCCCTCTAAGTGGCGGATCTGCGAAAAAGGTTGTGATCAATCGTGAGTTGGTTGAAAAATACCGTGAAATTGCGAACATGCTCCGAGATGATGCGCAGCGAGTTATCGAACAAGCGAAACAGCATAATCAAAAAGAATCCACGACTATGTATGCAGAATTGTTTTCGGAAGATGTAACGCGTGCTCAGCTTGAAACGTTACCTCAACAATTTTATGCAAAGTTGCAATCGGAATATCTCAATTTATTATCTGATCTCAATGCAGGTTCTCCACTTGACACTGATACTTTGGTGCAAGTGTTAGAAGAATCCCGTGTGCGATTTATGGAGAATAAATTAAGTAAGCCAGTTGATGCTTCACTTACAGAGGAACAGCACACCCAACTCGTACGATTTATGACAGATCGAAGAATGAGTATGCTCAGGGGCCGCGCAGAAGAGTTTGGTCTTTACCTCGACAAGGAAACATTGGGCATACCCGAGTTTGAAGCGAAGAACAGGCCCAATGTTGGCACGCTCTTTACTTGGCAATGGAGGTATTGGGTTGTTGCAGATGTACTTGCAGCAATTATTGAAGTTAATGGTGGTCAATCAGAATTAACAGCCCCAGTAAAACGAATTACCAAAATAGAAGTGCTTGGCTTACCCATCATCGGTGGAGATAACAAACCGGAACAATCTGAAGCTATTCCCCAGCAAGAAGATCGACCTCAACCAAGCAGGGGTGGCGGCGCGATGGGCATGGGTGGGGATACTTCAAAAAATCCACCCAAGAGGGAAAAACCTGATAAGCCAAAGCGTGATAAAGGCAGAACAAATTCTGCAAGAGGGGATAACGGGCCAGTTATTTCATTTACGAATCGAGAAAAGTCGACGTTGTTCGATACGCTACAAGTCAGAATGCGAATGGTCGTAAGTACTGTACGAATACCAACTATTCTTGATTCGTTTGCTCAGAACAATTTTGCAACTGTGATTGACATTGATTTGAAGCCAGTAAATAAATTTACTTCATTGGAGGATGGTTTTGATTACGGTGCTGAACCAGTATCAGAATTGACAGTTGTTTTAGAAACTGTTTGGCTTCGGGCTTGGACTGTTGAACAGATGCCCGAATCAGTAAAATCGGCGTTAGGGATATGAGTGATTACACCTATGCGTGCCAGAGTTTGGCAGGATGGAATTTGATCGTATGAAGACCAAAGGTATAAATGTTTGGGAACAATACATAGAGTACATAGTGCTCGTAATTGCTATTTTGATATTCACTTATTTTGCTTGGAATACATATTCCAACCAAGCGAATGTTGTAAACAATGGCAAAACCATAACCACAAGAAATATCGACGAAGAGCTACTAGCTAGTAGTGAAAAACTAAGGCCTAAACTGGATGATTCTGCACCCTCACCGCTCGTACTTACTACGCCAAATGCTTTGTTGTCTTCTTTTGAAGAGGGCTTATCCGCTTCATTATCGCCCGCCCAGAGGGTAGTTTTCCCAAGAGTGGATTTGACTGCTGATTTTGCTGTAAATCAAGATCTTGTTTCTGAATTACGCACATATATTCAACCAAAAGTGCCTGCACCAGAACGCATTCGAACTCATCAGTGGTTCGCTACAGTAGATGAATCGGAACTCAGTGTCATACCCGAATTGGATTCACTTTTTGTTGGACCTCCACACGATGCAACGTGGATCCAAGTTGCAGCTGAATTCGATATGGACACTGTATTGGATGAATTTCAGCAAATCCACGACGGTGCTGCCTCAATTCCTGAACAATGGTACGACGGTGTCATTGACATTTTTGATCTTCATCTTGAACGTGAAACACTAGGTGAAGATGGTTGGTCTGAAATCGAGCTCATTCAGGTTATGCCAGGGCGAGTCACATTTAGATCTATATTAAAAGAAGAACAAATAGACACGGTTGAAAGAGATAACATTGTCAATCAACTTCGAACTGGCGAACAGAGGCAAGTTATTCGTCCACCTTTTTATAGAGTAAAGGGATTCTCGCCCGATCAAGTTGGAGACCCCGAAGCATGGACTCCAACGGCAGCTTCTGGTGAAGAAGTTGAAAATGGTGAAGAAAGGCAACCCGAAGCTGGTCCTGTTGCAACCCTTCGCAAGAAAATTGAGGAAGCCTCAGCTCGGCATTCAAAAGTTGAAAAGCAGAAAGAAGAAATTGAAGCTGCGCTTCTTGCAGCACAACGTTCTGGTTCGGGCGATGCTGGCGGCGGACCAATGGGTACAGGTGGATCTACTGGCGGGAACAATTCTGAGATCATTAAGGAACTTACAAAGAAACTACTTGCCACAAGCGAGGAACTCTCTGAACTTGCTCGGCTACGTGATCAGTTACTTGATGAACTTCGGGCTTTAGATAGTTCGGTTGCTGATGATTTGGTCGAATCTTTCGGCGGTAAAGTTTGGGTTTGGGCACATGATTTGTCTGTGACTCCAGGAACTGTGTACCGATATAGAGTTTCAATTCAAGTTGCTAATCCGTTCTTTGGTCGCAAACCTAGCCTCTATCCTGAACAACAAGAGTTGGCGAATCCTGTTTCGCTCGCTTCTATCCCAAGTGCGTGGTCAGAACCTATTGAGGCTCAACCTCCCCTTCAATGGTTCGTTCTTCGAGCGATTCCAGAAGGTAGCTCAGTGTCTGCCAATACACTTGATACAGGACGCATTTCAGCAGAAGTTTATCGCTTCACAGACGGGATGTGGCATAAAGATACGATTCAAGTAGCGGCAGGGCAGCGACTTGCAGCTCCCGATGGTGGAGAGTTTCAGACAGAATGGTTTGTTCTAGATATGGTCCCATGGCTTGATGCAACTGAGAAAAATCTCAGAAATTACAGAGCGAGTTGGGTAATTCTTCAAAACATGAGAACAGGGGCAACTGAGATTGTAAGTCCTTGGGAGCAGGCGAGTAGCAGCCGATTGAAGGATCTCAGAGATCAGGAACGTGATAGCCAATATTATGATGATTCAAACTTGATGTAATGGTCCATTCTGGCTAATTGGCGAGATTGAAACTATTTGAAAAAATAGCCGCCTGATAACAAAAAACCAAGAAAACACACCTTTCAGCCGTTGACAGTCTAGCAGCATTTCGGGTACAGTTCGCGGCTCGCCGTTTCGTATCGACGATTCGTCGAGGTGGGCTTGCGCCCAACGCTCTTTGACAAGTTCATGATAGTAGTAGTAAATGCAAAAAACCATTCTTGTTTCTATTTAATTAGGATGGACAATTCTTCCCCCCGGTTGAATTGTCTTAACAAGAGCGGGAACTGCATTCACCGAATTTTTTAATAATATGTTATTTGATTAAATAATTTTTTTGAGAGCGATCTGAAAATATTCGTTATGAATCGTTTGACCATCCGCGTTTGTTCTTTTGAACAGACAATTGCTGCAGGAATCCTCTTGTAGCATGGACTGATTGAGACCCTTGCAAACTCAGTCATGGCACGTTGATTTTGATTTCAACTTTAATTAGTCGAAGTCGGGTCGGCATGACCAGGTCGTTAAGGGCATATGGTGGATGTCTTGGCGTTGAGAGGCGATGAAGGACGTAGGAACTTGCGAAAAGTCTAAGGGAGCTGGTAACCGA
>JABABS010000046.1 GCA_014238125.1 Phycisphaerales bacterium
CCAATATCTTCGCCAAGTAAAAGAACACGGTCGTCTTTTTCCATTTCTTGGATGAGCGCCAAATTAATTGCTTGTACAAGTGTGAGGTTTGCCATTAGTTGTTTTGCCTCACTTCATTTGTTAGTTCGACCTGAGAAGGATCTTGCCCGAGCGAACTTGTTCGCATTGTCTTTCGCTGACGTTTTAGTTCAGGAGGTAGATCGGTGAACATTGAGTCGAAGAAATCAGTTGCTGAGGGTGCGTCAATTTCTTCTGCATTTTTCACAACTTGTATAATTTCTTTAGCAGCAACGTCAAGCTGTTCTTCTTCTTTCGCACTGTTCCACAAGTCGCGCTGCTCTAAGTACATTCTTGTTCGTATCATCGGATCGCGTTTTTCCCACATTTCTAACTCGTCTGCATCACGATATCTTCGTGCATCATCCGCAGTGGTGTGGTCGCCGAGTCGATACGTGAGCGCTTCAATAAATGTTGGACGATTGTTTTCGCGTGCATTTTTAGTTGCATCTCGCACCACTTTAACCATCGCAAAAATGTCATTCCCATCTACTTGAATGCAATCCATGCCGTAGGCTAGACCACGCTGGGCAATAGTTGGAGCGGAACATTCTAATTTTGTTGGCGTTGAAATGGCCCAGCCATTGTTTTGGCAAACAAACACGACGGGTAAATCAAGGTTCGCAGCAAAGTTGGCCGCTTCGTGAAAGTCACCCTCGCTTGTTGCACCGTCGCCAAAGAACGTGCATGCAATCGCGCCGTCCTTCTTATACTTGCTTGCCCACGCCAATCCCGTGGCGTGCAACATTTGTGAACCAATTGCAATGGCAAGAGGCGTTGCTTTACATTCATCAATATGATTACCCCGTTCGTCACCCATCCAATGCAGCAGGATTTTTTCTTTTGGAAGCCCTCGCCAAAAAAGACCAGCGTTTTCTCGGTAACAAGTCACCATCCAATCTTTTTTTTCTAAAACATATGCAGCGGCAAGTGACGGTACTTCTTGGCCACGATTTTCAGGGTATGTTCCCATCCGACCAGAGCGCTGTAATTTAAAAGCAATCTCGTCAAAGTGGCGGCACGTCATCATGTGCTTGTACATCGCCACAAGGTCTTCGTCTGGAATTAGTCCATCGCCAAGGGTTGCATCAAAGTTTCCTTGTTCGTCAAGAATACTAACGTGATTGATTGTTGAAGTAAATACAGGATTAATTGGCATGACACTGTGTCTCCCCGCCGGCAATTCTTTGCTTGGCTAAGTTTACAGCAGCTGCGTACGTTGAAGAAGCATCGTTGCCATTTTCAAGAATGCGCACTGTTGTATCAAAAATTTCATCGTTCTTTTGTTGGAGTTGTTCCGGTGTCATTCCAAGGTGCAGGCCAGCTAAATGAATCAACCCACCGGCGTTAACAACGAAGTCGGGAGCATACACAATTCCAGTGTTTTTAAGTGCAACGGCGTCTTCTTCAGGATCACCAAGAATATTATTTGAGGCGCCGCAAAGAATCGAACATCGCAAGTGTTGCACCATGGTTCCATCAATGACATTGCCAAGGGCGCAGGGTGCAAGGATGTCGCATTCAGTTTTAAGAATGTCATCATGATGTGCAACGTCGCAGTCAAATTGATCAACCACCATGTCGATGTTTGCTTTATTGATATCAGCAATGACAAGTTTTGCACCAGCCTCACTCAGAAGACGGCAGAGGTTTTGTCCAACATGACCAACGCCTTGAATTGCAACAGTAATTCCAGAAAAATCATCTATGCGCCCAGATTGGAGGAGTGCTGCACGCATCCCATGGAATGTGCCAAGCGCGGTCCATGGCGAAGGATCTCCGCCAGTTGAAACTTTTTCACCACCCATAACATGGTCGGTTTCCATTGCCATCCAATCAATGTATTGAATGTCAACCCCAACATCTTCTGCGGCAATATACGCTCCGCCAAATGTGTCAACAAACCGACCCATTGTACGCGCTTCCGATTCTGTACGAGCCGTGTCACGATGCGGCAACAAAATAACACTCTTCGCACCACCCATGGGCAAGCCAGAAACCGCAGCCTTGTATGTCATACCCTTTGAAAGGCGAAGCACATCAAAGATTGCGTCTTCTTCACTTTCGTAATACCATCGCCTTGTTCCACCAAGTGCATTTCCCAACGCAGTCGAGTGAATAGCGACAATTGCTTTTAATCCAGTTTCTTCGTCGTGGTGAAAGCAGATGCGTTCGTGGCCCCGGTCGACCATCTGTTCAAAAATAGAATCGTGTTCGTGCATAGTGAGATTATAGGCTTAGTGAGAAGTCGCTTCTTCTTGTACGTAAATTGAACCACCACCAAACTGCTTGATGGCTTCTTGATCGCAAACCCTCCCAGTTCCTCGTGCAGAAAGGTCCGGGGTGCTTTCGGGAATGTAATACTCTTCATTTGGCAATGTTTCACCAAATTCCCACGTCTTTTCTGCTGCTGCAAGCATCGTTACATCTGGGTTTTGACGGAGCGCTCGAAGCCATCCATTAATTTTGTATACACCATAAGACATGATGTAATCGAGCATCGCACGATCGTGTGCAAGTTGCTTTTCGTCAACACCATTTTTAATTTGTTTGTCCATTTTTGAAATGGAACACGCCATTGCATGGATCCAAATTGAAACCCAACTTAAACGACACTGGGTAGTTTGATTTGTAATAAGCGCTTCTTCTTTTTCCTTGAACATCAATTTTACTTGATGTGAAAATTCACGAATTAAATTCGATAGCGTGGTTGTGTGGTTGCGGAGCGATGTGTCTGCCATTGTAATTTTTGGAGCAGATTTAGTAATGCCTAAAAATAACTCGAGACCGATTTTAATTGCAGCACCAAAGTTTTTCAGGGGAGCAGCCTTTACGCCAAGCATAAATTCACCGAGTTGTTTCGATCCATACGCAAAGATGAAACTGTGCATCACTTCGTTTGCACCTTCGACAATTGGGTTGATTCTTGAATCTCTCCAAAGTCGTTCAACTTCATTTTCTGTCATGTACCCCTCGCCGCCCATGACTTGCATGGCTTCGTTTGTACACCGGAAGCCATACTCAGAACAGAACACTTTGCAAACAGCTGTTTCAAGCATGATGTCTTCATCCTTGCGATCAACCATTCCAGTTGTAATGTAAAGCATTGCGTCCATGGCCCACACAAATGCACCCATACGAGCGAGTCGTTCCTTCATGAGTTCAAATTCACCGATTGGGCGATCAAACTGGTACCGATATTGCGCCCACTTAATCGCCTGCTCGTATGCAACTGCGCCCGCACCGACCATGCCAGCAGCAAGAGTGCACCGACCCCAATTCAAGCAAGTTAAGGCGAGTACGATTCCTTTTCCCTCTTTGTGTAATAAGTTTTCGCGGGGAACTTTGACGTTCGTAAACCGAACTCGGCCCTGCCACGTGCCACGGATACCGCATTTTGCACGGTTTCTGCTGAATATATCAACACCATCCATGTCTGGAGAAACTATCAATGCATTGAAGCACTCTTTGGTCTTGCCAGTTTTCGGGTCGGTCATTTTGTATTTTGCCATCACGGTAAACATGCAAGATTGGGCAGCAGAAGTTGCCCATTTCTTTTCGCCGTTAATGATATAAAACTTTCCACACTCGGAAAGCTCGCATGTTGTGTCTTGCCCCTGCGCGTCACAGCCGACGTTTGGCTCAGAAAGACAAAATGCACTAAGCGCTTCATTTGCAATTTTTGGAAGCCACTTTTGTTTTTGTTCTTCAGTTCCAAAAAGCGTGACAGCATTACAACCAATTGATAGGTGTGCAGACGCCATCACTGCTGATGAACCACAAGATCGACCGATCCGCTCAAGGACTCTGTTGTAACTTGTCACACCAAAGCCTTGTCCGCCATATTCTTTTGGCACAATCATGCCAAAAACGCCCATTTCAAAGTAACGTTTAATGACCCATTCTGGAATTTCTTGATTTTGATCAATCTCTACTGCGGGGTGCTCGTTTTTAAAATACACGTCAAGATTTTCGAGCAACTTGTCACAGCGTTCGCGTTCTTCTGCAGACTCTTCAGGATATGGAAAAATCATATCCTCTCTTAGATTTCCCCAAAAAATATTTTTGATGAATCCCATTTTTTCTGGGTCTGGACCAAGCATTTCCTGCGCTTTTTTGATTTGCTCAATGTCTTTCTTGGAAACATTTTTAAGTTGGTCTGTAATGTCTGGTTTGCTCATTGTGAATTTAGCCCTTAGATAAAAATGCTTTAATTTTTTGTTGTGCAGTTTGTGTGTTGCGAAGCCGAACAAGTTCACACTGTTCTACAGCAACCGCGGATGACCACCCCTTGTCAACACCAGTTTCTACTGCAAGGAGAACACTTTTTGTAGATTCGCTTGACTCAGAATTTGTTTTCAAACTTTCGATTGCTTCTTTATAGTTTTTGCTTGTGTTTTCAATGCAACGTGGTATGGAGCGCTGCACAGCGCCGTTTTGTTCAATCCAAGTTTCTGCAGCAGCAGTAAGTTCTTCTGGAGTTTCAACAAGAACGTCCGCAAGACCTTCGGGCATTGCGTTGCTTTTGAATAAGTTTCCAGTTGCTGTAGCTTCAAGTGCAATGGTTGGATCAATTCTTGCTGGCAACATTTGCGTGCCGCCCCACCCGGGACAAATTCCTAAACCAGTTTCTGGCAACCCGATGAGGTACGGTTTGTCGTTTGAGCCAACTTTGCTTGCAATAATTGCATCGCAGTGCATTGCGATTTCTAAACCACCCCCGAGCGAGGCACCAGAAATGAGTGCAAGGGATGGGTAGGGGAGTTTGGCAAGACGACCGAAAACCGTAGTGCCAAATGCAAGGTATGCGTGGAGTGCGGGATCATCAAGTCCATCTATTTCAGCAAGGTCGGCACCAGCGACGAATACTTTCGAGCAGTCTGACCGAAGGAAGAGTGCGTTGACGTTTTTTTCTTGTTCAATTACATCAAGGGTGGTGTTGAGTCGCTGAATTAGTTCGCGATCTAGAACGACAACAGGTCTATCGTTTCCATCTAGCCAAAGAGTAACGACACCTTGGTCGTTAATTTCGTGTCGAAGTAGAGATAATTGAGTGGTTGTAGTCATTGTGAACCTAAGCAGAACCCCCGAAAATTGGTGTAAAAACAGCGAATGGGTCGCGCCCCTTATTCTACATGAAATCCGCCCCTGAGCCTACGACCGTACTCGTGCTTAGGCTCAATTCCCACCTTTTTTAGGAGTTATATATGTGGTATTGAACCCTTTATTAGAATTCGAAATACACATAATGGACAGGTTGTCAGCCCAAAAACAGCTATTTATTGTAATTAAAGGCGGTTTATACTTATTTTAGAAAATAAAATCGCTTCGATGATTTTCGCTAAGTACAGTATTGGTGAACATTCAACGAATTGTTTAAGAGGCGTGTAAGTGGAGGTGCACAGTGGTGTCCTCTGGGCAGAGGCGCGACAAAAAGAGTGGTATGTATAGAGTTAAGCCAAGTTATAGAGTTAATTTTTTGTGTAACAACGTTTAACTGGAAAAACACACTCTGGGTAATTTGTTACTTTTGAGAGAAATATTGGTGGCGGGGTGGTTAACCGTAGAGTTTTCGAAGACGAGTTTGTGCTTCGTCTGCCGCAATCACCTCAGCAGAAAGATCGGCTCCTCTGGCTAGGATATCGGCATCGAATGAACCGTCAAGTTCGTTGAGCCACGCTTTTGTTTTTGCCAAGGCATCTCTGCCACCTCGAGCGAGATTTTTCGCAAAAGATTCTGTTTCTTCAATCAAGTGATCGAACTCGCAAAGATGTGACGCAAGCCCAGATTCAAACCCCTGTTTACCAGAAATGGTTCCACCGGCGAGCAACATTGCACGCGCACGCCCCGCTCCGATTTTTTTAATCAGCCATGGTGCAACAACGGCAGGGCAAACTCCAAGATCAACTTCTGGGTAACCAACTTTTGCTTCTTTGTGTGTGAAGGCAAAATCACAGACGATCATTAAGCCGCAACCACCACCTATCGCCGCGCCTTGCACTCTGGCAATTGTAGGGACCGGCAACGCACGGATTCTCTGTAAAACTTGAGCAAGGTTGTGTAACATTCCCCCCATTGCGGCAGGATCGTCAATTACACCCCTAAGGTCCATCCCCGCACAAAACGATTGCCCCTCGCCTGCAAGAATAAACACTCGCGTTTCTTTCATTCGTTCAACTTCATCAAGCCCCGCAAGGATCGCCTCTATCATTTCCATAGAAAGCGCGTTTCGTTTTCCGGCTCGGTTCAAGGTTAAAGTAACGATATTGTCATGCTGTGTAATTCTGATCATCTGTGCAGGATACCCAACTATGCACCGTTCATACGAATCAATTTTGCAAGCGCCTCTCCCGGACAATCTTGATTCATCAGTGATTCACCAACAAGCACAATATGCACGCCATGCTGCCGCAACTTATCTAGGTCCCTAGGATTTGAAATCCCTGATTCACTCACAACAACGCTCGTATCTTCGACCACATCAATCATACGAATTGTGTGCGAAAGATCAGTGGTCATCGTATTTAAGTTCCGATTGTTGATGCCAAGCAAACTATACCCAGCGTGTGGAAAACCAATATGCCCTTGAATTTTCAACAACTCATCCATACTGTGCGCCTCAACAAGGCTCGTCATCCGCAATTCGTGTGCGAGAATCATGTAATCCATCAATTGACCCTCAGAAAGTACTTCAGCAATTAAAAGTATTGCATCAGCACCAGCTGCCCTCGCTTCCCAAATTTGATATTCGTCAACAATAAAGTCCTTGCGAAGGACTGGAATTGAAACAACATCGCGTATTTCTTTGATGTATTCCAATTTTCCACCAAAAAAACGCTCGTCAGTCAAACAAGAGATGGCAGCCGCGCCCGCCTTCTCGTACGCTGTGGCAATGGAACCCGCATCAAAGTCATCACGAATCAACCCAGCCGAAGGACTTTTGCGTTTGATTTCTGCAATCACACTTGTGCTTCCGCGTGTGTGGCCATTGACGACCGCACCAAAAAAATTCCGAGGCGGTTGTATTGATCGCGCATTTTCTTTTATACCAACGATTGGCCGAGCTTCTTTTGCAAGCGAAACCTCTTTACGTTTGTGTGCAATGATTTCTTTTAGTGTAATTGGCATAAGATTTTACTCCACCAAGGGTACACCACCTTTGGCATTGACGGAAGAGGGGCGCAGTTATTTTCAAACTTTCTAAGGAAATGCCAATACTTCCCATGCCACTCTGGGTCGCTGTTCTTTTGTTTTTCGCTTCACTTTTGCTTGGGTCATTAGGCGCATTTTTTGGTATGTCACACGGTGAACCACAGTCTATCGAGCAACTTGCGTGGATTTCTGGTGGCGCGATTTGCGCACAAATACCCGTTGTTTTTGCATACAACCTGTTTGTAAAACCACCGAAAATTAAAAAGAACACTGGTGTTATTGTCATTGGGTTTGTTGTTTTTACCCCACTTGCACTCATTACTTCTGGTGTTGCGCATTTTTTGTTTTCTAGTATTGGGTGGGAAGATTCAAATGAAATGGGACACGAAACACTAACGTTGATACAAAACGCAGAGCTCTCAACATATCTAGTGGTCGTTGTTCTTGCTGCGACGCTCGGCGCGGGTGTGATCGAGGAAGTGGTATTTCGCGGGTTACTCTTGCCAAGCGTGGCACAATTT
The DNA here is from genome assembly GCA_014238125.1 of Phycisphaerales bacterium. Taxonomy (GTDB): domain Bacteria; phylum Planctomycetota; class Phycisphaerae; order Phycisphaerales; family SM1A02. The sequence goes on from JABABS010000046.1 coordinate 7,731, forward strand.
TTTGGAGGCAGCTCGGCGTGGATCGCAATTCTTACAACAAGTGTGATTTTTTCTGCCATGCACATTGGATCGGTTCCGCCCTCAGCATTGCTTGGGCTTTTTGTGCTTTCAGTTGGACTTTGCCTCGCCCGAGTAAAAAGTGGAGGCGTTTTTGCGCCTATTGTTATTCATATTCTGTTCAATGCATTTAACATTGCCTTTGTTCTCTGAATTTGTTTACAGTACGCATATGAGCAACCGTGAAGTTATATTGACAGGTGATACACCAACGGGGCAACTCCACCTTGGACATTTTGTTGGATCAGTGCGACGCAGGGTGGAATTGCAAGACTCGCATGAATGTTTCTTTTTGCTTGCAAACATGCACGCGTTTACAACACGAGCGAGTGAGCCAGATGAGATTCGCAGCGATACCTTGGAAATTGTCCGTGATTATCTTGCGATGGGAATTGACCCAGATAAATCAGCGATTTTTCTCCAATCAGAAACACCCGCCATCGCAGAACTCACGTTTTTGTTTTCGATGTTGCTTCCATTTAATAGAGTCATGCGAAACCCAACCTTGAAGGAAGAGATCAAAGTCAAGAATCTTGGGGAAAACTATAGTTTTGGTTTTCCACTCTACGCGGTGGGTCAAACAGCGGACATTCTTGCGTTTCGTGCCCATTCGGTTCCTGTTGGCGAAGATCAAATTCCACACATCGAACTCACGCGTGAAGTCGCGAGGCGTTTTAACAAACTCTACTGCGGTATCGATGAAAACGTGGAAGATGACGACCCGATCATGTTAGAGAAGGGCGTTTTCCCAATTCCAAAGGCCGATGTTGGCAAGGTGGGTAAATTGATGGGGACTGATGGTGTGAACAAAATGAGCAAATCGCTTGGAAATGTCATATTAATTACCGACACCCCCAAGCAGGTGAAGAAGAAAATGGGCAAGATTTTCACTGGTAGGCAATCTCCCACGGATCCGGGCGACGGGGAAAATGCACTGATGCAATATGTCGAAACCTTCATTCCTGACCCAGAAAGGGCTGCGGAACTCAAGGATAAGTACGTTCGGGGCGACAATATTGGTGATGGTCACATCAAAGTTGAGGTTGCTGAGGCGATCAGTGAGATGTTAGAACCGATGCAAGCGAGAAGAGAGGCAGTCGGGAATGATGCAACCGTCATAGACATCATTAAATCTGGAACAGCTCGGGCAAACGCCAAAACTGAGGAAACCCTTGCAATGGCAAAAGATGCGTGCGGGCTGCAATTTTTTGGTCGCGAACTCGGTTTTTAATACATCAAATCCCGCGGGAGGGCTATACTTCCTAGGTCATATCAATAGCGACAAGGCGTGTGGCCTTGCCGCAAGTTATAAATCAATTTTCGGGATTCCCCTTCTGGGAAATTTCAAGGATGTATTACATGTTTTCGACCATTTTTACACAAACGCTTCAACTCAAACGTCGCACTTATTTATTTGTTGCAACACTGCTTACAACGATGATTGGTATTGGTGTCGCACCGGCGCAACTACTTGAAAATGAGTTTCATTCACCTTTAAGTGTTACAGAATCAAAGAGTGTCTTGTTCGACACAGGTTTAGTTGAAATGCAAGTCGACGACGCGTTGTTGCAAGAGATGTCGACTACGGCGGGTGAGATTCTTATCAAAGATTTCCCCGTGAACGAATATGAAACGGTTGACCTTGTTGTTGAGCAGTTCTTTCCGTACAAGGGTGATATTCACGAAGCGTATTACGCAACTGACAGTAGCGGTAATCGTGTTGTTCGAAAACGACCTATTGAAATTACAGCCAAGTGTTTCCGCGGTCATGTTGCAGGGTTTCCAGAAAGCACAGTTGTCTTTGGTATGAACAAAGAAATGTGTAACGGGTTCATTCAATATGCTGACACAACGCATACTCTTTCAACCGATCCAGCAACGCAAGTTATTGTCGTGAGCGACCCGCTTGCTGAGCAACCGGGGCTTCAATTAGTACGCGAAATGATGCGTGAAGCCGTTGCGAAGCAGTCTAAACGCGATGAAGACCGTCGCGGACCATTCCGGGGTCAAGATGATAATCCGCCTCCAGGTTGCGCTCAGGTTACATTGTCGGTAGTTTACGGCGCTGATTACCTCAATCTCTTTGGTGGGCCAGGGAATCAAACCCTTGCTGAAAATTACATTGTTACGCTCATTGGTCAAGTATCAGAAATATTTCACCGCGATGGTGTGATTTGGGTTGAAGTGTTAGTTTCACAAATCACAAATGGCACGACTATTGTCGACACAGCAGGCGATTTGGCGAGCGAATTGTGTAATTTTGTTGAAGTTGCAGTTGGTGGAGCTTACCCAGATCCAACAAATACAGGGGCAAACCCTGTTTCCGATGGCATTTTGATTTTGCGATCAACGGCAACCGGTAGCGTGATCGTGCCCGGCTCTGATCCAACAAAACAAAGCCTGGGATATTTTGGAGGGATCACTACGGGTATAACCGCCCAGACCCCTCTTGGTGGTTCTTGCCCAGCAAATACTGTGTTAAATGCAGTGAGTGCAGCGAGTGGATTAATTGGCTCAGGCGACACAACGGGATATGACACATACATTGTTGCACAAGCACTTGGTACACTTTGTGGCGCGGCGCCAACGGGAGCAACTGCTGGAATCACGGGGCTTATTGCTGGGCTCGCTGCCCCAGCCCCAAGTGGTAATGGCGCGAATCTTTTCTTCGACAACTGTGATGCCGGCGCCCCTGCACTTGGCACAATTATGAGTAGTTGTATTTTGCCCGCAGGTAGCACGATGGCGACCGGTATTGATATTCGGTTCAACACTATGAATGCAGTTGCGATGAATGCATTGTTGACGGCGCCACCCGCAGCACTTGTTGCAGGTGGTACG
>JABABS010000049.1 GCA_014238125.1 Phycisphaerales bacterium
CTGTAAATGCATTAATTGCAGAACTAGGCGCAATTGCATCTGCGTTAAGCCCAGCCCAATATGTATCTGCACAACCAATGCCAAGCGTGTTACAGTTAGTTGGTTGGCAAGTTCCGCACCCTGGTTCACTTACTGCACAGAAAGAATGCTTCAGCCATGCAGTTCCAATTTGTTCAAAACGACCGTCCTTGATTCTGTAACACGTTTGTGCGATTACAGGAATACGGTTCGTTGTGTTATACCAATCGGCAACCATATCGCCAAAATTACAAGAAGTTGTCCCAAACGCAAAAGAATTAACGCCATCTTCTTGTCCGTAAAGATTCATGTCGAGTCCCCCGCCACCCCCTGCATACCAACTAACTACATCCGGTCCACGCAATTGCCCACCGCGGTGTTCAGTTTTATCAGCGTAGGAACTGGTGAATAAGATCGCACCAAGTGCAAGTAAAGTACAGAAAATAAGAGTTGGCTTAATCATAATTTCTCCTAACCGTATATCAGAGCATGAATCGATACTCATTGCAATGCAAAAACTGTATATTTTCAGATTTGGTACTCTGTAGCAATGTTAGTCGAAAGAATTTACGATGAAGATCTATCCCAAGCTGCTTGGCTAATTGGTTGTCAAGCAACTGGAGAAGCATTGCTCATAGATCCAGAGCGCGATATTTGCAGGTATTTAGAAATTGCTGAACAAGCAGGGCTTGCAATTACTGCTGTTACGGAAACACATATTCATGCAGATTTTTTAAGCGGTTGTTATGAGTTTGCAACGAGCACAAAAGCGAGATGTTATCTCAGTGAGCACGGAGGAGATGATTGGTCCTATACATGGCCAAAGCAGTCAGGCGTGCCAGTAACATATGTGAAAGATGGCGATACATTTTCTATAGGAAATATTTCTGTGACAGTGGTGCACACGCCAGGTCATACACCAGAACACATTTCTTTTTTGATCCATGATGCAAACACAGCAGAACCAATTGGCTATGCAACGGGCGATTTTGTTTTTGTTGGAGATTTAGGAAGACCTGATCTTCTTGAAACTGCTGCAGGATTAAAAGGAGCGATGGTTGCATCTGCACAACAACTGCACACTACTTGCCAGCGTTTTTTAGAAATGGAAGACTACGTACAAATCTGGCCAGCGCACGGCGCTGGAAGTTCCTGCGGGAAAGCCCTTGGTGCAGTTTCGCAAACAACTGTTGGCTATGAAAAAAGAACAAGTCCCCCGCTTCAATATGTTGGAGACGAACAAGCATTTGTCGATTTTATGTTAGCCGATCAGCCTGAGCCACCACTTTATTTTGCCCGTATGAAACAAATGAACAGAGACGGCATTCCATTACTTGGAGCACTTCCTGTTCCAAGAAAAATTGAATCTGCAACAGAATTATTTGAGCAAAGCAAAACAAAAACTGTAATTGATACTCGCCCATGGGACCAAGTTCGAGATGGATATTTGCCAAATACTATTTGGTCAAAAGCGAATAGTGATTTTCATCGGTTCGCTGGTTCTTATCTGCGTGGTGATGAAAATATTATTTTGATCGTGTCGCAGGGTGAACTTGATAGAGCAATCAGAAATGCAATTCGTATTGGGATAGATAACATTGTTGCATGGGCAGAACCCGAACTCCTTCATCAAGTTGATGGCCTTGATACCATGAAAGAAATTACTGCTTTACAATTCGAGCAAATGGACAAGGTGCATGTTCTAGATGTCCGTCGTTTAATTGAATTTGAACAAGGATCAATCAGCGGCGCAATCAATATCGCTCATACTAGACTCTTCGATAGACTTTCAGAATTAGATAAAGGCAAAGAATGGGTTGTTAATTGCCATGCCGGAAGCCGAAGCGCAGCAGCGTGTATGGCATTGAAGCAGGAAGGCTTCTCGGTAACGAATCTTGCCGGCGGCTATAAGGGTTGGAAAGAACACACGAATTGTTCATTGGCATGATGCTGTTCGTCACTTCGAAATTATCAATTCCTTCTCGTGAAATTAAATATGTTTATGGAACAAGCTCAGGACCAGGCGGGCAACATGTAAACAAGGTTGCAACCAAGGCAACATTGCTTTTCAACGTTTTGAATTCGGTTTCATTGTCGCCTATTCAGAAAGTACGTGTTATGGACAAACTAAAAACGCGAATCAATAAACTTGGTGTGCTTCGTGTGGTTTCCTCCAAATTTAAATCGCAGAAAAAGAATCGAGAAGTTGTGCAGGATCGTTTTGTAAACTTAATTTCTGATTCAATTAAACCCATACGAAAACGAAAAAAATCCAAGGTTCCATTTGCATCGAAGCGAAAACGGCTAGATTGTAAAAAAAAGCGTGGAGAAACAAAGCGCTTACGGAATAGGGTCCAACAAGAACAATAAATTAAACGTGGATTTAGTTCTTTGATTCTTGAAAATATGTTCTATAATGAATGAATAATGAGGTTTTTGATGTTATTTATCGCTACTTTGTATGTTGCTGCTTCAGCTAGTGCTGTACCTTCTTATCCAGAAGGTGCTGATGTACCACGGAATCTTACAAAAGATGAAG
>JABABS010000052.1 GCA_014238125.1 Phycisphaerales bacterium
ACAACCTGCAATGTTTGTCAATTGCATGATTGACAACAATATGACATCTGAAGGCGCAACTGTTTCCGTACATGGAACCATTGCAACGAAGTTTGTGAACACTTCAATTATCAACAACAATGGCCCTGGACTTTACCTTGAGGGTTGGGAGGGTCACCAAGTAGATGTCCACAATTCTATTATCTGGGGCAATACACCGATTTCGATTTCAGTGATGGGTGATGTGGCAGTTGATGCGCGATTTAGTAACATAGAAGGCGGCTGGGAAGGCGAAGGAAATATGAATACCAATCCGCTCATCGTATTCAAAGATGGCGCCGTGATCTTAGACTCAGAATCGCTCTGTATTGATAATGGCAGTGATGCATTATTGCCAGTCGATGCACTTGACCTTGATAACGATGGTGATGTATTTGAACCACTTCCTTTGGACTTCTTCGGTGAACTTCGTATTAGTGGCGCATCAGTTGAGATAGGTGCAATCGAATACCACAGTCAGGTATGTCTTGGTGATGTCGATGGTGATTTGATCATCAACATCACCGACTTGTTGACAATTATTGCCCAGTGGGGATTAACCAACTCACCTGCTGATGTAAACCTTGACGGCACCGTCGATGTTACCGACCTGCTCATCGCGATTAGCAGTTGGGGACCGTGCGAGTAATCAGACACCCCAGTTGTAATCCAAAACTCCTACGGATACACAGCAAATTATTCTGCATCGCAATGAAGCTTTTTTGATTATTCGTGATCTAATCCAATAAGACATTTGTCCTGTACATATCCATCACCAAATGGGTTGGTGTCCTGCACATATCCATCAGCAAAAATATTGGTGTCTTGCACGTACCCTTTTCCAAATGGATTGGTGGTTTGAACATAGTCCTCTGCAAATGGATTCGTGTTTTGTACATACCCCTTTGCAAATGGGTTGCCTTGACTACCATCGCAGTCAGTTGAGTTGTTATATCTATTGAGCGTAGAATTAGAATACGCTAGCCCAGATGAACCGTGATAGCTGAGGCACCCGCCAAGAAACAAGGATGGCAATACTAGGCATAAAGAAACTTTCATATCCAAATAGTACCATGAATACTTGCAAATTTTAATGCGTACTGCACAGCGTTTGTTTCACACTGACACTATGTTGTCAGTGGGCTAAAGTATAATTATCAAAGAGATGACAAATCAAAGTAACGATCAACAACACATTGTTCAAATGGAATGCCTTGGCGGTCCTGCAGATGGACGAATACTTCGTGTCAACAAAAAGTGGACTCGATACCTAGTGATTGAAGAAGAGAAGTACATCCCCTTTAATAATCAATTGATCTATAAAGATAACTTTACGCCTCTGAGCAATCTTCTTGTATTCCAGGAATAGTTATACCCACAATTTCTTCCCCTCCCTGTAAAGTACCTTCAACTTGAAATGGAGTTTATGTGAGTAATAAAAAGTTAGATAAGAATTTTGAAATACATTACGATGGAACTTGCCCACTTTGCAATAACTTTATGAACTCTATTTCTAAAAGCAAGCAAGCAAAAGATACTTTTTCATTTTCTACAAAGCCACCTTCTAATAATGTTGAGAAATTTAAAAAAGGCATTGCAGTTGTCAACAAGAAGACTGGAAAAATTATCTGGAAAGATGAAGCCCTCCTTATTATTGGGAAAAATTTAGGCGGATGGCGCGGAACACTAATGAAGGTATTTGGCCTACTTCCAAGATTCATGCGAAGAATCATTTACAATATTATTTCTTTCAACAGGCACTTTTTAAGTAAGCTTATCACTACAAAAGATAAAAACAATTAGTTTAGAACTTGCTTGGCTTTACCTTTGTCCAAAACATCACTTTAACATTCAATGACTTACAACGCCCATATGCACATTTTCATTACAGGAGCGACAGGATTGCTCGGCTCAAGACTGGTTGCAAAACTTCTTGCTTTTCAACATGAAGTCACTATAGTTTCACGAAACACTACGCGAGCGAAGAAACATTTCAATAACAAGTCGGTAAAAATAATTGAAGCAGATATTACCCAACAAGGAGATTGGCAAAAAGTTGCAAGCGAGTGCGACGCGATTGTGCACCTTGCCGGGGCAGGTATTGTCGATCGAAGATGGACAAAATCATATAAAGCAATAATTAGAAACAGCAGAATTGAATCAACAAAACGTGTTGCGGAAGTTGCAAATAATATTTTAATTTGCGCAAGTGCCATCGGTTTTTATGGGGACTGCGGGAATCAGCAACTAACAGAAGAAAGCCCCTCTGGAAATGATTTCCTCAGTGCCCTTTGTAATGAATGGGAATCAGCTGCATCAACTGCAAACGCTCGGGTGGTTTCATTACGTTTTGGGATTATCCTCGATGCAAAATCCGGGGCCCTTGCCAAAATGCTTCCATTATTTCGTTTTGGATTAGGGGGACCAATTGGAAATGGCAAACAGTATTGGCCATGGATTGCATGGCAAGATGCATGCAATGTTATCTTCGAAGCATTGCATCAAGATTGGAAAGGCCCAATCAATGCAGTTGCTCCTGAACAAGTGACGTGCAAGGAGTTTGTACGAACACTCGGGCGAGTCATGAACAAACCCTCCTTCATGAAAGTGCCCGCATTTGCATTGCGAACAATAATTGGCGAAGGAAGTTGCGCATTGACAGGAAGCCAGCGTGTTACCCCACGTGTACTTCTAGAACAGTCTTTTCAATTTAAATACCCTACGCTCAAAGAGTGCCTTGTTGCCAATTTGATCACATTACATGATGAACGCTAAATCGTTTTTACGCTTCATGTAAGAGAAGCAGTAGTCTTTTCGCAATAATTGATATACTATTATTTTCTACCATTAATCCCTCAGTTCATAGGAATACGCATGACAACTACAACAAATACAACAGCATCTTTAATTACTGAACCTGCACTTTTTGTACAAAATTTAGTACACATGCTCTGCGATGATGTAGACGCTGATCGTTTTGCTGATCGCGTCGGTACTACCATCAACCACCCTGCTTTTGTTTTAGGGCACACCGCATACTACGCAGGTGTATGCGTCGAAATACTTGGCGGCAGTGTGACATTTGATGAGGGAGAAGCTGAGTTGTATCAACATGGCGCTGAATGTCTCGATGATGGATCCAAATATCCTGACAAGGCTACATGTATCGCGCGGTTTGAATCACGATGCCAAGATGCTGCCGAATTTCTTACAGCATGCGATGCCTCGCTATTTGAACAATCTGCAAAAGATACTCCATTTGCTGGACGTTTTGAAACACTAGGCGCAGTTGCATCATTTATGCTTGTGGGGCACCCCTGTTTTCATCTTGGTCAACTAAGTGCTTGGAGACGTGTTGCAGGCATGAGTTCAGCATCGTGAGGGTTTAGTTCTGCAAGGTACACCTAACGTGTGTATCTATTTAGATTCTCTATCGCTGAGCGCATCTTCATATGCTTTAGTCACCTCTGGTGGCCAAGAAAATGTACGATCATCATGCTTACTAGCCATAACAATAGTTGCTCCTCCTCGATGCTCAGGTCGAATATACCGCCAACTATTGTCTAAGAAAACTTCTTGAATGAGTTCAGTCATTTTTGGGTCATACTCTTTTAGCTCTTCTCGAGTATTTACATAGTTATGATCACTATCGTTCTCGCGATTTGTGTAAAACCAAGACTGCACGCTCTCTGCCCAATATTCCATTCTATTGGTCGCAGCATACTTATCTTTATAGAGACCACTTTCCATTGCACTCTTATAGATCTTCTCTAAACGTGCATCAAACGTTGGATCAACATCAACGAGGCCCATCTCATGTATCGCATGTGCAAATTCATGCACTAAGATATTTTCAGTTGAGTACGGGTCGCCTGGAAGACAGAGCAAATTCTCCTCACCACAACTCACCGCTGGACGTTGCGTTGTTGCGCCAAGACCTCTCGCTCTTTTATCCCAATATCCCTTTGGCTCAAGATCACTATGCTCTGGAATATCTGTCGTAAACTCTGTTGGAGACATAATCGCAAAACGCGTTTTGTTATTCGCCATAGCACTCAAAATTTCTGGTCTATGCCCAATCATGCTTCTAATCAAATACTCAGCTTCAATAAGTGATTCATCACGGACATGTGCAGAAGCAACGATTGGCATTTCATTTACCAACAAACATTTGCTATAAAAAGGATCAAGTTCAAATTTTTTAATAGTTTCTTTTGATGGCGGACTCATAACGCGCTTCGGCTCAACATCACGCTGCTTTTCACCAATTCGCCGATGTGAGAGGAGCCAGTTAATAACCATATGTGTATAACGCTGATTAAACCTAGGCCCATGTCCTGCACCATGAATTGACCAAAGTTCTGTAATAGCACCACCTGTCTTATGTTCAAATAACAACACGGTCGTGTCTGGTCCTGGGATGCTTTTATCAAGATCGATAGGACCTAACTGCTTTGGCAAAGTGTTACATCCATTTATTTTCGCCCAATCGGTAACACTTTCTAAAGCACTTGCGTAACAGTTTAATTTGCCTTCAGTAACTTCATCAGGCCAACAGCCACCACCATATTCAACAATCGCATCCTCTGTTCCATGTACTTGCAAAACATGAACCGGCGAAGGATTTCCACACACACCCTCCATTTCATAATTTGCACCAGCAAGACTCACAAATGACGCGATGCGATCCGAGTGTTCACAAGCCATTCTATATGACATGAAACCACCATTTGACCAACCCATGAAATGAATTGAATCTTGATCAACTGAAAACTGTTGCTCGATGGCATCTAAAAGATCCATGAGATACCCTACATCATCAACTTTCAGATGCTCCATGTTACAACATGCTTCTGTTGCATTCCAAAAAGTTCTGCCTCTAGAATCCCTTGTCCCCTGAGGGTACACGAGAATAAATTGCTTAATATAAACAAGCGTGCTTAATTTCCAATAACGATCAAGCTGCTCTTTCTTTCCAGTAAAACCATGCAGGGCAATGATTACAGGTAGCGGCTTCTCCTTACTGTAATTAGAGGGATAGATAACATCAACATGCCCCCTTCCAATATCTATTTGAGTACGTTCAATTCCAAAGGCACATTGGCCAATAGTGTAAGTAGATAGAAATACAATAATGAATAATCTATACATATTTATGTACTTATCCAACTTGATATTTTTTGTGTTGTCATGGAAAGCATAGTAGCAGAGTGCCTCACTAATCAAGTAAGTTCAATAGATACTCTGATGGGGTATAGTTTTGAATGACAATTGTTGAGTTGCCATCTTTATTCATCCTTACTTCAGGAAGACGAATTTCTGGCGTTTTAGAGCGGGCGTACAAAACATCGTCATGAGATGCATTTTTATGCTCTTTAAAAAGATCTGGAGTAATTTGTCCGCCAAGATGGTCGTCTCTTCCAGTTGCCACGTGTATTGTTCCAAATATTTTTTCATCTTGAATATCCCTCCCAGAAAATGGCAATACCTGTGTTCCGAAACCCAATTCGCCAATGGCGCCAATCATCGGGTCGCTTCGTAACCGCTCATTATGAACTTTGATTAATGAATAATCTCCATATACGAGTTGTGACTTGTATATCTTTCCATCTTTTACATGGAGCAAACCAATTGTTTCCTCTTCATATTTAAATGGAAATATCCCTTCAGCATTTTCTGGAACGAAATAGACTTCTCCAGCAGGGAGGTTGGCAATATCAGGTTTCCCTGGCGGACAAAGACCATGACTCTTCTGAGCTTGCTGGCCATTTGTATAGAGGACTAGCGTATAGACTTTGCTTTCTACTTCAAAATCAAGTTCGAAACTATCTGCTTTGGTTAACCCAAGGCGAATCTTTTCAGCATCACTACTTACTTCTTCATAATCAACACATAAGCCAGTATCTAAAATTATTTGATTTAAACCATGCAATGTTGCACCTCTAAAGCCAAACTCTTTACATTTTGCGGTTAATGGTGCCGTAGCAGAGTATGTTGAGACGGTAAGAATAATGTCATAGTTTGGATAAATATCTTTATCTAAACTTAACTGAGTTCCATCAATCGAAAAGCATTCATCCTGTAAGTCTAAATTGCTCCCTCCAGTTTCTTCATAGGCGAATAAGTCTCCACCCGACCAATTCATCTCATCGAGAACCCCTTCCTGAAATCCAAGATAAAATATTTTGTATCCGTAATTTTGAATTGAAAGAGACTCGTCATCAAGAAATTCGAAATTCTTTATATTCTTCGGATTTGGCAAATCAATGAGCACGCATACTCGTTCGTTATCACCATCGCCAAAACAATTTCTCAACAATCTTGTAAGTGAGAATTTTGAAAATGTTCGTTTGTGCCCATCTAATTCCATAGTGCAATTCCTTTACTAAATCACAGAAAACAGATGTGTATTATTACACTTCTCAATAGAAAATGTTTCGCAATAAAGATAAAAATAATCCCAACTAAGCCTAAGTTATTGATTTCCTCTTGTGTTGGCCGAGATGAAATATAGATGAAGCAAGCAATTCATACAAAACGAATGAATGCATTTGACAATTTCATTCTTGCAGGGGGAATTATTACATCATGTGCATCTAATGCAGCATGGGGGAGCAAAATCATTCCACAACTTGGTTTGCTTGTTCATTTCCAAGTGCAGTACGCTTGCACACTCCTACTTTGCTTCATACTATTACTTTATAGACGCGCCCTTGCCAGATCAATTATTGTTGGACTTTTTCTTCTTTTTCCTCTAGTCAGAATAGCGCCACTGTATTTTTCAAGCGCACAAGCAAGTGTTGCCCCATCTCTGAATATACTCTCTAGTAACGTTCAATACACAAATAAAAATTATGGCATTCTTATTGATGCTGTCAATAGGATAAATCCAGATATTGTCATCGTACAAGAGGCGACCAATGATTGGAATGATGCTCTTTTTGAAATTCATCACGCCTACCCATTTCGTATCTTGTATCCGCAACCCGGACCCCGCGGGATGCTGCTTCTAAGCAAGAAGCTCTTGATCGATTCAGAAGTCGTGATTGATCCTTTTACAAAACACAGTACGATCTCAACCAGTATCCAATTAAATGATTCTTTAGTACATATAATTGCTGCGCATCCATTTCGCCCTGGTCTACTTCACGGTGACCGAATCCTTAAGAATGAACTCAAAGCAATCTCCCAACTAGTTGGGGTCCACTCTGAGAAAACTATTGTAATTGGAGATCTAAATACAACAATGTGGTCAACGACCTATACAGATTTTGTTAATACGTGTAATTTGTCAAATCTCCGACAAGGCCGAGGGGTATTGCCTTCATGGAGCCGATTCATCCCTTGGATTTCAGCGATACCAATAGATCATTGTTTGGTCGGAAAAGGCTTATATGGCAAGAGCTTTAGACTTGTACAAATTGAAGGTTCAGATCATCGTGCTATGCACGCAGTTGTACAAGTTGCTATCGAAAAAGATTAAATGCCGCTCAATCCCCTGCTATCATTTAGCCCTGCAAAACATCGATCTACATGAAAAAATACTAATCAAAATCTGCATACTGTCATCATCTCCTTGAATGTAGAATACACTAATAACTATGGTTAAATCATATAAACGTATTTTGAAGTCAAAATTAATTTTACAATTAGCAATTGTCTTTATCTTTTTAAGTGTTACTGCACTTGGATGTACCACCGCAACGCGAACACTCGATGCTCCTCTAGAGAGCAACGCCCTACGCGTGATGGTTTGGAATGTGTTGCACGGCGCAAACGATGTGACCAACGGCGCAGAGAAAACACTCAAGATTATTCGCGATACGAAACCAGACGTCGTGCTGCTTCAAGAGAGTTATGACATCAATGGCGAACGCCCTAAACTCGGTGCGTGGCTAGCTGGAGAGTTAGGGTGGAATGAACATCAGGCACAAAGTACGCATTTGTGCGTGCTAACACCACTAGATATTGAAACCACTTTCTTTCACCATGCATGGCATGGCGTAGGCGCTAAATTGCGTGATTCCATGGGGCGTGAGTTTATTGCTTGGTCCATTTGGATTGATTATCGAGCATACATAACATATGCATTACGTGAAAACCAAACAATCAGCGATGAGGAGTTACTTGCCCTTGAAAGTGATGGCTCAAATCGTTTGAAACAAGCAAATGCAATCATTGAGCACCTACGCAATACAGATCAATTGGATAGCAGATACATTCCCTTACTTGTTGGTGGAGATTGGAATTGCCCATCGCATCTTGATTGGATAGTTGATACAACACGTGTCTACAAACGGCGAAGGGCTCTGCCTCTACCGGTAAGTATGGCCATGGAGTCTGCCGGATTCACTGACACCTTTCGTGACCTTTACCCAAACCCAGTGCAACGCCCAGGCATTACATGGTCTCCAATGTTTCGAACCAAAGGAGAAGGGGCTGAAAAAGAGGACCAGTGTTTTGACCGCATCGATCGACTCTATCTAAAAAATCCATTTCCACATGGCAGCCACTGGGCACTTCGCCCTGTCAGTGGGCATGTGTTACCCGTCATCTGGGAGGATGAGAATGTTCCCACTGTTGATCTGGAGTTTCCATCTGACCACGGCGCGCTGGTCATTGATCTTGAATGGTCAAGAATAAACAATTGGTAAGCCATGCAAAACATCGATCTGAATGAAAAACTCTCGTGCTTTAGCGACCATTGGTCACCACGAATCATCGCATCACTCAATGGCCAAGAAGTAAAACTTGCAAAGTTTGAGGGCGCATTTAATTGGCACTCACATGCTGAGGCTGATGAAATGTTTCTTGTTCTCGATGGCTCATTCACAATGGAGTTTCGCGATAGTTCAGTTGAACTCTCAAAAGGCCAGATGATTGTTGTGCCAAAAGGCGTAGAGCATAGACCAGTTGCCAAGACAGAGTGTTCTGTGATGTTAGTCGAGCCTGCCGGTTTACTCAATACTGGCGAGGGGGAAGAGACAGAAAGAACCACCAGCGGAACTTGGCTCGAATAGACGTATTATTGGCAAGGTCCCCAGGCACCAACAACTGCAAGCAGGTCCGTTACATTCACAGAACCATCTTCGTTGATATCTGCATTGCAACCATCACATAATCCCCATGCGTCAATAACTCCGAGCAAGTCAATCACATTAACCATTTCATCGCCGTTGACATCACCTGTACAGTTCTCTGCTGGAGCATCTAGAATACTCCAAGGATATTTTACTGCTCGCATGATTGAATCTTGCGTAAAATGCTGCCAAACAATTTGGCCATTTGAATCTAGCTCTCGAATTTCACTCCCTGGTCCGTTTGTTGCAATTGTATTACCGTTAGGTAAACGATAAACACCGCCTAAGTGGTCCCCATGAAAATCATTGCTTTCATAGAAGAAGACGTAATCACCTGGAAGCGGGCCGAATGGTTGGTCATCGTTTATTTCATATGTGCCATCTGCAGCCAATGGCGACGTGAATTCAATGAGATCAGAAGAGTTGTCATCATTTCCATTGTTAAAGAGTAGTAGATTATTTTCGCCAGGCATTCCCTCGTCTATCCAGTTGACGCCATGGACATTCCATAAGACATGCTGCCCATTGCGCTCGTAGTTGCTTGGATTCCCCCATCGATAAAGGAAGTCCCCTGCTGGCCCAGCGGCTTCTTCCGTTGTGATGTTGTGGTCAATAATAAAAATCTCGTCCAAACTATTTGAGCTGAAAACAATTTGATCAAGCTCTGGATGGTAATCGAGTGCATTCACGTGAACCCAATCACCGGCTGGTCCACCGCCACCACCACCGCCCATGATGCCCCCTTTATTAATATCTAATTTTTCAGGGTGCTGCGAGATGACGCCATAGTTTGGAATAGAAGGGCTAATGTCTTGAATAATGTGATCCCAGAGATGCCACTCCCAGACAATCTCGCCTGAAGTCGGTCCGGTCTGCATGACTTCTACAATCTGCGTCGGCCAAATTTGGGTATTCAAATTTTGTCTGCCTGCAGCAGTCCCTTCTGCTTGTGTTTTTTTATCCCAGGCTACTATGAGTACATTTCCATTTGGCATTGGGCAAATGTCATGATGTGGCTGATTATTTTCATCACCAAATATAAAGTCCCAGAGTACTTCGCCTTCATAAGAAAACTTTTGAATTCTTCCTCCAGCCGCAGGACCATTCTTGCCAGATGCTTTGCAAGGTCGTAATAACTCGCCGCCTGGAAGCAAGTACGGTGTGGAGGCAACTCGATCTGCTCCAATCCATTGATTGATTACTGCGCCTGCATTATTGATGAGGACAGTTCGGTTTGAATCCTGTCCATTGATTGCGTTATATAACGTAATACCATCGTAAGGCGCTATGACAAATGTAGAAATTATTAGAACCGCTTGTGAAAACATATGGTAATAAGAGCACATAAAACGGTCTTGGTCAATTAAAAAACATGAAATGGGGCATATTATGTAAAATGCCCATTAGTGATGGGACTTCTAAGACGTATTTTGAAAGTAGAGACGAACCTTCAGTTCGTCGTTGTCTTCATTGTGTTTAGTATCACTGGGATGGGCGCTGTCTTTATCGCAAGACCAATGATGGGCTGGGTTGGAATTGATTACGAACAAATGCATTGGTACGTCTTCTGGCCAATTCGCATTTTATTTATGACGATCTGCTACCAAATCATGTTGGTTATATTTGGAACTCTTTTTGGACAACGCGAATATTTTTGGCGGGTTGAGAAGAGAATGCTTAAACGTTTTGGCATACGGTTAAAATAAACAAAAAACCTCTGTTAATCAGAGGATTCTGCGAATCTATCTATAGACGTATTTACAGAGAAGTTCCAAAAACTACGATCATAGAAGATAAGACATTGTTGTCAATCGATACGCTTCTTAGGGCCATGCGAGTAATCTTTCGATTACGTTTTACTCAATGCCATCACTCTTGTTGCTTTGAAAACTTGTGATGGACGTGGAAATAATCGGTGCAGAAAAATGGATGTTGTTTAGCAAGGGCCCCAAGAGCCAACAATAGTGAGTAAATCTGTAACATCGACCATGCCATTGCCATCGATGTCTTCAAGGCAACCACTGCACGCACCCCAACTATCAATAATAGCTAACAGATCAACAACGTTTACTGAGCCGTCCCCGTCTATATCTGCAGAACACGAGTTGTCTTCACAACTCACATCAAAAGTATTTCCACCAGCGTCGCTCCATGGACCTTCTATATCATATGGCGTGTTCCCACAAAAGTGAGTGCCAGAAATATTCAACCCTGTCACATCGCCACCAGATTGATAAATACCACCACCATAGGAGGCTTGATTGTCGCGGATTATGCAGTTCTCAATAGTGGCAGCACTGTTGGAAACAATGCCTGAACCAAGCACATAATTGCCGTTTTGAATTGTAAATCCTCTAAGCACAGCGTTAGATGACTCCCCACCCCACAAACGCACAACCGCTGTATCTAAACCAGTACCATCAATAATTGTTGATTCTGGCCCATCGATACTCTCCACTGTTATCGTTAGTCCCTCGAAATTAATGCTTTCGTAATAGGTGCCTGGCATAACTTGCACAGTATCTCCACTGCCGCATGCTGCTATAGCATCACTAATTGTCACAAAGTCTCCACCAGGCCCAACGTTGAATGTATCAATAGTACAATCACCGCCGTTGTATACATGCTTCTCTACTTGGTGCACCTCGGCTGGGCCAGAACTGTTTGGAGTTTGAGCCCAAGCAATAAAACTGACATTTTCAATATTTGCAACGCTTGCACTATCCAGATCCAGTGTAAAAGCAATTGTTTGCGATGCACCCGCTGCAAGAGTGATCTCTTGCGAATCAGCTTGCATAAAGCATCCATAGTTATAAGATGGATTCGCTGGGTAGTCCTGCAAGATTTGGGCACAGTGTACGATCATCGTTTTTCCAGATCCACCGCCTTCAATTCCAACCTCTACATTGACAGCATAGGTGTCCGAATCGACTACAAACCCACACATGTCTATTGTGACATCCGTTGGGTCGCTTTGTCGACTCATATACACAGACCGAAGCGCGTTGTAATTGCCTGTTGGGCTCCCGTATGATCCGACTTGAGAAGACACGCCATCTATCCATACTGTTGGATAACCGGGCACGTTGTAAAAATTGTTGCGAATATTACCCCAATTTGTAGCGTACGCATCACCCCCATGCACTTGTAAGGAAAAAAACGTATCTGGAAACTCATCTTGAAGCATGATTAAACCATATGCAACATCGGGACAATAAGTGCACCATGTTGCAGTAAAATTCTCGGCGATTACTTTCCGTGGAGCGGCTTCTGATGATGCCACAGTAAATCCAATGGCTGTAACTGCTATAAATGTAAATACAAACTTCATAGAAAACTCTTTTCTGATTATTCATCGTCCCATTCAAGGGTTAGATTTGGTTCCACAGGATCACCAGACAACTCACTCACCAATACAAGCCAAGAGTCGCCGCCATAAAAATTACAAATACCCGAGACACAATCGATGCCGAAAATGTTGTCCGGCACTTGCCCATCGGTAGTTCTATAAATACTAGATTCTGGGAACATGCTTTCTTCAAGTGACACGTGATTATCCTGCCAACACACATTGCCAATCCAAGACCTTCCTTGTCCATGAATATCAAATGTTTTTGAGATAAGATTCATGTCACCGAACATCGGGCCACGATTTGCTAAGACAGCATAGTCCGTCGAGCCTGAACTTTTCCATTGCAGCGGTTTGCGCGCACCAAGTGCTGGGATAGAAGCGTAAGAGACATGACATTCATCTTGCAAGTCACAGTCAAATTCTTCATCCCAATACGTGTCACCTGCTGACGTGGGATCGTAAACATCATAATCATAATCGTCCATGATAAAAACACTGCCATTGGGTTCGCTGTCGCTAACAATAGCATCTGTACTATATAAGTTATGCATTACACTCAGTGAATGTATATTGTCGCTAGAATTTGCCAACATATCTTCAGGACCACGACCTTTGACCTCTCGGCCTAACACTGGATCAGCAAGGCGATCAACCATTCCTGGTGTTGGAAACCGTTCTTCATCACCCGCAGCCCAACTGATCCAACCTTGATGAATAGCTTTCACTTTGCTTGCATCTTTCCTTACCAGCGCAACATGACGAGCTCGCCCAAGTGAGGGAACTAGAATACTCAAAAGCAATGCGATAATCGACATCACTACAAGCAGTTCAATCAAGGTAAAAGCTCGCGGATGAGTAGCACCCCTAATCATTGATTGCAATCTGTAATTTTTGGAAGAGTCCATAGATCATAATATACCCTTATTTTCGCCCCATACAAGAAAATAATTGTAAATAGCCATATAACTTTTGTTTATATTGACTTTCAAGTTAAAAACCTAGTTGGCCCTTCCCCACACTGAGAATTACTTTCTACTGACAGTGTTTGATACCACCCCTACGCCTTCAATTTCAACTTCAACTAAATCACCCGCTTGTAAAAAACGCTGTGGCTCCCCTGCAACACCAACCCCCCTTGGTGTACCGGTCAAAATAATTGTGCCTTTGGGAAGCGTCGTGTCTGTTGAAATGAGTGCAATAAGTTTTGGGATTGAATAGATCATCGATGATGTGTTGTCGGATTGAACAGTTACTCCGTTGAGCCTAGTTCGAATCTCCAAATTCTGAGGATCCTCAATATTATTTTCTACGGTAAACGCAGATAAAGGACAAAAAGTATCGAACCCTTTGCCTCTGATCCACTGCCCGCCATTCTTATGTTTTTGCCACTTTCGTTCGGTGACATCATTTGCAACGGCATACGCATCAACATACTCCATCGCATTTTTTTAAGAAATATCAACACCAGTTTTACCAATGCGAACTGCGAGCTCGCCTTCATAATCGACTTGACTCTCACTTTCGCAACACGCTGGAATGACGATATTCTCGCCACTTGAAATAATCGAAGTGGGATTCTTCATAAAAAAAATCACGCCGGTTTCGGAACGCATCTCATCAGCGTGGGATTTGTAATTGCGACCAACACCGATGATGATTGGAGGATAGTTCATACACGATATCGTAACAAAATACTTTTTACTATTTACATGAACACGTTTGCCACGGGTTAAGTATTTCAATTGATGAAAAGAACTTCTCGCAATCACTCTTGATTCGTTCAAAATCATCCTGTTGCGCTTTCTGAGCCCCTGCATGTACTACTAAGATAACTGAGGAAGTCTCGGAGTTCTTGAGTCTAAAATGACCCATTGCTTTTTGCAGATCTCCTTCGTCATAACAGGGATGATCTGGGTGTTGATTCCAAAGGTGGTCTTGATCTGGGTGTTCCGTTGCAAACGACCAAACAAGACAAGGCCAAAAGTTTGCCGTCATTGTGAAATCTTTTCCTACGATTGTAAAATGCATATTAATTCTCCTTCTATTCTGCTGCGAGTGCTAGCACAGCAGGATTATTTAGTTTTTTAAGGACACGTGTGCTTATTGTATTCGTAGCGATATATGGCTCGCAGGCGATTAGTAAGACCGGGAACACTGCTTCCAAATTGCCTGTTCTTCCCGTACTTGTTGCGTTTGTTTTCCAAGCGTTTTTTTCAGTACGCACATCTGTTGCGATCAAACCAAGTATTCGTGTATACGCTTCATAGCTTCCAGTGCGTTTGATCGAATCGACAATCTCAAACGAAGTTTGATTGCGATGGTCGCTGCATGTGCATCGGCTTGGCGGACATGAACAGCAAGAGTAGCGTGGTGCAAATACCGGCGTGAAGTACGTGTACGTTTTACGAAACGGACCCCGTAATTCAGTATCGACCCTAATACTAATTTCGGGGATCGACTGAGCAGTCTGTTCAACTGGGATAAATCCGTTTCGTTGCAGCACAATGTCCACTTGCTTTGCGTAAATATAATCGGAGTGTGCTTCCAACGTATAAACGATTCCAGCATCACCATGTAGCGTTGAACTCACATCGATAATACAAGTCTGTGCCTTGCATCCAACTTGAGTACATATTGCAATTATCAATATGTAAAATGATTTCAGACGCATAATTAAAATTCTACTTCTTCACTTACTTCTGGTTTTTCTTGTTCAGGAGAATCAAAACTAATAATAGCTTTTACATAACCAGCATCGAGCCGCATACATTTAATTTTACGCAAATCTTGGATGACGGGGCCATCCACTTTGCCACCAGGGGCGAGTATTCCAAAGACCGCCCATGGCCATGAGATCCCAAGGACCTTATGAGGGACTCCGGGTACCGATTGGTTTGATTTTTCATGAGTGTGAATCATTATTGGGTCACCGTCCTCGTCACGCCCCATCACAATTCGCTTGCGTCGCCGTTTTATTGGCTCAACAATTGCGACGTAGTCACCTTCATGTAGATCATCTGGTGCTATCCCTACTGAAACTCGTTTCTTTTTCATGCAATTCTCCTTACGTTTCATTGTTCACTTGTATCGCATCGACGAGAATACTCACTTCCCTGCAACAGACAGATTTCCCATCCATCTACTTTGCAATATACCAATGCGCAACTCGCATTTTTTTGCTGCTTTTATTATCACATCCCGAAAGATCAAACGCCTAAACTTCATTAACATTTTACCCATAAAGCACTAAAACTAAGACGCCTGCACGCATGTATTTCTTTGATATCTCGCACTACCCTGACACTATGGTGTCAGTATCAAGTACTTTTGGCGCACGCACTAGAATCGAGGCGCAACATAATGCGAGGACGATCTCTGCTGCAAGAACGTACATTGTATTTTTGAGCAGTTTGGAATGCAAAAAAATCCAATCGACTTCGATTGTGGGTTCAAAATCATGTGGAAATGAATTCCACGAAACAGCTGAAATGATACAAATAATGCCAACCCAAAGAATCATCAGGCCAAACCCAAATGAACGGCAGTCAATACCAACCCCAAGATTTTTTCTTTGCTTTTGTCCGGCCTGAAGAAGCATCACTGCTGGGAAAAATACCACAACGCATGCGACGCCAATCGCACCAAAAAACATGGCATACACATCCTCTGCTGCTATTTTCATAACGAGATCTTCTGGAATTTCGTCGTATGACATGTTTGGAAAAGGATCACCCAAAACTCCACAACAACAACACGGCATTGGAGAAAAGAACATACCAATGCAATACAAGAAAATTAAAGCTGTGAGACGTGATCGTGAAATGATTTACCTAAATTGTAAATCGCCATATAAAGGCAGAAATCACTAATTTCTCTACACTACGATAATGTGTTTAGTAACCAGTATTCTCATTTTCCAAGCAACACTCGTTTCAATCACACATGGACCTATTCTCGGCGATCTTACAAGCAATTCCGTACGCATTTGGATTCGGACAGACTCTGCAGAAAAAGTAGAGGTTGTCCTACAAGATATGAAGAGTGAGCCACCTTCATTTCACCACTTCCCTTTGACAACAACAGAAGAAAATGATTTCACCGTGAAGTTACACGCGAAAATCCTAAAGCCAAATACGATATATACGTACACCATAGGCGGCAAAGAACACAAAGATTGGCACTTTACAACACGCCCGCTGCAAGACATAACCGCTCGAATCGCATTTGGATCGTGTGCCAATGAAAAAGAAGGTTCGACTAAAGTATGGAATCGGCTGAACGGAGACAATATCGACGCCCTTGTCCTTCTCGGTGACACTCCATATATAGACACAACTGATCTCACCACGCAACGAAAGCGATACAGAGAATTTTCTGCAGTCCCAGCTTTTGCATCACTCGTGTCTCACACACCTTTATATGCAACATGGGACGACCACGACTTTGGACGAAATGACACCGATGGCAATTTAGAGGGAAAAGAATTCAGTCGACAAGCCTTTAGCGAATACCGACCCAATCCGAGTTGCGGACAAAACGGACAAGGTATTTATACTAGTTTTGTCCAAGGACCAATTGAAGTGTTTTTACTTGATGCTCGCTGGTTTGCAAGAACTGAAGTGAGCAACAACATTCCAACGCTTCTAGGTAAACAACAATGGGCATGGCTAGAGCGTTCATTGAAAGCTTCAACTTTGCCATTTAAAATTCTCGCTTGTGGAATGATTTTTAATGGCGCAACACGGCTAGGAAAAACTGATCACTGGGGAGCCTACCCCACAGAGTATTTACGGCTGCTTAGTATCATCAAGCGAAATAAAATTTCTGGCGTTGTCCTTGTCAGCGGTGACATTCATTGGTCACGCGTGATCAAGCACAACACAACTGATACCATTGACTACGACTTACATGAATTTATTACCAGCCCGATCCATGAGAACTTAATTGTTGCAGCAGATGCGTACCATGAAGGATTGGTGTTCAGTATTGGCGAACCAAATAGTTTTTTACTAGTAGAGACAAAAAAGAACAAGGATGACATAGAACTCACTATGTCATTGCGAAATGCTGAAGGTGAAATACTCTATTCCCATGTATTTGACAGCCCTCTTGCAAGTCAATGATTTGATCTGTGCCCTGTTTCAAGCATAAAAAAGCCCATCTTCTCGTGAAACCACGATTTTTAACTGATCAGTTGTCATTTTTCCTATTTTTCTTTGATATTTTTGCTATTTTTCTTTGGTTTCGCGTACTTTTCGTGTACTGTGCAATATGGAGATGCGGATTTCCCGCAACACAAGAAGAGAAACATGCGTTTGGATAGCGCGAAAACGGAGAAAAGAAAATGAAACTCAAACTCACAATGGCTGCAGCATTATTCAGTTGTACTGCATATGCAAGCGCAGGGATGACTTATTCTGGTTCTTACGGTTGGGAAGATGGTGGAACAATTTTAGGTTCCTACGGCAATTTAGGGTACGCAGCAAATGTACTTGATCCACTGGGTAATGGTAGTAATGTACTTGAGATCCACGAGGATCCTCTAAGTGGTACACCTCAGGCTTTTGTTGCTTGGATCACTGGTCTTACAGATGGCGACGTGGTCAACGGCTCCTTCTGGGGTTTGGGTGATGGAGTTACAGATTCTAAGGTTCGCATTTGGGGTCATTACACGACCGCGGGCGGTGACATAGATGCCTACGACGGTTCTGCTGGTGGCAACTCTACCTACTCCGGTGCCGACTGGACATTTCTAGATCATGAGTGGACTTTCAATGGTGATGGTGGCAACCACGGTGGGCTGGTAATTGA
>JABABS010000013.1 GCA_014238125.1 Phycisphaerales bacterium
AAAAGCAGGTTTACTCAAGGTAGGACTGCGGAGTGCCGATGCCAACTACTGTTCTCTCTTATTATTGACTATCAAGGATAATGCCCAAATGAAAAAACTCTACACACAAATTCTCGTATTCACATGTATTTTGGGTTCACTTATTCCAAACACTGTGATTGCGGAAGACTCGACATCTGTATGGTCTGCAAGGGTTTGGGCAGCTGCCTCTGAAGGCGATTGGGAAGTTGTTGAGTTACTCTTTGACACAGTTCCAACAGGCACGAGTGAAATGCTTACAGCATTTCGTCGTGACCTCGACGCATTTCAACTACATCGTGTTGCTGAACAAGAAGCAAATACTCTCGCTCACGAGGAGGCAATCACACAGATGGCCGACTTTGCAAGTGAGGGCAAGGTGATGCAAGCGATGCAATCAGCAATTAAAGCACAAACGCTCAGTGATGATCTTAACTCGGTTTTGTACGAAGAAGATACAAGAAAAGTATTGAAAGAAGTAGAAGAAACGATCACACAACATGGCAACGATGGCAATCTTTTGATTGCTCAGACTCTCGCATATTACCTTCGAACATTTTACGAAGACACTTCCAGAAGAGATTTGTATGAAAAATGGAAAAAACGGCACGAACAATTTGCAATAGATTCCATGTTACTACGATATTACGCTCCCGTTCATCACCATAAACTTTGGACTGAACAAGCACTACTGCGAGGCGATGATCCACCTGATCCTCTACAGGATAAAACGAAGGAACTATGGAAAGAACGTGTTGATGACATCACTGCCTTTATGGTGATTCATTCTTTGCGTAAAGCAGAATCTGATCACATGGATCATATCTCAATGTCAGAATTACTCAGCGGTGGACTTAGTGCAATACGTAGGCTTGGTGGCATTCCAGAATTAGCCGAGACTTTTCCAAACCTAAGCGATGAAACTCTCAGAGATACATGGCAAGCAATGATCGATTCGGAGGAGGAATCTCTGCCACACTATCTCC
This sequence comes from Phycisphaerales bacterium, assembly GCA_014238125.1. Taxonomy (GTDB): domain Bacteria; phylum Planctomycetota; class Phycisphaerae; order Phycisphaerales; family SM1A02. The sequence continues at coordinate 1,005 of JABABS010000013.1, forward strand.
AACATGTCAGTGGTCATAAAACGCTGATTAACATGCTTGAACGAATTCTTGCTGCTAATGAAGAGACGCTTCAACTTCCAAAAACTGTATTGCTTCGCGAGTTTGGCGACGGCGCCATGAGTAAACTAGACAGATACAGTGCGATTGTATGGCCCAATGAAAAGAGACAGTTTGATCAATCAACTGAAGGTAACTTCGTGGGTGTTGGCATTGTTATTCGTGAAGGTAACACCGGTGAAATTTTCGTAGTAAATCCAATTGATGGCTCACCTGCATATTATGGCGGTGTCGTTCCAGAAGATATTATTACGCATGTCAATGGCAGTTCTACTAGTGGCTGGACGGTCAATGATGCTGTTGACAAAATTACTGGAAAGCGAGGCACTTCTGTTACTTTAACAATCAAACGTGAAACAGAAGACGAATCCCTTGATCTCATGCTTACAAGAGATCGAATTATTTTACGTTCTGTCAACGGCTGGAATAAAAAATCAATCTCCGAAAGTGGCGAACCAATTTGGGATTGGTATATCGACCCTCACAATCATATTGGATACATCAAACTCACTGGTTTTTCAAAATCTTCCTACGCAGATATCCTTGCAGCAATTCGTGACATGCAGGAAATTGGAGAACCAAACGGTTTAATTCTTGACTTGCGTTATAACCCAGGCGGATTGCTGCCAACTGCCAGACAAATATCAAATTTGTTTATTCAAGATGGGAGCATTGTTAGTGGCGAGAATGCAAATGGCGACATGTTGTTTGACATGCGTGCGTATGAAAACCGAGCATTTCTCGCAGATTGGCCACTGGTTGTACTGATCAATCAAGGTTCTGCTAGCGCAAGTGAAATTGTTTCAGGTGCAGTGCAAGCACATGGATCAGGCATCATTGTCGGGCAACGGAGTTGGGGCAAAGGCAGCGTGCAAACTGTGCATAATCTTGGCGCAGACGCATTGGCTTTGGTGAAATTGACGACGCAGTTTTACCGTCTTCCTGCTATCGATGGAAAGCCCGGTCGACTTGTGCACAAACGAGAAGGCTCCACTGACTGGGGCGTTGTTCCTGACATAGAAGTACGCATGTCTCCTGAACAAATTAAAAAATCAAATGAATTGCGAAGAGACTCCCAAATGCTCGTTCTTGGGAGCGAAAATCAGGACTTACCAGACATTAACGATTTGTTATCCGAAGGTCTTGACCCACAACTTGAAACTGCGTTGTTGTTACTTAAAGCAAACGCATTGACGGAAACCTTTTCAGAATTTCGCCACGCAAGTCTAAGTAAATAACTCCTTCCCGCTATCATGTGGGGATGCTTATTACAACAATCGCAATCTCGTTAGCTTTCATTGCTCCATCTGAACATCATCGCTTTGGACTGACTGAAGCAATGCCAAGGATCGAGGGAACGATTCGTCTCGGTTCTTACAACATGCTGAACTTTTTCGACGACGAGATCAATCACAACCCTGTCCTTGAGCCAAGAAGCAAAGACACGTCGTACGAACTTTCTGACATTATTGGTCCCGATGGTAAGCAAATTCCTCATACATCAGATGAACGGCGAAAAGAACTTGCTAATGTCATTATCGAACTTGATGCAGACATTCTCGCACTACAAGAAATAGAAGGACGAGATGTACTCGTTTGGTTTAACGAGACATATCTTCAGGGGATGGGCTATGACTATGTCATTTCAGAAGATGCTGGTTACTACAGGGGGGTTGAACAGAGTGTATTGAGTCGATTTCCCGTTACGGAAGTCAAAACATGGACAAACGCAGACCTCACAAAGGTTGAACGCAAGGGTGGGGGATGGACAGATGTTCCAACTGGTGAAGATAAAATTACATTTCAACGGAGCCCGTTGTTTGTCACTGTGCAAATGCCAAATGGTTATGAGTTATCTATTTTTGTAGTGCATCACAAAGCTGGTAGAAACGCATGGCATCGCGAACTTGAAGCTGTCCAAATTTTAAGTTACATCGAGGAGATGTCAGCGACGCATCCAGATCAAAACATTGCAGTCATTGGGGACTTTAATGCTGTCCCGTGGGACCGTTCGATGGATGTGTATTTCAGAAACGGTATGACCGATTCACTTTCGCATAGGTCTGAACATTTAAAATGGGATGACACGTCACCATTGCGAATCACACATACATCTGGGCGAATGCTTGATTACATTTTACTCAATACCTCTGCCCTTCAAGAATATGTTATTGACAGTGGCTTTGTCCTTGGATCTTCTTCAGAAGAATACAACTGGCGAGATGATCCGTCCCCTGCTGGGTATGCATCTGATCACTGCGCAATTGCCATAGATATGGTTCCCCGTGATGGGGCAGGGGATACTGTTACCGCTCCAACTTGGCCAAGCTCTGCGACTAAAACCGCTCTCGCAGCATCTCCGCCTGCACCGACGGTAGCGGCTACTTCCAAACCCTCAACACCAAGCAAGACAACTGCTGCAAATGAAGCACCATTTGTTGCTTCAAAACGCAGTAAAGTTTTCCACACAGGCGAGTGCGGTCGCAAACGTGTCGACGAAAAAAACCGTGTCGGCTATCCATCATTTAGTGATGCAAAAAATGCTGGCAAGCGACCTGCCAAGTGTTGTAATCCCAGTGAATAAAAACTCTCTTTCTTTGAGCGTCGTTTGCATATAGCACTACTGTTGATTACTGCATTAAACGTTGCACTTCTTCAACGTCCTTATCGCCTCGACCTGAAAGGTTGATAAGGAGATGCGAATCCGTTGGCATTTCGCTTGCAACTTGCAGAGCGCCTGCAACAGCGTGCGATGATTCAAGAGCTGGAATGATACCTTCAGTTTCAGACAGTATTTTGAACGCGTCAAGCGCTTGTGCGTCATCAACAATCATATACTCCGCTCGATTCTCATCCTTCCAGAACGAGTGTTCTGGACCTACACCCGGATAATCCAAGCCCGCAGAACACGAATGCACATCTTGTGTTTGTCCATCCTCATCCTGTAATACATAACTCATCGAACCATGCAAAACACCAGGAGAACCTAAGCAAAGAGGGGCAGCGTGCTCACCTATCGCAAGACCAACACCGCCAGCTTCAACACCAATAAGTCGAACTTTTTCGTCTTCAATAAATGGGGCAAAAATTCCCGCAGCGTTTGATCCGCCACCAACACAAGCCACAATGCTGTTTGGAAGTTTTCCAATCTGCTCAAGGCACTGCACCTTTGCTTCTTTTCCAATGACTGATTGCAATTCTCGAACAATCAGTGGAAAGGGGTGGGGTCCAACAACGGAGCCTAAAATGTAATGCGTTTTCTCTACTGAACCCATCCAATCTCGCATCGCCTCATTGGTAGCATCTTTCAATGTTCTTGACCCAGAGTCAACAACATTGACAGTTGCGCCAAGTAACTCCATACGGAAGACATTGAGTTTTTGTCTTCGTACGTCTTCAGCCCCCATATACACTTCGCAATTCAGGTCCAATTTTGCACAAGCAGTTGCAGTTGCAACGCCATGTTGTCCAGCACCAGTTTCTGCAATGATTCGCTTCTTCCCCATTCGTTTTGCTAACAGCGCTTGCCCAATTGTATTGTTAATTTTATGTGCGCCAGTATGTGCAAGGTCTTCTCGTTTTAGCCAAATGGTTGCACCACCTGCAATTTCAGTAAGTCTCGGCGCTAATGTGAGGGGAGTGGGTCTTGCAACGTAATGTTCAAGTAGATGTTCAAGTTCAGCTTTAAACGATGGATCAGTAGAAGCTTCAACCCAAGCCACTTCAAGTTGGTCAAGTGCAGCAATCAGTGTTTCTGGAACATAGCGTCCGCCGAATTTTCCATACCTACCTTGCAGTGCTTTCGTGCTCATATTAATTTCTCCATTGAAACTTGTAATACTTTAGCTAAAAACGCAACCTGAATATCTTTGACAAACGCAGATTCTCTACCAAATCCTAGATGTTCTTTCGGCGCACCAGTACGATCGAATGTAACAAATTCAATTTTCTTTGGTTCTTTATAATGTTGTTTCAACCTTTCGATGAACTCTTCTTGGGCGGCATACGGAATCCACTCATCATGGCGAGAATGAAAGGAGAGTATTGGTATTTCATTCCAGCACTCAAGATGATCAGCGGGGTTATTGGAAGCGAATTGCGAGTCAGAAAGATGACTAAAGATTTTATGATCTCGAGACAAACGCCACTGTCCCATTGTTGCTTCTAGAACTGCTGCTCTAAAATGATGAGGCTGAACAAGCCGTAAAATCGAAGCGATTCCACCAGCAGACATCCCGCCTATTGCGGCGCGTTGGAGATCAAAACCGCCGCAGGTGGTTAGCGATTCCAAAACGCCGTCCACTTCTTCTGACATTTGTTTGACAACATCAAAAGCTGCTTCAGGCTCTTGCAATTCCGTAACAAATCGCTCTCCATGTCCTGGCAAATCCACGGCACAGATATTGATCCCACGTCGGACATAGCGAAGATACCTTCCAGGGTCGAGTTCCTTGTCAGCAGTTCGTCCATGAATCCAAAGGAGAAACGGTCTTGGCTCTTCGTCGCTCTTAACGACTAACGCAGGAACCTCTCCAAATCGTTCGATAGTCGCCATCTTCCGCAATCTACTAGGGAGTTGTTCAAATCTTGTGCTCACAAAACACATTCTACTTGACTCGGAGTCATGTTGGCTGCGAGACAACTTAGCTCCGAGTCAATGCGGTATCCTGCGTATATGTTAAAAGTCATTGGAGGACAATTTAAATCGCGGCGCCTGAAAACGCCTCGCGATAGTGACACTACTCGTCCATGGACAGGAAGGGCACGTGAATCTGTCTTCAATCAACTTCGTGGGCATATTCAAGATGGAAATATTCTCGATCTCTTTGCTGGAGTTGGCACGATGGGGCTCGAAGCTGCAAGCAGGGGAGCCAAAAGTGTCATCATGGTTGAGAGAGATCGACACATTTTTGAACTGCTTGAAGATAATATCAAAACACTTGATTGTGCTGATCAAGTTTCTGCTGTTTCAGCAGATGCACTTGGAACTGTCCCGTTACTCCGTGCGCCAAAGCCAATCGATGTCGCCTTTATAGATCCACCATACATCATGATGTCTGATGAAAACCTTTTCAAACGAATCCTCAATCAAGTAGAACAAGTGGGACAACTCATCGCAGATGATGGATTCATTGTTCTGCGATCACCTATAAATCCAAACAGGACCGATCACACAATCGAATCGCTCGCTGGCCCTGAAATACATAAGCTAGGCGCAGGTATGTGGATCCTTTATTACGGAAAGAAAAACGCTTGACACCATCTTCTCCAATCGATGCTCGAAAAGGCGCACTAGAAGTTCTCACGATCCTGCGCGATGCAGGTTTTGAGACTTATTTTGCTGGCGGTTGTGTGCGGGACAGGCTTCTTAGTACTGCTCCAACCGAATACGACATTGCAACTGCTGCAACACCAGACGAGATACGCAGCATTTTTCCAAAAGCAAAAAACGTCGGCGAATCGTTTGGCGTCATGCTTGTTCGAAAAAATGAAACCACTTACGATGTTGCTACGTTTCGCAGTGATGGTGAATACAAAGATCATCGTCACCCGACGAATGTCACATTTACTGATGCGAAACATGACGCCATGCGGAGAGACTTCACTATTAATGGATTGTTCGAAGACCCAATCGAAGACAAAATCATAGATTTTGTTGGCGGTAAAGAAGACCTTGAAGCACGAATCATCAGAGCGATCGGAGATCCTCATCAAAGGCTCGCAGACGACCACCTTCGTATGTTACGAGCCGTTCGATTCGCAGCATACTTTTCTTTTTCAGTTGAAGCAGAAACTGCAGAAGCAATACGCGAACATGCACCACACCTTTCTGGCGTATCAAAGGAACGAATAGGGAATGAACTTCGAAGGATGCTCTCACACCAAAACCGTGGAGTTGCAGCATGGGAATTGCAATACTTAGGCCTTGATGTTTCAATCCTCGGCGAAGGCTCTATTCTTACTGCCCCAACGCGAGTCGGGCGTCTACCTGCGATTGCTGACTTTCCTACTGCACTTGCAGCATGGATCATTGATCGCCATACATCAGAAGCAAACCTCCAAAATATTGCGAAAAATTGGAGGGAACAACTCCTTCTTTCTAATCGTGAATTTTCCGCTTTACAAGAAATTCTTGCATTGCACACGACACTAGGATCTTGGGAATCGCTTGGCATTGCAAAAATGAAACGCCTTGCAAGTGCCGATCGCTTTCCAAGCGCGCTTGCTATTCTCCAAGCCGAAGACAGACCGATGTTCGTATTTGTAAAGCAAGCAATTTCCAAACTTCTTAAAACAGGTCTTGCACCAGAGCCGTTCATCACAGGGGACGACCTTGTTGCAATTGGTATTCCATCTACACCAGACATTGGCACAATCTTAAATGGTGTCTACGATGCTCAACTCGAAGGCGGAATTACCTCAAAAATAGACGCAATGGCACTTGCTAAGGTAATTGCAGCCGATATTCTAGGTGACAACATCACTTAGCTTGTTACACTGCACACATGAATAAACAACACGTATCCTTGATTCTTGGCACGCTGTTGAGCGTGACGCCCGTTTCCATTACATTTGGAAATGATGACAATATTTCATCTTGGGCAGATGCAGTCACTGAAACCGAAGACCGCGGAACTTCCGTTTTGATAATTCCAATGAATGGGCAGACCCTCACTGATATTCGAGCTGAGGTGTATGCTGATATTCAAGAGGACATAAAAGCACTCAACCCAGACCTGATCATTATTGAAATCGATTGTAATGAGGGCAAAGATATTTTCTATCAACAGATGGGTTGGATCGATCGACAAGAAATTGGTGAATTCAGTGGCATGGCAGAAAACCTCCCCGCAGTTGCGAAGGTATTCAGGCTACACCTAAAAGATATTGAACAGATTGCGTTCGTCAAAGATTCCATGGGCACAATCACACCCCTAACGTTGTCGTGGGAAAAAATATACATGACACCAACTGCCCGCCTGATTGGCACAACCAAACTTGCTGAACGCTATCTTAATATCTCTGATGAAAATGTTCGCGGAAAAATGCGATCCGCGTGGATTAATATGGGTTCAATCCTAGGCGAGTATGGGAAGAGAGATCCTGATTTAACACTTGCATTCGTCGACCCAGAAAGACTTCTCAGTGGAACATGGAACGGGAAGCATGTAGATTGGTTCAATCATACTCAGGGAGATTTTCCTATCAATCCATACCTTATATTTCGCAGTGGATTTTCTGCTACTTTGGCAGAAGAACTTGGAATTAGCGAAGCAACTGTTTATTCACTCGACGATGTTCTACTTTTGAACGACATCCGTGAATACCACATCGTTGGAGAAGAGATCACAAAAGAACTCAACTATTATGTTATTAAATGGCGAAGCAATCTTGATAAAGCAAATGAATTATGGGGCGATTATCAGCAGCAAAGCAACTGGGCTACAGGCAATGAACGGATGAGATGGCTTGTAAAGAACAAAAACACAATTAAATCCCTTATAGGTATTTGCAAAAAATATCCTGCCGTAGCTTTCCGAATGAGATTTGATCCAAAACTGAAAAGGCTAAATGACATTCTTGAGGATATCGAACGGGAATTACGAAAACCAAGTGGACCAACACGTGGTGGCGGAGGTGGACCATCAATGGGCGGTGGTGGCGGTAAAATGAGTCGATAAGATCACTGTGAAATCTATGAATTACAAAAAATATCTGTTAATCACTGTACTCACCCTTTTTACTAGTTTGGTTTTGGCCGAGCCAGTCGAACTAACACTTCAAGACGGTACTATTTGGCAAGGTGAAACGGGCGAACCGATTTCACTTATTGTCAAAAAAGGCAGAAAAAAAACCACTGTTGAAGGCACGCTCTCTCGGAATTCTGGTCAATTTATTGTAGTTACCTCTAAATCGAGAGATCAAGTTATTTTTATAAGTGACATAGATTCTATTTCAACAAAAACCAATTCCAGTGCACAAATTTCTGAAGAAGTTGAATTAAATGATGGCAAATCTGAACGCAAGTCAACTCCAAAAACAACTATTAAACCAAAACCTAAAGTTGGGAAACTTACAAAAGGTGTTTTCCTTCTACCGCTCGACGGAGGGGTAGGCGAAATAATTCGATCAACTGAAATTCGACAAATCGCAGAGCATGCAGATGAATATGGACCCGGTCAAATTATCGTACTTGATATTAATTCGCCCGGAGGATCCGTACTTACGGGCGTACAAATGCGTGATTTGCTCTTCGATATTCGAAAACGACACCGAGTTGTCGCTTGGGTTGACGCTGCGATTTCTGGCGGAGCATTCCTCTCTTTTTGCTGCGACGAAATATACTTTCGCAGAAGTTCAAACTTGGGGTCTATAACAATGTGGAGCGGCAACTTTCAGGGTGCTGCTGAACCAGAAATGAATGCATGGATTACGCAACTTGAAGGTGTCCTTGCAAAGACAAGCCGTTCACCATTGTTCGCTGCCCCAATGGTTATAGTAGACGCGCAATTGTCTTACGATATCGATGAAGAAACTGGTGAAATCACTTACTTCAACACTACTGAAGGAGAACATGTTCTTTCAGATGGAACTTCAGTACAGGTTCTTTCAGTTACTGCAGCGCAAGCCGAACAATCCGGACTTTCTGATGGAATCGCTGATACGAAGGAAGAGTTAGCTGTTCTTCTAGACCTTGATGAGTGGAATGAAATTGACGATTACGGTCCTAAACTCGCAAAGGATTGGAAACTATTATCAGAACGAGCTGCAGAAGAAATCCCAGAGTTGTTCGCAGAGTTTGGGGGCAATGTAGAAGCAAGAACAAATGGTGAACGCATCATGAAACAGATCAAGGCGGGAAAATCACTGCTATCTTGGGCAAAAAGGCTAGGCGAAACAGCAATGTATCATGGATTAGGTGACGATTTTTTAGGCCAGCCAAGTCGCATTGATGCAATTAAACGTCAGATTAAAGAACTTGAGCAGCAGCGTTAAATTTCTGCATCGTAAAATTTTAATACTGCAGGACCAATGACGGCAATAAGACCATCTTCAATTCTTACTGCATCAATTTTTATACCCTCGACATAAGTACCGCCTGTTGAATCAGAATCGCGTAGTAACATCGCGCCTGACTCATCTTGCTCAATAATGCAATGCTCACGTGAAATACTTGCAGAACGAATACGGATATCGCAATCTGAATCACGACCAATGAGCAACTCGCTCACATCACCAATAGCAAACTTGCGAACAATATCGCCAGTGTTTTGATTACAAACATGTAATTCCATCATGGGAGAGAGAAGTCCTTCTTGGGTAAAGAACGCTAGCATAGCGTTCCACATAAACAATAGTACACGCCATTGACCAAATTGCCACAAGAGAATGTAAAATTTGTTAAGGAAAATACTGATGTTATCGGATGTAGGGCTAAATTACTCCCTGCAGGATAAGATACACCTGTGTTTCTCCTATTAGACCTTCTTTATCTTTTCGCGTTGCCATTTTTATTGCTCATTTCAATAAGAAGCAGATTACGCGGTCACCCGCCGAGAAAAGGTGCGGCGGAGCGCCTTGGCATTGGTAAAACGCTTGATAACCAAACAAATCCCATTCTCATCCACGCTGTATCCGTTGGAGAAGTCAATGCAATTCGGAATCTTGTAAAAACCATCGAAGAGGATGGTTACAAGCTTGTTATTTCAGTAACTACTGATACTGGGATCAAAAGAGCAACAGAACTTTTTGCTAATTCGCACATAGTAGTTCGGTATCCACTTGATTTCAGTTGGTCGGTGAACAACTTTCTTCGAAGAATCAAACCATCTCTCATTATTCTTGTGGAACTTGAAGTGTGGCCAAACATGTTACGTTTCGCCACGAAGAAAAATATACCCGTTGTTGTAGTCAACGGCCGACTCACTGACAGAAGCTACAAACGTTATAAATTAGTTTCTTGTCTTCTTCGCAGCACATTTGAACGACTTTCCATAGTAGGAATGCAAAACAAATCGTACGCGAAAAAAGTTTCTTCCCTCGGCGCAAAAGACGTACAAGTTCTAGGCACTATGAAATGGGACAATGCAATTATTCAAGACTCTGTAAATGGTGCAATTGAACTTGCAAACAACCTCCGAATTGACCTAAACAAACCTCTCATTGTTGCTGGATCAACCACGCCAGAAGAACATCGTTTACTCCTAAATGCAATTCCATCAGAGGTGCAATTACTTGTAGTGCCCCGAAGACCAGAGTGGTTTGATGATGCCGAAGAAGTTTTTTCCCCTTGCAATCGAAAAACACACTCAGAAAGAATCGATTCTCGTTTCTTTGTTCTTGACACAATCGGCGACCTTACAGCAGCATATTCCCTTGCCACAATTGTTGTTATAGGTAGAAGTTTTGCACCACTCCATGGTTCTGACCCGACCGAACCCATTGCACTTGGCAAACCAACAATTGTCGGACCAAACATGAGCGACTTCCCAGATATCACGCACGCATTTCTTAAAGCGAACGGCATCGTACAGTGCACAACTGGTGAATTAAAAAACAGCATTCAACGATTGCTTACTGATCAAGTTCTTTGCACAACTCTAGTAAACAACGGCCGAGAAGTCATTGCTTCTCACCAAGGCGCAACTAGGCGATATGCTCAACTTATTAAGGAAGCTATGCAAGCATGAAGGAATCGTCGCTGCTTCAACAGATTTATAAAAAATCGACCAATGACGATTTGATTCTGATCGGCCCTGGTGACGACATGGCATTGTTGGAGTTTGAACCGAATACCCTACTTTGCGGGGTCGATCAATTGATTGTAGGAAAGCATGTCACAATTGATACTCCCCCCAAACTGATTGGCAGAAAAGCTGTTGCGCGATGTTTCAGTGATGTCGCTGCTATGGGCGGAATACCAGTTGGTTCCTTGATGACCGCAGCACTGCCTTTAAGTACTGACGAAGCATGGGCTATGGCTGTATTTGATGGTGCAAGAGAACACGCAGCGAAGTGGGGGGGGCCAATTGTTGGCGGAGACATCGCTTCAAGTGCAGAAAACGCGCAGCCGATGTTCTCGGTTACTACATTTGGCACTATTCCTACGACTGCAATCAAGCGAAACAATGCGCAAGTTGATGATGTGATTTACGTCACGGGTAAAATTGGAAACTCTATTGAAAACCACCACTTACATTTTACTCCTCGCATCAATGAAGCACAAATGTTGATCAACTCTATAAAAATTAGTTCTATGATTGATATTAGTGACGGGCTCGGACAGGATGCATCTCATCTTGCTACAAATAAAACTCAACTTGTGATTAACCCTACAATGGTCCCGCTTCGAAAAGGTGCAATCCTTCCAAGTGCATTTTCTGATGGAGAAGATTATGAATTGCTTTTTACAAGCGCTATGAAACCATCTGAAAATTTGGCAACTCCCATTGGTTTTGTCCAACACAGAAATGCCAACGAACCAAAGGTAATCACGACATCAGGGGAAGATATTTCAAACCTTGGATGGTCTCACGAATGACGATCACAAAGAGCGAGCTAGAAACACATGCTTTTGCAAAAAACTTTGCAAAAACCCTACCCTCTTTTGCCATCATCGCCCTTGAGGGTGAGCTCGGCGCAGGCAAAACTTGTTTTGTAAGGGGACTCTGCGAAGGTCTTGGAGGCGAACCAAGGCAAGTCAACAGCCCAACCTTTACCATCATGCAAGAGTATCACATTGCAGAAGGGAAGAGGCTTGTCCACATAGACGCCTACCGGCTTGCTTGCGAAGATGATCTCGAAGAGATTGGCTGGGATGAACTTCTTGAAGACAACAATTCAATTATCGCCATTGAATGGGCTTCAAGAATAGCCAACGCTCTTCCAAAAAACACCATTCATATAAAATTCGAACATAGGGATCCAACAACGAGGTGGATCTCTATCATTTAATCGCAGGCATGTTCAATCTCTCTGGAGACGTTGCATAAATCACAAAGCGATGCCCCGCAGGGTCCCAACCATGTTCCAAGCAAATTTTGTTGCGAATACCGACTATTTCATCTGAGGAGAACTCAATACGTTTTCCAGTTCGCATGCAAACAAGTGCGTCTATTGGTTTCCGACCGTAGATGAGTTGGTAATGAGATTGCTTACCATCAATTGTCACTTCTTGAATAATGCCAGCTTCTCGAAGTAATTTCACAGTTCGGTACAACGTTGCTTTTGACGCTCGGTGTCCATCACGTCGCATACTGTCCATTAAAGAATCTGCTTCAAACAAACCGTCTTCAGAGATGATCGCATCTAGAATGTCTGCTCTTTCTGGAGTGTATTTCAAATCTTGCGATCGCAAGTATCGCCTAAACACCGAACAGAGAGGTGCCATAACGTCACCTGTTACGTTGTGTTCATTTATGTCCACGATGGTATCTTACCATAGCAATGAGGAGAAATATCCTTGCATTTGAATCTTTTGATGGCGGTTCACATCGCCAATTTCGTGAAACAATTACGAAGTTTTCTATGCACACGTGGAGATGGATCACCCGTCCTCCTAGAGGTTGGAAATGGCGTATGGCAATGAGTGCGCAAGAAATGGTAGACGAAGCGATGGTTCGCAATGTTTCTAAACCGGATTGCATCTTTGCAACTTCACTAACTGATGTTGCTGCTCTACGCTCTTCACTTCCTCGTAGTTGGCGAGATATTCCAGTAGTTTTGTACATGCACGAAAATCAAGTTGCATATCCAACAGATGATGCAAGGGACGCATCGTTTGCCTTCACAAATCTGCAGAGTATATTAACAGCCGACCTGACAATATTTAACAGCAAGTGGAACATGAATTCCTTCATTGATGGAATTACGAAGATACTTAAACATGCTCCTGATTGCACGCTTGGTGATGTTGCAAATCGCATACGAGAGCGCTCAACAGTCGCTTGGGTGCCCGTCGAACTGCCTAGAGAAAATACGAGAGTTTTACATAACTCAAATATGAGCGGACGTAAAAATAGTGCGTGCCCAACAACAATCGTCTGGCCACATCGTTGGGAACACGACAAGGGCCCTGAGAAGTTACTTGAACTTGCAAGAGAGCATACGAAGTCGCTCAACCTTCGCTGGATCATTCTTGGAGAGCAATTCAAAGTGATCCCTGATGCTCTCAAACAATTTAACGAGGAGTTTCGAGATCAAATCGATCATATTGGCTATGTTGAGTCAAAAGGGGAGTACTGGAAGTTGCTTCACAAAGCTGATTGGGTGTTATCAACTGCGGACCATGAATTCTTCGGGATCGCAGTTGTTGAAGCACTGTTCGCTGGGTGTTTGCCTTGGTTACCTGAAAGACTCAGTTACCAAGAACTTCTTCCAGCACTTGTAAAAAATCTGTCCCCCGCGTCTACACTTACAAGGAATCTGACCCATAGCTCTAAATCTATCAATTCTGCGATACTCAAGCACCTCTACATGGCACAAGCAATACCTGCTACAAACCGTATTGATGCGTTGATTTCGAGTGTTTTATGAATTTTAGTACTTTTTTTATTGAATTAAAGCACTTATTCTGTAAAGTCTTCTTAGGCATACCTTAATTTGGAGGTATATTGGAGTATTAATTACTATTAACCCTGTTTGGAGACAGATATGACATTTTCAACTCAGTCGATTTTCGCAACTCTTATCGCGGTATGTACAACTTCAGCACTTTACGCTGAAAGAATGGACGTACAGATTGTTGAAGATACTGGAGCAGCCATCACGCTGCAATACGATTTTCCTGCATATCGAATGAAGGAAATCAACATCAACGGTAAGACCTTTCTTCAGCCAGTACTTGAAGGCGAAAACCACATGATGGTAACTGGTTATCCAGCATTGCCAGATGTTTCACGAGGCATAATCATTCCCGACCAAGGCGAAGTATCAGTTCGAGTATTGAACATGACTTCACACGATGTTGAAGGCGTCGCAATTACTCCAAGCAAAGGCACAATCTCACGAGCAGTTGACCCTGCAACCATTCCCTTCACTTTTTCGGATTCTTATAAACAAGACGCGTTCTGGCCAGCAGAAATTGCGACTGCAAGGGAACCACATATCATCCGTGATTTACGGGGAACAATCATTGACGTTTCTCCATTCCAATATAACCCACAAACAAAAACACTCCGCGTTATTGACTCACTCACTCTTTCCGTAACAACGGAAGGAACTGGTGGAATCAATGCGATGGCACGTTCTAAAAAACATAGCATAGGTAGTGCATACTCTATCTTGATGGATCGCCACTTTCTCAATTATGATAGAAGCACTCGATACGATCCGCTTTCTGACGATGGTGAGCTCCTGATCATTTGTTATGATGATTTCCAAGATGAAATCCAACCATTTGCTGATCACAAAAACAGCATCGGCATAATTACAACGGTTGTTCCTGTTTCATCAATTGGAAACTCGGAATCCTCAATCGCTGCATATATACAAAACGTATACAACTCCAGTAACCTTGGATTCGTTCTCCTAGTTGGCGACGCATTCCACGTTGCTACTGGTTCCCATCCATATGAGGGTGGGGCAACAGATCCAATGTACGGCCAAATTGCTGGCAGTGATCATTACCCAGAAGTTATCGTTGGCCGTTTCTCAGCAGAAACCGGAGCTCATGTTACGACACAAGTCGACCGTTCGATAGATTATGAAGTCAACCAAGCAACACAGACTGGCTGGTACCACAATGCAATCGGACTCGCTTCTGCTGAGGGCGATGGTATTGGGGATGACGGCGAAGCTGACTATGAACACATGGATGTTATTCGGCAAAAAATTCTCAACTATGGCTTCGCTGAAGTAAACCAAATCTATGACACAAACGGTGGCAACTCCTCGCAGGTCACAAATGCTCTTCATGAGGGACGAGGACTCATAAACTACGTTGGCCATGGCTCTACAAATGCTTGGTCAACTACTGGCTATAGTAACTCCAACATTGATGCGCTTCAAAACATCGGAATGCTTCCTTGGATTGTCTCTGTAGCATGTGTAAATGGTGAATTCGATGGCCCGACTTGTTTTGCTGAGGGTTGGCTTCGTGCAACACACAACGGCGAACCAACAGGTGCAGTTCTTGCTTACATGTCATCTGTAAACCAGTATTGGGCTCAACCAATGTGCGGGCAAGATGAAATAGTTGATTTGTTTGTTGTTGAACAATACAAATCCTGTGGTGTACTTGCAATGGCAGGCTCATGTCAAATGGTTGATGAGTATGGAAGTGGCGGCGAAGACATGATGGATACATGGCATATCTTTGGCGACCCAACTCTTTGCGTTGTTGGGACAACTGAACCAGCAGATCCGTGTGATGCTCCTGTTGGTTTCTGCCCAGAGGATGTAAACCAAGACATGGCTGTTAACGTTGGAGATATTCTTGCAGTAGTTGACAACTTCGGTATCTGTGGGGATGGCACTTTCAAACCAATTGGGGATGTTAATGGTGACTGCTGTGTTACTGTTCCAGATCTTCTTGCAATCATCGCAGCATGGGGTGCTGATTGCACACCTGTCGGAGCTTGCTGTCTCCCTCAGGGCGGATGCTCTGAAAATGAAACTGAAGCGGACTGCTTATTGGCAGCCGGCGAATACAATGGTGACAACTCAACTTGTTATTTTGCCAACTGTCCAGTTAATGGCGCTTGTTGTTTTGATGATGGTTCATGCACTTATGTAATGCCAAACGCATGTATCGAACTAGGCGGTGGATATCAAGGTGGTGGCACCGATTGTCAATCAACCGATTGCCCAATCGCTGGCGCAGGTGATGAATGCTCCGGTCCATTGATTGCACAAAATGGCGGAAATCCATTTGAAACATTAACTGCAACTCCAAGTGATAACCCTCCAAGTGATTCGCAATGTGCTGGCACCTATCTTGACTGGGGTAACTCTCCTGATATCTGGTTCCTATACACAGCAGCAACTTCTGGTCCTATGCATTTCACGACATGCGATAGCGCCAGTTATGACACCTCTATGGTTCTATATGAAGGATCTTGTGACAACCAAGTAGCATGCAATGGCGATGGATATACCGACACCGGTTGCCAATCCTATCATTCAGAATTAGATTACACCGTTGAAGCGGGTAACACGTATTACATCCGAATAGGTGGATGGCAGGAAGCGACTGGCTCCGGAACGCTCACAATTAATTAAGTTACCAGAAAAGTTATTACAATTACAAACATGAAATATATGCACAAATAAAATTAGACTTCATTGCAAGGAGCAACTAATTCATACATTATGAATCATAGTGGAATCATTATTCCACAGAAGGAGAAAGAATCATGAAATTACATCAACTACTATCAATATGTGCGACGCTCACGCTTTGCACCATTATCCATGGCGAAACCGTCATAGACAATAATCTTACGCAACGCATGGAAGAAGTTGGACCAAAAGGAACGGTCTCGACACTTGTTTATTTAGTCGATCAAGTGGATGTCAAATCTCTTTCCGATTCTATTGCCCAAGACAATATGCGATTTGCAGACAGGCATCAGCTTGTCGTAGAATCTTTACAAGCTACTGCACTGAGCACGCAGGGTTCAATTCTAGCTTCACTGAAGGGCCAACGAGGGGCAACGAAGGTTACACCGTTTTGGATTTCAAATGTAATTCGTGTTGATGCACGCCCTGATGTCATCCATGAACTCGCAAACCGAAGCGATGTACTTCACATTTATTTGAATTATTCAATTGAATTGGTCACACCAGTACGTATGGGACCAGTCGAACAATCAGACAACCGCGGAGGTGTAGAACCGGGCATTACTGCAATCCGCGCGACTGAAGCATGGGGCATGGGGTACACAGGCCAAGGCGTCCTCGTCGCAACACTTGATACTGGTGTAGACGGAAATCACGAAGCGCTCGCTTCACGCTGGGCTGGTCTTCGACCTGAATACGCAGGTCACCCCGAGTGGGCATTTCTTGACCCGTATACCTACAACCATAATTTTCCGTTTGACTCAGGAAGCCACGGGTCGCACACAATGGGTACTGTTTGTGGTGGTTCGCCAGGGCTTGGCATTGGGGTTGCACCAGACGCACACTGGATTACTTCCGCAGGTATTGACCGGAGTTCGATCAGCGAAACAGTCGCAGATGCAATTGAAACATTTGAGTGGTTCATCGATCCAGACGGCAACCCAGCAACTGCGTGGGACGTGCCACGAGTTTGTTCTAACTCTTGGGGTTTAACCTCAGGCCACGGGTATCCAAACTGTGATGAAACATTTTGGACCTACCTTGACGCTCTTGAAGCAGCAGGTTGCGTAGTATTATTCTCAGCAGGTAACGAGGGCTCTTCTGGTTTGCGTCGACCTGGCGACCGAGCAACCGACGAATACAGGACATGCGCCGTAGCCGCAATTGATCCATACAACGCAAGTTTTCCAATTGCAAGTTTCTCTTCGCGCGGTCCGACTAATTGCACTCCATCTGGCGAATCTGCCATTAAACCAGACATTTCTGCACCCGGTGTGGACACGTACTCTAGCGTTCCTGGTGGCTACTCATCCTATAGCGGAACATCCATGGCATCGCCACATATCAACGGTGCTGTAGCACTCATGGTTCAAGCAAACCCTGATCTCGACGTTGAAACAATTAAAGAAATTTTATATTCCACTGCCGTTGACTTGGGCTCAGCAGGAGAAGACAACGACTACGGACACGGAATTATTGATTGCGTTGAAGCAGTTAATATGGCAATTAAACTATCAGATCCTTGCAATGCAGCCCTTGGATTCTGCCCACAAGATATTGATGGTGACTACAGCGTTAACGTTATAGATTTACTTACAGTCATAGATACGTGGGGCGTATGTGGTGACGGTTCATTTAAACCAGCCGGTGATGTTGATGGAGATTGTTGCGTCACTGTTGCTGACATTCTTTCAGTTGTTGACGCTTGGGGAAATAACTGTACCCCAGTTGGTGCGTGTTGCCTTCCAGAAGGTGGCTGCTCAGAGGCAGAAATAGAAGCGGACTGCTTACTAGCAGGTGGCGAATACAACGGTGATGACTCAACTTGTGATTTTTCCAACTGTCCAGACAATGGAGCTTGTTGTTTTGATGATGGTTCATGCACGTATGGATTGCCAAACGCATGTATCGAACAAGGTGGTGCATTCCAAGGCAATGGATCCGCCTGTGACACTACTGACTGTCCAATTGCAGGCGCTGGTGACGAATGCTCAGGAGCATTAATTGCACAAAATGGCGCAAATTCATTTGAAACATTAACTGCTACGCCAAGCTCACCTGAGCCAGATGAATCACAATGTTCTGGCACATACTTAGACTGGGAGGGCTCCGCAGATGTTTGGTTCAGATATACAGCAACAGCCTCTGGATCTACTAATTTTACCACTTGTGATAGTTCTAGTTTCGACACCTCGATGGTTTTATATGAAGGAACTTGTGACAACCAAGTAGCCTGCAATGGCGATGCGTATGACGGCACTGGCTGTCAGTCGTATTACTCTGAGATTGACTACACAGTAGAAGCTGGTTCAACTTATTACATCCGTCTTGGCGGTTGGCAAGCAGCAACTGGCTCCGGAACGCTTACAATCAATTGAGTAGATGAGTTGTTATAAATGATGGTACGATTACGAACATGAAATATCTCCTGCCAACTGTATTGTTTATTTCTTGCACCAGTTATGCTGGAACGATCCTTGTGCCAACAGAAATGCCTACCATCACATCAGCCATTAATAGTGCCGTAGATGGCGACACCATTTTTGTTGCGCCAGGAACATATTACGAAACGATAAACATGCGAGGCAAGGCGATAACTATTGAATCAACGCATGGTCAAGGTGCAACCGTTATTAATGCGCAAGGCTTTTCTACCTGTGCAATGTTCACAATGGGCGAAACAACCAAAACAGTTCTTCGTGGATTTACTCTTACAGGCGGAATTGGTGCACTGCATGAAGACGGCAGGTTTGGCGGTGGAATCTTTCTTCACGGAAGTAGCCCAACAATTGATAGTTGTGCAATCGTAAACAACCATGCAGAGTGGGGCGGTGGATTACACAATCTTCAAAGTAGCCCACACATCGTTAACTGCTCTTTTGAAGGAAACGTTGCTGTGTACAATGGAGGAGGAATGCGTAGCCACGACTGGAGTGAACCGATTATTGTCAATTGCACTTTCAATAACAACTTTGCGCAGTTTGGAGGAGCAATGTATTACGCTGCTGACAGCGTGCCTTCTATTATCAACTGTGAACTTGTATCAAACGGTGCCTATTTTCAAGCAGGCGCAATCTATGTTGGGTGCGACTGCTCATCTCCTAATGTGTCTAGCACAACCATGTGCTGGAATGTTCCAGAGCACGTTGTTGGTGGATGGAACGATAATGGAAACAATAATATTTGCGAAGTATGCAGTGCTGATGTAAGTCGCGACGGCGAAGTAAACGTTATTGATTTGCTTGAAATTGTTTCAGCATGGGGCCCTGGCGCTTGCGTGCAAGATATTACTGGCGAAGGCGGTGTTGACGTACAAGATTTACTTATCGTAATTGAGTCTTGGGGTCCCTGCGAGTAGCAAAAATCCAACAAAACGCATCATTGCGGAGCATACCGGCAAGGGTTTTACTAAAATTTTTGTAATTGACATTCGCCATTTGCAAAAATTTGGTATAAGTGACATGACATATAACAAAGGAGTGAATTATGTACAACGTTAACCAGATCTTGGATAGAACATTTGATAACTGGGACACGATTCTCGGAGCAAATGAGTATTCATTTTGGGCAATTTCAGAGATTGAAATGAAACCTACGCCTGAAATAGAAACCCCAACAACAACAACTCCCATAGAAACCCAAGAGTGGGAGCCAGCGGATACGAATGATTGGTCACTTCAATCATCAACCCAAAGCTCAACCGATCCAGTTGTTGAAACAAGTGCAACTACTGAAACTGATGCCGAAGATACAACAGATTCAATGTCTGCTACTTTGCATAATATTTCAGAAACTGCACGAGACGCATTTGAAGAATTCAACCCGTTTAGGGATCCAGAAGAAGATAGTTAGAATTCACTAGGCGATTGAGAATATAAACTTACGTCAGATTTTATATTTAAGTCTCTGACTATTTGACCAGCAAGTGCGGGCTTCATTATTAATTGGCCGTTGCCATGCCAACCAATAAATACGCCCAGTGGCCACTCTTCAAGAAGTCCAATTTCAAAAGACTCACCTGAACTTTGAAATTTATGCTCAATATTTAAATATACATTTTCTCTTGCAGCATGCAGACCCCTGTTGTACGAACCTCCACTTCTTAGTGGCTGCAGTGGTGTCTTTCCATGCTTAATAATAATATTTTGATGCAAGTTTCTAAATGAACAAGCCCTGTGGGAATCCATAGCCAGTGCATTGCCTTGACCATTAGTAAAGACATTAAAGTGGCTCCCCCATGAAATCGTTGTGCCATGAATATGCGGAGCATTGAGCGTAAACTCTTTAACAAGGCAATGGCTACAGTAACTTAGAGAGATAGGATGATGCATGTATCTCCCATGAGTTTCGATATCATTGATTGTTATAAAGCCACAGTTGTTTAAAATGATTCCACTATCTGCAAATGTGGTAGTGATGTTTTGAATTTGTGAATCTACCGTGCTACTTACTGAAATACAATTATGCCCGCGTTCTTTGAGATGGCCTGGGTATGGCGATTCGATAAATTCAAAATTAAAACCCTCAACTATACAATTACTTAGGTGAGGAACATCCATCAAGGTTGGTTTCCACTTGGGATTTACTGGAAGTGGAAGCGGGGGATCAAGTACAAGTGAGTTTCCATCAATCGAAACTACTTTAAACCATGATTTAATACGAGGCGTTGGAGCGCTTTGCATTTCAGTACCATATTTCTTGGGCGCAATAGCATCTCCATATAGCCACTTGAGTAATGTATCGCTACCAATATCGTTATGCCACCAAATTTGTACCCACTGACCAAGTTTAGGTGGCTCATCAGTCCAACTCACTTCAACTCTTGTATCTCCATCATTTGCTGCGCTTTGAATATTGCCAAGTTTCGTAGTTTTTCCTTTTGGAGATAGAACGATGAATCCACTACTCCAACTCCAGTTTTTATTTTCGCCATATATATCAGCAAGAGGCTTGGGGCAAAAGAGTGTTGAGCCATTACCTTGTAAATAAACATTATCTGAATTTACATAGATCCTATTTTCAAGAATCCAGTTTCCATTTGGAAAATAAACTATTCCCCCTTTAGGATAAAGTGATGCTATCGCTTTGTTAATAGCAACTGAATCATCTTTGCCATCATCTGGTGCCGCTCCAAAATCAACGATATTAATTTTGATATTAGGAATTTGACTGTTGATCTGTGGATCGCAACCTGCTCTTGAGAAATCAGGAAGCAATACGAAGAAAATTGATATGGATAGATTCAGAATTGCAAACATAAATATACGCCTATAGCATTTATGATAATTTTATATTCACGGTCTTGCATAATTAGTAATTTAGCGTTTTTATTGGGTATTGCTACCGCTTTATTGAGCCTGAAAAGCGTGCCCGCAAGATTTTTACATAACAGAGGGGTCCTAATCTGATTTTATCTTGATTACTTTTTGGTTTTGCAGTCTAATGCATTACTAGAAGAGGAACTATGAAATCACTTACTACAATAAATGATGTGTAGAAGTATGACCAAAAAAGGATGAGAAGATGAAGACATTAATTTTTTGTTTATTTACAACACTGATATCTAACTTATGTTTAGCAACAACTTGGACAGTTGACGATGATGGCCTTGACTATCCTGGCGCTGATTTTTCTTCAATACAAGATGCAGTTGATGCAGCTCTATCCGGCGATGTAATAAACGTATATCCAGGAACATACACAAGTAACGAACCCTCGGTAGTTACTATTCCTGGAAATGTACAAATGACACTAACATCTGTGTGTGGGCCCGATGCAACTATTATTGACGGGGAAAATATACGGCAATGTGTCTTTGTTTTAAGTGGAAGCACTCCCAGCACAGTCATTGAAGGATTTTCAATTACAAACGGAACTGGTTTTTCAGGCGCTGGAGTCTTTTGTCAGGGCAATCCGACAATTCGTGGATGCAATATCTTTAATAATCATGTTTCCTCAGCAGGTGGTGGAATCATCTGTCTAAATGCTCAGATTATCGATTGCAGGATAACTGGTAATACTGCAAGCTATGGAGCTGGCATACAAATACAGCAGGGGACTGACGCCGTTGTAAAAGACTGCACAATAGTTGGAAATTATGCTGGCGCCGTAGGTGGTGGCATCTCTGTCTTCAGTGATGTAGCTATTAGCAACTGTATGATTTCAGAAAACTCTGCACAAGACGATGGTGGTGGCATATATGTTTGGGGTGGACATGATAGTACGATCTCTGATTGCACTATTACTTCAAATAACGCAAATGTAGGAGGTGGTCTATGGTGTGCTGAGTTCACCACTCCTGATGTGATCTCAACTCTCATCTGCAACAATACTGTAGATCAGACCAGTGGAGCATGGAATGACTTTGGAGGCAATAATGTCAGCGCTACTTGTCCAATAGGTGCGTGTTGCTACGATGGCACTTGCGAGATGCTGTTCCCAATCGATTGTGCATCAATCGAAAATGCTATATGGCTAGGAACTGGTAGTTCCTGTGATGAATGTTCAATGGAAGTAACGGGTGCCTGTTGTTACATATCGGACTGCCAATACATATGTAATGTAATGTCAGAAGAAGATTGCCTATCAATTTGGCCAAGCGTTTTTGAAGCCAACGCAACTTGTGAGTGTGTTGACTGCTCTTCCCCGCCTGAAAGTTTCGGTGCATGTTGCTACGAAGGAGCTGGCGGATTAATTTGCGAGAGCTCCGATCAGAAGACATGCTTTATGTTAAATGGTAACTGGTACCAAGGAAGCTCTTGTGAGTGCGTCCCATGTGTAGAGGAGACTGGAGCCTGCTGTTACCAAGACAACTGTGAGTCTGCTTGCAATGTCATGACCGAGTCTGATTGCGAATTAATTTACAATGGAACATATTTTCCTAATAACTCCACCTGCGATACAGTCAGCTGTCCGCCATCATCAGAGGAAACTGGCGCGTGCTGCTATGAGGGTGCTGCTGGATTAATTTGCGAAGAATTGGATGGAGGATGGTGCGCGGAACTCAATGGCACATGGTTCCCAGGCATCGCTTGCGAGTGTATTGATTGTGACACCACAATTCCAACTGGCGCTTGTTGCTATTTGGACGACTTAGGATATATGACATGTATAGAAATCAGCGAGTCTCAATGCAATAAACAATTAGAATTTTCCTACGCAGGCGATTACACAACTTGTGGAAATACTCTCTGCTGTAGCCCAATAGGTGCATGTTGTATTACTGACCGGTGTGTTCTTACTTCCCAAATTCAATGCGATTTTGCTAGTGGCGTATATCACGGAGATGGCATTACCTGCGCAGTTATAGAATGTTTATATTGCAGCTCAGATATAAATGGTGACGGAGTTGTTAATATCGATGACTTATTAGTACTCATTGGTGCTTGGGGAATGTGTCCTTAATGAACATATATAGATAACATATTCCATCCTTTTTTAATTTCCATTTGATGCTTTAATTAGCTATAGTTAGTGAATACTTAATGACAAAGAATAAATCAATCCAATGTCCTTCTGTTTCATGCATCATTGCTGTTGCCCTGCTATTCATTACAGATTTATCTTTCGCTAATGTTCCAGCTGATGTCGCTGTTACCAATGGTTCATCAGCTAACCTAACTATTTCAATTATTATTGGCGATCCGCCTAAAACTGAAACAACAACTGACTCGCAAGTCGTCCCCATTGCCGGCGGGGGCAACGTTGCATTTAGCCCTGACCAAGAACCTTTTACTAGCGTAGGATTAAACCACCTTCAATTTTCACTTGGAGATGCCACTTTAAATTATGAAGTGCTCTGCGGCTCTTTTTTTGGTTGCATAGATCTTACCCTTCATCTAACAAATATTACAGCTTCTCTCGCCGCCCCAACAGGAGCGAGTTTCAACGCGGCAGGCCATGCAGACTTTGATTCCACTTGGCGATTACAAGCTAATTACGTTGTTACCAGTTTATTGTTTAATACAGATGGCGCTATCGACTCAATTTCAAATTCTGGATTTGGGGGAACATTCGATGCAAATAATGGCAATGTGTTCATTAATCAAATGTACTTGGGTTCTATTCTTGGCGATGTCCCAAACGATTTTGGCTTTACCATTACCCTTGAGACAACAGTTGATTTAGCCGGAACAGCATTAAGTGGAAATTATCAAACTCTATATGGCGCTTGCTGTTACCAAAATGGAACATGCGAAAACTCTATAAACATAGACACATGCATTTCAAATGGCGGCTACTACTTCGGCGAAAATACTAACTGCGAATCATATGAATGTATTCCTGCAGTTTGCGGCAGCGGGGGGTCATGCGGGGCAATTCATGGCCCAGGCTGTGACGAGAGTAGCTGCTGTGCTGCAGTGTGCGATATTGATCCTGACTGCTGTGAATTTGGTTGGGATCTAGCATGCGCCGCATTAGGAGTTGAATTATGTAATGCCTTACCGGGAAATGACAATTGCTTTTCTCCTTATCCAATTGGCCTTGAGCGAATCCCTTTCACAACGATCAATTCAACTACTGATGGGCCACTGCTTATCACAGAATGTGCTTCGATGGATGCAGGGCAGAACTTTGTTCATGATGTTTGGTTTTCGCACATTCCGCAGGCTACAAACGGTGTTGTTCTTTCAACATGCGGCCTCGCGAATTTCGATACAAGACTAGCGGTGTATGATGGTTGTAATGGAACACTTTTAGCTTGCAACGATAATGCAATTGGATGCGGCGATGGAGCAAGTGAACTTTGTTTCTATGGTGAACAAGGACAGGAATATTTAATTCGAGTTGGCGGATCCTCAGGGTGGGGCAGTGGCGAACTAGATGTTTCCTGGTGCGACTTTGTTGATTATCGAAAAGATATTGCTGTTGAATGGCCAATATCAGAAGGTGGCAATGGGCACTGGTATGCAATGTACTCACTTGGAGATGGTGATACATATCAAAGCGCTATTAATGTTGCAAAACATTTTGGAGGCGCACTTGCCACAATAACTTCTCCAGAAGAGCAGGTATTTATCAATACTTCTATGTACGCAACTATGCTTGGAGGCACTACAGCTATTGGTCTATATCAAGAACCAAAGAGTCAAGAACCAGACGGTGGATGGAAATGGATAACTGGTGAGCCTGTTACATGGACAAACTGGGCTGCAGGCGAACCAAATAATTATGAAGATGAAGCATTTGGCATGATGTATCCAGATGGATCTTGGAACGATGTATCAGATGGATTTGGCCATGCACTCTTAGAGTTTGAAAGTAATCCGAATCTCAAACAAGTGACTTGGTCAAAAGATCTTGGCGGCAATGGTCATACATATGAAGGCGTTATTTTCCCGAATCGAATAACTTGGGAAGAAGCCAATACATATGCACAAGAACAAGGCGGGGCGCTCGTTTCCTTCGAAACAGAAGAAGAAGCAGATTGGGTCTTTGAAGAGTTAGGTTCGTTTACTTCATTATGGAGTATGACGTATCTTAATAATGGCCCATGGGTAGGTCTTTATAAATCATTTGATCAATGGCAATGGCTTTCTGGCTCAGTACTAAATTGGGAAGGCTGGGCACCAGGGGAACCAAATGAAACTGGTAATTATGGCGCAATGTTTGGGTCAAGTAGATTTTTTAATCACTTACATGATCCAACTTCAACCGGAACGTTATTTGGCACAGCGCAGTTTGTTAATGATTTTGGTTATCCAAGACTTAAGTTAGTCGCTGATAGTTTCCCCTCAACATGGGGCACATGGATTTCTGATTCAATCCCTGAAAATGTCATTGGCATCAATGTATCATTTCGATTTAGTTTCAAGAATCAAGATGGCGGGCCTGGCGATGGATTCTCTTTTCTTTGGGGTGATCTATCGGATACGTCTGGTGGACGATCTTCTGGTGGGGAGTGGGGCATATCTGCTTTCATAGAAGATGAAGCTGGTCTATCTGTTTGCTCACGAACGTATCCTGCAGAAGGCGCGAATGGAATTGCTGGTAAATGGGGCTCTCAAGAGTTTGCATTTGCAGGTGTAGATTTCTCTTCTGTAACGTACAGTGATTATCCGCAAGCGGTAGACCCGGCGAACATGGCGACAATGTATGTCAATTGGACAAAAGCAAATGGAGTTTCAGTTTCAATTGCTTTTCCCTCAAATGATCCGCAAGTTATTTGGCAAGATCAAGGAGCATCGCATTTTGATGGAGTAGACACTTCGAATTGGAACTTTGGTTTTGCTGCGCGCAATGGCGCTATTGATATGGATACACTTATTGGTGATATTGCTTTTGGCTATGAGTTTATCCCTGACCTTGGTGATATTGATGGAAGCCCAAGGAACACATTTGATGATACTTATAATGAAAATTCGAGGCGTTCTTTTTTAATAGAGTACGAATCTCAAATCAACACATGTATCGGAGATTTAGATGGCGATTTAGAAGTAGGAGTAACTGATCTCTTAGCAGTTATTGACGCATGGGGACCATGTGAAAAAACAAAACCATGTTACGCAGATGTAGACGATGACAATATTGTTGCAGTTAGTGATTTACTGATTCTCATTGGAAACTGGGGAACTTGCAACTAACGTAGTTATTACGTATGGATATTAATGCCTGCATTTCTAATAGCATCAATGCATCGATCAATATGTTCAGACAATTCAACCCCAAGTTCTTCAATCCCAGCGGCTATATCTTCTCTTGAAACTGCAGCTGCAAAGTTTTTGTTCTTCAGTTTCTTTTTAACACTTTTAGCTTGCATTCCCTCAAGTCCTGTTGGACGAATGAGCGCGCATGCGACAATAAAGCCCGCCAATTCATCGACTGCGAAGAGCGTTTTTGCCATACTAGTTACTCGCTCCACTCCACTGTATGTCGCATGTCCAAGAATTGCTTCAATAATTTCCTCACTCACGTCTGTGTTATTTCGAAGATACGCAACACCAACAAAAGGGTGCTCTTCTACTGATGGATGTCTCTGGTAATCAAAGTCGTGCAATAGACCTGCAACAATCCAAGCATCACGTTCTTGAGCGTCACCAGTGCAATACGAATCCATGCATGCAGCGACACATTCCATATGCGTACGAAGGGCTTCGCTTTCAACCCACTCCATCATGAGTGTTCGTGCTTCTTGAGGAGACATTGGTTAGTTGCACGGTCCCCAATTAGCTACGAGGATGAGCAAGTCAGTGATGTCAACGATTCCATCTGCGTTAATATCTGCAGGGCCACCTTCATATCCCCAATATTTAATCACCATAAGAAGATCTTCTACATCGACGTTCATGTCGTCACCTTGTACATCGCCGAGGCACTCGCATTCGTCGAGAACACCATTATTATTTTCATCGTCTCCCCCTTGAGCAAGATCACACGCATCAGGTATCCCATTACCGTTGCAGTCTAGAGCAATACCGTTCTTGATATCAATCGCGTCATCGATGTCATTACCATTACAGTCTAAAAAATAGGTGTAGGTAACATTAAATTCATCGATTAACACATCCATGTCAATTCCGCCGTTGCGTGCCGTAAAGCCAAAACTAAAGTCAGTAGTGTCCATGATTGAACCAGTAAACATATCTGTATCAATTCCCCACCACATACCATGATTTGGCCATGCAATACCAACCAGTAGACCAGTTTCTATATCCCATTTAACTTGAACTGTTCCTTGATTGACATCATCGAGTGCATAGTTATAGTCAGTATAGGTTGCAATGTTGTACCACTCGTTTCCAAAATTTGTCCATGTAACACTCTGTCCACCCCATCGAGCATAGACGCCGGAGTCGTTGCCATATGAATCGAATCCAATAGACATTCCAGATCCCATCGCAGCAAAGCGATTCAAACCATGTTCCCCGCCTTCCCATTGGTTACCACTCATGTCTGTCATGTCGCCGAATAAAAAAGAAAAACCATCACCGGGACCACCGTCATTCTTAAAACTCCATTTAAAGGTAGCATCAAATGCGACAATGTTTTGCCCTGGAAAATCTTCACCCTGCCATGTTCCATAGGTGCCAGGTTGCCCGTCTGATACGAGTTGCAAATCAGAGTGATTGTTGTATGTAGTAACATACGAAGAGCCGTGGTGCGTTCCGTTACCGCCGTTAGAAAAATTGATAGCGAACCAATTAGTGTAGTGCGGAAAACTAACGGCCAATGCAGTTGTTGTTATAGCAGTTGCTGCTAGTAGTTGATATTTCATAG
>JABABS010000055.1 GCA_014238125.1 Phycisphaerales bacterium
ATTGTCGAACTGCCCCTTGCGCTTACTGCGGGAGTTGGCTTTATTACAAATAACCTCTGGCTTACGATTACAGCGATGGTTTTGCTTGCCACACAATCAACATTTTTTAGCCCAGCAAAATATGGCATGATTCCGGAAATCGTTCGTGAGGATCGCGTAAGTCGTGCAAACGGGATTCTAAATATGACCACAAACATTGCTGTGATTACAGGCATGTTAGTTGCTGGCATTGTCAGCGATGGATTGTCAGAGTCACAACATGGTTGGAATCATTGGCTTCCGGGCATCGCACTCTCTTCAGTAGCAATCATAGGTCTGATTGCGATTTTATTTTTACCAAGACTTTCTTCGATGAGTGCTTCAACAAAAGTATCACTCAATCCAATCGGAACCTACATCGAAACTGCTAAACGGGCATGGGGTTCACCTCTTATTACTGGAGCAATTGCTTGGTCAACTTTTTATCTTGTAGCAACACTTGCGTTACTCGTTGTCACTGAATTGGGAGATCTTTTGAAAGTGAGTGACGCGAAAGTTTCCTACATTTTGGCAATACTTGGTATCGCAGTTGGTTGTGGTTCACTTGCAGTGGGATTTATCTCTCGAAGCAATATTCGCATTGACATTTCCAGAATTGGTTCTATTGCTATGGGTTGCATACTTTGTTTAGCGGGCCTCATCCCACCTTCATACATTGGGATGATGATTTGCATGTTTGGCCTTGGCTTTACAGCTGGGCTGTACGCTGTTCCACTTCAATCATTGATGCAAATTCTCCCAGAGTCAGAGAATCGAGGACGAGTGCTTGCTTCATGTAATGCCCTATCCTTTTTGTTGATGGGTCTGGGTTCATTGGGTTATTGGATTGCAAGACCGCTCTTTGGCGATCACCCTCAGTGGATATTTATAATTTGCTCATTGTTTGCCTTTGTTGCTTGGTTAATCTGCCGTCGAATTCCTTCCATTGACGCACAACCATCGGTATGATTCCCTAGATATGAATCAAAGTAGCATTTATCTTGACAACAATGCAACAACGCAGCCCATGGATTCGGTGAATGAAGTTGTTCAAACTGCAATGCGTGTGCAGTGGGGAAACCCATCAAGCATTCACCGTATCGGTCAAGAGGCACGACAAATTGTTGATTTGGCAAGAGAACAGATTGCTAACCTTATACACGCTTCTCCATCTGAGATCACGTTCACTTCAGGCGGAACAGAGTCCGCGAACCTTGCATTACATTCGGCATGCCAAACCCGCCCAGATCGGAAACTTGTCGTTACGAGCCAACTCGAACACGCGGCGGTTTCAGAGATGGCAGACGCATTATCAGAGAACGGCATCGAAATAATTCGCATTAAGAATGATAAAGATGGCATCATTTCAATGCAAGAACTTGAATCTATATTGAAAGAACGAGCATCTGAAATTGCAGTTGTATCCTTAATGTGGTGCAACAATGAAACAGGTGTCATTGAACCTATCGAAAAAGTAAGTGCACTTTGCAAACAATTTGATGTGTTATTGCATTCTGATGGCACGCAATGGGTTGCAAAAATGCCAGTGAATGTGCAGGAAGTTCAAGTAGATTTTCTCACATTCGCAGCGCATAAATTTCATGGTCCAAAAGGAATTGG
>JABABS010000056.1 GCA_014238125.1 Phycisphaerales bacterium
CTGCTCACCGGCGCTGTTGAAACCGAAAACATTGCATTGCCAGATCCTCCACATGACCGCAATCCACGTATCCACCCTCTCTTGTCCAAACAAATTATGGATTGCATACAACCACTCGAAAAAAATCGGCCAGAATCTATGGCTTATGTTGCAAACCGGCTTGAACTCATTCTTGATGTAATCAATGAACCGGTTTCAAAACCCCCCCCAGTTGATAGTGACGGCACGACTGTTCACGACGGATAATACTGTTGCCACTGTGGGTTGTTAATCAAACACATAGACCTCGCCTAGCGCTGTCCAACAAACAACTGATTCGTCATCACTTATTGCAACCCCGCCAAGTTCTTCTGTAAAAGAAGCAACTTCCTTCACTGTTCTCATTTTAAGATCACAGCGATAAACTTTCAAACCAACAACACACGCTAAGTGCAAACCAGAAGAATCCAAAGATGCAAATTTGATGTTACTCGGGAGATCCAGCGTAAACCGTTTCGCTTCATCATTAACATACAAAACAACATCTTTGTCGCGACCAATGACAACAGGTTGTTCGAGAACCATTCCAACTGCGACTGGATTTTTCGCGCCATCAAGCAGGGTTGCTTTGTTTGGAAAAGAATTATTGTCCCACAAGACAACAGTCCCTGGTGTTGCAGCAACAACTAACTCGGGACTTGGAAGGTCCACACATAAATACTGTCCACTCGTTGATGCTGAGCGTTTTATTTTTTCACCATCTTCTAAAATTTCCAACGTCATATTATCGCCAGAGATTGCAATTCGGTTCGTATCTACAGCTACAGTCACAACTGCGGCAAGTGGTCTACTAAATCTCGCAGAAACTAATGCTTGTTTCTCGGATCTAAAACCAAGTTTGGCAATTCTACACTTTGAGTCTGAAACAACTCCAAGTGTTTTTCCATACCTTGAAAGTGTTAGAGTTGCGTATGTTGGATCAATGTTCATCGGGGGAACATGCACCTGCGCACCGTCATTGAGCCAGACGAAAAACTCTTCGTCAACAATCGCCGAGATGATATTACCGTTGCCAGAGAGATTAATTTTTCGCGCACTTTCTGGAAGCGTAAAGACAAGACCCGTCGGCTGAGTTTCTTGTAGGGCACTTGGCTTTTGTGGAGCAATTTCTTGTTGTGCCGCCAGTTCGGTGTTCTCTGCTTCAAGACGTTCAATCTCGTTTTCTTCAACACTTTGGATGAACCTGCATTGCTGTGTACACCACAGACATGCCGCCACTCCCAAAATGCCGATTATTTGATACCCACCAGTTTCGCGGGGACTCATTGGTGAGGATAGCCGACGGTCATCAGGTGGGGTCATCAGCTTTTTTGATCGATTTTTTCATATTATGCTGCTTTCGACGCTCTGCGTAATTCTCAAACGATACTGTAAGATCCATCGATTGCCCGCGCACATGACAACCGTGAATTTTTTTTAGAAACGGGATACACCAACCACAAGATGTGCCGGCGCCCAAACATTCTGAAAGTTGGGATGGCACTTCTGGATTCTCGCGTTTAATAAAATTTTTCAATTTGTTAAGCGACACGTGATGACAAACGCAAATATCTTCTTCGGGTTTCATTTTGCAGTTATACCCAAACTTGACAGATGATGTGTGGTTCCTTCACCTTGCCGGTGAATGTACCTATCGTTGTTGTCACTTGCTTCACTTCGTATTGAGGGTGCGCATCAAGCCATTCATTCACTTGTTGATCAAGATATTTAAGAGCATCATCAGTCAACTTACTGTGAAAAGTCCGGACATGAATCGCACCTGTACCGGTTGTGTTGGGGACCCGGATCCACGAATCTTCATGTTTTACTTTTACACCAAATGCAGTAATTTTTCGAGTTAAACCAGCTGGACCCATCGCATCAGAAATCGGAAGATCCCCAACAATTGAAATGTCATCCGTGTCCGTCCGTGTTGGCTTGTTTGGCATGAGCCGAAGACGCACAGCACTGCCCGTTGTCACTTCTAGGGGAACAATTGGCCCCCCTTCCCATTCAATCAACATTTGCCAACCACTCATGGTTTGCTGCCATTGTTGAATTGCACCAACACCCAGGCGCTTCACCGTGCCACGATTGTCTTCAAGGGGACCTTCGAAAGTTAGGTATTCTGGGCGATGGTCTGGTCTTGTTTCGAGATCAACCCAATCATTGTTTGTGAGAAGATCTGGCCGTTGACTACTCCTAAAACTAATCAGCGGTTTCTTGCCATCAGCATCAACGCCGAGCAACCAGTCAAAATGGGTAGTTCCGTCTTGCATTTCGTGCTCTAACACGACGGTTGGAAATGAATGTTCTTTTGATGGGGCTGCCATAGTTCGTATGACTACCGTATCATGGACAAAGGAATCGTGTGACTTAGAAAGAAGGAGATCTTGTCATGAAAATTACGTCTTTACTCATTACCGTATCAGCCACCCTATTTATCGCTGCTTGTGGACAACCGAGCACAACTACACTTATGGAAAAGGGTAGTTTTGCAATGTGGCAGGGTCGATGGAGTGATGCTGCAGAAAAATACACTGAAATTACTCAAATGCACCCCGGCGACTGGCGGGCCCATTTTAATCTTGGAAAATGTTTGCTTGAACTCGGTGATCCAAAAGGTGCCGCAGCTTCATTAGAAATTGCAAACACTGTTGTACCAAACAACCAAGAAGTCAGTGACCTCCTTGCTGAAAGTTATCTTGCTGCAGGAAATGAAAACAAACTCTTTACGTTCCTTGAAACACATGCGAAAAAACAACAAACAGTTCGCGCGTGGACAAGGTTTGCAGAATACGCAATGGCAATCAGTGATCCTGATTCCGCGATGATTGCAATCAACACAGCAATTTCTTTAGACAATGGCACAACCGCAAAGCCCTATATCGTTTCTGCTTCTTTTGCAGAACAACTCGGTGATGACTCTCTAGCTATACAACGTTGGAAAGAAGCGTGGGCAATTGATCCATTGAACACACAGGTTGCCGATGCCCTACGTGGTCATGGCGAAATTCCCGGCCCTACCATGACTGGTGCAGTTGCAGAATAATTACTCAGTGGTGGCAAATTCAACTCTTGGAAATAGCGCCACTTTTTGAATTAATGTTCCGGGCTGTATTCCACCCCACGTAAGTGTGGCGGCACTATTTTGACTTGGCATTTCTACACCTATAGTTTGGTGCAACTCGTCCATTTTTACAGGTATTACTGGGTGAAGCAGTATTGAGGCAATTCTTAGGGCCTCAATACACTGATAGAGAATCGCGCCAAGTTCAACTTGTTTTGTTTCGTCTTTAGCAAGTTTAAATGGCGCTGTTGTATTAATAAATAAATCCACTTGCCGCACAATAGACATCGCTGACTCAACTGCTTCTTGCAGTAAAAATGTATCCATCGCGTTTAATGAACAAGTCACTGCGTCGCCACAAATTGTTTTCCAATCTGTTTCTGCAAAAATTTCCCCGTTGTCTGAAGGCACAACACCGTCAAAATATTTTTCTATCATCGCAGTCACTCGACTTGCGCAATTACCAACGGTATTTACTAAGTGCGCGTTATATACATCGTGAAATTTCTCTGCAGCAAAGTCTGCGTCTGTGGTACCAAGTGGGCCCTGTGTTACCAAGTAGTATCTCCACGCGTCCATGCTATATACATCTATGTATTTTTCGATTTCTTCTAGATCAATAAAGTTACCTAGCGTTTTTGACATCTTTCGGCCCTCACTGATCCAAAAACTGTGTGCATAAATACACTGTGGGAGTGGTAAATCAAGTGCCATAAGAATCGCAGGCCAAATTACGGCGTGAAACCAAAGAATTTCTTTCCCAACAACGTGATAATTGACGGGCCAGTATTTTCCGAGTTCTGATTGTTCTTCACCAAGATCAAGTGCAGAAATATAGTTAAAGAGTGCGTCAATCCAAACATAAATCACATGCTCATCGTCATCTGGCATGGGAATTCCCCACGAGAAATTTGTACGGCTGATTGGTACATCTTGCAACCCTTCTCGAAGTCGACCAAGAACCTCATTACAGCGACCGCTTGGCCTAACAAAATCTGGGTGATCACTAAATAGTTTTTCGAGCCTCTCTTGATATGCGCTTAACCGAAAATAATAATTTTTTTCGGTTGCTCGAACAAGTGGCTTCCCACTGATTAATGACTTGTAATCGAGTTCTCTTGCGCTATTCTCGGTGTGATATTCCTCTTGCCCTTGATCATACCAACCCTCAAAATCTCCTAAATACACGTCACCACTCGCGAGAAGCTTAGAAACAAGGGTCTGCACCTGAGATTCGTGTCTTGGATCTGTCGTTCGAATAAAGGCATCGTTTGTAAGCGAAAACATCTTCATAATTGATTGAAAAACAGCAGCATTTTCATCAGCCAGTGCCCGAGGTGTAATTCCACGCTTTTCTGCCGATTCTTCGACCTTGACCCCGTGTTCATCTGTGCCGGTGAGGAAAAAAACATCGTGCCCAGCATTCCTCATTGCCCTTGCATACACATCACACAATGTTGAGGTGTATACATGGCCGATATGAGGTCTATCGTTTACGTAGTAAATAGGCGTTGTTATATAGCGCGTTTCTTGAGTCATGTCGCACAGTGTATGTAGGATACGCTGTACTTGGAGACAACCATGCATAACTTTCTGTACATCATTCTGGGGATTTTCATTTTTTCTGGGCAAGGGCACGCCCAAGACGCGATGGGGTCTGGCAATGCGCTAGATAACAACCTCTCAACTTCGGGTCGAGAAAACCATCTCAGAAAACTTCCTCGTGGAACTACCAACAGTGAAATTCGAACGAATAGTATCCTTGCGGGTAGAAATTTCAACGAGGGTATCGGCCTAGATACACAAGCACATATGCAACTTATTTCGGACGCCTCTGATGCGGATGCCCAGATCCTTGCTGACACGTTGAACAATAGCCCTTGGTATTGGGACAACTGGAATAACGCGTCTGCGCAATATATTTTGCAGGGTGATGCCAATTACTTCAATCCACATTTTATTGACAACTGGGCACAATCACCAATGAATGTACGCGTAGGCCGAAGCATGCAATCTATTTCTCACACGTGGAGTACTGAGGATGACAACAGTGATCAATCGGCAATGTTGAACTATCCATCCTCTTGGTCTGGGCGACAAATAGATCAACATCGATTAGCTCAAGCGACGGGTTCAACATACGATCCAACTGGATCATATTCGACCATACCCGTTGTTGGGAATCTGAGAACCACATATGGATTGGGCTATATCATGGCATCGCCACTTCGCGGTATTTCTGTCGAAACAACCAACCATGCCGCTGCACTTGGACTCACTCCTTGGGATGCGGCGAGGGCGAAGGAAGATGACGAAAATTCAAATACACTTATCACACGGTGGGTTACAGATACCGGTTTAACTGATCGCGGAGTAAAGATCGGCGAACAGGTTGCTTCGGCGCATGATTCAATTATGGAGTCGGTAAGTAACAGGGCATTGGATCAACTTGCCACTGATGTTCTTCTGGGTGAACAGCCTAAAGGCTGGCTTGAACAGCAGTATGGTCTATTACAGGGACAACTTGCTGGAACTATACCGTTTGATGAAGAGAATGACGAGTTCGTAGCTGTTACAGAAGAAGGGAGTGGGGAAACAGATGAAACGGAAAAAGACGCAACAAATGAAATTGCATTCATTTTGCAGCATGGTCAACAAATAGAAAAACTTACAAGTGAAGATCAGACTCGATTCAATGAACTGATGACCATTGCGCAAGAGCGGTTTGAAAAGGGTGAATATTTTTGGTCAGAACGAAGGTACGACCGAGCGCTGCGTTTCACCCCAGGTCATCCATTTGCAACTGCTGGTCTGGGTCATTCAAGGATCGGGGCGGGTATGTATTTATCTGCATCACTTACATTGCAATCCCTTCTTTCGCTGCAACCCGAAATGATCGACGTGACATACGCTAAAAACCTACTTCCTCCAAGGCTTGACCTCGTCAAAGCGGCCGTACTTATTACAGGCCGGCTCGATGAAAAGCGAGATGGCGGTACGTATGCATTTTTGTTGTCTTATATTGGACACCAACTTGGCGATCTCGAAATGATCGAGCGTGGGCTTGATGTGTTTGAAAAACGGGAAGGTGCCAACGACCCACTTGTTCGCCTACTCAAAAAAATCTGGTTGTAAATAGACTAACAGCGAGTTAGTTTGTTTCGCAGAATATCGTAATCCCAGCCCTCACCTTATCGCCAACTTTAACTCGCACGTCAACGTCGTCTGGTCGGGGCAAAATTAATTCGGTTGTAGAACCATACTTAATCATGCCAAACTGTTGCCCTTGCAAAAGCGCGTCTCCTACTTTAAGTGGACAAATGATGTGCCTTGCAATTTTCCCTGAAACTTGACGAACACCTAGGGGCTCACCTTTGTTGTCAAGAATCAACAAGTTAGATTCGTTTACTTGCGCAGATTCAGCTGTTCTCGCGTCAAGAAATTTTCCTGGTGTGTAAATCATTTCTTTCAAAGTACATTCGCATGGCGCCCGATTTATGTGTACGTTCAAAACGCTAAGAAAAACACGAATGATCAGCGCTTCACCATCAATAGCAATGTGGTGGTCAACTCGTTCAATCGCAGAAATTGTGCCATCGGCAGGACTCAACATTGTTCCATCAGCTAAACCAGTAGGTATTCGCCGCCATGGATTGCGGAAGAAGGAAACGAGAGCAAGCCACAGTGCAACGACTGCTACAACGCCAAACCACCAACCGAGCCAAATAAAAAAAACAAATGGGATAGAAAGAAGCACAGTGATACACGACCACTGCTTCCAACCGTACTTTGTAAGTGTCACCCTAAGTTTTACTCGCTTGCTTTGCCAATAAACATGCCAATAAGGCCAAAGACAATTGCTATACCAGCGAGTCCACCTGCATACATCGGAATGTTATCGGTCAACAATGTTGCGACTCTAGGTCCAACTCCTGCTAGGCTGCTGATCAACATCAGCAAAACAGCGGTCAATGCCAAAAACGCTCCAGCCATTAATCCTATTCCAGCGCCTGACCATTTGCCGTCATACGCTTCTGCCATCATTGGAGCTGCGAGGCCCATCGGCGCTTGAATTGCTGGAGACGCTGATGCTGTTGATTCGCCCCCGCCGCCCCCAGAGGTTTCGAACAAGCCCGATGCACTTGCGCCAAACTCACCGCTATCTCCACCCTCCCAAACTTCATCAAGAAGTTCAGCACCAAGTGACGTGTCATCAGACTCACGGGTGAGGTCAAGCAAGCCGCTACCACTTCCTACGGATTCCAAACTAAGTTCTTCGTCGACTGCATCGCTTACACGAGTTTCTGCTGAATCATCATCTTCATCAAACGCTGCGCCAAAGCCAGTCGCATCACCTGTCTCACCCAGATCAAAACCGGCAGCACTTCCACTATCGCCAAGATCAAAACCGAGTCCACTTGCACTGCCGCCAAGATCTAAGCCAGCAGCACTTCCGCTTTGTGAGATACCCATCCCGCTGCCGCTTAAGTCGTAGCCACTTCCGCCCGCAGATGCGTCGCCAGATGCGTCATTAGGAGAACTGTTTTCGTCAGTGTCACCGAGGTTTAGCTTAAACCCAGAATCGCCGCTCGTGAGATCAAGTTCAACTTCGTCACCAGGGCCAGTATCGCCAGAAAGCAAATCGACTTGTTGTCTTTTGAACATAATGCTATCGCCATCTCGCATTTCATCGAGTTGGCCAGATGAAGCCATTTCCTTGACTTCGTCTTCAGACTTGCCAAGTTTTGCACAGGTTTCTTCAATGGTATAGAACAGTTTTGCCATAAGTCGTAATACTCCAATGGGGAAGTGTATGTCAACAAGTAGATAGAGGCAATACCCTCATTACTATTGGTAAAAGCATTCGTATTAGGTCCAGTTTCCTACAACCTCAAGAAGATCAACAACATCGACGAATCCAGCACCATTAAGGTCTTCTGGGCAGTACAGACATGAACCCCAAGCATTCACGACGGCCAAAATGACGGCAACAACCACCAAATCATCGCCATTGACGTCTCCAAGGGTGACAGGATCGCCACAATCGTTAGACGCCGACAAATCGTTTTTTCAAAACCCTGTGGGATCCCGCCACCTGATGAGAGTCCTACAGTTTTGTCGTTTAAATCAACACCTAGCCAACTCAAGCGAATAACTCCCGCGGATAATTGAAACAGCAAGCACCAATAGACATCCAAAGCCACGGTAAAACTCTTTTTTCCAGCTCAGACCGGGTACATTTTGGATGAATTTTCATAATTATTACGGATAACCAACCGTTGCCGACGATGAGTAAAGGCTGGGCATAGCACATCGCGTGGAGCCCGTACATCGCAATCACATTCAGGGACGAATACAAATGGTTAGTCATCCAACTAAGGAAGGCGGCGATTTTTTGCCGCAAAATGTAAAAGTAAAAACCACGATCGAAGCAAAACGCCCTTTATCATTCCCAGCGAGTGAAACTTGGGTAAAGTGCGCGATGTCACACTTTAAAGCAACTGGTTGCGGTGAAACAAAATCTCAATTGCTCCAGCATTACATGGTTTCCTTTGTCAGACCGGTCGCTAGGAACTTGGCTTCAAAACTACCAAGATGTGTTGACCCCGATGATCTTGAACAGTGCGCATTCATTGCACTCAATACCCAATTAGATAAATACGACACAAGCCGAAATATTTGCTTCGAAGCGTTCTCGAGATTGAGAATCATGGGTGCAATGCGAGACCAACTTCGCCGAGACGACCCCGTGCCACGGCTCGCACGTGCAAGAACAAAATTGCTAGAAGAAGCAAGATTGTCGTTCAGAAATGAATTTGGTTGTGATCCTACCGAAGAGGAATTACGACTTCGACTAGGAATGGATGAAGTTGAATTCAACACTGTCTATCAAGATGGTCACGCACCTGCAACAATTGGGATACAAGCTGGTGAACCGGGCGACGAGTACGACTGGGCTCCCATTCACTACATTGGTGGAGATGTTCAAACACGTATTGCTGAGCAAAACGATCTTCTACGCTGGATATGTACACGTCTTGACGAACGAGACAAGTTGATTTTAACACTTTATTTTTACGAATCTTTAAGCATGCTCGAAGTTGGGCAGAGTCTTGGGTGCAGTGAGTCAAGAGTAAGCCAGCGATTACAACACATTTATAAAACGCTCAAGTTTTGGTTCAGTGAACACCCTGAGGAACTTAAACTTATGGCTGGGTGACCAACGGAATGACGATTTGAACAAAAAGGCCGATTCCAACAGCAAGGAATGTGATGCCAAGAACAACTTGTGTGGTCATTACCAAAACCGATCGCCAGTAGTGTAAAAAATTATCTTCGTGAAGCGCTTTATATATCACTGAAATTCCAAAAGCCATTGGAATCAGCAACAAATACCACAGTGGTTGCAATGCGTTCATGGGTTCTAAAAATGGAATCCAAGCCAACATTATTCTTCCAACTCCTTACCACGACGTTCAAAATCTGTGTTTGGTTTTGCTTGAAGCGCATCAAGAATAACAACGAAGTTCATCAAGCCAGCCATGGCGATAAAGAGTGTTCCGATCTCATTAACGTGGCTTAAGCCAACAAGCGTTACTCGTTTTTCGATCGGGGCACCAACAATCAAAAACTGTGTTGCTGTGTCAACTGCAATCACAATAGGACCACAGCAAACCTGGGCAATAAACCAGAGTCCGTCGTTTTTGTGATCGACTGCATCAACACCTCCAACCAAAACACCAGTAGTGATCATAAACATGACCCCAAAGAAAATATATCGCCCTCTTCTTCGATGTCCGAGAGTTCTGTGGCCTAATCCGGGCAGAATCCAACCCAAAAGGGCACTTGTGATATTTAAATTCGTCGAGTTAGGCGGGGGTAGTGAAGGCAT
Organism: Phycisphaerales bacterium; assembly: GCA_014238125.1. Lineage (GTDB taxonomy): Bacteria > Planctomycetota > Phycisphaerae > Phycisphaerales > SM1A02. The sequence continues at coordinate 9,981 of JABABS010000056.1, forward strand.
GTTGATTCTTTAATAGGGCATCATACGCTGAAGTTAGCCCAACACGTGGTTCCGTACGCGATATCCTACTGATGTGCGTGACCAAGAAGAAAATCATGATGATGTCGTCGATCGAAGAAATGGAATTGATAGACGTAATCTTGAAAGCGCAGAGCAAGATTTAAACAGACGGCGTGGGGTGGGTCGTAGGCGAAGCGATTTTGTAAAATCAGCCGAAGAGGGCGAAATGACTCCTGAGCAGTTTCAGTTTCTCATGGCAATCAATGCGTTCAAACAAGCAAACAATCGATCGTTTCCAACATGGACCGATGTCCTAGAAGTAGTTCGAAAACTTGGGTATCGCAAAACGCAAAAAAGCGAATTTGACTTGGGTCCAACTGTAGACGACTGGACGGAAAAACCAAACGCTGACACAAATTGCTAGCCAAGGAGAAGATATTTACAACTTTCCCTTTTTTCTAAAGCAAGCCTCGGGGTTCTTTTTTCCGATGCAAATTTTACAAAAGCGGAACCGCTAAAAATAATCAGCGTTGATTTGAATATATTTGTGCCACTCTTCGGGTAGATCTTCTTCTGGAAAAATAGCTTGTACCGGACACTCGTCTACACACAGACCACAATCAATACAGGTGTCGGGATCAATGTATAACATCTCAGCGCCTTCGTGTTTATCATCATCTCCCATAGGGTGAATACAATCAACTGGGCATACATCAACACACGCGGTGTCTTTAGTTCCAATACATGGTTCGGCAATAATATGTGTCATGAGAGTGTGTGTCTTTTCGTTGCTGTTCTTTTAAACGGGCTCAATGGGGTAGTTGAATTATCTCATAATTCTCGGCAAGTTTCTAGTATCTACTCCATAAGAAAAGACGACCCCTACAAGGGGCCGTCTCGTGTGATCCGTGTTTGCCGCGAATTTATTTTTTTCGACGGCGGCGAGTAGCCTTCTTACGAGTAGCCTTCTTACGGGTAGCTTTCTTGCGAGTAGCCTTCTTACGAGTAGCTTTCTTGCGAGTAGCTTTCTTGCGGGTAGCTTTCTTACGAGTAGCTTTCTTGCGAGTAGCCTTCTTACGAGTAGCTTTCTTGCGAGTAGCCTTCTTAC
>JABABS010000059.1 GCA_014238125.1 Phycisphaerales bacterium
GCTTCTGCGTATCAACACGCCAGTAGTGAGAACATTCAGTTGTTATATCGCGGAGATGAAGTGATCAGCACAAATCAACTTCTACAAACTGGTTTGCACGCCGTGGCTGATTTGCTTGCTTCATACTTAGTTCATTCTCAGTGGCCAGGAGAAGAGGCAATTGGAATCACAGGAACGTACAAACCAGAGGTCGATCGACTTGACGATGTGTTTGCTCCACTCATTTCACAAGCGATGGCAGCTGAGGCATTGTGGCAGTACACAAAAATACCTCGTTGCCTGTACCGACAAGAAGCGACAGCGGTGTACATAAGGATTATGAATGACCTGGCGATTGTGAACGAAAATGAATCACCTGTTACAGGTGTTCTTGATGAGTCTTTTGTCGTGCTTGCAAGTAACAATGAGGTTGTTCTATCGGATAAAGCAATTGCAATGATTATGGATTGTAAAAGTGGAGTCATTGCGGCTGCCTCGCAATTGGTTGATGGATCACTGATTCCCAAAAAGGCGTTGGAACGAGGTGTGCTCTCTGCGGCAGTTGCTCATATTGCTACTCAAGATGCAACAGTTCTACCGCTTGCTGAAAAAGTCATTTCTGCCTGCTTCAAAACCACAAACGAAGATGATCGTGCATCGCTTATTCCATGGATCGTACACGCAAGTGTTTGTGTGTCGAACATGGGATCCAAAGTAGATGTTGAAGATATTGAGCAGCTTCTCGACAATGCGTTGGCTTCTCAAGTTGTCGATGACTCGATCCCAGATTTACTTGGTGGATTTTCTCTCAAAACAATGGCGGGACCGGTTGTTGATGCAAGGGGTATTCGTATGTTGCCGATGCTTGCAACTCTTCTACCAAACGTTGAATTCACACCACTTGGCGAGAGACTTGCATTGATGCAATCTATGCTTCTTGCTGCGAGATTTACGTCCCAGCTCACAACCACGCCAGAGAGGGCAAGCCGTTTTGCAAACCCAGAAAGAGCAGCGGGTGGCGTACGAAGCTCACCATGGGATGCAACAATGAAACCTGAAGCAGTAGCAATGGCTCTCATTGGTATATCAGACGCCATCGAAGCAATAAACAGTGTCGCCTTGGAACATTAAGCGTATACTCAGGCATGCGTTTTTGGATTCAAACACTAGTAACCACCGTGTTGTTTATTACAGGTATGCTTCAAGCTTCACCAAATGCAATACAACACTCGCATGCAAAAATACTTGGCACGCTCCTGTACTCAGATTTATCCGTTTCTTGGGATGATCAACCAATTGTAGATGTCCTCCAACAATTGGAAGATGACCTCCATATTGACATGTTCGTTTTTTGGGAATCAGATAGTAAAGATGGTATTGATAAAAGCACGCCAATTACATTAAAACTTCCAGCAACACCTGCGATTGTTGTTCTTGAACGAATCATTGGAATACTCAACATCAATAATGAACCCAACACGTGGCAGCTTCGAGATGGCATGCTGGAAGTTGGTCTGAAAGACCAATTTACACAGGGGAGGTCGATGGAACTGCGCACATACGATGTGATGAGTTTGTTATTTACTATTCGAGATTTTGATAACGCTCCTGAGATGGGAACAACTGGTGGTGGTGGTAATGGTGGTGGCGGTGGTGTTCAGTTTGGAAACCCTACTGAAGAACCAGAGAGTCAAACAAAAGAACAGGAGGTTCAAGAACTCATTGATACCATTACAGATTTTGTTGAATCAGAGCAGTGGAAAGTGCATGGAGGGAATTGCACAATTCGTTTCTATAAAGGGTCTTTACTTGTGAAAGCACCTGATTTTGTGCATCGCCAACTAGGGGGTTATGAATATGCGCCAATTCGACCAAGGCATGTGAAACCTCGCACGATGAATTTCTCAGGCGGTTCGACAACCGTTCGTCTTCCACGCGTCCCGAACATTTAACTGAACCTGGGTCAGTTTTTTTAGTCCCCCTCTAAAACCCATCGACGTAGCCATGCTCGGTCCCATTCCATTTTTGCTTTTCGGTGAGACATCTTAGAGAGTCCGTGTCCTGTGTCTGGATATATCAC
>JABABS010000082.1 GCA_014238125.1 Phycisphaerales bacterium
ATTTCTCGCGATAAAGATTTAACACAATTGATCGATGACCGAGTTGAATTGTTCGATGCGCACAAAGGCGCAACAGTTTCGCCTGACGATGTTTTTAAAACACAAGACATGGGAGTACCACCACACATGGTGGCGGACATTCTCGCGCTGATGGGAGATTCAAGCGACAATATTCCTGGGGTTGTTGGAATTGGACCAAAAACTGCAGCGAAACTAATTATGGAATTTGGTTCTATCGCAGGCATTTACGACAATATTGAAACTATAAAAGGCAAACGAAAAGAAAACTTGCTTGCAGGACAAGAACAATTAAAAACTAGCAGGATACTCGTAACATTAAAAGATGATGTCGAATTTGATTTTCAACTTGCTGATGCAAAGTCGGATTGCAAGCAATGGAATATTCAAGAAATTTCTTCTCTATTCAAAGGACTTGGTTTCAATCGTTTTCCAGATGAAGTGAAACGACTTGCAAGTGGAACAGCAAGTACGCAAGTTGAGTTAAAAGAAGAAGTCAAACCCACAAAAAAAACAAAAGCAAAACCGACAATTCTAGGCGGGTTATTTGATATGGGTCCAGACCGAAGCCATCCCGCATATAGCGCGAATTATGGTTTGGTTGACACTAAGAAAAAATTAGATGCTCTTGTGAAGAGATGCAAACAAGCGAAAATTATCGCAGTCGATACTGAAACGACTGGATTAAATCCGATGACAGCTCAACTTTGTGGTATTTCGGTATCTCTTGGCGCTGGTGATGGCGCTTATATTCCAACGATGTGCTCTGAAGAACACCTTGAGCAAGAAGTGGTTATAGAATCACTCAGAGAAATATTAGAAGACAACGCTATAGCGAAAATCGGTCACAACATCAAGTACGATCTAGTAGTTTTAGAAAACGCTGGTGTTAAAATCCAAGGGCCGCTGCATGACACGTTGATTGCTGCGTGGATTGTTGATGCATCAAGGTCTGGTTACTCAATGGATGCTGTTGCTCTTGGGACACTTGACTATGAATGCATTTCAATCAAAGAGTTGATTGGCTCTGGAAAATCACAAACGACCTTTAACCACGTGCCATTGGTAGATGCATGTCCATACGCATCTGAAGATGTTGATATTACATTTCAGTTGTGGGACATATTCGAACCACAATTAACCGGCGATTTACGAACGTTATATGAAGAAGTCGAGATGCCTCTTGTGCGAGTTCTCGCAGCGATGCGGATTGCTGGAATTAAGGTTGATCCGAACGAATTGCACCGGCAACGGGTTGCAATTTCAAAACGAATTGATGAGTTGAAAGAAGAAATTGAAAGCGTTGCACCGTATCCGTTTAATCCCGATTCACCTAAGCAGTTGTCTGAAGTTTTATTCAATGATTCGCCTGGGCTTGGTATAAAACCAATCAAAAGAGGAAAATCATTTCACTCTACAAATGTAGAAGTATTAGAAAAATTAGCTGGCGATCCTGACATTGCAACTACGTTACCTACTTTGATTCTTGAATATAGAAAATTAACAAAATTAGTGAATACGTACCTTGGTTCATTAGTAGAAGCAATTCATCCTGCGACTGGAAGAGTGCATGCTTCATTTAATCAGACAGGAACTTCAACAGGCAGATTGAGCAGTAGTGACCCGAACTTGCAGAACATTCCGATTCGTTCTGAAATTGGCCGTGAAATACGAAGAGCGTTCGTTCCAGAAGCAGGAAATATATTTGTCTCGGCGGATTATTCTCAAGTCGAATTGCGGATGCTCGCTCATTTGAGCGGTGATGAAGCGTTATTGCAAGCATTTCGTGAAGGACAAGATATTCATCGAGCTGTCGCTTCAGAAGTATTCGATACTCCGATTGATGAAGTGACAAGCGAGCAACGCTCTGAAGCAAAAGCAGTAAATTTTGGCATAGTGTATGGAATTACTAAATGGGGTTTATCGCGGCAATTAAATTGTTCTCCAGATAAAGCAGAACAAATTATTACAGATTACAAATTGCGTTTTAAGGGGATCGACACATTCCTCGCAACTTGTGTAGATCAAGCAAACGAACTTGGTTACGTAGAAACGATTAAACACCGCCGGAGACAAATTAGAAATATACACTCAACGAATCAACAACAAAGAGCATTAGCAGAACGCGTTGCGATTAATAGTGTTGTGCAAGGAAGCGCTGCTGACTTAATTAAAGTCGCGATGAACAATGTGCACCAACAATTGTTGAAAGAATTTCCAAAAGCGAAGTTGCTCATGCAAATACACGATGAGTTAGTGGTTGAATCACCAGAGGCGGACGCTGAGGCAGTGTTCAAATTACTGGTCACTGCGATGGAATCGGCGATGGAGTTGACAGTTCCTATCGTGGCGGATGCTTCAATTGGCACTAACTGGGCAGACTGCAAATGATCTGGAACTGATTTAAATTCGTACTAAGAGCGCATGAAAAAAGACACCACGTGAGTAGTGTCTTTTTTGTTTCCAAAAGCGAGGCGGACGGGAATCGAACCCGCAACATCCGGCTCGACAGGCCGGTACTCTAACCAATTGAGCTACCGCCCCAA
>JABABS010000024.1 GCA_014238125.1 Phycisphaerales bacterium
ATTTTGGTTCTTATGCAATTGTGGGGTGCTGTTGAAGGTTGGGTTAATCCTATTGATCCTACTAACAACGAAACAAGCAACGATACAGCCAACGAAACAACCGAACCATCACGTGACCCAAATAGGGACATGAGTTGGCAAGACCAAGATCCAATTCTTATGGATGCAATTTACTACGATCAATACACTGAGTTTTTCAGTCACGGTGGACCTTGGCGTTGGAACATAGCACAAGAGTATAATCAGGGAGAATTAGCGATGGCTTGGGCATCTGAAAATGATGTAGCAGTACAACCAATGGTATACGGTGGGGTTGATTGGGATCATGATGGCAACCTCAGTGAAGAAGATAAGGCTAATTTCGTTATTTGGCTTGACGAATCTGTACCAGCAAATTACAACGGACCTCTTTGTTTGGATCTAGAAGGCCAATGGTGGGGAATGCTTGATACGAGTAGTCAAGCAGTGATGGATGTTGTAATCGATGCATACATCGAACAAATTGAATATGCAAAAGAACTTCGTCCAAATGCGAAAATCGGTTTCTGGGGTTTTCCAAAAAAAACACACACAACCGTAAATAGCTCTACTGCTTCAGTTCAACGATTAGTCGATGCTTGCACTGCAATCTTCCCTGATGTATACGAGCGTAATCCAGGTGCTAACGATGTCGCTAGGCTTCAAAGTCATCTTGAACGAGCAATGGAAATGGCTAACGGTGAAATCCCAGTATATGCGCAAACATTCCCACGATATAAAGATCAAAACAGCACAAGCTTTGACTTGCTCCATACGAAAGAAGAGTTCATGCGAGACCAAGTTCAAGCCTCACTTGATGCTGTATGGACTGATGCAAATGGTAAAGATCACCGTGTTAATGGCGTTGCATTCTGGGATGCATACATATTCGTAAGCATGTACACAGATAACTGGTCACAGTTATCAAACGAAGATCGTAAAGCACATTGGAATGACGTTGATGCGATGCACGTTGAATTTCTTTCAAGCATGAAAAGTTCTATAGATGCAGCAGCAGCACGGCGAGCTCTAACACAACAAGAAGACAATGCAACTCAAGCAGCTGCTGAAGAAGCAGCACGTGTTGCAGCTGCTCAAGAAGAAGCATCACGTCTTCGTGCAGAACGAAAGCGCCAACGCAGCCGCCTTGTTCGTCGTCTGAATAGTGAACGCACAAAGATCCGCCGTGCAACATCAAGCTATCGTAAGGATGCAAAGCAATACCGATCTGCACGAAATTCGTTCAAAGGCAAACGTCAATCATTCAAGAACTCCAGAAACACATATCGAGCTGCTCTTAAAGAATGGCGTAAAAGCGGGCGCAAGCAAGCGCGTGGTTCAAAAGCACGCAGCACTGCATGGAAGAAATTTGCGTCAGTACGTAATCAGTACCGAAGTGCACGAAGTTCATGGCAAACAAATGTAAAATCATGGCATGCATCTGCAAAGAATTTCCGTAACCAACGCAGCTCATACCGCACATCACGAAAAGCTTGGCAAAGCACAGTCAAAACATGGCGAACAGCGAATGCCACTTGGCGACAAATGGCACGAAAAGCATCAACACTCGCAGCAGTTGGCAAGTAAGTAAAGGAATATCCAAGGTAGATGTGCAGGGTCGATCCTAGATCGATCCTGCATGTCATTTGGTCAGTGTTTTCAGGCGCCTTGTTGCAATCGTTTCAGTTTCAGCAGGCGAGCATTCGACTCCGATTGGACCTGTGTATCCGAGTGCCGCGAGTTCTTCAAAAACACGTTTGTAATTGATTTCTCCAGTTCCAGGTTCGTGGCGACCTGGGTGATCGGCAATTTGGATATAACCAACTTGATCAAAACCTTCGCGAAGATGTCCACAAAGATCACCTTCGCTGATTTGCATGTGGTAAAGATCCCAATTGATTTTCACCATTGGCGAATCAACTTCACGGCAAATTCGAACGGCATCTTCGCTTCCGTATAAACAATGCCCCGGATGATCAACACGTATGTTCATGGGCTCAATAATGAGCATTACGCTCTCACGTTCAGCAATAGGAGCGGCTAGTTTTAGCCCTGCAATGACATGCTCATGCATTTCTTCTTGGGTCATCCCTTCTTGATCATTGCCACAAACAACAGTCATGCGTGTACAGCCAAGTTTGTGCGCAGTTTTGCAACTTTCTTCTATTTCTCTGACGAACTGGGCATGATTGTTCTCATTATTCATGCCGGGAGAAAAGCCCCAAGCAGTGAACTGTGCAACTTCGATGCCCCGTTCCTTGCATACTTGGGCAATTGCGTCGATATCCTTACCTCGCCAAGGCCAGAATTCAATTGCGTCAAACCCAGCGTCTGCAGCTGCGTGAATGCGGTCTATGAAAGATAACTTTCGCCACCACATTTCAACATTTGCTGCGTAGCGGACAGGAAATGCATCGTCTTCCTGTGCGAAAGATATGGTTGTTGCTGCTGTCGCTGTCACTGCAGATGCCGCTAAAAAAGTTCTTCTCGTGATAGTCATCTTTGCATGGTAGTAATGCGTCGACTTCAAGTCAACGTGACTTCTAGTCAATTGCAAGCGAATCCAAATGAGTTTCGTTATCTTGTAACCTATGCTGAAATCGATCTCAAAAATGTTCTTTCTTCTTCTTCTTATCATCATTGCAACAAACCTTGGCGGGTGTTCTTCGCCAAAAACACAAATTTCTCTTGAAAGAGTTGCAGTAACTGGTGCGAGCGTGACTGCCGGCTGGGGGGTGCAAACGCCACCAATCAAAGGAGATTTTGGAGGGTATCCAATGAATCTAAAGCACATTGTCGATGCGATGATTATTACACCGCACGAAGAAGTTGCGTACTTTGGGGATCCAATGTTTTTTGCGAACCCTGTTGTGTCTGGTAAAGAAATCATTGAAAAAATTTCAGCATACGATCCAACACTTATCATTGCAGTTGATTTTTTGTTTTGGTATGCCTACGGTACTGCCAGCATTGAAGGTGAAGAAGATCGCATTAAAAAGTTTAACGAAGGGTTGTCATGTTTAGAAAATGTGAAATCCGACCTACTCATCGGTAACATTCCAGATGTGCATAAAGCAATCGGTAGAGTATTATCAGCGTCGCACGTGCCAACCGTTGAGACAATTCAAAAAATGAATCGTATGTTGAATTCGTGGGTGTTATTGCACCAAAATGTTACGGTACTTGATGTGTACACACTCTACGGAGCGCTGCTTGATGATACCGCAATCAAAACTGATACATTTACTTGGCCCGCAGGTAGCAAAGAAAAATTACTTCAATCCGACTCGCTACACATGACACTAGAGGGCACTGTGGCTGCTAGTTTGGTCGTTGCAGATGCGATAAGTCTTGAGGAAATAGAAACAAACCCAAAAATTTTAATGTTAAAGGCTGCAGCAATCGCTCGATCAGCAGCGAAGAAATAAAGGATCTACGAGGTAGTTTATTCAAGCACTCGAGGTTCGATATCAACAGGTTCGGTTACAGGTAATTCTTTGCCTCCGGTTGAATGAAGTTCACTCAGACGTTTAGCACCAGGTTCCAATCTAGTAGTAAATGAACCCACAGCATTATTATAGGATTCGGTTGCTTGATGCAGTCGATTGCCCACTCTCGCGAGATGTGATTGAAACTTTGCAAGTCGGTCGTAAAGTTCTTGCCCTGCTTTTGCAATTTCTTCAGCATTTTTAGCCATTGAATCTTGCCGCCAGCCAAAGGCGGCTGCTTGAAGTAATGCAACAAGCGTTGCAGGGGAGGTCAGCAATACCTTTTTTGCAAGTGCTTTGTTATGTAGTTCTGGTGATCGCTCAAGGGCAGCAACCAAAGCAGACTCAACATTCACAAACATGACTACGAATGTCGGTGATTTTTCAAACTGTTCCCAGTACGCCTTACTTGCAAGGGCATTGACATGTACTTCAAGTGCCTTGGCATGTTTGTCCAAATGTTCTGCAGCGTGTTTTGGATCTTCAATTGCATTGAGGTAATGTTCAAGTGGTAACTTTGAGTCAACGACAAGTTGGCCACCGCCGGGCATATTAATCACCATGTCGGGTCGAAGCGACTGGTCTGTGCCTGTTACAACTTGCTCTTCGAAATCACAATGTTCAGCCATACCTGCGAACTCAACGACGTTGCGTAATCCAACTTCTCCCCATCTTCCACGATGGTCTGGTCGTCGTAGTGCTGTTTCTAACTTTGTTGTTTCTTCAATAATTTGTTTTGTTGCGCTTTCAAGTTCTGTGTACGCCTTGACTCTTTTTGTTTCTAAATCTTGCACCGATTGTTGCGTCTTGCTGAGCAGTTCTTTAAAGGGTGCAAACTTTGTTTCTGCAAGTTGTAAAAAACTTTTTGAATTTTGGTCAACAGTTTCTTGGCTGATTTTGGCGAATGCTTCGTTCATTCGCTCTCTCATCTCTGCGGCGTGTTTCTCTTGTGCTTCAAGTTGTGTTTGCAGCCGAACAAGTTCAAGATTCTCATCTCCACCTGATTTTCGTCCCAAAAACGCAAAAACAGCGATTCCACCCAAAAAACAGCCAATCAGTATTCCCAGACCTAAGGAGAGGTAATCCATATACCCAACATCGTAGGTATATTTATCGAAATTTTCTTGCAATATTGCAGTTTTCCTTTGAAATAACTCTTTTTATGGGCTACATTACGTGTACGGTTTTTTTAGAGAGAAGCCAGAAATGGAGAGAAGTATGAAGAAAGCATTAGGAATTTTTGTCTCAACTTTACTTGTAACATCTGTTGCAGTGGGCGATATCTACTACGATCCAACAGGTGATATTTCTACTGGTAATCCAAATCTTGACATTACAAGTGTTGAAATGACAACAAGTGGTTGGGATCTCCTTGTAACTATTACCGTAGATAACTTAGATGCTGACTGGGGCAATTACATGGTATTTATGGATTTCGGAGATGACTATATGGGGAACTTTGGTGCTCCTCAAAACAGCAATCCTTGGGGAAGGAATGTAATTGGGCACGCTGGATTTGATTCATTTACTGGTATTTGGTTAAATGGAGGCGGTGGGCTCGAGCATTATGGATGGAATGGATCAGATTGGTATAACCAATATTCAGGCCCAGGCATTGATATAGATTGGGATAACAACTCAATTACATTCGGATATATGGATTTGGCGTACGCCCTTGCCAGCGATGGAGTAACAGAGATTGGTTTTGAAATAGGAACAACAGGTGGCAACTGGGGCGACCCAGCAATTGACTTGCTCGGTGGAGAAGGTACGCAGGCGGGTTGGGGCGGCGTCTCTGTTATTACTGATTTGCAGTATTTCACTATACCGGCGCCAAGTGTACTTGCTCTCTTTGCAATGGCAGGCATTGGACGACGAAGACGGTCGTAATTCGCATGAATTGATTTTACCCAACACCCATCATTGCTTGGTGGGTGTTGTAGTTTTATAAGGAAGAAAGAAATGAAAAACATCATCATTACAACATCATTACTCACAATGTCATCAGTCTGTGTCGCACAGCCTGTTGTCGACGGTACTGTTGACGCAGCATACGGTGCGCCAAATGCTGTGCAAAACACACAAACAAGTTTTGGTAACTCCGACCTTGGCATGCCAGATTTTGCAAATGGTTCAGAAATTGATGCCGGTTACGCTGTTATTGACAGTGGCTACCTCTACATCATGTTTTCTGGAAATTTAGAAAGCACATTTAACAAAATAGACATCTTTATTGATGCGCGTAGTGGTGGACAAAACACATTACGTGCTGATAATCCAGACGTAGACTTCGATGGATTGAATCGAATGGGTGATGATGGAACTGGAAACGGTTTATCATTCGACACTGGTTTTGATGCAGACATGTGGATAGGCATGACGTGCGGTGGCGATACTTTTGCTACTTACGCAAACTATGCTGAACTACACACAACAGGTGGTGGGTTTGGAACGTTCATTGGTGAAGGATCTTCTGGCTCTGCAGGTGTTATTTACGGAAAAACAGGTATGTTGCTCGCACTTGACAACTCAAACGTTGGGGGAGTTGGATACGGCGAAGGTGTTGGTTGCGGTGAGGGTGTGACAACTGGTATTGAAGTTGCAATTCCCCTTTCCTTACTAGATTGGGATGGCGAAGCGGGAGACATAACTTCTGCAAAAGTGTGCGCCTTCATTAACAATGGTGGACACGACCACATGTCAAACCAAGTTATTGGTGGGTTAAGCGGAAGCTCAAGCCTTGGCGACCCTCGAAATGTTAATTTTGATTTAATTGCAGGTAACCAATTCTTTACAATTGGAGGAACGGCAGATCCTTGCCCAGATCCAACAGGCGCTTGCTGTTTTGACACAGACTGCAGTGATTTGGCAGAAACAGATTGTTCTGCACTTGGCGGGGCATATCACGGTGACGGTTCATTCTGTAATACCGAACCATCTCCATGTGCACCAGAGCCATGCCAAGGCGATACTGATGGCGATGGCGATGTCGATGTTGAAGATCTCCTCACGGTGATTGGAAACTGGGGTTGTAGCCCGTAAGTGAGTATTTTGATTTCATGGTGGGGGAGTTCGTTTACGCGAACTCCCCCGTTTTTTTGTAAACAGGAGATATTGAGGTAGTATGTAGTTATGCGTAGCAAAGGGAACAATTGGATGTTTGGAACTTCATTGTTTCTTACATTTGCAGTGTCTTTTGCTGAGGATCGACTAGTTGATCCATCTGCGCATGCTGGCATGGGCGCCGTTCCCTTTGGCGGGGCAGGATGTCAAGTCTGGCTGCAAGGAGAAACTGCGTGGGCAAACTCAGGCACGATCTACCCAGATCTTACAAACGCTTCTTCAGGAACAGTCAAGTGGACTGTGCCTATAAGTTCAATAGGCGTTGCTCTTGGTGACACCATCCGGTTTGACGTCGCAACGAGTGGTAGTGGACTTACCGATCCCGGTGTCGATCATCTCAGCCGATCTGATCAAGCGACCGATGGCTGGGGCACACCCTCTTCCTCTGGCACATTTTTAGAATATGAACTTTCGGGTACTTCTGGAAGTTCTGCGTACTCTGACACTGTCGGTGACGTTTTCGATTTTGTCAATTTAGATATCAAGTGGGTTGTTGTTTCACATGATGCATTGAACTTGCATTTCAAAGTTAATGTTGATGATGATCTTAGTTTGACTGACTGGACAAACTTCATGTTATTTCTTGACACAAAAGATGGCGGTACTTCCGACAATCCTTGGGGACGACCCATTGATTTTGGCGGTGAAGAAATAGATATCTTCTTAGGCAGTTGGGTAAACAATGCTTCTTCTGGTGTGAGTTTTAGAACGTGGGCGCCCAATGCAAGCGCGGTCGCAGTTGTTGGTGATTTCAACGATTGGTCCATGTGGTCAACGATGCTTGCCTCAGAAGGCGATGGTAAATGGTCAGTTGATCTTTCGTATGCGTCTGTTGGTGACGAGTATCAATATGTCATGATTAACAATGGAGTGCAATACTGGCGAAACGATGCCCACGCAAAAGATTTGACTAACTCAATTGGTAATAGTGTCGTGTACGATCCTGATGCTTATTTATGGAACACAACTGATTTTACGCGTCCTTCATGGAATGAAATGGTTGTGTACGAAATGCACATTGGTACGTTTGCTGGTGGATTGTTGCACGCTGCGAACAAACTTGATTACCTCGTTGAACTGGGTGTAAATACAATTGAACTCATGCCCGTCTGGGAATTTGCCGGCGATCTGTCTTGGGGTTACAACGCAGCGCATCCCTTTGCAGTTGAATCAAGTTATGGTTCACCAAACGATCTTAAACGTTTTGTTGACGAAGCACATGAACGCGGAATTGCTGTGCTACTCGATGTTATCTACAACCATTGGGGTCCTACTGATATGGATCTTTGGCAATACGATGGTTGGAGTGAAAATGGTTTAGGCGGTATTTATTTTTACAATGATTGGCGATCCGAAACACCTTGGGGACATACAAGGCCAAATTACAGTGTTGAGGAAGTTCGTACGTACATTCGAGATAGCGCGATCTATTGGTTAGAAGAATATCGATTTGATGGCCTTCGTATTGATGGCACCAAATGGATTCGTGCAACAGATGATGGCGGAACTGAAATTCCAGAGGGTTGGACTCTCCTGCAATGGATAAATGATGAAATTGATTCTCACGACTCTGGCAAACTAATTGTTTGCGAGGATTTGGCAGGTAATGATTGGATGACAATGCCCACAGGCGAAGGTGGTGCCGGTTTTGACTCACAGTGGGATGTCAATTGGATTCATCCAGTTCGCTATCTCATTGAAACCCCAAACGACAACGATCGTTCCATGTGGACGGCACGTGATTTGGTCATGGCTGTGTACAACGGCGATCAAACAGATCGTGTGATCTATACCGAATCACATGACGAAGTAGCCAATGGCAGTTCGCGTATTCCCGAAGAAATAGCACCCGGAGATGCTGGGAATTGGTTTGCACGAAAACGGTCAACCCTTGGTGCTAGCTTGGTTTTGACATCTCCGGGTATTCCAATGCTATTCCAAGGGCAAGAATTTCTTGAAGATGGATATTTTGACGATGACGATCCACTTGATTGGAGCAAGGCGACAACTTATGCAGGAATTTTGGAGTTATACACCGATTTAATCTCGCTTCGCCTCAATAAAAACGGCAATACGGGTGGTCTTTTGGGGAGTTCAACAAATGTTCATCATATTAATGACACAGCGAAGGTTCTTGCGTATCATCGATGGGAGGCCGGCGGCGCCGGTGATGATGTGATTATTGCTATGAATTTTACTGTTAATCCAAGAGAATCCTACCGAATTGGTTTCCCGCATGAAGGCACGTGGTATCTCGTTTTCAATTCGGATGCGACAAGCTATAGTGATGATTATGAAAACATGGGTCACGATGTGACTGCGACTAATTTTGGATATGACGGTTTACCTTATAGTGGTCTTCTTGACGTTGCACCATATTCCGTACAAATATTTTCTCAAATTCCAAACCCAATTGAATCTTGTCTCGAAGATATCACAGGTGATGGCTTTGTTTCTGTCGATGACTTGCTTACAATGATTAGCGGTTGGGGCACACCCGACTGGGACATTACTGGTGATGGCACCACAGATGTTACTGATTTACTTGCTGTCATTGGAGCCTTTGGACCATGTCCATAATAAAACAAACGAAATACGGTTTTACACTTATTGAATTGCTCGTTGTGATCGCCATCATTGGTATCTTGATGTCGCTTGCTGTCACTGGCATCGGTATGATGTTGACACGGACCAAAGCAACAAAAGATTTAACAAATCACAAAACGATTGCAGCAGCTAGTTGGTCTCACTCGCTCGACCACAATGGTCGATTGTTGCATCCACGAACGCAAATAAATGCTGATGATTCAACCGATGCGCAAATAGAACGGTTTTGGGTGAAAAGTTATGATGAAACAAACGCTACTCGTTTGGACGGAGAAAAAGAACTAGCACTTGCATTGGAAGACGGAGCAGCGTTTCCTTATATCGAAAACATTAACTCGTACAAATCACCCCTGGATCCAACGAAGCGGTTGCGAAGTTATTCGTTGAACGCATTTGTAGGTGTTGAATTTGGAATCGACGATTCGCAACTATTTAACATCACTGGCCTGAGTGAATTTTTCATACCGGCGATGACTGCATCACAGATTCCACAACCATCGAGCACGATGGCGAGTATCTCAGAAGATGATCGCCGAACTGGCGGGCCCAATTGGAATGGCTGGTTGCTGCATCCAAAAAACGATATGCCATTTCTTATCTGGTATGACATCCCTGCATTTTGGGTACCCAACGAAGTTGGTACGTCAAATGTTGATGGTTCAACTCAAACGATTAAGTTGACAACACAAGGCCTTAAAGATCGCTGGGAAGAAATTATTGCAGATCCTCAAAACACAGGTTTTAATAAATGGAATGATACGGGTCGTACAAGCGAAGACGATTACAACCGTTTCCGCAAAAAGTTATTGCCCGGACGTATTGGTTCAATTTTGGATAAATAAAATTTCAAACTTTATGTTTCTAAAACCCAAAATAATATCAGTATTACTGATTATCGTTGCGTCAATATTTATTGGCATCTGGGCGGTCCTTGATGATGGCGTAGATCAGATGCCATTTGAATCAAGTGCTTGGAAAAATAACCCTGCGGTTTTTTCGCTAGAGTCTGTTCGTTTAAGGATGGTTGATGATTTTTTGGATACACACAACATAATTGGCATGTCGAGGGAAGAAGTAGTTTTGCTTCTTGGAGAACCAGATCAAACAGAATATTTCAAATCCTACGAAATGGTTTATATGCTTGGGCAAGAAACAGACAGTTATTTCGCTATCGACTCACAATGGTTGGCTATACATGTAGATGGTACAGCAGTGGTAGAGTCTATTGACATTCTTACGGATTAAATCGTGTTGATTGAATCGACATAGTTTTTGTTTTATTACTGAGTGTGATACTTATCTAAAAATGATTGAAATTCACTTGATTTTGTTCTTGCCTCTATAGATAGTTTCTTCATCAATGCAGTTTGCTCTGGAAACGTATCAGCAACATTTACAGATTCACTTTTATCCTTATCTAACTGATATAAATGTGTGTCGACACCTTCTTTTGTATTGAATTGCAACAACTTCCAATTCCCCAATCGAAACGCCTGTGATTTTCCAAACTCCCAGTACAAACCGCGTTCTGGAATTTCACTTTGATCAGTCAAGCTTGGCAGTAAGTTTATGCCGTCAGTTTCTTTTACTTCTTGATCTGCAACAGCCAAAAGGGTGGGGTACCAATCCCAAAAGGCGGATGGCGTTTGGGTTTCAGAGTTTGGTTGTATATGTTCAGGCCACCACACAACTGTTGGAACGCGTATGCCACCTTCCCAAAGTTGTGCCTTTCGTCCATGCAAGCCACCCTTACTTCCAAAAAAGTCCATGTCAACTCCGCCCACCCAACTTGGCCCATTGTCAGAGGTCACAACAATAATTGTGTTATCTGCAACGTTATTGTCTTTGAGCGCTTTGACAATTGCACCAACCTCTGCGTCAAACCTTGTAATCATTGCAGCGTATGCAGCGCGGGGGCGAGGGTGTGGCAAATACCCCTTGTCACCAAGGTAGGGTTCTGTATCCCACGACTCTGGGTATGCAGCAAGTTCTGCATCTGGAATTTGTAGCGCAAGGTGCGGAATTGTGCTTGCAAAATAGAGAAAGAATGGTTCTTTGGCGTGAGCATCAATAAAGTCAACTGCTTCTTCAAGAATTAGATCGGGGGCGTATGTTTTTGCAGCAAACCGATCGTATGTTTCAGGTTCCGCATCAAGTTTTTCATGCGCGGCAAACCACGACTCGTTACCTTCAAGCATCTCTTTGGTTTCATTATTCCAAAGGTGCGTTGGGTAGTAATTGTGTGCAACTCGCTGGCACAAATACCCATAAAAAGTATCAAACCCTTGCTTGTTTGGATGCCCAACACTTTCAGGGCCACCCAATCCCCATTTGCCAAATGCGCCAGTTGCGTATCCGTTTTTTTGTAATGACGAACCAATTGTGTTTGTATTAGCAGAGAGGGAAAGTTGCCCTTCAGGTTCGTCTGGTCCCCAGCCGCCGACTTCTCGGTTGTTTCGAATTTCAGCATGCCCAGTGTGCAGTCCAGTAAGTAAAACGCACCGAGACGATGCGCACACAGGACTTCCAGAATAATGTTCCGTCAATCGCACACCTTCTTTTGCAAGAGCATCGATGTGAGGCGTTTTAATTTTCTCTTGACCAAAACAGCCCACTTCACCATACCCAAGATCATCTGCGAGGATAAATACAATGTTTGGCGGAGGGGTTGTTTTCGCCGCGTTATCTGTTTGGCAAAGAAGTGCAACAATAGATAGTTCAAGTAATAACATGCGCACACTATAGATGTTGTAAGATATTGTTTGTAATGGTAATGCTACGAATCATCGCAATAATTTTAGATCAGCTGGTCGGCTCGACCCTTGTAATTGTTTGATTTGGTTTGATGTTTTTGATTTCTTCCACACTACCACTTGGCCAAGTAATCGTGAGGGAATCGATTTGCTCTACACCACCTAAGCCAAAGTGCACTTCCTGTGCATTAGAAGAAAAATATCCTTCTCCAGAAACATGTTCGCGGATTTGGGTCTTGCCACCTGAAACGAGTTTGAGTTTCGTACCAAATGCGTCGCGGTTACTTTTTGTGCCTTGAAGTTTTACCTTGAGCCAGTTACTATTATTCGTAGATTCGTTGTGGTAAAGAACGCCGTGCCTGTCGGAAGCTTCATCATACGATTCTTCGCCGTTGTTCACCACATAAAAGTCAACCTTGCCATCATTGTCGTAATCGCCAAAGATAGTTGCGCGGTGGATACGTTTTCCGGTTGCAATTACACCCGATGTTTCAGAAGAATCGATGAACTTTCCATCGCCCGTATTTTCAAAAAGCACATTGAAATCGCGGTTGTCGCCAGACACTCCGTTGAGGTGGCCGCCTGCAACAAACAAATCTAAATCTGTATCGTTGTCAAGGTCAACAAAACCAGTTCCCCAACTAACAAGTGGCCATGTTTTTTGCTGAATAATTGGTGATTCAAAGTCAGCTATGAAGATAGCGTTCTTTACTTTTCCATCATTACTTGAAGTGTTATCAACCATTGTCAATAACAAATCTGCTTCACCCGTGTAATTACTGACATATAAATCCATCAATTGATCATTGTTGTAATCGCCCCAAGTGATGCCCATTGAACCATCAGTGCTTGATAAACCACTTGGTCCAGAAAATTCCTTGAACGTACCATCACCTTTATTGAGATACAAACCGTTTGGATCGGTATCGTTTCCAACAAGAATGTCTGGCTTGTTGTCATCGTTAAAGTCTGCAACAAGTACTTGCATCGATTTTCGAAAACCATCTTGTACACCAGCTTTTTTTGCAATGTCGGTAAACGTACCATCGCCGTTGTTGTGGTAGAGATAATTAGGAAAACCCTGAAAGTCCATTGGAAACCGCAATCCTTCATTTCCATTATTTTTACTGAGATCCACATAGCCAGCAACATATATATCTAGATTGCCATCGCTATCAAAGTCGCCCCATGTAGAACTGCCATACCAAATTTCATCAACCCCATCTGGAAATGATTTTTCTGTTACATCGGTAAACGTACCATCGCCGTTGTTGTGATAAAGAATGAAGTCGCCAAAGTTCATGACCATCATGTCAGAGAAACCATCGTTGTCGTAATCTGCAACTGATACTGCCATTCCCTCGCCATCATCTAGAACACCGCACGCCTTTGTTTGTGGAAGGAAGGATCCGTCGCCCATATTGAGGTAAAAGGCGTTGGTGGTTTCCGGTCCGCCCGAACCATTGACAAGATACAAGTCGTAATCGCCATCGTTCTCAACATCAATCCACGCCGCGCCCGAACCATTCATGCGAATGAGGTGGCGGTTGGCAAATTCAAATGGATCTTCAAATAAACCAGCAGGAATTTCTTCGTTGGTTGCAATGCCTTGCACTTGTGGACCAATTTCACACCAGCGGTGACGCTCACCGTAATGCTCAAAATTGATGCCAGCTTCTTCGCGAACATCGTTTAATCGAATGTTGCTCGCTGGTTTTGGAGCGGGGGGGTCTGCAACAACGACAGTTGCAAGGCATATAAATGGTATTAACAACATAAATAGATTCCTAAAGATTCAATAATCGACATTGTAGCTATAGAAATGTAAAAAAAGAAGTTTTTTATACTATCTAGAATAAAGTAAATTATTTGCCGCACTCAGGGCAGGAGTGACCTTCCTCAAGACCTTCCATGTTGTAATGGCAGAAACGGCATATATTTTTGAAGAATGTCCAGTCGCCACCAAACTGTTGGATATAACAAAGGGCGTAGCAAACAAAAAATACAGTGATTGGTAGCAAGAGCACAGAACTTATGTATGGCAGCGCGCCAATACAGCATGTGGCACAAAGGGCGAACATTGCAACAACTCCTGCTCCAAGGCCAAGTAAAAACATCATGAGAATGAGGAGTATGAAAGAACCTAGATGTCCTTTAAGTAATTGATTCCACGCGATTTTCCATCCCTCGATTGCACGAACCCGCTTTAGATACATTGTTGGGACCATGAGTATTTTTACAAAAGCAGAAAGTGCAATGCCTGTAAGACCAAACAGCAACATAAGTGAGCCGCCTACGACAATCGCCGTAATACCCGCACCCCCAAAAGTTTCACTTTGAATATCTGGCATAGCTATTAGCACGGAGATTCCAGCGATGAGTGAAAAGGTCAATAAGAACAATAGCCCAATTACAATGGAAAATAAAAACAAACTGTTTCCCTCAGTTTTATACTCTGACCACGGTTCTTTGATTGCACCTCTATTTTTTACAATGCCATCTAAAAGCATGAACTTGCCGCGACTAGAAAGCCATGATACAAGTAATCCAACTAATATCGCAAGAATTATCCCAGAGATGAGAATCGTTAGAACTAACGAAAAGTTTGCTTCAACCCATGCTTTGCCTTCATCAAAACTAGTTGTACTATTACTGTTAGGCCAACCGCTTCCGCCACTTCCTCCACTTTCTCCGCATTGTGCAAGAAATGCGCAGAAGCCAAGCACAAACCATTTTTTAATTTCGAAGGGTTTAAACAAAATACGAACCATGTGGTTCCAGGCTGATGTGATTGGATCAATTGCTGATATGTTCATTTGCGTATCCTAGCAAACTTTATTTTAAGGCATTTTTAAACGGCTCGGGTGTGATATACCTTGTGTGGAACTCTTTCCAATCAGAATGTGAAGGTAAAAGTTCAATTGGTCGCTCATTTTCTGGATAGGGATATCCACTCATCGTATGGAATGGAAGTGGGCCAACTGTTCGTGAATCAACGGTGTTCCAGTCGCCATCTTTCACCCAACCATCACTAAAGAAAATGTAATCGCGCGTGAACCCCGGAAGTGGTGGCTCAATGGCATCAAATTGTAAGTACATTGCATCGCCTGCATTCATAATGACGTACCGGTCATCAACTTTTGTAAGTAGTTTTTCGACGGCACCGAACCTTGTGTAATAACCTTCTAAATCACGCCATGCATTTCCGTGGCGTATGTCATTGTAGTTAGGAATATTTGGTGCCTCGTCATTTGTGCGCGACATGACTGGATAACCCATATATCCAAGGTCTGCGTTTTGCAACGCGATAGGAATTTCTGTTACAGCGATGTTTTTGTTTTTCACTGCGAATGAAATTGCATCCCAATAAATTTCAAGGTTTGTCGCAATGCGAACTCTGTAATCATTCTTCGTGAAACTGCCAACTGGGATTTCGAAGATGCAACTTTTTAATTTCCCTGCAGGGAATCCGCCATTTGGAATCACAACTTTCCAACCACCGTTTCCATCTGGAACCTCAACTCGCAAACCGCTTGGAATAGGAGCGTTTTTATTTTGCGAACTTGCAACATTGATGCTTGTATCTGTTGGGCGAACCCAACCCTGCGCAATCAAATCAATATTTGAATTGTCTAGTTGGCCAAGGTCAAGCTCAACGTAGTGATCTTCACCAATACCTTGGTAGGGACCTTTTGCAAACCCACCGAGTCGGTTTCCATCGCGCCCCAGTATTATCGCAAGTACATCTCTGCCATCTTGGTCAACTGCTCCAACTGGCTCTTGCACATCATCGTAGACATAAAGTTTATATTCCGGGGGTACCGGCGCAACAAAACGCTCGTCAACAAATACTTCACTGCCAATTGGGTGGTCGATTGCCACCATCTTGACTTCGTCGATGAAGTGCGTCTCCCAAAGTTGTGCAGTAATTGCAAGTTCGTACGCACCGTCTCTGGGAACCAACTGGTCGCCACTAACTTTTACCCAGTCCTGCGTTGCAGCAATGGGTGGAACCGTTTGCGCATTTATTTTGAGTCCAAGCGGGCTTCGCCAAAGTAAATCCGTGACGAATTCCCACGATCCATCTTCATTGCTTGTTGCTAAAAACGGGCACGACCCTTTTAGAATTTGCACTTCAGTAAATACTTGGTTCGGTGTCGGTTCTATTACTTCTTGTGGAACACCGTTTGGCCAAACAACTCGAATTGCGTCTGCTGGTTTTCCTCCCAAGCCGATGTGTGTCAGAGGACCAGTAATTAGATGCTTTTGATACGTGCCTCCAGATCTAACTTCGACAAATCCACCAACAGCAAGTGCATTATTCCGCTGCCCACCTTCAAGAATCGCTTCGAGAATAACTTTTTGAAATTCGTTTTCACTCGGCGTACCATCTTGGTGCCAAATTGCGAATTCAGTTCCGTTTGTGATGATGTCTAAATCGCCATCGAGGTCAGCGTCGATTACTTGCACCGACCCGCTTGCGGGAATTTCAGAAGTGGCGCCGTCTGCTTGGAATATTTGTACACGATCACCAGTAACAATGACATCAAGCTTTGTATCGTTGTCGATATCTGCTGCAATGACTGATTTTCCATTGCCGCCAACATGAATAGGGTAGAACGTGTTTTTGTGTGTATTTTTTCCAATGTACGCAATGTGGTTTCTATCAAGAAACGCAATGTCCATCCACCCATCGTTCGTAAAATCGCCGACAGCCAAACTCAAGACCTGTACGTGTGGCAGCGGAGATTCAATCATTTCAATCACACCAGATCGATAATTTTTAAGAAGCACGAGTTTAGCTTCATTACTTATTCCAATAATATCAACGGCTCCATCTTCGTCGATATCAATTATCGACGCTATGACAAGGGGAGGGCTATCCAGTGTTTGTGTTGTAGCAGTTCCATCGCCATTGTTTTGAAGCAAAAGTGTATTTTTCCCACGCCATACTAAAAGGTCCAAATCCCCATCTTGGTCGGCATCCCAAGGGGTCAATAAATACGCGGGAGTTCCGTTTCCACTGAGTAGTTCATTCCCACCAGTTATGAACACTCGTCCATCTTTTGTGCTTTCTGCAAGATCTAATTTTCGGTCATTGTTCCAATCTATAAGAAGAACTCTCGTCGTGTCTTGATCGCTCGCCGTAAACAACTCAGATTGTGAAGAGGATTCAACTGCGAGTATGCGTGTTGCACGGGTTTGCAGAACAGAATCATCATCTTTAGTAAAAGCCACTTGTTTTGCTGTGGGTTGATTCCACTCTGGAACTGCAGTGTTTAAGAAATTTCGTATCGGATGCCCAATCGTTCCGGGCGAGCCAGCAATTTCAAGTTGCGAATGTTGCCAAGCACGGGTTGGCTTTAGAACGTTGTCCAATCCGATTACTTGCGCGCGAGCAACACGTGCTTTTTCAGTATCAATTTGAGTTAGTGCGCCATTGAACAAACCCATTGCTTGTTCATCTTGGATTACTCGTTGTTCTTGCAAGGCGAGCAAGTTTGTTCGCGCTACATCGAATTGTTCGTCTTTGAGTTGTTCTTTAATGAGTGCAAGCCGAGCGACAATGTTTTGTGGAAGCGTGTCAACAATAACTTGCAAGTGTTCCTTGCTATCGTTTCGTGCCCACCGAAGTTGGACATTCTCTGGGTTTGCTTTAATTGCATCTTCTAAAAGTTGCGTTGATTGCTCGAACTGCCCCGTGAGCATCGCAACTTCGCCGCGCAACAGTGCAACCTCAGGATTGTTTGGCGCGAGGTCATTTGCTTTTTGAAGAAAGGCACTTGCTTCTTCTAAGTTGTTTTGACGAAGCGCAACCAAGCCCTGATTTGCATACACGAACGCTTCCCTTGGAAGTGCGGTTTCAAGCAATGCAAGTTTTTCGCTTGCCTCTTTCGCCATGCCGCTATCTATATATGCAAGGGCGAGGTTTTTATTTCGAAGTGTTTGCGAATCAACTTCTTCGCTATTTTCGTTGTTTGTGCAACTAGCAAGGGTTAATACAAGTAATAAATAAAGTATCTGTTTCATTTAAGCGTAATCGTACATATTTTGCTTCGCAGGGTCACACAATCCGACAAGATTCCAAGGAGTTATTTCCCTTTCTAGGTCATTGGTATCAAGTTTTTCTGCGAGAACTTGGTTATAGAAGCGGTCGACCAAAGCACAGTAGGCAGGGTCGCTACTATTGAGGAAGCCAGTACTCTTTCCAACTCTCCTTTGACGCTCTGTAAAGTCAGCACCCGCAAAGTACAACATCGCGTAATTGGAAAGTGCATCGAAGTTGTCAAAACATTTGTAACACCCATGAATAATTTTGTCGAGTAGGTCAATCTCATGCATCGACGTTGATTGATATTCAAGAAGTAATTCTTTTCGAGATTTTTTACGTTCTGCGATAATTGGCATTAAACGTTCAATTCCGCACAGCGTGTGTGCATTGCCTGTACTGTGGAGTGGATCGAGAAATGCAGCGGTGTAGGGGAGCATCGCCCAGTTTTTTCCAACCATCTGCGCCGCGCACCGTTGTATTCTTTCTGTTTGGAAAAGTGGCATGGTTGGCTTTGCGTGTTGGAATTGTTCTTTGACAAATGGAAGTTCGTTCATCAACGATTCCCATGTATCATTTGGTCTTGCTTCGCAATCAAGGACGAAACCGGCACTTGTGATGCCATTGTCAAAATGCAGTACATACATCCAACCCCCAGAAAAAACATGATGCAAAGCAGCGTCATGACAAGGGTAGGGGTGTTGTGGTTTTTCGTGCAATTCGCCCCAAGGAATCACGCCATCAAAATGCGAATAGATAACTCGCGAGTTTGTTCTAACACCCGAAATATCTTGCTGAATGTTTAGTGGGTTCGCACCACCCGTTGCATCTATAAGAAAGTCAGTAGAACACGAAAAGTTTTCTGCTTCTAATTTCCAGTCCTTGTTCTGAGAAAGCGTTACATCTGTATTGTCGAAGTAATCGATGTTTGCTTCTTGTACTTCTTCAACAAGAAATGCATCAAGATCGGATCGGTACCATTGCGAGTCGCAGTTGTAGCCATCTGGACTTGCTGCAACGAGTAATTCACTTTCAATGTTTGGATGATGAATATATGTAAAACCACGTTTCGGTCCACAGGAAAGTTCAGGGTAGGTTTCTTTCAAAGTTCCGTATTTCGAAATTGGTTTTAGTCGAGGCAAGTTATAGGTGTCTGCGATGTTTGCAAGTGCTATAGCTGCTTGTGGAGTCGAAGATTCACCGATTGCAAAACGAGGGTGCGCCCCTTTTTCAATTAGTATTGGATTCATGCCCAACTGCTTTGCAATAAGAGCAGTAATCGAGCCACCAAATCCTGAACCTAAGATGGCAAGGTCATATTGCATCCCAAGAATCTCCAAAAACTCTGCCTTTCTTTTTCGAAATCCCGTACGCAACGACTTCATCAAGAGACTCCGTAAGTGGCGCATGAAACTCAAAAGTCATATTTCCTGGATTGGGTCTCAGGGGAATCACGGTGCAACATTCGACTCCAATAGACTGCGCAAAATCGATTGACTCTTTTGCCCAGTACACCCCCTCGTCTTCGGTTTGCCATGGCGCCCGCAACAAAATGAAGGCACGAACAAAAATGTCATGCTCAAGCATCGCAGTCGTTGCACGTTCAAAATCATCAAGCGTCATACTTTTATCGAGTCGTGGCAACACACTAGGGTCAACAGTTTCCAAACCCATAGCAACGTCGAGCTGGGGTTTTAGGTATTTGGAGAATTCAAAGCAATCCGAACCTATGAGTTTTGGGTGTACTTCAACAATGAGCGTTTCATATTCCTGAATCAGGTCGGCGATAGCAAAGGTGTCATGTTTTGGAATTGATTGTTGATCGAAAAAACTACCAGCATTGTAAAGTTTCAAATGTTGTGCAGGTGGGAGTTGAATTAAAGCATCTTTAACCTGATTGAGGATAACTCCCTCTTTGACACTGTAATCCAATGTGTTTTTCCACAAGTCGCACATCACACATTTGAATGAACATTCCTTGTTTGTCGTGAGAATGATGTTGTGATCTTCGACGATGTCCTTACGAGTTAACTCTGGTTCCGAGAAAACGCCGTTTGCTTTCGTTTCGTCAACTTGGTTTTTAATAGTCAAATGCACTATGAAATGCCTTGCGGTAGGGTATTGGTGAATCACCAAAAGCTCGTTCCTTCGCTGCACCATCTTGGAAACGACGCTTTTCAAAGATAGGCATGTGCATCCCAGTGAGAGATTCGATTCCTTGGGAAACAACTTTGCCTTTGAGGTCGTAGAGTTTTTCATGATCCCAATCGGTGAGTTCTACAAATGGAATCCCTTCAGCAACTGCGATGACGTTGGTGAGCATGAACGGGCTGAACCCTCGAAAATTAAAGTGAGACATTGGCGCGTATCCGCGCGTGCATGCTCGGCTCAGACCCCCACTAAATGTGAGGGAGTGCTTAATTGCGTCAACTCCCCAGCCTTCTTGATAGAGCATTTGATTACTAAGCACGCTTTTTATCGTGAGCTCTGGATTGTCTTCGATTGGATAATCCTTAAGGTTTTCATCGCCACCATCACCGTCAATGAGATAAGTAAAGTCGGGATAGTTATGCCTAATTCCCCTGCAGAGTGCAAGTGTCATTGCACCAGCTTGAATGTCCAGCGGCTTGTAATCTTCAATGGTCTTGACTGCCTCTTCTAAATTCACCCAACTTTCTGGAGCGTCGATTACTTCATGGAAAAGTTCAAGATCAAGTTGTGACAAAAAGTCATGTGCCTGTTTTACATCTTCTCCCCCATTGTTGATTGATAGGGTGAATGCTTTTAATCGAGCAAGATTCATGCCGCGACTTTTCATGACATGGTGCGTAGCAAGAAATACAGCGCCCGAATCGATTCCTCCAGAAAACAAAACGCCGATGGGTTCGTGTTCAGGAACTGTGTCGAGCCATTTTGAAATGCTTGATGCGAGTTCTCCAATGTACAGTTTGGCGTAATTATTAACTTGACAATTCCGCGGAGGATCAAAAAATCTTGTGCACACTGGATTAGGATCTGGGCAACCTACTAAAGCAATTTCCGTAAGGTGATGTGCCGGAACCATGCGAGTGTAAGACGGATGAAATTGATCGCCAAAGTTATGTGCTTCAAGCCATGTTTTGATTTGATCAATTCGTTCCGCAACAAGTAGCGCTGGACCAGCAACTTTCTTTACGATGAAATAGCGAAGTGGAAATTGGAGAGTTCTCGCCATTCGGATGATATGGCCATGCCTTGCTGCAATAGCAAAATGTCCCTCTATGGTCGCGATTTTTTCAGGGTCTCCTTCAGCAACTATAGCAGTTGCTTTTTCGAGAGTCATATTAAAAATTATGTTCCTGTTTGGATCTGTGAGATTAAAAACCTCGTTGATCATGTTGGGATAATGGGGTTGTAAATTGGCTAGATCATCTCTGGTTCTTTGCATGTTGGAATCATACCACTCTGCCTTGGTGCTAGGCACCAGGGTATCCCTCGGGGACACCCTGGTGCCTTGCGTCAATGTACAATATGGTGCATGAGCACAACATTATTTACAACGCATGAGCAAAAGCTCCAACAAGCACTCGAGGCGGTACATAGTCGTGGTTTTTATTCCGCCTACCCAGAAATCCCAAGTGGGAAGATCTACGGTGAAACAGCAAAAGCTGATGGATTGGAGGCATTTGATGGGTACTGCGGCGCTGACTTTGCATTGAAGCAGGGGGGATGCGATGGTACTGTGGGGAATGAATCTTCTCCTTACGGCATTTCACTCAAGACGCAGTATCCCAAGGCGAATATCGGCGAGATGTTGGAGTGTATTTGTGACGCTTGCCCAGCGTGGAGGAATGCCTCGATTGAAACTCGTGTTGGTTGCGCGATGGAAATATTAGACCGTTTGAATAAACGAAGTTTTGAAATGGCGTTTGCTGTCATGCATACATCTGGCCAAGGATTCATGATGGCGTTCCAAGCTGGTGGTCCACACGCACAAGATCGTGGGCTCGAGGCAATCGCATATGCGTACAAAGCGATGAAGGATTGCCCAGAAGATACAACATGGAAAAAACAGGTTGGTCGTGACGACTTCGTCACACTTGATAAAACGTACAAGATTGTTCCACGAGGGATTGGTCTTGTGATTGGTTGCTCGACATTCCCAACCTGGAATACATATCCCGGACTTTTTGCAAGTTTAGTAACAGGTAATGCGGTTATTGTGAAACCACATCCCGGTGCAATCCTCCCACTTGCAATTACGGTGGACATCTGTCAAGACGTTCTAACCGAAGCAGGATTCGATGCAAACCTTGTCACACTTGTGTCTGATACTCTAGAAAATCCCCTTACTACAAAACTCGTTGAACGACCCGAAATACAAATCATCGACTACACCGGAGGCACAGAATTTGGAAATTGGGTTGAAGCTAACGCGGGTTCTGCAGTGGTCTATACAGAAAAGGCTGGTGTGAACAGCGTGATCATTGATAGCGTAGAACAGATGAAAGCGGTTTCTGGAAATCTTGCATTTAGTTTGTGCTTGTATTCGGGCCAAATGTGCACAACACCGCAGAACATTTTTGTTCCCCGGGATGGAATTGATACAGCAGATGGTCACATCTCTTTTGACTATGTTGCAAATGCAATTGTCAAAGGGGTGGATTGGATGCTTAGCGATCAAGGTCGCGCAAACGAAGTTCTCGGTGCTATTCAAAACGAAGCAACTGCAGCGAGGATTGATTCAGCAGCGGGGGATGTGCTGCGAGATGGAGTAGTTATCGAACACGCGATTTTTACTGACGCAAGAACTCGTTCAGTAAAAATTATCAAACTCGATGCCTCGCAACGGGATGTTTTTGAACAAGAAATGTTTGGACCCCTTGTGTACATCATTTCTACAGATTCAACAGATCAATCAATCGAACTCGCAGCTTCTATCGCAAGAGACCAAGGTGCAATTAGCTGTGGTTTGTATTCAACAAACGATGAAGTGATTGAAAAAGCAGTCGACGCGATGTCACTTGCAGGCGTGCCAGTTTCGTGCAACCTTGTCGGTAACATTTGGGTGAATCAGTCTGCTGCATTTAGTGATTTTCATGTAAGTGGTGCCAATCCTTCTGGTAACGCTACTTTGTCAGACGCAGCATTTGTTGTTGGTCGATTTAACACAGTGCAATGCAGAACATTCGTACCAGAACCCTCGAAAGTGGAAGCATAAAATGCCTATTTATGAATACGAAGGCATCAAGCCAGTTATTGATCCCTCGGCGTATATTCACCCAACTGCAGTATTGATTGGTGATGTCATTATTGGCCCCAAATGCTTAGTTGGACCCTGCGCTGTACTTCGAGGTGATATTGGACGCCTTATTATGAAAGAAGGCAGCAACATGCAAGACACATGCGTCGTGCATAGTTTTCCAGGTGACGACACGATTGTTGAAGAAGATGGCCACATTGGCCACGGGGCGGTTTTACACGGTTGTGTCATTAAGAGAAACGCGATGGTTGGGATGAACGCAGTTGTCATGGACAATGCTGTCATTGGTGAAAATAGTTTTGTGGCAGCGTTGGCTTTTGTGAAAGCTGGAATGATCGTGCCACCGAATGTGGTTGTTGCTGGTTGTCCTGCAAAAGTAATCAAGGATCTCAACGAAAAAGCAATCGGATGGAAAAGCGAAGGGACGCGCATTTATCAACACCTAGCAGTGAGATATGCTGCAACTTGCATCGAATGCGAACCACTTACTGAGGCTGAACCCGATCGCAAACGAGTTCCACTCACTGACCACGCACCAAAACACAAAACGTGATAACCAAAAATAAACGACCTCGTAGGCAGTTTATTTAGAGCGCTGAGCGTGCCGCTTCAGAGAGCATTTCACTGCGTGTGGGGTGTGGACGAATGGTTGTTGCGAGGTCGTAAAGGGTCGCGCCCATTTCAAGTGCAAGCACGCCCTCGGAAATCATTTCAGTTGCACCAGTGCCCACTATGCCAACGCCTGTAATTGCTTGTGATTCTTTTTCATATCCAAGTAGCGTGATACCATTCTGCTGACCAAGTGTAACAGCGAGTCCGCTGTTTCCCCACCGAACAGAGATTGTTTCGTCGTCGAAATTTCCGACTTGTGCAATTTCAGGATTTGTCCAAGCAATTTTCGGTACAAAGGATACATCAAGTTGTGAGTCAAGACCACAGGCAGATTCGCCGGCAACTCGACCTTGTGCAATAGCAAACGCAGCGCTGTACTCGCATCCAACGCATTCTCCAACAGCATAGATTTTCGGATTGCTCGTGATACAGGATTTGTTTATTGTGATAAATCCATCTTTGCAATCAACGTTTGCATTTTCAAGTTGCAATGAATTTGTTTGGGGCAATCGGTGCCCCGCAAGGACGACGATGTCATAATTTTCTGGGGATGGTGCATCTTTACAAATAGTGAGACCGCGTTTTATAATTTTGACGAGTTTTTTGTCGAATGTAGGAAGGATGTCGCCGTCTGCCCAAATCGACACAGTATTGATCGTTGCTAAATATGTTGCGGATTCAATGGCACTTGGCGTGTTACCAACAATGAGAATATTATTGTTTTTAAAGTTTGCACAGTAGGCATTTTCAACTTGGATCGCATTTGGAAAGGCATCGCTCGATCTTGTTTGAGTCCCACTTGCGATGATTGCTTTTCGAAACTTCACAACCGAAACAACCTCGCCCGTGATTTGCGCAGTTTTCTTATTTTCAAAGTGCGCTATACCGTGCAAGCGTTCAACACCAAGCGCTTTGCATCGCTGTTCAAGACCTTTAGTTAATGTTGCGACAGCCGTCACTGTATTCACAGCAAGCAACGCCGACTTTGACGGGATGCATGCATGGTGTAAGCACTCGCCTCCAAGCGTTGTGTTTGGGTCAACAATCGCTACCGTTTTTCCAAGTTCCGCAGCGCGAAACGCTGCGGTGTACCCAGCAGGGCCTCCGCCGATGACGAGAATATCTACATCTTGACTGAATTGACCAACAACCATCGCGAGTTAGACCGCAAATCTCATTGGATGTTCTAAGTCGTTAATAAGGTGCTCAATAAACGGAATTTCTCGTCCACCGTCAATTAAGCGGTGATCAATAGAATGGCTCAGGGGAAGAATTAAACGTGGGACAACTGCACCCTCCACAACCCAAGGCATCAATCTTGCGCGTCCTACTGCTAGGCATGCGACAGTGTTTTGTTGAATGATTGGTGTGGAATATCGAGTTCGACCAACAGCACCCGCGTTTGAAACTGTATACGTCGCACCCTTGGTATCGGCAATAGAAAAACTTGCGCTTCTTGCATTTAGAGTTATCTGCTCAAGTTGTGCTGAAATTTCCCCAATGCTCATGCGATCAACATCGCGAATCACTGGTGCAATCAAACCTCGTTCTGAGTCAATTCCAATGCCAATGTTCACGTACTGTCGAAACAAAACATCACCAGAGTCAGGGCAAACTGCTGCGTTTAGTATTGGAAATTTTTGTAAAGATCTGCAAATTGCTTTTAATACAAATGGCAAAAGTGTGAGTTTTAAGTTTGGTTGGTCTGGATCTTTAAAATCGCGGCGCATCTTATCGATGTCGGTAATGTCTGCATCGTTACAGTCAGTAACATGAGGGATGGTTTCCCATGCGTGTGACATAGCTCTAGAAATTGCTTTGCGGGCTTGTGACATGGGCTGGCGAATCACAATGCCAAACTCGGTTTGTTCCTGCACACCTTCAATCTCAGTTTCAAGGGTGAGGGTTGGCCTCGCAACACTGGGCTGTGTCGTAGTAATCGGAGTTGCCTCTACAACAACAGGTTTAGCATCTGCGTTTTCGACGTCTTGGCGAGTAACTCGTCCACCTGCACCAGTTCCAGCGATTGAAACCATGTCAATACCAAGTTCTCTTGCTAGCTTTCGAACAGAGGGTGACGATCGAACCCCCGAAGCTATCTTTAAGAATGGTTCGGGGCGCGGTACGATCGTTGGTTTTGGAGTTGTCGTTTGTGAGGCAGAATGAAGCGTCTCAGTTGAAAATGTAATCATCACATCTCCGACATGCACAAGTTGTTTTTCTTTGACATGTACTGCACTCACAATACCAGTGCATGGAGATGGAATTTCCACTGCTGCTTTATCTGTTTCAACTTCAAGAAGCGGGGCGTCTTCCTTAATCGACTGTCCTTCAACAACGTGCACAGCAAGAACTTGTCCTTCGTGCACACCTTCGCCTAAATCTGGAAGTTTGAATTCCATCATTTCCAATCGAGTGTTTCTTTAACTGCCGAAACAATTTCTTCACTCTCTGGAAGAAAATGTTCTTCAACTTGGAAGTAGGGAAACGGCACATCAAACCCTGTGATTCGTTTGATCGGTGCTTCTAAATAATCGAACGCTGCTTCATTGATTCGTGCAATAATTTCTGCAGCAACACCGCAAGTTCGTTGTCCTTCGTTGACAATCACACATCGCCCAGTTTTTTGTACTGATTGGGCAAGAGTTTCTGTATCCATTGGTGAAATTGTTAGCAAATCGATCAGTTCTACATCAATATTGTGATCCTCTGCTAAATCTTGCACAGCTTCTTTACAGGGACGCATCATTGCGCCGTAGGTAATAAGTGTGAGATCTTTACCTACACGTACAATTTCTGCTTTTCCAAGTTCCATTGTTTCTGGTTCTTCAGGAACCTCTTCACGGAAGGCTCTGTAAACAGCTTTTGGTTCATAGAAAACGACAGGGTCGTCATCACGAATCGACGCAGCAAGGAGTGCCCGTGCATTTCTCGGCCCCGATGGCACAACTACTTTTAGGCCGGGCGTATGCGCCCAGTACGCTTCGCGTGATTCACTGTGATGTTCAACTGCGCGGATTCCACCACCGTAGGGTGTGCGTAATACCATTGGAACGGTGTACTTGCCGCGTGTTCGGTTTCGAAGTCTCGCCATGTTTTGTTCTATTTTATCAAACGCTTGCATCGTGAATCCAGAAAATTGAATTTCAACGACAGGACGAACCCCGTAAATTGCCATGCCAACAGCTGTGCCGACAATTCCGCATTCTGCAAGTGGTGTGTCCATGACGCGAGTTTCTCCATGTGTTTTTTGTAAATTTTTTGTTGTCCGAAAAACGCCACCGTTTACTCCAATGTCTTCACCCATCAGACATACATTTTCATCTCGTGCCATCTCTTGCTCCAATGCAAGGTTAAGCGCCTCAACCATTGTGAGTTTACTCATAGATCGATTCCTTTTTCTCGGAGCCGTCGTAAGTACTCTTCACGTTGTGCTTGTAATTCTTTTGGAACTGATTCATACAAGTGATCAAAAATTTCTGTTGGGTCAGCGGGATCCATAGCGTAAAACTTGTCGCGTGCTGCAATTACTTCTTCTTCACATGATTCAAGAGTTTCTTTAATTGCATCATCATCAAGTAAGCCTTTGCTCGTCAGAAACGTTTCAAAACGTTTGATTGGGCAGCGTGCTTCCCATACTTTGACTTCATCTTCATCTCGATAGACAGTTGGGTCGTCCGCAGTTGTGTGCAAACTCATTCGATAGGTGATCGCTTCAATAAGTGTTGGCCCATCACCATTTCTTGCTCGATCAGTTGCTTCTTTCGTTGCGCACATCATGGCAAGAATGTCATTGCCATCGACTCGGATGCATGGAATTCCATGCGCGATACCATGTGCGGCAAAGGTTTGGTTGGCACGTTGTTTTTTCGTCGGTGTTGAAATTGCCCATCCGTTGTTTTCACAAATGAAAACAACTGGCGCTTTGTACACAGCTGCAAAATTTAATGCTTCACTCACCGCGCCTTGTGAACTTGCACCATCGCCGTAATTGACAACAACACAATCTTTTTTCTTTTTGTAATTCATGCCCATGCCAATTCCAACAGCGGGTAATACGTGTGAACCAATCACAATGGAAAAGGGAAGATCGTTAACATTTTTTGGTGGTGGAAAACCATCGTGAAACCCAGCCCACAATCGCATGAGATGTTCCAAGGGCCAACCACGCATAATTTGAGCGCCAAATGATCGATACGAGGGAGCAAACCAATCATTTTTTGTTAGCGATGTGACTTGTCCGATGATGCACGCTTCTTGACCGAAGTTTGGTGCAAACGTACCCATTCTTCCTTGCCGCTGCATTGTCATCATTCGACTATCGAACGCTCTTCCTAAAACCATTGCTCTGTATGTATCTAAAAGAACTTCAGTAGAGAGATCAGGTTCAAGACCCTTGTCCACTTCACCGTGTTCATTGAGAATTTGAAGAACTTCTATTTGCCCAAGATCAATCGGCGAAGTGTTCATCGACGAAGGAGTATTTTTAGAAAATACCTCTTCACTTGAAGTGGTTTTTTTATCGTTTTGGTTTTGGGCTGCCATGAATCCACATTATAGCATGAGGCGAATTAGACCTTCTTCATTCGTTCAAATGGCTGCCTGCATTCATTGCAGAAGTAGATCGATTTGCAACGGGTGGGACCAAAAGGACTTTTGAGCGTTGTTTTATGGGAATTACACCACGGGCAGGGAATTGCTGGGGTTGTTAACTCGATGGTTTCAATCTCATGATGTGATGGACAGGGGGAGCCACTCTCTGGAACAGCGATGCCGTGTTTTGCGAGTGAGGCACGACCTGCATCTGTAATTCGATCAGTAGACCAAGGTGGCTCATGTATAAATTCAACCTCGACGCTTTCTACGCCTGAAATTTCACCGAGTTTTTGTTTGATTTCTTCTGCAATTGCAGGGAGGGCGAAGCACCCTATAAAAGTTGGCAATAGTTTGATATGAACTGCCGAGTCAGAAATTTCTACGCCTTCGATCAATCCTAAATCAGTAATGCTAATTGGCATTTCTGGATCCGGAATCGTTTGAAGAACGTCAAAAATTTCTGGAGTTGCCACCATTACAAATCACCAAGCAGCCAATGGGTCAGTTGAGAACACTTCCTGTAATTCACTTAATGCGTGGACGAAGTCTGCATCATGCTTTCCATTTCGTCCGCCAATACCTGTGCATGGTGCAACAGCAATTGTAAGCCCCGTGCCATCTAAGATGTTGTCAACGCATACGTTCCAAGCAGTAAATAGACAACCCTCGTTGATAAGAATGCCACCTTCAAATAACGAGGTAATTCCTTCAGGTGCTTCAAACATCATTGAAGCAGATGGTGCGTAGAGATCCAACGCAGTTTGCAACCGTTCTTTAGAATCTTCTGTGCCTTTTCCAAGGTGTTCCATCCATGTCGTGATATGGTCAACGTGAATCGCTTGTTCTGCGCAAATCCGTTTCGCCAAACTCGCAAGTGGCGTCCATGTTGCATTGCTAAGTCTTTGCAACCAAAGATATTCATACACATTGCAATAAAATTGACGAGCAATGGCATTTGCCCAGTTAAACTCGTCATCTTGTGCCACGATATCTGCACAGCGATAGGCATCAGCGTTTCTTCCAAAGGCAATTTGATCTGGGTTTTGACCGTTGATCGAATGGATCAATTCGTAAAATGCACTTGCGTGGGCAATGTCATCTTGCGCAAGTGAAGAGAATGCAATATCAGCTTCAAGGATAGGCGCAATGCCTGTCCAATCGCTATTACGGTGGCCAAGGAATAATTTATCATCAGCAACACACAAGAGTACGTTAATCAATGGGTCATGGAATTTTTGGTCTAGTCCATTCATTAGAACGTGTCCTTCAAATCTTCTTCTTGGTAGGAGTCGACGGCGTCTTTAGCTCTGATCGCATCCCATTTTTTCCGAACAACTTGACTGTATCCTTTTGCCAAGCGGTAACTTTGATCTGTCGTTTCACGCCAAATCATGTCAGTTCCACCATCAATTTTCGTTAATTTTGATAGGGGTGCAGACCAAATGGTGTAGTGATCTTTATCGCCGGTAAATTGTTCTTGGCACTTTATTTTTGCGTCTGCGGCATTTTCTGCAACAACTTCGCCCATGTGTTCATGCCGACCACCTGCTACCCACTGTATAAATACTTCGTATGTATCTTGTGCCCCATCATCAGCGGTAAAAACAGTACGTAGCCCTACCCAAATGCTGATGCACTGTTGATCTTGTCCGTAGTGTTCCCTAGCAAAGAGTTGAGCCATGGCTGCGTCGGGCGCACTGAGAGAACCAGCATGTAGATGAACATCACCTTGTTTCTTTTGAGCAAAGACTTCCCAGATAGGAAAGCCAGCCACTTCAGTGCTTGTGAGGTCGCCTGTCGAAACAGGTAAATTTGATCTTGCTTTAGATAACATGTTGTACTTTAGTTGTTGCAAGTCGCATTCGTTGCACCGTGTAAAATTGCATGCCGAACCCACTCGCCTTGCTCATATGAGAATCTTCGTAATGCCAAGCGTTCTTTATTACAAGGACCATCTCCTCGAATAACACGAAAAAATTCATCCCAGTCTGGTTGCGTGAAATCCCAATCGCCAGTTTCTTCGTTGAGTTTTAAGAGGGGATCGGGTGTTGCTGAAATTACGTTGCCTTTAGCATCTTTTTTGCACACGTTAATCACAAGCCCAGTTGACATAGCAGCAGGCGCAAACCGGTTGACAAACTTTTGACGAAGTTCATCGTTGGTTGCAGTTTTCATTCGCCATTTCATTGCTGGTCGCTCTCGTTCATCTGGGCGATCGTTAGGTCCAAAGAAGGCAAGCGAAGGATCCCACCAACGATCAAATGCATCTTGTGCCATTTTCTTTTGTTGATCTGTACCGCTCATCAACGTAAGAACCATGTCTTCACCATGTTTGAAGTGAAATGCTTCCTCCATGTTGATCCGACGCATTGTACGAATGTACGGCCCAAAAGAACCATGGGCTAGTGTGCCTTGATTAAGAATTGCTGCGCCGTCAATAAGCCACGCAACCATGCAGATGTCTGCCCATGTAGGGCAGGGATAATTAAAACAGTTGTGGTACTTGGTGACGCCGGTTATTAAATCGCGAAGCATCGCGTTTCGTGATTTACCTAAATCTTGGGCAACCTCGTACAACATTTGACCGTGGCCAACTTCGTCTTGTACTTTTGCAGTGAGTGCAAGTTTGCGAAGCAAGCTAGGAGCACGCGTGATCCACTCGCCTTCTGGCAAAGCACCAACAATTTCGCTGTTGGCGTGGTGTTCAGCCATGCGTAACATTAGGGACTTGTATGCTTGAGGCATCCAATCGTTTGGTTCAATGAGCCCACCTTCTGCAACATGTTTTTCGAAGGCAGCAAGTTTTACAGGATCTTCTGCTACGCAATCTTTCGCACTGACTTCTACATTTGCACTTGCACTCATGTTACTTCTCCTTCAAAGAGCGTGGCTAAACCTTGGCCAACACCTACACAAAGTGTAGCAATTCCACGACTCAATTTCATCCTATTTAATTCATGTATGAGAGTGACGGCGATTCTTGCACCGCTACACCCTAGTGGATGACCCATAGCGATTGCTCCCCCATTGACATTTACAATTGCGGGGTCTACCCTCATTTCTTGGATACACGCAAGTGATTGGGCGGCGAACGCTTCATTGAGTTCAACTAGATCAATGTCGTTGATAGTAAGCCCAACGCGTTTCAATACTTTTTCAGTTGCATGAATTGGTCCTGTTCCCATAATCGCAGGATCAACTCCACTAGCAGCACATGGTCCAACGTACCCCATAATATGTAAACCGAGTTTTTTCGCAAGAGTTTCTTCAATCAAAACCATCGCTGCTGCGCCGTCATTTACACCGCTGCTGTTTCCGGGCGTAACAGATGCGCCTTTTTCTTTTGAAAATGCTGGGCGAAGGGTAGCGAGTTTTTCAAGTGCAACCTCAGGTCTTGGATGTTCGTCTGTATCAACTATGATTGGATCACCTTTACGTTGCGGTATTGTGATCGGAATAATTTCATCATCCCACTTGCCAGCATCTTTTGCAGCCTTCCATTTTTGTTGGCTGTTCCATGCAAAGGCGTCTTGGTCCTCACGAGAAATATTCCATTGGTTTGCTACATTCTCAGCAGTTTCGCCCATAGAGTAAGGGTGATACATTTCGGAAAGTTTTGGGTTGGTAAAGCGCCAACCAATTGTTGTGTCATGCATTTGAAATCGTCGATCAAAAGCAGTTTGACCCTTTGCCATGACAAAAGGCGCTCGGCTCATAGACTCCACGCCGCCGGCGACAATGACATCACCACAATTTCCTTCGATCATTCTTGCAGCTACGTTGATTGCTTCTAAACCTGAAGCGCAAAGTCGATTGACTGTTGATCCAGGAACAGATTGTGGAAGTCCTGCGAGTAGGGCGGCCATTCTTGCAACGTTTCGGTTGTCTTCGCCTGCTTGGTTTGCAGCTCCGAGGTACACATCATCGATGGTATTTGGATCAACACCAGATTTTGCAACTGCTTCTTTGATGGCAATGGCTGCAAGATCATCGGGGCGAATGGAACTTAGTGCGCCGCCGTAACGCCCAATTGGGGTACGGACGGCAGCTACGATTGCTGCTCGTCTATTCATATTGAGTATTGTATCGTGTTAGTTCGCAGAGACTGTGCCAAAGGGGGGTGTTGCGAATCGGTTATCTGCGACAGTTTCGTTCAAAGCAGAGAGCAGACGGTGGACTTTTTCGATGCCTACTTTTTCAGCCCATTCAAGGGGACCTTGTGGGTAATTTGTGCCCATTTTCATAGCAGTATCAATGTCTTCTGAAGAAGCAACATGTTCGGTGGTTGCCCACATCGCTTCATTCATGATGCCACCAAGGACACGTGCGAAGATGTACTTTTCTAAGATCGATCCAGAAGTGCAACATGCTTCCAAACAAAAGTCGTTAATTGCGTTTGTAAGGTTCTCTGAAATTTCTAATTCTTCTGATTCTACAAACACGGCGGGGACAATATTGTCTTTGTCATCGTGTGCATAGGCGCCACAACCAGATTTTCGTCCAAAGTTGCCTCGCTCGACGAGCGACTCTTGTTTAGCACTTGGTGCAAGGCGACTTGGCTTCCCGAGTCGCTGCCACACGCTGCGTGTTGTCGCCACGTTTATGTCTTGTCCAATTAAATCGGTCAGCATAAAGGGACCCATTTTGAATTCACCAAGAGATTGCATCGCTTTGTCAATTTGATCTACTGTTGCAATTCCATCTTCGATAATTCGCCATGATTCTAAGTAGTAAGGCCTTGCAACTCTGTTTACTATAAAGCCAGGGGTATCCGAAACTTGTACAACAATTTTCCCCCACGCTTCTGCGAGCAATGTTGCACGTTGAACTGCAGATTCAGAAGATTTTTCACCACGAATAATTTCAACTAGGGGCATGATTGGTGCTGGGTTGAAAAAGTGCATTCCAACAACTCGCTTAGCAAAACCACACGATTCACCAAGGTCAGTTACTGAAAGAGAGGAAGTATTAGTTGCGATGATGGCATCTTTTGCAACTGCACCAACCTGTTTAAGTACTTTAGTTTTAATATCGAAGTCTTCAACGATAGCTTCGAT
The DNA here is from genome assembly GCA_014238125.1 of Phycisphaerales bacterium. Taxonomy (GTDB): domain Bacteria; phylum Planctomycetota; class Phycisphaerae; order Phycisphaerales; family SM1A02. The sequence goes on from JABABS010000024.1 coordinate 33,546, forward strand.
AATCAAATCGCAATTTGAGAGGTCATCCAATGAAACTGATGTCGATATTCTTTCTTGACAATCAGTCGCTTCTTCTTGCGTGATCCGCTTTTTTTCTACAAGTCGGATAAACCGTTTTGTAATGCTTTCTTTTGCTAGATCGACGAGTGTTTGTTCAATGTCGTAAAGAACAACAGGCCATCCTGCTCCAGCAGCAGCTTGCGCAATACCAACACCCATTGTTCCGGCGCCAACAACACCAATTGAATTTTGTGCATGTTTAGTCATTGTGTACTACATCATACGCAAAGAAGCCACAAATGTACTCATTCATGCGTGAAGTTTGGCTTTCTCTTTTCAATAAAGGCGACTACGCCCTCAAAATGGTCGTGAGTTCGCCCGGCGGTTTCTTGGGCGAAAGATTCTTGAGCGAGTTGTTCTTTAAAATCATTTTCAAATGATTGGTTTAATAATCGTTTTGTCAATGAAATTGCTTTCGCAGGAAGGGACGCAAGGCGGTGTGCTAACTTTTGTGTTGCAATACCAAGTTCATCTGCAGGAACAACTTGGTTCACAAGACCAATTGCTAGCGCTTCTTCCGCTTTGACAGGTCTGCCCGTACAACACAACTCCATTGCTCTGCCGAAACCGACGAGTCGTGGCAATGTCCATGTACTCCCTGAGTCTGGGATCAAGCCAACATTGACAAAGACTTCGATGAATGATGCATGTTCACTTGCAATTCGCATATCGCATGCAAGTGCCAGTGAACAACCCGCGCCTGCTGCAACACCGTTGACCGAAGCAATGACAGGCTTTTCCATAGTGTGAATGCATTTCATAATTGGATCGTATCTTTTCATTAAATCCTCACCGAGGTGAGGTTCGTGTCCCGGAACGTACTTCGCCTTCAAATCCGCAAGGTCTTGGCCCGAACTGAATGCTCTACCACTTCCTGTAATGACGACAACTCGGACGTCTTTGTCTCTTGATGCATCTTTGAGTGCTTTTGCGAGTTCAGTTGTGAGTGTATTGTCAAAAGCATTAAGCACATCCGCTCGTTGCATTGTGACAGTACAAACACCATTTGTGAGTGTTACATCAATTGTTTCAAAAGTTGTTGCGGTTGACATTATTATGTTCCAGTGAAGTTTGGTTTGCGTTTTTCAGCGAAGGCAGTCATGCCTTCGGTTTGATCATTTGTGCTGAAGAGTTCATAAAAAAGTGCGCGCTCTTCAGAAAGAGCTTGAGAGAGAGGCAACTCTTGCGAATTGAGAATAGATGCTTTTGCCGCGCGGAGGGCAATTGGACCTTTAGTTGCAACTTGTGCTGCAACTTCCAATGCTGATTCAAACCAATGTTCCTTTGGAACAATGCGGCTGATCAATCCGTACGAAAGCGCTTCTTTTGCGGAGAGAAAACGACCGCTAAGGACGACATCCATCGCTGTTGCTTTGCCAACTGCGCGAGTGAACCGTTGCGTTCCGCCCGCGCCAGGAATAATGCCAAGGTTGATTTCGGGCTGACCAAAGAGCGCATTTTCAGAAGCGATAATAATGTCACAATGCATCATGAGTTCGCAACCTCCGCCAAGAGCGAATCCGCTCACAGCAGCGACGATAGGTTTTTTAATTGCTTTAATTTGTTCCCAAATTGCAAATTGGTTTCGCTTTCGCATTTCATCAGAAGACGCGGTAGCCATGTCGCCGATGTCAGCGCCAGCAGCCCAAGCGCGTTCGCTACCGGATAAAAGAATGACGTGGATATTGTCATCACTATCGTACTGTTTCATCATCGTTGCGAGATCCTTCATAAGCGGAAGGCTCAGTGCGTTGAGTACTTTTGGTCTGTTAATTCGAATGATTGCGACGTTACCGTCTACTTCATGGAGTAAATGTTGTTCGGACATTGCACTATCGTATCGGGGATCAAAAGTCCGCGTTTGCTATGATTTGATCGATCTTTTCTTTTGGAAAAACACGTTGAATTTGGTCGCCAGTCGCGACAATTCGAGACATAGTGGTAGCCACAATCTCGCAAACGACTTTATTTTTGGATGTTTCGGTGACAGTGGCAGTGACTTCTACCGAACTTCCAAGGTTCGCGGGGCTTTTGTGATTGATCGAAACCCTTGAGCCAATGCCTTCTTCACCCTCTTCTAGGTGGGGGACAAGCACGTACCGTGAGGCTAGTTCAAATTGATGTGCCAAGTCCCAGGTTGAACAAACAGGGTGGATGATCTTGCCTTCGAACACGGGCTGCATCTGTTCGCTAACTGTAAATGAAATAGTTGCGGTATTACCGACTTTCATAGATGGTTTCATGGTTCAATCCTGCCTTACAATGGTAGATGATACAAAGAAGGATCTATCACACAATGAGCAAACATGAACCCAACCCAGTAGATTTTTGCAATGTTTCTTCTCTTCTTTCAGATGACGAGAGGAAGTTACAGCAAAAAATGTCAGTGTTTGTGAATGAGAAAGTGATTCCAATTGCAGGTTCGTCGTTTGATTCAGGAGTTTTTCCAATTGAACTTGTCGGTCCTTTAGCTGAATTGGGTGTTCTTGGGTGTAAAGGATTAAATAGTGTTTCGTATGGGTTGATATGCCAAGAACTTGAACGTGGTGATACAGGTATTCGCACTTTTGTATCTGTGCAAAGTTCTTTGGTGATGCAACCAATAGTTGATTTTGGTAGCGAAGCGCAACAAAAAAAGTGGTTGCCATTGCTTGCAACTGGTAAGTTGATCGGCTGCTTTGCACTGACTGAAGAGCAGGGTGGTTCTGACCTTGCGAACATGCAGACAAAAGCTGTAAAAGATGGCGATGATTGGATCATTACTGGGAAAAAAGTGTGGATTACAAATGGGTCAATTGCGGACGTTGCGATTGTGTGGGCAATGACTGACGATGGCTGCCGAGCATTTCTTGTGGAAAAAGGCACAGAGGGCTTTTCCACAAGTGATATAGAACGAAAATATTCTCTTCGCGCTTCCGTCACTTCAAACTTGATCTTCAATGATGTTCGAGTGAAAGGGGAAAACATACTCCCAAACATCCAGGGATTGGCAGGACCGCTTCGCTGTTTAACTAATGCTAGGTATGGCATTGCTTGGGGAGCAGTTGGCGCAGCGATCGCATGCTTCGAAGAGGTGCTGGCGTATACAAAATCGAGAAAACTTTTTGGCAAACCACTTGCCGCAACACAGTCAATACAAATACGACTTGCGGAAATGAGCCGAAAAATTTCGACCGCGCAATTGCTTGTTTTACATCTTGGCAGAATGAAAGATGCTGGCAATTTGCATCATTCTCAAATTTCTATGGCGAAGTGGAATAATGTTCGTGTTGCCCTTGATATTGCCCGTGATGCGAGGGACATGCTTGGTGCTAATGGTGTGAGTAGTGAATATTGCACTATCCGTCACATGTTGAATCTTGAAACCGTGATTACCTACGAAGGCACTGAAACTGTCCACCAACTTGTCGTTGGACGTGAACTCACTGGATTCAACGCATTCTCATAAACTACCCAGTAGGTAGTTTAATTTTAATAATCAGATTTTAAAAAAGAACACCGCCGCAGTCTTGACTGCGGCGGTGCGTTTTTGCATCGAAATGCTTCAGTGCAAAAGCACTGAGGTGTCATCTACGAATTAACGTCGACGACGGCGTCCAGCTAAACCAGCGAGACCGAGGAGTGCCATAGCACCTGGAGCAGGTACCCATGTTACGCCTAGTTCTTGCCATGTGTTGCCATCAGCATCTTTACCTTGGAAACTTACTTGACCGATAAGGCCAGAGCCGCCTACCATTGTAAATTGGCCGATGAATACCATGCCGTTAACTTCTGCACCTTGTGCATCAACAGGTGTTACGAACCATGAACCGTTATCGGTTGCAAGTTCGCCGCCACCCTCAAAGCTCGTCCAGGCGATACCAATGTCCAAAAGGTTATTGTTCGCACCTGAATATAACTCGCCAATTGATACATATGAATCCCATTCTAGCGATGGTGCTAGAGGGAAAAATGCACTATTGATACTTTGGGAAGTTGGTCCACCAAGAGCGTTTTGGTAGAAACTACCACCGTCAACACTGATAGACAGTGCACTTGCCGAGTTGCCAAAGACAGCATCGATTCTAGTACCGGAATCAATGTTCGCGTACAAACGTACGGTTTCACCGTAACCCATATCGCCCATGGATTCGATAGTGAATCCTTGGAACGGAGTCGCTTGAGCAGAAGTTGCGAGTGCAATCGCACCTAATGCTCCCATTGTGATTGTTGTTTTCATAACAATAATCTCCTTCTCCCGAGTGTTACTCGGGTAAAACTAATAAATCCTTTGGCGCTTTAACACGCCGCAGGTTCAATTTTCCGTGCCTTCTCCTTCGATCTAGCACTGCTTCCAAATGTAGCATATCACTATTTCAATATGAATCAAGGAGAAATGGGAGTATTAATGGGAGAATTTCCGATTTTGTACAAAATTATCGGACGTATTAATGTGCTCATCACCGCTTATAGCAATCATGGGGCGATAAGTATAAAAATTGTATCTTATTAAAGTATCTGGTGGTAGAGCAAAAAAACACAGCCACGATCTCTCGCGGCTGTGCAAATCCCTGAATTATTTTTGCTTGAATCCTGGAATCAGGAAACTATTATTTTCTTCGTCGACGGCTGCAAACACCAGCGAGGCCAAGAAGTGCAATTGCACCGGGTGCTGGAACAGCGGCCCATGTTTCGCCGATTGCTTGGAATGTTACGCCCCCTGCGTCTTTACCTTGAATACTGATTTGTCCAAGAAGGTCAGCATATCCGTCACCAGTCCCACCCACAACGGTGAATTGGCCGACAAATACACGCCCGCCAAGTTCTTCACCTTGTGGATCAACAGGTGTTACGAACCATGAACCGTTATCGGTTGCAAGTTCGCCGCCACCCTCAAATGATGACCAGTCGATACCAATGTCCAAAAGGTTATTGCTACCAAATGGAGCGCCGTTTGTGTATAACGCGCCAATTGACACATATGAATCCCATTCTAGCGATGGTGCTAGAGGGAAAAATGCACTATTGATACTTTGGGATGTTGGTCCACCAAACGCAGTGTGTTGGTAGAAACTCATGCCATCAGCAGTGCTGATTGATAACTCGGCAGCTCCGTTGCCAAAAATAGCATCAACACGAGTGCCAGCATCCATGTCCACGTACATACGGTAGGTTTCACCGTTGCCCATGTCACCAAGTGAGTCAATACTGATTCCTTGGTAAGGGCTTGCTTGTGCTACACCTGCAAGTAGAAGGCTAAATGCAGCTCCTAATACAACGTTAGTTGTTTTCATTTCTAATCTCCTTTTCTCCGCTTGTAACGGAGAAGTACATAATTCTATGGCACCATGTGCCACCGAGGTTTAAGTCCTCATACGAGAGTGAACTGTTCACCCATCGCTGCTTCCGATGAAAAAGTACACCCCAAAATGGATTATGCAAATGTGTAGAGTTGGTTTTAGCAGGTTTTTTGTGAGTTTTTGAGTTAACGGACTATGACCGCACTCACGCTCAATATGCGTGTTGTAGATGGGTAACTTCTACTCTTTGTGCAGGGTGCCTTTGCTCCACGCAAGAATGGTTTCAACATCTTTTGGTAGCATTTCGGAGTTTGG